>CAZBZU010000052.1:15858-26253 GCA_964496495.1 uncultured bacterium
GCCGATGCCGCGGGCCGAGCCCGTCACCAGGGCGCCGCCCCGGTCGCCTGCCCGGCCGCCCGCCTCAGCCACCCGGCGCCTCCTGCGAGGTCGCGAGCTCGGGGCCGCTGAAGCCGTGGCGCCGGTAGTACTCCACCAGCACCCGCGTGAAGCTGTTGAGGTCCATCTCCAGCGCCTCCTCCGGCTCGACCCAGGCGTGCGCGTCGGCCTCCGCGTTGAGCCTCACCCGCTCGCCGTCGCTGCGGGCGACGTAGTTCAGCAGCACGAAGTGGGCCGGGTGATGGAACTCCGGGCTCTCCACGGCCTCCTGCACCGGCGCCCAATGCAGATCGGCGATCTCCAGGCCGGTCTCCTCGAGCACCTCCCTGCGCGCGGCCTCGGCCATGCGCTCGCCGTACTCCACCTTGCCTCCCGGCACCCCCCAGCGTCCGCGCCACTTGTGCGTGCGCACCAGCAGCACGCGGCCGGACGGCCCCACCACCAGCACGCCGACCGTCGCCAGCGGCCGGCGGCCTCCCGGCGCCTCGGCCGCTGCCGCCGCGCTCATGCAGCCCTCCCGCGTCCGGCCTGGCGCGTGCGCCGCAGCCGCACGACGCGCGCGCCCTGCACCGCGGCGGCGTAGGCGGTCTGCGCCAGCACCAGGGGCACGTACAGGTAGGGACGGCCGGCGAGCGCCAGCAGCCCCAGCAAGGCGAGCTGCGTGCTGAGACCCAGGTTCACCACCGTGGCGGTGGAGAAGAGGTCGGACCAGGCCAGCCGCAGCTCCTCCGGCGCGTCCGCCTCCGGGATGCCGGCGGCGCGTTCGAACAGGGCCCGGTCGAGCCGCCGCAGGAGCCGATCCTGCGGTGCCAGCAGCGCACGGTAGAGCGCGCGCGGAACGTCCAGGAGCCAGGCCGGGGCGCCCGCCGGGAGCGCGGCGGGGTGGCCGTCCGGCTCCTCCCGCGCCTGCCGGTAGCGCGCCTCCAGGTTGTAGTCGAGCGACAGCAGCAGCGTGAGGCAGACCAGCGCCAGCAGTGCCGGCAGCACCGGCCCGTGCCGCGCCAGCGCCAGGAACAGCGCCACGTTCACCAGCAGGTCGACGACGGTGTCGAGGTAGCGGCCCGCCTCGGTCACCTGGCCGGTAGCCCGCGCCAGGCCGCCGTCGACGTTATCGAGCAGCGTCTTCAGCTGCAGCGTCAGCGCCGCCGCCAGCAGCGGGACGCGGCCGTGCTGGGCGAGCAGCACGGCGGCGATCAGCCCGACGGCGCCGTGCGCCAGCACCACGGCGAGCGGCGACACGCCGGCGCGCGCCAGCGCCGCCACGGTGGGGCGTGCCACGGGGTCCACGGCGCGCATGATCCACTCGCGGCGCGGGCGGCGCTTGCGGGCCTTGGTCACGTCCACGACGCCACCATGCTAGCAGGTGGTGCCCGCCGTCCACGGGGCGCGGGGTACGGCGGGCGCCCGCCCAGGACGGCGGCCGGGCCTGCGGCTATACTCGGATGGTGCTTCGAGGCCCCTTCGGCTCGACCGCCGACGCCCTGGCCTTCCTGCTGCTGCTGGCCCTGGCACTGGCCGTGTGGCGGTTGATGTGGCGCGGGCGCACGCTGCCCGGCGTGGGCCGCGGGGGGCCCTTGCTGGTCGGCCACCGCGGGACTCGCACCGTGGCTCCCGAGAACACCCTGAGTGCCTTCCGCCGCGCCTTCGAGGCCGGCCTCGACGGCGTCGAGTTCGACGTTCAGCGCTCCCTCGACGGCGCCCTCGTCATCACCCACGACAGCGCGGTGGAGGGCACGGACGTACGCGATCTGACGCTCGCCGAGCTGCGCGAGCGGCTGCCGCAGCTCGCCACCCTCGACGAGCTGTTCGCGCTGGCGCGCGGGTATCCCGGGCGGCTGCTCAACCTGGAGATCAAGGCCGAGGGGGTGCGCACCCGCGGGCTGGAGCGCGCGGTGGTGCGGGCGGTGCTGGCCTCGCGCGCGGCCGACCGCGTGCTGGTGTCGAGCTTCAACCCGCTATCGCTGCTGCGGGTGCGGCTGCTGGCGCCCGGCCTGCGGGTGGCGCTGCTCTACGCCCCGGACACCGTGCGCCGCCTCGGCGCGCGGCCGCGGCCGGGGTGGCTGCACGTCGACGCCCTCCACCCGCACCACGGCATGGTGGACCGCGGGCGGGTCGCGGGCGCGCACGCGCGGGCGGTGGCGGTGAACGTGTGGACGGTCAACGATCCCGACGACATGCGCCGCTTGCGTGCCATGGGTGTGGACGCCATCATGGGGGACGATCCGGAAACGCTGTTACGCTCCGCCCGAGGAGGCTAGGGAATGGAACCGAGGTTCAAGCTCATCAGCTCCAACAACTTCGAGCTCTTCGAGGAGCGCCTCAACGACTTCGTCGGCTCGCTCGACCGGAACGATGTCGTGGTGGACGTCAAGTTCGCCACCACGGCACTCGACATGACGGTGGAGTTCTCGGCGCTGGTCCACTATCAGCACACCGAGTCGTGGGAGGGATGAGCGTGTCGGCGCATGACCCGCGACGCGCCGTGCACGGCGGTGGTCGATTCCTTCATACTGGGCGCCCCGGCGCTTAGGTAGACTTCGGTTGATGTCGACGACGCTTGTCATGGTCGTGGACGACGAGCCCGCGACGTTGAAGGTGACGGAGCTGAGCCTCGTCGCGGCCGGATACTCGGTACTGACGTTCGAGAGCCCGTTCGAGGCCATGGAGGATCTCCAGGAGGGGCTCCGACCGGACGTCATCGTGTCGGACATCTCGATGCCCGGCATGGACGGCTTCGAGTTCTACGGCAAGGCGCGCACCATCCAGGAGCTGCGCGCGGTGCCGTTCCTGTTCCTCACCGCCATGGAGGACCGCAGCTCGATGCGGCGCGGCATGACCCTGGGGGCCGACGACTACCTCACCAAGCCGTTCGACAAGGCCGAGCTGCTCGACGCGGTGGCGGTGCGGCTGAAGCGCATCGCGGAGCTGCGCAAGCCGCTCGAGGGCGTGGTGACCGCCAAGGGCTTCGGCCACCCGGTGATCAACCGCGACGGCGAGCGCCTCGACTGGGACTCGCTGAAGGCGTTGGAGCTGCTGTTCTACCTGCTCGAGCACCGCTCCGGCGTGACCACCTTCGAGGTCGCCGAGGCGCTGTGGCCGGGGAAGACCGAGTCGAAGGCCTCGAGCAGCTTCCACACCACCCTCTACCGCCTGCGCAAGGTGATGGGCGGCGAGCTGGTCGAGTCCGCCAACCGTCGCTACTACCTGCACAGCAAGTTCAATATCGAGTACGACATCGACGAGTACCGCCAGCTCAGTCAGCGGGCCCGCGAGACCGGCGAGCTGCGCGACTACCAGGCGGCGCTCGACGTCTACCAGGGGCACTTCCTGATCGGCTTCGACTCCGCCTGGATCGAGACCATCCGCCTCAACCTGCAGGCGGAGCACCTCACCCTGCTGCAGGCCGCCGCCGAGCGCGCCGAGGAGGAGGAGGACCTCAACCGGGCCACCATGCTCTACCAGAAGATGACCGAGCACGAGCCGTTCAGCGAGGTCGCCTGGGAGGGGCTGGCGTCGGTGTGGGAGGCGCGCGGCGAACGCGGCAAGGCGAACGACGCGCGCGAGCGGTTCGAGCGCTTGATGGCCGAAGGCTAGCCCCGCCCGTCACGACAGCCTGGGGTAGACTGGCGCAGCCGTGAACGGGGTCCGTGCGGCGGCAGCGTGCCGCCGCACGCCGTTGTGGCGGTGTGAAGGGAGCACCATGTACGGCATCGATCTGACCGGTAAGAACGGCCTGGTCATGGGCGTCACCAACCAGCGCTCCCTGGGCTGGGCCATCGCCCGGCCGCTGTCCGCGGCGGGCGCCCGCCTCGCCTTCAGCTATCAGGGCGAGCGCCTGCGACCGACGCTGGAGAAGCTCACGGCCGACATGCAGGGAACCGTGCTGGCCGAGTGCGATGTCACCGACGACCGGCAGCTGGAGCGCCTGTTCGCCACCCTGGAAGACCGGCTAGGGCACCTCGACTACGTCGTGCACGCCCTCGGCTTCGCGCCGGCCAGCACCTTCGAGCGGCCCTTCGCGGAGACCGCGCGGGAGGACTGGCGCACCACCATGGAGGTGTCTGCCTACTCGCTGGTGACGGTGGCGAACCGCGCCGCCAGGCTGATGGAGGGCGGCGGGAGCATCGTGACGCTCTCGTACCTCGCCGCCGAGCGGGTGGTGCCGCACTACAACATGATGGGCGTGGCGAAGGCGGCGCTCGAGGCCAGCATGAGGTACCTCGCCTACGATCTCGGCCCGCGCGGCATCCGCGTCAACGCCATCTCCGCGGGCCCGGTGCGCACCGTCGCCGCCCGCTCGATCCGCGGCTTCGGCACCATGTACGCCGAGGGCAGCAGGCACAGCATGCTGAAGCGCAGCATCGACGCCGACGAGGTGGGCGGCGCGGCGCTGACGCTGCTGGTCGACGAGCTCGGCGGCGGCATCACCGGCGAGACCTTGCACGTGGATGCGGGCTACAACGCCATCGGCATGTTCTTCCAGGAGGCCGCCGAGCAGGGCTGAGCGCCGGCTGGGAGCCGCGGCTGCCCGCTTGCCGGTATACTCGCGGCATGGCCGTCCTCCACTCCTGGACCGGGGCCCTCGGCCGATGGCGCCAGAGCCGTCGCACGCCGGCAGCCTGAGGCGCGACGCGCGCCTGCCCCTCGTCCCTGGAACGGAGACCCCCTTGCCCATCACGACCCGCGCATCGAGCCGGGTGCGCCCGGTGTACCGGGAGCTGCTCGCGGATCTCGAGACCCCGCTGACCGCCTACCTCAAGGTCGCCGGCCACCCGTCGTTCCTGCTCGAGAGCGTCGAGCAGGGCGAGCACGTGGCGCGCTACTCGTTCATCGGCACGGGGCAGCGCCGCCGCATCGAGGCGCGCGGCAGGGAGGTCACCGTCACCGGCCCCGGCGCGAGCGAGCGCTTCGACAGCAGCGACCCGCTACGGGCCCTGTGGGACATGACGGTCCGGCCCGCGGCCGGCGCGGCGGAGCTGCCGCCGTTCTGGGCGGGTGCCGTCGGCTACGCCAGCTACGACCTGATCCGCCTCTACGAGCAGCTCCCCGACGCCAACCCCGACGAGCTCGAGGTGCCCGACCTGCTGTTCATCGAGCCGGAGGTGCTGGTGATCGTCGACCACCTCCGCAGGCGCCTGTACCTGGTGGCGCCGGCGGTGGAGGGAGACGACGCCGACGAGGCGCGAGCGCGCTCGCTGGTGGAGGCGACCTACCAGCGGCTGCGCGGGCCGCTGCCCGGCGTTCCCGGCGACCGCGCCGGACGCCTCAGCGGCTTCTCCAGCAACTTCACGCGCGAGGGCTTCATGGCCGCGGTGGAGCGTGCCGTGGCGTACATCCGCGCCGGCGACGTCTTCCAGGTGGTGCCCAGCCAGCGCCTCAGCGCGGACCAGGGCGTCCACCCCTTCGCCATCTACCGCGCCCTGCGCTCGATCAACCCCAGCCCCTACCTCGGCTACCTCGACCTGGGGCCCGTCACGCTGGTGTCGAGCAGCCCGGAGAGCCTGGTGAGGTCGGACGGCAGGCGCGTCGAGACGCGCCCCATCGCCGGCACCCGCCCGCGCGGCGCGACCCCGAGCGAGGACGCGGCGCTGGCCGCGGAGCTGCTGGCCGACGCCAAGGAGCGGGCGGAACACGTGATGCTGGTGGACCTCGGCCGCAACGATCTCGGCCGGGTCTGCAGCTTCGGCAGCGTGCGGGTGGCGGACCTCATGCACGTCGAGCGCTACAGTCACGTCATGCACATGGTCTCCACCGTGGAGGGCGAGCTGGCGCCCGGCCGCACCCCGCTGGACGCGCTGGCCTCGACGCTGCCGATGGGCACCGCCTCCGGCGCGCCCAAGATCCGGGCCATGGAGATCATCGACGAGCTCGAGCCGGTGCGCCGCGGCCCCTACGCCGGCGCGTTCGGCTACCTCAGCGTGTCCGGCGCCATGGACATGGCGCTGACGCTGCGCACGGTGGTCGCCGCCCGCGGGCGGCTGCACCTGCAGGCCGGCTGCGGCGTGGTGGCGGACAGCGACCCGGCGTCGGAGTGGCAGGAGTCGCTCAACAAGCTGGCGGCGCTGCAGCGCGCGGTGGAGATGGCCACCGAAGGGCTCGGGTGAGGACAGTGGCGCGCGTCCTGGTGGTGGACAACTACGACTCCTTCAGCTACAACCTGGTGCAGTACTTGGGCGAGCTCGGCGCCGAGCCGGTGGTGTGGCGCAACGACGCCTTCGAGCTCGACGAGGTGCTGGGCCTGGCCCCGGCCGGCATCGTGGTGTCGCCCGGCCCGTGCACGCCCGCCGAGGCGGGGTTGTCGGTGGAGGTGATCCGGCGCTACGGCGAGCGCGTGCCTACGCTCGGCGTGTGTCTGGGGCACCAGGCCATCGGCGTGGCCTACGGCGGCGAGGTCGTCCGCTCCCGCTGCCTGATGCACGGCAAGACCAGCGAGGTGGAGCACGACGGCAGCGGCGTCTTCGCCGGGCTCGCCAGCCCGGTCACGGCGACCCGCTACCACTCGCTGGAGATCACCCACCTCCCGCCCGAGCTGCGGGTGAACGCCTGGGTCGACGAGGCCGGCGGCCGCACGGTGATGGGCGTCGAGCACCGGCGTCACCCCGTGTGGGGGGTGCAGTTCCATCCCGAGAGCATCCTCACGGACACCGGTCACGCCATGCTGCGCACCTTCCTGGAGCGGCTCTAGGGGACCCGTGGCCTGCCCCTACCTCAGCGTCCTGACCGTGTCCAGCGGGCGGCGCGGGCTGCTGCTGCGGCAGGCCGAGGCGCTGCGGGCCCAGAGCCTGCCGCCGGAGCGGTTCGAGTGGGTGGTGTGCCTCAACGGCCCGGGGGGCGGCCCGGACGCCGCCGACGAGGTGGACGCCGCGCGACTGGAGGCGCTCGAGCTGCCCTTCGCGCTCAAGTTGGTGGAGCTGCCGCAGCGGCTGCCGGCCGGGGCCGCGCGCAACGCCTGCGCGCAGCGCACCTGCGGCAGCATCCTGCTGTTCTCGGATGACGACTGCTCGCCGGCGCCGGACGCCCTGGCCAGGCACGTGGCGCGGCAGGAGGCCGGGCTGTGCGTGTCCGTGGGCGGCATCGACTTCGAGGACGGCGGCACGGTGCGGCGCTGGCGCCCCAGGCGCGCCGCCTACTGGCACCTCAACGGCGCCAACTGCGCGGTGGCGGGCGTGCACTTCCGCGCCGTCGGTGGCTTCGACGAGCAGCTCGCCGGCTACGGCGGCGAGGACCTGGAGCTCGGCTACCGGCTGGCGAGGGCGGGCGTGCCGTTCCGCGCGCTCCCCAACGCGGTGACGGTCCACCTGGGGCCGGACCCCAGGGCGGGCGGGGACGCGGACAAGGCGCGCGCGGCCGGCGCCAATGCCGCCCGCCTGGCGCGGCGCCACCCGCGGCTGCGCTGGCGCCTGGGCCTGCACCCGCTGCAGGTCGCTGCCAAACGCGCGCTTCTCGGCGCCGGCCTGGGACGCGTGCTGGAGGCGCTGGGCGCGGGCAGCCCCGGCTACGAGGGCGGCTATCTCGACGGCGCGGCGGACGAGGCCGCGGCGGCTCGATCCGCGGGCGATGCCCGCGGCGAGGGAACGGCAGGCATGGAGGAGTCCACATGAGCGAGCCAGCAGCGCCGGCGCCGGGCGCCGGCGGTCACGACGGCGAGAAGCACGACATCGAGAGATACGACATCGCGCCGGTGCTGGCGCAGGTCTTCGACGGCGAGACGTTGAGCCGGGAGGCCGCCCGCGACGTCATGGGGCGGCTGATGGACGGGCGCCTGTCGCAGATGCAGGCGGCGGCGCTGCTGGCGGCGCTGCGCACGCGAGGCGAGACGGTGGACGAGATCATCGGCTTCGCCGAGGCCATGCGTGCGCGGGCGGTGCACGTGCCGGTGCGCTCCGGGGGCCCGCTGCTGGACACCTGCGGCACGGGCGGCACCGGCATCGACACCATCAACATCAGCACCACCGCCATGTTCGTCATCGCCGCCGCCGGGGTGCGGGTGGCCAAGCACGGCAACGTCGGCATCACCCGCCAGTCCGGCTCGGCCGACGTGCTGCGGGCGCTCGGCGCCGACCTCGACCAGAGCCCCGAGCGCCTGGCGGAGTCGATCGACAAGCTGGGGCTGGCCTTCATGTTCGCCAAGAACCACCACCCCGCCATGAAGTTCGTGGCGCCCATCCGCGCGGACCTGAAGGCCCGCACCATCTTCAACAACCTCGGGCCCCTCACCAACCCGGCCGCCGCCGACCGGCAGCTCATGGGCGTGTACGACGCCGAGCTGACCGAGCGCCTGGCGGACGTGCTGGCGGGGTTGGGCGTCGAGCGGGCGCTGGTGGTCCACGGCGACCGCATCGACGACTTCACCGTCAGCGGCCCCTCCAAGGCGACCGAGCTGCTGCCTGACGGCTCGCGCCGCACCTTCGTGGTGACCCCCGAGGAGGTGGGCTTGCGGCGCTACCCGCTGAGCGAGCTGGCCGGCAGCGACGCGGCGTCCAACGCCGCCGCGCTCCGCGGCGTGCTGGCCGGCACGGTGGACGGGGCCAAGCGCGACGTGGTGGCGTTCAACGCCGGCGCCGCGCTCTACCTCGGTGACCTGGTCGGCGATCTGACAGAGGGCGTGGCGCGCGCGCTGGCGCTCATCGACGACGGCGCGGCCCTCGCCAAGCTGGACGCCTACGTGGCCTTCACGCGCGGCTGACCCGCGCCGGCCGTGCCCTCGCCGCACACGAGGGACGGTGCCTGCGTCGCGTATACTCCAGGCGTCGCTGGCGCCACCGCGGCACGCTGCGGAGTGTGGCGCGGGCGTGTGGTGCCAGCCGGACGGGGCGGCTCGGCCGGCGCACGGCGCCTGCGGTGGCGGGCGAGAAGGAGTGGCCATGGCAGAGAAGACGATCGGCACCAATATGGTGAAGACCGGGTTCGCCGAGATGTTCAAGGGCGGCGTCATCATGGACGTCGTCACGCCGGATCAGGCGCGTATCGCGGAGGACGCCGGGGCGACCGCCGTGATGGCATTGGAGCGAGTCCCGGCCGACATCCGGGCACAGGGCGGCGTCGCCCGCATGAGCGACCCCGGGATGATCGAGCGGATCATCGAGGCCGTGTCGATCCCGGTGATGGCCAAGGTGCGCATCGGGCACTTCGTCGAAGCGCAGATCCTGCAGGCCCTGGGCGTGGACTTCGTCGACGAGTCCGAGGTGCTCACGCCGGCGGACGAGGCGTACCACATCGACAAGTTCGCCTTCACGGTGCCGTTCGTGTGCGGCGCCACCGGCATCGGCGAGGCGCTGCGCCGCATCGGCGAGGGCGCCGCGATGATCCGCACCAAGGGCGAGGCCGGCACCGGCAACGTGGTGGAGGCGGTGCGGCACGCACGCGCGGTGGTCGGCGAGATCCGCGCCATCCAGGCGATGCGGCCCGAGCAGCTCATGGGCTACGCCAAGGACCATGGCGCCCCGGTCGACCTGGTGCGCTACGTTCACGAGCACGGCAAGCTGCCGGTGGTGAACTTCGCGGCCGGCGGGGTGGCCACCCCGGCCGACGCCGCGCTCATGATGCAGCTGGGCTTGGACGGCGTGTTCGTGGGCTCCGGCATCTTCAAGTCGGCCGCCAACGAGGGGGACCCGGCCAAGCGCAACCAGGCGTGGCTGCGCCGCGCCGACGCCATCGTGAAGGCCGTCACCCACTTCGAGGACCCGCAGATCCTGGCCGACGTCTCGCGCAACCTCGGCGAGGCCATGGTCGGCATCAACCTGGACACCCTCGCCGAGGAGGAGCTCCTCGCGACGCGAGGCTGGTGACGCCGGCGGGGACCGCGCCGCGGAGGCGCCAGCCGCACTCATGAGGCGCGCCGCCCGGGTCTTAACCCCGGCTCATGGCGCGCCCTGGTAGCATGAACGCCGTGAAGATCGTCCAGGGGCTGTTCCTGCTGGCGCTCACCGCCGTGCTGTCGTTCGTCGCGCTGCTCGGCTCGTCCGCGCTCAAGTGGGCGCAGGATCTGCCGTCGCTCCAGCAGGTCGACGCCCTCGAGTACACCTCCAACACCGAGGTCTACGCGCACGACGGCACCCGCATCGGGACCATCGTGCCGGCGGTGGGCAAGAACAAGGAGCCCACCAACCGCGTGCCGGTGACGCTCGACCAGGTGTCCCCGGCGGCGCTGGAGGCCATCGTGGCCTCCGAGGACGACCAGTTCTTCCGCCACTACGGCTTCGACCTGCCCGGCATCGCCAAGGCGACCTACCAGGAGTTCTTCGGACACTCCAACCGCGGCGGCTCCACCATCACCACCCAGGTCATCAAGAACACCGTGCTGCAGAACATCGCCAGCGAGCGCTCGCTCGAGCGCAAGGCCAAGGAGATCATGCT
>CAZBZU010000053.1:0-5158 GCA_964496495.1 uncultured bacterium
GCCGACCATCGACTACGTGGTGACCAAGATCCCGCGCTTCGCCTTCGAGAAGTTCCCGGGCGCCTCGCGCGCGCTGGGGACCCAGATGCGCTCGGTGGGCGAGGTCATGGCGATCGGCCGGACCTTCAAGGAGTCGCTGCAGAAGGCGATGCGCTCGCTCGAGCTGGACGTGCGCGGCGAGACCGCGGAGCTCGGCCTGCCGGCGCTGGAGCGGCTGCTGGCACCCAACCCCGCGCGCTTGCCCGCCGTGCTGGAGCTGCTGCGGCGCGGCAAGAGCCCGCAGACCCTGTTCGAGAAGACGCGCATCGATCCGTGGTTCCTGGGGCAGCTCAAGGAGATCGTCGACGGCGAGGAGGAGATCCGCCGGATGCCCTCGCCGGACCGCTGGACCTGGGAGCAGTGGCGCGAGATCAAGCGCTTCGGCTACAGCGACGTCGACCTGGGGCGCCTGACCGGCCGCTCCGCCAGCGACATCCGCAGGCTCAGGCTGGCCGGCAACGGCGCGCCCGTGTACAAGACGGTCGATACCTGCGCCGCGGAGTTCGCGGCCTACACCCCGTACCACTACTCCACCTACGAGTGGCAGGACGAGGTCGAGCCCAGCCCGCGCGACAAGGTGCTGATCCTCGGTTCGGGCCCCAACCGCATCGGCCAGGGCGTGGAGTTCGACTACGCCACGGTGCATGCGGTGTGGGCGCTGCGCGACGCGGGCTTCGAGACCATCATGGTCAACTCCAACCCCGAGACGGTCTCCACCGACTACGACACCGCCGACAGGCTCTACTTCGAGCCGCTCACCTTCGAGGACGTGCTCAACATCGTGGAGCACGAGAAGCCGAAGGGCGTGATCGTGCAGCTCGGGGGCCAGACGCCTCTCAAGCTGGCGCGTCAGCTGCACGACGCCGGCGTGCCCATCTGGGGCACCCCGGCCTCGGCCATCGACGCCGCCGAGGACCGCGACAGCTTCCACAGGCTATGCACGCGCCTGGGCATCCCGCAGCCCAACGGCGGCGTGGCCGCCCGCCCCGCAGAGGCCGGGCGCCTGGCCCGGGAGATCGGGTACCCGGTGATGGTGCGACCGAGCTACGTGCTGGGGGGCCGCGCCATGAAGGTGGTGCGCTCGGACGCCGAGCTCGACGCCTACCTGGCGGAGGTCTACGCGGAGCTGCCGGACACCCCCAGCATCCTGGTGGACGACTTCATCGAGGGAGCTGTCGAGGTTGACGTGGACGCCATCTCCGATGGGCAGACGACCGTGGTGGCGGGCATCATGGAGCACATCGAGGGGGCGGGCGTCCACTCCGGCGACAGCGCCTGCATCACCCCGCCGGTGACGCTCGGCGAGGAGGTGGTCCGGACCATCCAGGACCACAGCGTGCGCTTGACCAACGCCATCGGCGTCCGCGGCCTCATCAACCTCCAGTACGTCATCAGGCGCGGCGAGGTCTTCGTCATCGAGGCCAACCCGCGGGCGAGCCGCACCGTGCCCTACCTGTCCAAGGCCATCGGCCACCCGCTCGCCAAGTACGCCGCGCTCATCGCCGCCGGCCGCACGCTGGCGGAGCTGGGTCTCACCGAGACGCCGACCCCGCGGCTCTACAGCGTCAAGGAGGTGGTGCTGCCCTTCCTCAAGTTCCGCGACGTGCTGCCGGTGCTGGGCCCGGAGATGCGTTCCACCGGCGAGAGCATGGGCATCAGCGCCGATCCGGCCCTGGCGTACTACAAGGCCGAGCTGGGTGCCGGCGTGGCGCTGCCGGCGGCTGGCCTGACCCGCCTGATCGGCACCGGGCTGGAGACGCTGGAGCGTCGCCTGCGCGCGCTCGGCTTCGACGTGGAGAGAGGCCCGCAGGCGGCTGACGCCGAGCCCGACTACGCCTTGCTGATCGACGTGGCCCACACCAAGGAGCTGCGCCGAGCGCTCGAGAACGGCGTGCCGTACGCCACCTCGCGCGAGGCTGCGGCGTGGATGGTCGCCGCCATCGAAGCGGTCGCTCGAACGCGGTCGGGGCTGGAGGTGCGGGCTCTGCAGGCGGGGTGAGGCCTCAGCCGTGCCGTGCCCTCAGGTGTATCCCGCCCCAGGCGCACGACGCCCTCAGGCGTGCGGCTCGTCGTCCTCGGGGGTCGCGCCCGCCGCGACCTCGGCCGTCTCGCCACCGGCATCAGCCTCGGCATCGTCGAAGGTGAGCTCGTCCTCTTGCAGCAACTCCGGCTCGCCCAGCCCGGTGAGCCGTTCGCGCCCGCGGCTGGGCAGACGGTCGCGCAGCGAGGTGGCGTAGTCCGCGAGGTTCGCCAGCCCCTCGCCGACCGGGCGCCGCAGGCAGAACTCGCCCTGGGCCACCCGCGCCACCAGGTGGAAGGGGGCCTCCACCAGGCGCTCGAGCACGCGCAGTACCGCGTCGCGACTGAGCGTGCCCTGGCCGGCGAGGTCCTCGAGCAGGAAGACGGTGGGAGCGCGCAGGCCGGCCAGGTTGGTGAGCACCTCCGAGAACGCGCCGCGTTCCGCTACCAGCTCCGCCACGTCGTGCTCGAAGCGCTCGAGCCCACGGTCGAACAGCCCCTCGCGCTCGAAGTGCAGCTGCAGATCGAAGGGGCTCACCGGGACGCTGCGGCCGAGGGTGCGGGCGCGCTGAAGGCCCTCCCAGGACCACAGCGTGGCGCGCGCCAGCTCCGCCGGCGACTGCAGCCGGCCGAGGTCGCGACGGTCGCCGAAGACCGCCAGGAAGCGCGCGTTCAGCTCCCGGCGCCGCGCCAGCAGCGCTGCCCAGTCGAGCCGCTGACCGAATCCCAACGCGTGGACCAGCACGGTATAGCCGCGCCGTCCCAGCTCGGCGTGTGCCATCAGGTCGCCCTGCCCCAGAGCCTCCACCCGGAACCCGAAGCCTTCCAGCAGCTCTCGCGCGTGACTGACATGCTGCAGGTCGGCGATGTCGTCCTCCTCGGCGCCTTCGCGGCTGAGGGCGGCGTCGCCGGGGAACACCACGCGGGGCTTGCGGCGCTCGCGCACCGATGGCGTGGCCATCCTCTCGTCACCGTTGGCCGCCTCATGCGGCGGGACGGCGGCCTCGCCCCCGGGAGGGGCTTCGAGGGGCTCCCATGCCGGCGCCGGGGCCTCCTGCGCCCCGGTCGCGGCCTGCCAGGTGGAGCGCCACAGCGCTTCCTGCTGGCTCTCGCCCGCCTCGAGCGGGTGCGACTCGGCCTCCCCCGCCCCTTCGGCCTCGACCTGCGGTGCGGCGACTGCCTCGAGCCCGGGCTCCGCCTCGCTTGACGCGGCGCCGGCCAGCGGTGGCGGCTCGCCCGCCGGCTCGCCGCGCGGCCGCGCGCCGGCGGCCGTCTGGTCGTCGTCGAGGTGCCGCTCCAGAGCGCTTCGCACCTGCCAGCGGCCCTCGAAGTAGACGAACCGCTCGTCCTGCTGCAGCAGGTCACGCAGATCGACATCGCTCGGAAGCTCGGGGTGGAGCGCGCGGATCTCGGCCTCGTTCGCGGCGAGCTCCGCCTGAGCCAGCTCGTCGAGTAACGCCGCGACCGCACCGGGACGGGTGTAGTCCCGCTTGCGCGGCCGCGGCAACGCGGTGAAGCCGAAGCGCCCGTCCTCGAGCGGGCGGATGAGCAGCTCATCGTTGACCTCGAGCTCGTGGAGCGCCAGGAACTCGCCCAGACCGATCACACTGCGTGGCCCGGCAACCTCCAGCTCGAACTCCTCGCCACTCTCGGTATCGACCGCGAGGATGGGCCCCTCCTCGGGGAAGAGGCCGAGCATGGTTCGCGGCAGCGTCAACGCGCCGTTGCGCAAGCAGATGCGGGTGAGCGGGTAACGGAATTCCTGGGCCATCTCGTCCCCTACTCGCGCGGTCGTGAAACCGACTGAGGTTGGCCTGCCCCGCGAGCGGTCTGCGCTCGCCCGTGGGACTCGGGCCGGGCAGGCATTGTCACCATTTCGGCAAGTCTAACAGACGACCGGTCGGGCCAGGCCCCCATACGGCGGCCGCGTTCCGGCCGACCTCAGGGCGCTCCGCGGCGGCGACCAGGCGAGGACAGCTGCTCCCAGGCGCGGCTTGCCCGGGCGTCCGGCCGGCTGCGCGAGGGCCGCGGTCGCTGGCCGGCCTACCGCCCGCTCGTCACGTCTGAGGTCGCCGCTTGCGTTCGAGAGCCAGCCGATGGTGCTCGGATCCTTCCCGCAGGAGTGCCGTGCCGCACGTGGGGCACCGCTGAGTCTTGCAGGGAACCCCCTGCTCGTGAGGATACCTGGCTCCGCACTTCATGCAGACGCAGAACCCTCCCGGTCCCGCGTGGTCCGGCTCATGCGACGTCTCCATGGTCAACGACCCCCTTCCCAATCTTCGTTGGCACGCTCCGGGCCTCGTGGCGCCACGGCTCGAGCCTCCGTGTGGGGCTCTCGCCCTTCCCGTCACCCCGATGCCGCCTGAGCCCCGCAGCCTAGACTGGCTGGTCGTCGTTGCGCTCTCCACGCGCCTTCGACACGTTTCGCTTGAAGGTCTCCAAGCTCGGGAAGCCGGTGGGGCGCATCACCCCGCCGGGCGCGCCGACGTGCCCGCAGCCCGGACAGGTGACCTCGTCCTCCATGCCGGCGTCGGCGGCGAACACGTGGCCGCACTCGGCGCACCGCACCTGCGGTGTCATGGCCATGATGAACCTCCTCGAGCGCAGCGGCGGCCGCTGGAGCCGCCGCAGCCGTAGCCTCAGCCCTTATCGGTGCGCCCGAACACCAGCCGGCGCTTCCTGCTTCTGCCTGTGGCCGAGCCTTTGTCGCGGGCGCGCTCCTCCCCAGGCTGGCGGTCCGGCACCTGGCGGGAGGGCTGCCGCTCGCCGCTCGCTCGGCCGGCGCGGTCCTTGGGTCCGCTCGCGCCCTTGCCCTTGGCCGGCGCGCTCTTGCCGGGCCCGCTCTTGGCGCTCGCCTGCGCCTCGCTCCCGTTCCCCGAGCGGCGCCGACGGCTCCGCCTGCTGCCGCCCTGCGAGCCGCCCGGAGACGCCCCGTCCGCCGGCTTGGTCACGGCACCGGCCTTCCCGGACGCGGCTTTCCCGGACGCGGCCTCGGCAGACGGCGCCTTGGAGGATGCGTCCTTAGCGGACGCCTTGCGGCGCCCGCCGCCCTTGGCGGCCCCCTGCTTGCTCGCCCCCTGCTTGCCCGCCGGCTGCTTGC
>CAZBZU010000053.1:5258-24644 GCA_964496495.1 uncultured bacterium
CTGCTTGCTCGCCCCCTGCTTGCCCGCCGGCTGCTTGCCCGCCGCCTGCTTGCCCGCCCCCTGCTTGCCCGCCGCCTGCTTGCCCGCCGGCTGCTTGCCCGCCGGCTGCTTGCCCGCCGGCTGCTTGCCCGCCGGCTTGGCCGCCTCGTCGTCAACGCGAGCCAAGGGATCCTTGAGCTTCTTGGGCGGGCGCTGGTGCTGCGGCTTCTCCTCTCCCTCGATCTCCGGCATCTCCATGGCGGCCGGGATGAGGTCGATCTGGCGCTGGGTGGGGTTGGCCTGCGCCACCTTCACCTCGACGCGGTCGCCCAGGCGGTAGCGCTTGCGCGTGTGCTTGCCCATCAGCATGAGCGCGTCCTCGAGGTAGATGTAGTAGTCGTCGTCGAGGTGCGACACGTGCATCAGCCCCTCGACGGCGTTGGGCAGCGCCACGAACACGCCGAAGTTGGTGACGCCGGAGACCACCCCGGTGAAGCTCTCGCCCAGGTGCTCCTTGGCCCAGCGGGCGTGGTAGTAGCGGGTCAGGTCCCGCTCGGCGGTCTCGGCGCGGCGCTCGCGCTCGCTCGACTGCTCGGCCAGCTTGGGGAAGTCGGTCTTCAGCCGCGCCTTGAGCGTCGGCGACAGCCGGTGCTGCAGCAGCGCGCGCATGACGCGGTGCACCACCAGGTCGGGGTAGCGCCGGATGGGGCTGGTGAAGTGCAGGTAGTTCTCGAAGGCCAGGCCGAAGTGCCCCAGGTTCTCGGAGCTGTAGCGCGCCTGCTTGAGGCTGCGCAGCAGCAGGGTGTTGACGATCTGCGCCTCGGGCTTGCCGGCCGCCTCGCGCAGGATGCGCTGCAGGTCCTGCGGCCGGGCGTGCTGCAGGTCGAGGGTGTAGCCGAGGCGGCCGAGCGCCTTCTGGAGCGCCTGCACCTTCTCCTCGCTGGGATCCTCGTGCACGCGGTAGAGCGCGGGCACGTCCTTCCTGTCGAGCTCCTCGGCCACCAGCCGGTTGGCCAGCAGCATCATCTCCTCGATGAGCTGCCGGGCCGTGTTGCTGCGCACCGGCGTCAGATGCAAAGCACCCTGCTCGTCGACGTCCACCTTGGCCTCGGTGAAGTCGAAATCGAGCGCGCCGGCGCCGATGCGCTGGATGCGCAGCTCCTGGCTGAGGTTGACGAGCACCTTGATGTCGCGCTCGAGCTTGCGCTTGCCGTGCGGCAGGCGGCCGCCGTCGCTGAAGCCCTGGACCTGCTCGTAGGTGAGCCGCCCGTCGGACTGGATGACGGTCTCGCGGAAGCGCACGCCCTTGACGTCGCCGCCGCGGCTGATGTCCACGAACACCGACAGCGCCAGCCGCGGCTCGCCCTCGACCAGCGAGCAGATGCCGTTGGAGAGCCCTTCCGGCAACATCGGCAGGGTGCTGCCGGGCAGGTAGACGCTGGTAGCGCGCTCGCGCGCCTCCGCATCGAGGCTGGTGCCCTCGGCGACGTAGTAGGAGACGTCGGCGATGTGCACCCCGACGCGCAGCAGGCCGTCCTTGCCGCTGCCCTCGAGGCGCTCCAGGGAGAGGGCGTCGTCGAAGTCCTTGGCGTCCTCCCCGTCGATGGTGAAGGTGCTGACGTGGCGGTAGTCGGTGCGGCCCTCCATCATGTCGCCGCGCACGGTCGGCGGAACCGCCTCGGCCTCGGCGGTGGTGTCGGCGTCGAAGTCGGCCTTGAGACCGTACTTGACGATGACCGCCTTGGTCTCGACCTCGGGGTCGTCGCCGCTGCCTAGGAACTCGGCGACCTCACCGAAGGGCTCCTTCTCGCCGGAGGCCTCCGGCCACACCATGCGCGCCACGATGCGCGAGCCGCCCTCGAGCTTGCCGACGGACTCGGGGGTGAGCAGGATGCGCTCGCGCAACCTGGGCGAGTCCGGGCGCAGGATGGCGTAGCCGCGCGCATACTCCAGCGTGCCGACCACGTTGTCGTAGCCGCGCTCGAGGATGCGCACGATCTCGCCGTTCTGGCGGTCGCCTTCCTTGACCATGGGGTTGGGCCGGGCCACCACGCGGTCGCCGTCCCAGGCGCCGGCGAGCTTGTCGGCCGGGATGAACAGGTCGCTGCCCTCGCCGCTGTCGGGGATGACGAAGCCGTAGCCGCCGGAGGTGACCTGCAGCTTGCCGAGGAAGAGGTTCATCTCCTGCGGCAGCCCGAAGGTGCGGCGCCGGGTGCGGATCAGCCGGCCCTCGTCCGCAAGCTCCGAGAGGAGCTTCCCCAACACGTTCCGGTCGCCGGCGTCGAGCCGTTTCTGCACGTCCTGTATGTGCCAGGGGCGCTGCGGATTGGTCTGGAAGAAGTGGAACACCTGCTCTTTGTCGAGGTCGGCCATCGATGAGAGTGTAGCCCGCCAGCGAGGTCAGCGCCGTCGGTAACGTCGCGGCGACGGGCGCCACGCCCGGCAGCGGTCTGGCGAGCCGGGCCGTCCAGGCGCGTCAGACGAAGGTGGCGATCTCGCTCAGCGGCTTCTTGCCGATGGCCGGCACCCGCGCGTCCGCGGCCGGGTGCCCCACCACCAGCAGCACGAAGGGCCGCTCGTGTGGGGGCCGCCCCAGGATCTCACCCAGGAACCCCATGGGGCTGGGCGTGTGCGTGAGGCACGCCAGTCCCGCCTCGTGCAGGGCGGTGACGAGCATGCCGGTCGCGATGCCGACCGACTCGGTCGCGTAGTAGTGCTTGCGCTTGCCGCCGTCGGGGAGCTCCGCGTACGGCTGAACGAACACCGCGATCAGCACCGGCGCCGTCTCGAGGAAGGGCTTGTGCCAGTCGGTACCCAGAGGCGCCAGCGCCTCCAGCCACGCCTGGGGCGCGCGTTCGCGGTAGAAGGCGCGCTCCTCGGCCTCCGCGGCGGCACGGATGCGCCGCTTCCGCGCGGGATCGGTGACCACGACGAAGTGCCAGGGCTGCAGGTTGGCGCCGCTGGGTGCCGTGCCTGCGGCCAGCAGGCAAGCCTCGATGACGGCTCGGGGGACGGGACGCCCGGCATACTCGCGAACGCTGCGGCGCGCGCGAACGCGCCGGTAGAAGTCTCGCGCCCGCGCCAGGATGTCGTCGTCACTGCGCGGCAGGTATCCCGTCAGCGGCTCGGTGGTGGGCATGCGGCCCATTCTGCCACGCGCCACGGCGCGCGCCGGCAGCGCCGCCCAGCGCCTTCCGGAACGGCTAACGGGCGCGGGCGATCTCGCGTTCCGCCAGTCCCATGAGCGCCTCGCGAGCAGGCGACGGCGGGAAGCCCGCCAACGCCGCCGCCGCCCGCTCGGCCTCCTCCCGGATGCGGATCCGGGTGCCCTCGTCCGCACGGTGCTCTCGGACGAGCGCCACCACCCGCGCCACGTCACCCTCGCGCGAGGCGTGGCGCCGCAGGATGGCACGCACCTCGGTCACGCCATGCTCCAGCAGCAGCAGCAACACCGGGTAGGTGGCCTTGCCCTCACGCAGATCGCCCCCCACCGGCTTCCCCAGGCTGTCGGCGTCGCCCAACAGGTCGAGATAGTCGTCCTGCATCTGGAACGCGCGGCCGTAGTGCATGCCGTAGCTCACGAGCGCCTCCCGCTCCGCCTCGCCGGCACCTGCGAGGATGGCCACGCCCTCCACCGCCGACGCCAGCAGGATGGCGGTCTTGCCCTCGATGACCGCGTCGTAGGCGTCGAAGCCGTAGTCCTCCAGGGTCGCCGTCTGGAACTGCAGCACCTCGCCCTCACAGATGCCGGCGGCGGTGCGCGACATCAGCCGCGTGAAGGGCACGCTGCCCGTCTCCGCCAGCAGGTCGAGCACGCGAGCGAGCATGAAGTCGCCCGACATCACGCTGACCACGTTGCCGTACCGCCGGAAGGCGGCCTGCGCCCCGCGGCGGGTCTGGGCATCATCGATGAGGTCGTCGTGCAGCAGCGACGCCGAGTGGAGCAGCTCGACCGCCAGTGCCACCAGCATGGTCCGCTCGGGGTCGGCGCCCAGCAGGCGGCCGGCAAGGAAGCTCAGGCTGGGACGAAGTCTCTTGCCGCCGGCACCCACCAGATCGTCACCGATGGCCTCGATGAAGGCCACCGAAGAGTGCAGCTCTTGCTTCAGGCGCCGCTCGAACGCCTGCAGGTCGTCGCGGATGAACTCGAACACAACGCTAGCCAGTATACGGGCGCCGGCCTGGCGGTCCCGCCGCGCGAGCCCGTTGCGCACCGCGGCGACGGCGCCGCCAGCATCCCCACGGGCGGCCGCGCTCTAGGCTCCCAGCGTGGCCTTCTCGCCGCTCCCCTGCAGGTAGTACGCGAGGCGCTTGAGCCCCGCGACGAAGTCGACCGGCTCGACGAACACGCCCTCGGGCACGGTGATCACGGTGGGCGCGAAGTTGAGGATGCCGCGGATCCCCGCGGCCACGAGCCGCTCGGCGGCGTCCTGCGCCGCCGGGGCCGGCACCGCCAGGAAGGCGATGTCGATCGCCCACTCGCTGACGCGGGCGTCGAGCTCATCCACCGGGTAGACGTCGACGCCGCCGATGTGACGGCCCACCTTGGCCGGGTCGGCGTCGAACGAGGCCTTGAGGATGAAGTCGTACTGATCGAAGTTCGGGTAGTCGGCCAGCGCCTGACCGAGACGTCCCATGCCCATGATGGCCACGTTCCACGGGCGAGTGAGCCCGAGGATGCGGCGCAGCTCGCGCCGCAGGGTCGGCACGCTGTATCCTGCGCCGCGCGTGCCGAAGCGGCCGAAGTAGGCCAGGTCCTTGCGCACCTGGAACGCCGACACCTGCGCCTCCTCGGCGAGCAGGTCCGACGAGGTGCGCTTGACCTCCGCCTCCTCGAGATCCGCCAGGATACGCAGGTAGGTCACGAGACGGCTGACCGTCGCCGTCGGGATGTTGCGCATCAGCGCGGGAAGCTGTCGATCCCTGCCGACGTCAGTTGCGACTGGACCTGCTGCAGTCGGTCGGGGCCGAAGGGGCCGATGAGCAGCTTCACGAGGCCATTCTCGGTGCGTTCCTGGACCGTGAAGCCCATCTTCTGCAGTCTGTCGCGTTGCGGCTTGGCACTGGCGGAGCTGCCGTAGGCGCCCACCTGGAGATAGCGCTGGCCGCTGGCCGCGCTCGGCGGCGCGCTGGCGCTCGAGGACGCGCCGCTACTCGAAGACGCGCCGCTGGTCGAGGACGTAGTGGAAGAAGCCGAGCCGGACGACGAGGCGCTGCCGGAGCTGGCTGGCGCCGGCGCCTGGTCGCTGGTGCCCTGGAACTGGTACACCACGGGGTCGACCCCGAAGCCGCCGTTCTTGATCTTGGCTGCCACCTGGCGCGCCTCGGACTGGCTCTTGTAGGGCCCCACCAGCACGATGGTCAGGTCTCCCTGAGTGGCGAGGAACACCGGGTAGCCCGCCTTCTTGAACTGCTGTTCGCGGCGCTGCGCGTAGTCCTTGTGGGAGAAGGCACCGACGGAGATGCGGTAGGGCGCGGCCGCGCCGGGCCCGTTGGCCGCCTGGCTGGCAGGGGCGGGCGCCGGCTGGCTGGACGCGCTGCTGGACGGCGGCGACGAGGTTGCAGTGGCGGCGGAGCCGCCGCTCTGCGAGCTGCCGGAGCCCGTCGAGGCGTTCCCGCCCGACGCGCTGGCGCTCGGCGGCAACACCGAGACGCCACTCGACGAGGCGCTCGAGCCGCTCTGGCCGGCGCCGCCGGAGGCGCTGCTCCCCGACCCGGTCGAGATGGCGCCGTTGGCGCCGCCACCGGCCGTTGCCGAGGAGGTCTTCCCGCCGGTCGAGTTGCCGGGAGCCACGGTGGTCGAGGACGGTGTGGACGACGATGTGGACGACGACGTTGACGACTTCGGCGCCCCACTCTGCGCGGTAGCGCTCTGGGCCGGCGGCGTGCTCGTACGGGTGTTCTGCCCCACGGGGAAGAACGAGCCCCCGGTGATCAGCGTGGCGATGATCCCGGCGATCACCGCGACCAGGGCGATCCCGATCAGCAGGTCGGGCCAGTTACGTCGAAGCCAGTCCATGGGACCATTCTATGTCAGGCGCTCCTCGCGCCGGCAGAGGTCGGAGATAGCTCACAGGTACTTGGTGATCGCCTGGCATGCCTGTTGATAGCCCTGTTGGCAGGATGCTTTCCAAGCATCGCCGGCTGCGCTCATGTTGTCTTGCGAGTAGAGTGCCCAGCCGAGGTTGTAGTAGCTCTCGCTGTCCTTGGGGTTCTGCTTGACGAGAAGCTGGTAGACCGTCTGCGCATCCTGGTAGCGCTTGGCGGCCAGGTAGGCGGCACCAAGGTCCACGCGGGCCTCGACGCTGTTGGGAGCGAGCTGCGTGGCGCGCTCGAAGAAGCGGATGGAGGAGGCGTACTTCTGCTGCTGGTAGTCCGCAAGCCCCGCCCACAGTTGCGCCTGGGCGTCGCTGGCCTCGGCCTGCACCACCTGATCGAGCATGTTCGCGGCGCTGGCGTAGTCTCCCTGGCGGTACAGCGAACGGCCGGCGATGAAGCGCGCCTGCGTGAGCTGCTTGGCATCCTGCAAGCCGGAGAGCGCGATCTTGGCGGCGGAGAGCGCCTTGGCCGGCTCGGCGAGCTGATCGTACGCCGAGGCCAGGGCGAGGTTCACCTCGCCGCTCTGCGGCGCCAGCTTGTCGGCCTGCTCCAGCGGGCCCAGCGCGCTGCGCGTCTGACCGCCCTCGAGATAGCTCACGCCCAGGTTGTACAACGCCTGCCAGGAGTTGGGGTCGGCCTGCGCCGCCTGCTGGAAGGACTGGGCCGCGGCGGCGTCGCGCCCCAGGCTCTTCTGCAAGGTGCCGAGCTTGACCAGGATGTTGGCCTTGGCCGAGTTGTTGCCGGCCGCGTCCGCCTTCTTGAGGGCGCGGTTGAGGGCGTACATGGCGTAGTCGATCTGCCCCTGCTTGACGTAGATGTCGGCGATGAGGGCGCTGACGCGGTAGTCGCTGCTGCTCGCCTCCAGCTTGGTGAGCTCCGGCAACGCCTCGAGCCCCTTGTCGGCGTTCTCCAGCGCCTGGCCGCGGCGGAGGATGAGGTCCGCGTTGCCTGGATCGAGCTTGAGCGCCTCCGCGTAGGCGCTGGCGGCGCCCGTGTAGTCGCTGGTGAGCTCGAGCTGGCCGGCCAGACCGAGGTAGGCATTGATCTTGTCCTGCTTGGTGGCAACGTTGTCGGCGACCTTGATCGCCAGCCGGAAGGCGTCCGCCGCCTCCTTGTTCTGCCGCAGCTTGGCCAGCGTCACCCCCCGGTTGAAGTGCCCGTCGAAGCGGTCCGGGTACAGCCTGGTGACCTCGCTGAACTCGAACAGCGCCGCCTGGTAGTCGCCGCGGGCGTACTCCGAGAGCCCCAGGCCGTAGTGGGCGTCGCCGTTGCTGTAGTTGATGCTGATCGCCTCGAGGAAGCTCTGCTTGGCTGCGTCGTAGCTGCCCGCCTTGTACTGGGCGTTGCCGAGGTCCACCCACGCGCTTGCATCGTTGGGGTTGGCTTGGGCCTTGGCTTGCAGATCGGCGATCGACGTCTGGGCCAGCGCCGTCGACAGCACCAGCAACAGGGCAACGGATGCCAGGAGCGTCCTGACCGCGCCCCGACTCCACGTCATGATCTTCATGCAAGCCTCCAGATCGCTGCGCCTACGCGTCCCCATAGACTGCGTGCGAAACGATGATTCCGGTGCTCACTCTAGTACGAGGGTGCTTCGAAGCCGTGTGAAATCCCCCACGAGATATCCCGTCACAGCGGCAAAAAAACCCACTCAGGGACGTGTCCTGCCGGTGTCGGCCGACGGTGCGGGCGCGCGCCCCGGGGCCAGCCCGGCGCCCCCCACCGGATCAGCCCGGCGGGTCGGCCGGGCGCTCGTGCGAGCTACGCGAGCCGCCCTCGCTGAGCGCCAGCTGCCCGCAGGCGCCACCGGCGTCGCGGCCCCGGCTGAAGCGCACGGACACCGGCACCTTGCGACGCTCCAGCTCGGCGCGGAACCGTTCGGTCGCCCGCTCGCCGCTCTCCCGGAAGCCCGACCCGGGCCAGGGGTTGAAGGGGATGAGGTTGACGTGGCTCTTGAGGCCCTCGAGCAGACCGGCCAGCGCGCGCGCACGCGCGGGATCGTCGTTGACGCCGGCGAGCAGGGTGTACTCGATGGTGACGCGCCTCCCCGTCGCCTGCTGGTAGGCGCGCACCGCCGCCACGATGTCGGCCACGGCATAGGCGTGCGCGGTGGGGATGATGCGCTTGCGGGTCTCGTCGTCCGGTGCGTGCAGGCTCAGGGCCAGCACCAGCGGCAACCCCTCCTCCGCCAGACGGCGGATGCGGCCGGGGAGGCCCACGGTCGACACGGTGATGCGTCGGGGCGAGAGGTCGAGCCCGGCGGGCGACACCAGCGTCCGCACCGCGGCGATGGCGTTGTCGTAGTTGAGCAGCGCCTCGCCCATCCCCATCAGCACCACGTTGCGGATGTCGCCGGGCGCCACCTGCTCCGCCGCGGCGATCGCCAGGAGCTGGCCGACGATCTCACCGCTGGCGAGGTTGCGCCCGAAGCCCAGCGCGCCCGTGGCGCAGAAGGCGCAGCCGGCGGGGCAACCGACCATCGACGACAGGCACACCGTCTTGCGACCGCGGTAGGGCATGTACACCGCCTCGGTGCGCCGCCCGTCCTGCAGCGTGAAGAGGTAGCGCACCGAGCCGTCGCTGGACGGGAAGCGCCGCACCCCGTCGAAGGGGGACAGCCGCCAGCGCTCCGCCAGCGCCGCTCGCACGGCCCTCGGCAGGTTACTCATGGCCGCGAAGCTCTGAGCGCCGCGGCGGTAGAGCCAGCCGGCCAGCTGCGCGCGCCGGTAGGCGGGCTCCCCGTCCGGGAGCCACAGCGTCTCCGGCGCCAGGTCGTACAGGCACGACCGGGGGCGAGGCTCGCGCGGGCGGGTGTCGGAGCTGGGCATCGACCGCAAGGGTACCGCGCCCGAGCGCCCCCACCGTCGCCGGCAGCACGCCGTACACGGCGGCGCGCGGCCCCGGCTGGGCTATCATCGGGCAAACGCCTAGCCTCACGCCTTCTCGTCGACCCAGGGAGACCGACGCATGGCCGCACGCAAGCTGAAGACCATCGGCATGGTGCTGGCAGGCGGCAAGGGTACGCGCCTCCACCCCCTCACGTGGAAGCGCACCAAGCCCGCCGTGCCGTTCGGCGCCAAGTACCGCATCATCGACTTCGCGCTCAACAACATGATCAACTCGCAGATCTTCGGCATGTACGTGCTCACCCAGTTCAAGGCGCAGTCCCTGACCGAGCACATCCAGCGCAACTGGCGCTTCGGCAGCTTCCTGTCGGGCTACTTCATCACGCTGGCACCGGCGCAGATGTACCTCTACGAAGAGCTGGGCGCGGAGTGGTACCGCGGCACGGCCGACGCCATCTATCAGAACCTCCACCTCATCGCCAACAACGACGCCGACCTGGTGGCGATCTTCTCGGGCGACCACATCTACAAGATGGACATCAGCCACATGATCGACTACCACCTCGAGCACGAGGCCGACATCACCATCGCCGCCTACCCCACCCCGGTCGAGGACGGCCGCCGCTTCGGCGTGCTGCAGGTGGACGACGACTGGCGCATCGAGGAGTTCCAGGAGAAGCCCGAGACGCCGAACGCGATCCCCGGTCGCAGCAGTCACTGCCTCGCCAGCATGGGCAACTACATCTTCACGGTGGAGAAGCTGGTGGAGCTGCTCAACCGCGACGCCGCCGACCCCGGCAGCGAGCACGACTTCGGCAAGAGCGTGCTGCCGATGGCGCTGGCCGAGGGCTACCGGCTGTTCGCCTACGACTTCGCGCGCAACCCCATCCCCGGCCAGGAAGCGGCCAACACCTACTGGAGGGACGTAGGCACGCTCGACAGCTACTGGGCCGCCAGCATGGACCTGGTCGCGGTTCAGCCGGAGTTCGACCTCTTCAACGAGCACTGGCCGCTGCGGACCTCTGCGGAGTACTCGCCGCCGGCGAAGTTCGTCCACGAGGAGGAGGACCGCACCGGACGCGCGCTCAACTCGCTGGTAGCCGGCGGCGTGATCCTCTCCGGCTGCACCGTGCGGCGCTCGTTGCTGGCGCGGCGGGTGCGGGTACACTCCCATTCCAGCGTGGATAGCTCGGTTCTGTTCGACGACGTGGAGGTCGGCCAGGGCTGCGTGATCCGGAACGCCATCATCGACAAGAACGTGAAGGTGCCGTCCGGCACCGAGATCGGCGTCGATCCCGCCGCCGACCGTGCGCGCGGTTTCAGCGTCACGGACGGCGGAGTGGTGGCGGTGCCTAAGAGCTACAGCTTCCAGTGAGCGTCTCCGCGAGCCGGCCGCCGGCCGCGCCGTGGAAGCTGGTCGGACGGCTTACAGGACGCGCTCGCGTCGGGGTGCTACCCTTATCTGACTAGCTGCGCGCGCGCCGTGCGTGGCGCCACGAGACGCCGCGCGATGAGAGGCGCCCGCTGGAGGGCCCGTTGAGACGATCGTTCAATCCCTGGTTGCTGGTGATGCTGATCATCCTCGGCATCTTCGTGTTCAACCAGTTCAACTCCGGCGGGTCGAGCCGCCAGATCAACTACTCGACCTTCACGAACCTGGTGGCGTCCGGCAAGGTCGCGTCCGTCACCGTCGACCGCACCAACGGCAACGTCGACGGCGAGCTCAAGACCGCCTCGCAGGTCAACATCAAGGGCCAGCCGGAGACCATCCAGTCGTTCCGCACCACCGCCATCATCACCGACACGCTCATCACCACGCTGCAGAACAACGTGACGAGCGTCACCATCCGCAACCCGCCTCAGTGGATCGGGTTCGTGGTCGGCTCCTTGCTCCCCATCGCGCTGCTGCTGGGGTTCTTCTGGTTCATCTTCATGCGCGCCCAGGGCGGGCCCAACCAGGTGATGCAGTTCGGCCAGTCGAAGGCCAAGCTCTACGGGCGCGAGAACAAGGTGCAGACCACCTTCTCCGACGTCGCCGGCCACAAGGAGGCAAAGCAGGAGCTGATGGAGGTCGTCGACTTCCTCAAGAGCCCCCAGAAGTACCTCCGCATCGGCGCCGAGATCCCCAAGGGCGTGCTGCTGGTCGGACCTCCCGGCACCGGCAAGACGCTGCTGGCGCGGGCGGTGGCCGGCGAGGCGGGGGTCCCCTTCCTGACGGTCAGCGCCTCGGAGTTCATGGAGATGTTCGTGGGCGTCGGCGCGAGCCGCGTGCGCAACCTCTTCGAGGAGGCTCGCAAGGCCGCCCCGGCCATCATCTTCATCGACGAGCTCGACTCCATCGGCCGGCGTCGCGGCGCCGGCATCGGCGGCGGCCACGACGAGCGCGAGCAGACCCTCAACCAGATCCTCTCCGAGATGGACGGCTTCGAGAAGGACACGTCGGTGATCGTGGTGGCGGCCACCAACCGCCCGGACATCCTCGACCCGGCGCTGTTGCGGCCCGGGCGCTTCGACCGCCAGGTGACCATCGGCCTGCCCACCCAGAGCGAGCGCGAGGACATCCTCAAGGTCCACGTGCGCAACAAGCCGGTGGGCGAGGACGTCAACCTCAAGCGCCTGGCGGAGGCCACGCCCATGTTCTCGGGCGCCGACCTCGAGAACCTCACCAACGAAGCGGCCCTCATCGCGGCGCGCTCCAGCAAGCAGATCATCTCCTGGACCGACTTCAACGAGGCTCTCGACCGCATCACGCTGGGTCTGAGACGCGGCAGCCTGGTTCCCACCGAGGAGGAGCGACGCATCCTGGCGTTCCATGAGGCGGGGCACGCGGTGGCCTTCGCCGCCCAGCCCGAGCTGGGGAACATCCGCAAGGTGACCATCATGCCGCGCGGCGGCGCCGGCGGGTTCATGGCGCCGCTCTCCAAGGAAGAGATGTTCTACAACGTCGGCCGCTTCCGCAGCCAGCTGGTGGTGGCGTTCGGCGGGCGCGTCTCCGAGAAGCGCATCACCGGTACCATCTCGTCCGGCGCCAGCAACGACCTCAAGCAAGCCACGGACCTCGCCAAGCAGATGGTGCTCGACATGGGCATGGGGAACCAGGAGTACGTGGCCTGGGGCTCCGACCAGGGACCGGTGTTCCTGGGCGGCGAGATCTCACGCCGCAAGGACTTCAGCGAGGAGACCGCCCGCGAGCTCGAGCAGGAGGTCACCGAGATCCTGGAGGCCACCTACCACGACTGCGAGAAGATCCTCGAGGAGCACTGGCCGGCGGTGGAGGCGGTAGCCAGCGCCCTGCTCAAGCGCGAGACCATCGACGGCAAGCTCATCCACACTGCACTGGAGAAGTCGCACGCCGGCGAGGCCCCCGACGACATCGCCACATGGATCGTCGGTGAGGCGGACGAGGTGGAGCGGCGCCTGGAAGAGCAAGAACGGCAACGCCGCGCCGAGGAGGAACGCCGCCGCAACGCCGCCGACCACAACCGCACCCCGCCCACCATCGAGCCACGTCCCGCCTCCGAGACCGGCAGCTGAGCGGGTCGCCACCGGCCCGTAGGCGTCCCCAGCCCGCGGCGCGGCAGCGGTTGGACGTCCGCCGGCGGCCGCCCAGACACCTCTCATGGCCGGCACGGTATCATTGCGCCCGAGCCTAGCTCGGGGAGTCTGCCAAGGTGTCGTTGCTCGACGGTAAGTACGAGATCATCAGCCAGTCCGCAGTGAGTAGAGATCGGACGCTGATCGAGGCCACGGCCCCCGACGGCACCCTCGTCCGAATCGAGTGGTTCGACCTTCAGCCCGACAAGGAGTCCACCTTCGAGCGCTACCGGCGCGTGCTGAAGCGCCTCAAGCGCGAGGGTCGAGCGGCCATCTACGACGTCATATCCCGGCCGGGCGCGCACTACGTGGCCTGGGAGCACGCCGGCGAAGGCCTGCCGCGCGGGCGCGACGCCGCCATCGAGGCGGCCCTGGCAGAGCACGGCTTCGATCCGTCCGCGGCCGACGTCCGTCGCTCCGGGCGCCAGCCGCGGCTCTACGGCCTCGCCTGGGACGGGAGTGCGCCAGTCCAGGCCGCCGCCGTCCAGGAGCCCGTTGCAGCCCCTCGCCGGCGGCGCCCGTCGATCCCCTGGGCGGCGCTGCCCTGGGCGCTCACGATCGTGCTGCTGCTGGCGTCGCTGGCGCTCATCGGCGGCGGCTTCCTGCGCCGCTCCAACGGCCGCCTGGTGAAGGTCCCCAACGTCGTCGGCAAGCCCATCAACGACGCCCAGCAGGCGCTGGCACAGCTCGACCTCAAGCCGAAGCCCACGCCGCTCGAGTCGACCAAGCCGGCGGGCACGGTGCTGTCGGCGCAACCCGCCGCCGGCGCGCAGCTGCGGCCGGGACGCACGGTGCAGCTCGCCTACGCCCTGCCTCAGGGCCAGCTCGCCGGCACCAAGGTGCCGCAACTCGTGGGCGTGAGCTACCCCGACCAGGTCACCGGCGCACTGCAGAGTGCCGGGCTGGAGCTCGGCAGCGTCGCCCACATCAACGCCCACACGCCGGCCGGCGTGGTGCTGGCGCAGTCGGTGCCGAGCGGCACCAAGCTCGCCCAGGGCCAGGCGGTCGACGTGCTGGTGAGCCTGGGGCCGACCCACCCGGAGACCTTCCTGCCGCGCCTGGTAGGGCTCTCCGCCGACGACGCCCGCTACCTGGCCGGGGTGGCAGGCCTGGCGCCGGACCAGATCCTGGAGGACAAGGTCAACGCCCCCGACGGCTACCCTGGCGAGGTGCTGAGCCAGTCGCTGGCACCCCACCTGGCGGAGCCGCTCGACGAGACCATCCTGCGACTGGTGGTGCAGGAAGGAACGCCCGCGAGCAACGCCCAGCAGGCGGACACCGTTCCCTCGCTCATCGGCATGGACCCGGAGCAGGCACAGGCAGCGGCACCCGGCTACACCATCACCACCACCACCGTCGAGTCTCCGCTACTGCCGCAAGGCGTGGTGCTGCAGTCGCCGGCTCCAGGCGCCGATCCCGGCAACCACTCCCTGGCGCTCACCGTCAACGTGCACCCGGTAGCCTTGACCCCGCCCGGCGCCGTCGCCACGGTCAGGCGGCCGCAGCTCCGCCACGTCCCCTACGCCTGGGCCATCCAGCCGGGCATTTCGCAGCAGGTGGCCACGGTGTACGCCCAGCCGCTCAGCGGCAAGCGCACGCTGGTCGACCGCTCCACCGTGAGCGGTGGGCAGGTGCTGCACGGAAGCTGGCTCACCACCTACCCCGGGCCGGTGACCTTCACCTTGGAGCTCAACGGCCAGCCCTACGGCTCGCCGCTGTTCGTACCCTGAGCAGGGCTTCCAGCCGCTCGGCAGGCCGCCGCCGACGGGCCGCATGACGGCTGCGGCCAGACCCCGGGCGGCGCGGCGATCGGGTCCGCCGGCCACGCCTCCGGGGCGGTCACTGTCGCCGCATGCCCCACGCTCCCCCAGCTGGACGCGGTATGGTGTCGGCCGGCCGTGCACCGCCCGGTCGGGCTCGTCCGCCGGGAAGCGCTAACGCGAGGAGCCTCCAGCCGCGGTCTGCGACCTTGGTCGCAGGCGGCGGTGCAACCTGTCGCCGACGCGCGTGGGGGCCGCCGTCCGTTGTGATGGTCGAAACGACCTGCCGCAGCGGGCGGCGTCCGGGTTCACCCTGGGAGGAACCGTGCTGATCGAGACCATCCGCGACCTGATGCGCTACGTCCGCCTTCACCGCCGGGCGTACGCCGTCGGGGTGGCGATGATGGTCTTCAACGCCTTCTTCACCACCCTGACGCCGATCATCCCCGGCATGGCGATCGACGCGCTCAAGCAGGGCACCATGACCCTGGCGCACATGTGGCTCTACGTCGCTGCCCTGCTGGGTACCGCCGGGGCGGGCGGCCTGGCCATGGTCCTGGTGCGCCGCACCCTACTGGCAGCGAGCTGGGAGATCCAGTTCGACATCCGCCACGACATCTTCCGGCACTTCGCCCGCCTCGACGCCGACTACTACGACAACCACCGCGTCGGCGACCTGATGGCGCGGCTGACGGCCGACCTCAACGCGGTGCGCATGCTGGTCGGCGTGGGCGCCTTCCAGGCCATCAACACCGTGCTGCTGCTGGGGTTCACGATCACGCGCATGGCGCGCCTCAGCGGCGGCCTCACGCTGCTCACGGCCGCCATCATGCCGCTCATCTCGCTCACCTTCTTCTTGTTCATGCGGGTCATCCACCGCCGCTACCAGCGGGTACAGGAGCAGTTCAGCGAGGTCTCGGCGATGGCCCAGGAGAACTTCGACGGCATGCGCGTGGTCAAGGGCTTCGGGATCGAGGACCGCCACGTCGGCACCTTCCGCCGGCTGAACGACGAGTACATCCGCCGCTACCTGGCACTCACCCGCGTCGACGGCCCCTTGAGCCCGCTGATGGAGACGCTCTTCGGCGTGACCGTGGCGGTGCTGCTGCTCTTCGGCGGGCGCTACGTGCTCGGCGTGGGCGGCCACCTCACCATCGGCCAGTTCTCCAGCTTCGTGTTCCTCTTCAACGGCGTCCAGTGGCCGCTCATCGCGCTCGGCTGGATCGCCAACATCGCCCAGCGCGGGTCCACCTCCTGGCGCCGGCTGCGCGAGATCCTCGACAGCCAGCCTCGCGTGGTCGACGGCCCCGATACCGACGACAGCCTCCACGAGATCCGGGGAGACATCGAGTTCCGGCACGTGAGCCTCGCCTTCGACGGGGTACCGGCGCTCGAGGACGTGAGCTTCCACCTGCGCGCCGGCGAGAGCCTGGGTATCACCGGCCGCACAGGGGCGGGCAAGACCCTCATCGCCAGCCTCATCGCCAGGCTGCTCGACGCCGACGGCGGGGAGATCCTCATCGACGGCATCGACGTGAAGCGCTACCCGGTGGCGGTGGTGCGCCGCTTCATCGGGCTGGTGCCGCAAGAGCCGTTCCTGTTCAGCGACACGATCGCCGAGAACATCGCCTACGGCGTGCCTGAGACCGATATCGACGCACTCATGCCGCGGGTCCGCCACGCCGCCGAGCTGGCCCAGCTCGACGGCGACGTGCAGGACTTCCCGCTCGGCTACCGGACGCGCCTCGGTGAACGCGGGGTCACGCTCTCGGGCGGGCAGCGTCAGCGGACCGCCATCGCGCGGGCGATCGTGCGCGACCCGCCGGTGCTGATCTTCGACGACGCCCTGTCGGCCGTCGATACCCAGACCGAGGCGCGCATCCTCGAAGGCCTCGGGCAGGTGCAGCGTGGCCGCACGACGCTCATCACCGCGCACCGGATCAGCGCGTTCCAGCACTGCGACCGGGTGCTGGTACTCGAGCGCGGCCGCATCACCGAGGAAGGCACGCACGCCGAGCTCCTCGAGCGCGACGGCTGGTATGCCGACATGCACCGTCGCCAGCAGCTCGAAGCGGACCTGGAGGCTGCCTGATGACCGCCTTCGACCGCACCGCAAGGCCCCGCGCCGTGACCGACATGGACCTGCCGGAGTACTCCGTGGAGGAGGCCAAGGCCGAGTTCAAGCGGCGCCGACGCGCGAGCCGCAGACAGATGCGCGCCGAGAGCCAGCTCGACGAGGACGGGGAGGCCTTCGAGAAGTCGTTCGACTGGCAGATCATGCTGCGGCTGATGGCCTACCTCAAGCCCTACCGCGGGCAGCTGGCCGCCGGTGTTCTGCTGCTGCTGGTGTACAGCGCCCTCACGCCCGCCTTCCCCACCCTGCTGGCGCAGGCCGTGGACCGCTACATCGTGGCGGACAAGGCGCCCTACAGCAGTCTCACCATCGACCAGCGCCTGCACGGCCTGACGGTCATCGTGCTGATCTACCTGGGCCTGAGGCTGGTCAACTTCGGGCTCCGCTACGGCTACACCTACCTGGTGGAGTGGCTGGGTCAGCACATCATCTACGACGTCCGCCGCGAGGTCTTCGGCAAGATCCAGGCGCTGCACATGGGCTTCTTCGACCGCACGCCGGTGGGCCGCCTGATCACCCGCATCACCAGCGATGTGGAAGCGGTGCAGACCATGATGACCGACGGGGTGGTGGGCCTGGTGGCCGACGTGGGCCTGGTGGCCGGCCTGCTGGTCTACATGTTCAGCATCAACTGGCGCCTGGCGCTCATCACGCTCACCGTCATGCCGGCGCTGTTCCTCATCCTCAACCTCCTGAGGCGCCGCATCCGTGACGCCTACCGGGCGGTCCGCCTTCGCACCTCCAGGTCCAACGCCTACCTGGCGGAGAACCTCGGCGGCATGCGCACCGTCCAGCTGTTCAACCGCGAGGCGCGCAACGGGCGCCGCTTCGACCACATCAACCTGGGCCTGCTCGACGCCTACGCCGAGCAGATCCGCTGGTTCAGCCTGTTCTGGCCCACGGTCAACACCCTGGGCGCGGTGTCGATGGCGCTCATCCTCTACTACGGCGCCCTGGAGATCGTCGGCCCCGGACTCTCGGGAACGGTGACCATCGGTGTCCTGGTGGCCTACATCCAGTTCTCCAACATGTTCTTCCGCCCGCTCCAGGACCTGTCGGACAAGTTCAACATCATGCAGGCGGCGATGGCCTCCTCGGAGCGCATCTTCGGCCTCATCGACACGCCCGAGCAGATCGTCAACCGGCCCGACGCCGGCCACTTCGTCACGGCCTTCCGCGGCGAGGTGGCGTTCGAGCACGTGTCCTTCGCCTACGACGCGGAGGACTGGGTGCTGAACGACGTCAGCTTCGACATCGCGCCGGGCGAGTCGGTGGCGTTCGTGGGGCACACGGGCGCCGGCAAGACCACCATCATCAGCCTCATCAGCCGCTTCTACGACGTGCAGAAGGGCGCCGTGAGGATCGACGGCAGGGACGTGCGCGACTACGACCAGGTGGAGCTGCGGCGGCACGTGGGCATCGTGCTGCAGGACCCCTTCCTCTTCAGCGGCACGGTCCGCAGCAACATCACCCTGGGCGACGCCAGCATCCCTCACGAGCAGGTGGAGCAGGCCGCGAGGTTCGTCAACGCCCACGGCTTCATCGCGCGCCTCCCCCACGGGTACGACACGCCGGTTCGCGAGCGTGGCGCGGGCTTCTCCACCGGCCAGAAGCAGCTCATCGCCTTCGCCCGGGCGCTGGTGCAGAACCCCGACATCCTGTTGGTGCTCGACGAGGCCACCGCCAACATCGACACCGAGACCGAGGATCTCATCCAGGACGCTCTCAAGAAGCTGATGCAGGGCCGCACCAGCATCATCATCGCCCATCGCCTGTCGACCATCCAGGACGTCGACCGCATCCTGGTGATGCGCAAGGGCAAGCTCATCGAGGAGGGCAGCCACGTCGAGCTGCTCAAGCAGGACGGCTACTACCGCAAGCTGTACGAGCTGCAATACCGCAACCAGGCCGAGCGCTCCTGACGAACGCGTGCCCGGGCCGCAGCTAGAGGCCGGCGAAGAGGTCGGGCACCGGCGGCTCGGGGAACGCCCCGCGAACCCCGCCGAGCGTGAAGGTCTCGCGCTCCATGAACGCCCGCCAGCCCTCCTGCTGGCCCTCACGGGAGGCGAAGCTCGAGCGCGGCCCGACCTGGCTGCGGTGCGCGCGGATGGCGCGCTCCTTCGCCTCCATGAACGCACTGACGTCCAGCACGGCCGCCAACGAGTCGTCGCTGACGCCGTAGCGGGCGGGGTCGAGGCCGTCCATGGGGCCGCCGCGGCGGGCGGCCTGCAGGCGCCGCATGCGCTCCACTGGGATGGCGTTGTAGAAGAGTCGCCGGGGCGCCGCCGTCACCAGGTTGCCGCAGGACCAGAAGGCGGCGGTAGCGGCACGCTGGATGCGGATGTGGTCGATGTGCCCGTAGCCCCCGTGCGGATCGAAGGTGAGCATCACCTGCGGCCGGAAACGCTCGATCCAGGGAAGCAGCGCCTCTTCCAGCACCATCTCGTCCACGTTCATGAGGGCCTGAGGGTCGTCATGGCGGGTCCTCTCTTGACGCCCAGAGTCGTGGAATCCGAGGAAGATCGGCTCGGGGATGCCGAGCGCGGCGCAGGCGTCCTTCAGCTCGCCCTCGCGGAGGGCCGCCACGTCGCTGGCGGGGTCGATGTCGGGGTCGGTGATCTTCCCCGACTCGCCGCGCGTGGCGCAGATGAGGCGCACGTCGATGCCCGCGGCCGCGTAGCGTGCCAGGGTGCCGCCGGCCCCGAAGGCCTCGTCGTCCGGATGAGCGTAGATGGCGAGCAGGGTCATGCACCGATCCTACGGCGACGCCCCCCACTCGCGCGACGATCGCGTCGAGGCCGCGCGTCGACCCCGCGCCGTCCGCGCCTCCCGGTCGCCACGGACGGCGACCTCACAATCCTCACGAGGCCTTCAAGCATGCCTCAGGCCCCGGCGCTATGGTTCGGATTGCAGGGCAACGTCGTAACACCTCCTAGAGACACGTGACCCCTCCACGAAAGGCCGGACCGCCCTC
>CAZBZU010000054.1:0-24390 GCA_964496495.1 uncultured bacterium
GCCGCCGCGTAGGCCTGGTTGCGGATGTCCTGGTTGGCCGTGCTGAGGCCGTCCGCGATCAGCTTGTTGACGTTGGGGTTGTTGTAGAACGCCAGGTTGTAGAGGTCTGGCGGCCAGCTCGCCTTGTCGAACAGCGGCCGCAGGCCCCAGTCGGCGTCACCGGTGGACGGCGACCAGCCGATCACGACCGCCTGCAGCGTGGTCTTCTCGAACGGCGCGAACACCGTACTGGAGAAGGTGCCGCTCTCCATGGGGTTGATCTTGGCGGTCACCCCGACCTTGGCGAACATCTGCTGCAGCACCTGGTCGATCTGCTGGTAGGTGGTGCTGTTGAGCGAGTCGATGGTGAAGGTGAAGCCCTTCGGGTAGCCGGCCTCGGCGAGCAGCTGCTTGGCCTTCTCGGGGTCGTAGGCGTAGGGCTGTTGCGCCGAGTAGCCGGTGACCTGCTTGGCGATGGGCGCGGTCAGCTCGGTGCCGTACCCCTTGGCGATGACGCTGACGATGGTCTTCTTGTCGACCGCGTAGTTGAGCGCCTGGCGCACGCGCTGATCGCTGAACGGCTTGGCCTGCGTGTTCATCGCCATGTAGCGCACGTAGATGCTCGGATTGGCCGTCACGCTCAGCTTGCTGTTCGACTTGATGGGGTCGACGAGCTGCGGCGGAAGGTCCTCGATCCACTGTGCCTCACCGCTCTGGAGCATGGCGACCCGGGTGGCGGCATTGGGCACGAACAGGAAGTCGAGCTCACCGACCTTGGGCGCGCTGCCCCAGTAGTTGGGGTTGGCCTTCTCCACGATCTTCTGACCGGGCGTCCAGCTGACGAACTCGAACGGCCCGGTGCCGACCGGGTGCTTGGCCACGTCCTTGCCGTACTTCTTGATGGCGGCCGGGCTGACGATGCGGCCGGCCGGGTGGGCGAAGGTGTAGAGCATCGCGCCGAAGGGCTTGCTCAGCGTGAACTTGACCTGGTACTCGGAGACCGCGTCGATGCTCTTGATGACGTTGTAGAGGCTCTCGCGCTTGAAGTGGTTGGCCGGGTCGATGACCCAGTCGAAGTAGGTCTTCACCGCCTGCGCGTTGAACGGCGTGCCGTCCTGGAACGTCACGCCCTTGCGCAGGTCGAAGGTGAACTCGGTGGCGTCGGGGCTGGCCGTCCACGAGGTGGCCAGCTCGGGAACGAGCTTGCCGTCCTTGTTGAAGCCCACCAGGCCCTCGTAGATCGGTCGTTCGATACTGAAGTCGAGATTCCCGTTGGTGTCGCCTGGGTTGAGCGTGATGGCGTCGCCCGACATGGCGATGCCCACGGTGCCGCTGGCGGCGAACGCGGAGCCGAACGCCAGCAACACCCCGACTGCGACGAGTACGAGTGACTTTCTCATCTCACCTCCGAAAGCGGCTCGCCGCCCGCTTGCCAGCGGGCCGACCGGCGACTTTTTCGCCTGGCCGGTAGTCTACCGCCTCGGCGCGCCCGGGTCGGCATCGCGTCCCGAAACGTCGCCCCGTCGGCGCGCACACGGCTCAGGCGCGCGCGGAGTTGGCTCGGTAGGGGTCGACGTCACCGCCCGAGCGGCGCAGCCGGGCGCGCGCGAGCGCCCGCCGCGGGTCGCCTGGCGGCAGCGCCTCGACGGTGGCGCTCCACAGCTCGGGGTCGTCGCCCAGCCGGTCCGCCAGGTCGAACAGCGCGTCGGGATCGGCAGCCGCGAGAGCGGCCTGGCGCAGCTCCTCCTCCAGGATCCAGCGCTGCTCCTCCACCCCGTAGGCCTCGCTCCCCGGCAGCAGCGGGCCGCGCAACAGGGTGATGGCCTCGCGCACCCGCTTGTCCAGCAGGTGGTTCCGCGCGTCGAGGATGTCGGCGGTGTAGCCCACCGTGAACCTGTAGGGCGCCTCGCTCACCGGCAGCAGGCCTCGGAGGCGCGTGAGCGTGGCGCGCATGCCGCTGGCCGACAAGCCGACCCCGGTGTCTGGCGCGAGGAAGTCGTTGAGCCGTTGCCGCGTCAGCCCGTCGGGGTGGAGCGCCAGCGCCAGGGCGATCTCGGCGAGCCGCGGCGCCAACGCCACCTCCTTGCCGTTCAGCCGGCAGCCGACCCTGCCCAGGAACTCCAGGCGAAGCTCGGCACGCACCGGGACGATGGCGTCCCACACGCGCTGGAACAGCGCCGCTGGGCCGCTGAGCACCCGCAGCGCCACCGGGTGCAGGCCCTTCAGGACCTCGACCACGTCCGCCGGCAGGCGGTGCCAGCCGTCGGGCGCCACCAGGAGGTAGTGGAGGGCGGCGCTGACACGCTGCTCGGCAGGCAGCTCACGGGCAAGCATGACGTCGAGGAGGGCACCCGCCACCTCATCCTCCGTTGATGCGGTGTTCGCCATGCCCCAGGCCAAGAGCCCCCACAGCCTCGGCTTCTCGATCGCGGCTCCACTGAGTTCCATTGCCTCGTCGGCGACCCGCCTGGCTTCGTCTGACCGGCCAAACTCGTTCAGGCAGCGCACCAGCTGGTAGGCGAAGCGCGTCTTGGAGACCCGAGGGCTTCCCTCATAGGTGGCCCGCATCAACTCGAGCGCCACCTCAGGTCGTCCGCTAGCCTGCTCGAACCAGGCGAGCGTACTCCGGTAGCTGGCCGCCATGTCAGGCAGGCTGCCCTCGATCGACGCCTGCGAGTCCTCCAGGCCACGGCGCAGTCCGGCGAGATCCCCTGTGAGGATGCGCGCGACGGCAAGTTCGTTGAAGAGGCGTAGCCGACGAGCGCCGTCCCGCAAGCCATTCTGGTCGAATACCTGCAAGGCGTATTGGGCCCACGACGCGCCACGGCGGTACTGCCCGAGCTCGACCAGTCTGCTGGCGAGGCTTCCGGCGTTCCGGGCCACGTCGTACGGTGTACCCCGCTCCTCCGCCAGTTGAACGCTCTCCTTGAGCAACTCCGCCCCGCGGGCGAGATCAGGGTGCAACCGGCCGTACTGCCACAGCGTGAGCGGCGTTCGGCGGGATCTCACGGCACTCTCGGCCAGGCCAAACCCTCTGTCGTGAATGTCGAACCCGGCCCGACGGGCCCGAAGGTCGGGTGCATCGAACCCTTCGAGGAAGGCGTCCACCTCATCCATGAGCGAGGCCGACTCATTCGACGCGGCGGCAGCGAGGAACCGCCACTCCAAGGTCCGTTCCTGCGACCTATAGGGTTGGGGGAGGCTCGACAGCAACAGATGGAGCCGGGGTAGCGCTCCCTCGTCCTGGTAGGCGGGCCCCGCCGTCCGAAGAAGCTCGTCGACCATGTCTGGCGCGCCTCGGACGGCCAGCTCCAGCGCCTCCAGCTGGCGTCCTTCGCGCCTCAGCGCCAGCACCGCCAGCGGAATGTCCACGGCCTCCGACCGCTGGCGCGGGAGTATCGGCCCGTGTGGCGACGGCACCGGTAAGCGCGGCAAGCGAGCCGCCTCGCTTGCCAAGCTAGCGAGCTGAGTGAAGCGCCCGCCGGATTCCGAGTAGATCGCCTCCGCCTGGTCCTCGGGTAGTCCGGCGGGCAACACTAGGTCAGCTTCGTCCCGCGTCACGTGCAGTACCTCGGGTCCGACCATCTGACAGCGACTCAGGCCCTCGACCTGCGGCGCGTGGCCGCTCTCGAAAGCGATCAGCACCCGGTACCCTTGGTCCTGCAGGGTGACCAGCTCAGCCGCGAAGCTCGGTGCCACGTCGGCGTTCGACACCGCGATCCACAGGGGCTGCAGGTCGTGACGGTACTGCCGGAGGAGTTGAAGGTGCGCCTTGTAGGGAAGCGCATGCGGTAGGAGCGACTCTCCGGTGAGCTGGTTGACCGCCCGGGCGAGGGCATTGCCCTGGCCTACCGGGTCGTCCCGGACCCGCTCCGGTAGCGAGAGCCACGCAACCCGCGCTTCGTCCCCAAGCGCGTCGATCAGGAAGGGAACGCCGTACGTCTCCCCACCCAGCAGCACCACCGGCCGGTCAGCGCCGGTGATGGCCTCCAACAGGCGTGTCAGCCACACGTCACAGCATACCGGGGCGAGCGCGGACTCACACTCGCCCCGGCTGGCAGCTCGCACGCTGCGCCCCTCGGTCGATCACATCGGCGGCGTCAGCCGCCGCATCTCCTCTGAGTCCGTGTGGTGCGTGCGAACCCGCCTGCTCTTCGCTCAATCGCCCGATGCCGCCGCCCCCTGCGGTGGCCGCGCGACGCGCGCATGCTCCCCGACAAAGCCTTCGCGGCGGATGGCCGCGACGGCGGAGAGCAGAGATAGCTCACGGATCATGACCTGGTCGCCCCTGAGCTCGAAGGACCAGGTTCCATCCAGACGCTCGAGCGCCTCTTCTCGCGTCATGCCGACCTCCTCATCTCGCTGATGAAAGCGTAGGACCCCGTGCGCTCCAAGCGCGCTTCACCGTCCACCGGGGGCCTTGAAGCGCAGTTGAAGCGCCCGTCCGCGTAGCCTCCAGGCAGCACTAAGGAAGTACTCCACGCGGTTCCAGGAGGGCATCATGCGGAAGCTCAACAAGGTCGTTCGTTCCACCATCATCGCGCTCGCGCTCCTCGGCTTCGCCACCGGCGCCGTGGCCGTGACGCACGCCCCCACGTTCATCCTCGCCGACGGCGGTGCGAACACCGTTGATGCCGGCTGAACGCTGAGTCTCTCCGGGGTCTATGACCCCTCTTCGCCCACCCCGGCGCCCCGGGCACACGCCCCCGGGGCGCCACGCTCCTGACCGAAGCGAGACCCGCCCGTCATGAAGTACGACGCCACCGCACTCCGTTATCCCAGGCTCCAGGACCTCGCTTACCAGTTCCAACCGATCGAGGCCGCGGACGGCGCCGTCGAGTGGCACGAGGCTCTGGTGCGCTGGCGGTTGCCGGACGGGACCGTTCGGGGGCCGCTGGACGTGCTGCCGTACTGGCTCAGTCCCACGCGCTCGGACACCTTCACCCGCTTCACCGTGAACCGCGCGGCAGCGGCACTGCTGCGGACGCCGAGCTCACGGCTCAGCATCAACCTCAGCCCCGCGCAGGTGATGCAGCCCTCGGCGCTGCAAGCGCTGCGCGCCCTCAAGCCGGAGCTCCAGCAGCGCCTGGTCATCGAGCTGACCGAGCAGCAGATCCACAACCTCGATGCCTACTGGCAGGGGCTGGAAGCCCTGCGCGGCGACTGCTCGCTGGTGCTGCTCGACGACGTGACCTTCGACGATCTCGACCTGCGCTTCCGCAACGGCGCGCCCATCGACGGCATCAAGCTCGACCGCAGTCTGCTGCCGGCATTGCTGGGCGGCAGCTACCACCGGCGCGCGGTCGACCTGGTCCGGGACGCGCGGCAGCGCTTCGACATCGTCGTCGCGGAGGGTGTCGAGGATCCGGCGACGCGGCAGGAGCTCGCCAGCCTCGGCGTCACCCACCTGCAGGGCTTCGGCATCGGCCGTCCGGCATCGCACATCCCGCGCCCGCTACCGTTCGGGCCGGCCAGAAGCGACGCGGCGGCCCGCAGCCTCGGGCCCGAGCTTCGCTCGCCCGCCATGCGACCTCGCGACGAGTAGATCTGCCGGCAAGGAGCCGCGGGTGCCGGAGAGGCGCCCGCGGCTCCTTGCTGAGCTGTGCGTGCCTCAGTTGGTGGGCGGACCGAAGCGGTATCCGGGCTGGAAGCCCGATCCCGGCCGCTGGATCCCCGCGCCGGGCCCGAAGCCGCGCCCCGAGCGAAGGCCAGCTCGTGGGGCGGCGCCATACGCCCCGCCGCCGCCCCAGGCAGCGCAGGCCATCGGCCGCGCGGCCATCCCGGAGCCGACGCCCCGGGCGCCGGCGGCGGCGGGCGCGCTCCCGGCCCAGGGGCCTACGTCGCGCGTCAGCAGAGCCGCGATGATCGCCTGCGTACGGCTCTTCATGACGGTAGCGCGGGCCGCGTCGAGCGTGCCGGCGTCCACCGCGGCGTCGATGCGGGCGTCACGCAGGCTCGCCAGCTTGGCGCTGACATCGGCCGTGGTGAGCCCGTGCTCGACCACGATGTCGGCCACCGTCTTACCGGCCAGGCGCTCGGCCGTGAGCTCCGCGCTTGAGATGCCGAGCAGGTCCGCCAGATCCGCGTGGCTGGCACCGGCAACGGTGGCAGCGAAGGCCGGCTGGTTGGCGGCCGCGGTGCGCGCGGCCTGGAAGCCCGCACCCGGCTGCCCTGCGCGCGGTCCCTGCGCGTAGGCCATGGCCGCGACCAGCGCGGCCGCGAGGACGAGGGCGAGAACGGTAGAGGACTTGCGAATCATGATGGGCTCCTTCCGGCGGGCGCCTCAGCGCCTGCTCTTGGACGCAGGTTAGGTGCCTGGGCGGGAAGAGAGCGGGGACGCTCCGTGAACGAACCGCGAAGAGCGTCGGCGGCCGAGGCACCGCCGCGGGCGCTGCCTGGCTTCTCGTCGGCGTGTCATATGCCGTTCACGGCCGCTCCCTATCCTGGTTCTCGAGGAGGCAAGCCATGGCACAGATCCGTCAGCTGAACGCTGGGTCGCGCCTGGAACAACGGCTGCTGCGTCACCTCGCTCCGGCAACCGACGTGAGAGAGAGCGCGCACCTCGCACCCGACGTCGTCCGCCGCCTCGCCCAGGTCTTCGACCGGGACGAGACCAGGATCCGCATCTTTCTCGACACGCCGGATGAGGCGCTCGCGGGCAGCTCACCGGCCGACATCGCACGCATCCACGGCTTCGACGCTCTCGACTGCCTCGTCGACCAGATCGAGTACGCCGCCAGCGCCTGAAGGGCGCTAGCGAAGGGCACTGCCGCCTGTCGCGGCTCGCCGGCCCGGTCCGCCGACAGGAGCGGATGAGGGAGCGGGAGAGCCGCGACAGGCGCGCGTCCCGCACGTGACGGGAGAGCTCGCCAAGCGGTAGGCTTGCCGCTGATGGCGACGGCATTGACCCTCGTGCAGGTGGTGCTGGCCGCCGGCCTCATCGTGGTCGGCGGCATGGTGGAGGGGTACGGCTACGGCCTCTCGCTCGGCACGAACTGGCCCTACACGCGCAACATCGCGACGCTCGCCCTCCGCGGCGACCCGGAGGCGTGGCATCGCATCGTCGCCACGCTGCTGGGGCTCAACGCCCTGGCGCTCCTCGCGCTCGACCACGGCGGCCTGCAGTGGACGGGGCTCGGGCTCATCGTCTTCACCGCCCTGCTGGGCATGGCCACGCTGTTCGTGCTCGCAGGCAAGGCACCGTCGTGGCTCCAAGGGCTACACGGGCTGCTCGCCTACTCGACGCTCTTCACCTACCTCCTGGCCCTCACGGACGGCCCAGGCCTGGGGTTCTACCTGAAGACCGGCATACCCCTCCACTCCTTCTTCCTGGTCATCTTCATGGGTGGCATGGTGACGGGCCAGCGCGGATTCGCCAGAGCCATCGGCAGCTTCACGCTGCCGCGCACGCTGAGCCAGTGGGTGTGGCTGGTGCACGGCCTGGCCGTGTTGCTGTTCCTGCTCACGCTGGCGTACGAGACGCCGCTGAACAACGTGGCGCTGCTGCTGTTGCTGGCGCAGGTCGGATTCGGCTTCCTGACCTTCCAGGCCGTCAACGCGCGCGCCGACCGGCCGGGCGTGCTGGTCCCCGTGCACCAGCTGCTATCGGTGGGGATCGCGTTCGCGCTCTTCTACCACCTGCAGGTGCGGGTTCCGTGGCTGGGGTGAGCGGGGACGTGCCGCTCCCTTCGAGGTGCCGAGGTTACTACCTGCCGGCCTCCGGTCAGCTACAGTCGGACCAGCACGTGTCCGGTCGCCCTGGAGTCGCCACTCGAGAGCGGAGGGGGGAATCATGAAGCTTCGTGCAGAGGCCCTGAAGGTGCTGGAGGCGACCAGCCGAACCTTCTTCATCCCGATCAGCCGCTTGCCCCCGACGCTGCAGGAAGCCGTAGGCGCCGCCTACCTGTGCATGCGCGCCATCGACGAGATCGAGGATCACGCCGGTCTGGCCGACGCCACCAAGGCACGGCTGCTGCGCTCCATCGCGCGAACCTACGAGGCCGGCATGCCAAGCGCCGACGCCGCCACCTTCTGCGAGCTCTTCGACGCCGCCAAGCTGGACCTCCCCGAGGTGACCGTGCGTCTCGGCGACTGGAACTCGCTGGCGCCGGCCGGCATCGCCCCGCGCGTGTTCGACGCGACGGCCGCCATGGCCGAGCGCATGGCCGGCTGGGCGGAGAGCGGCTGGCGCATCCGCACCGCAGCGGACCTCGACCGCTACACCTACGGCGTCGCCGGCGCGGTAGGGCTGTTGCTCTCCGACATCTGGGCCTGGTTCGACGGCACCCGCACCGACCGCGCCCGGGCCGTGGGCTTCGGGCGGGGACTGCAAGCGGTGAACATCCTGCGCAACCGCGCCGACGACGTGGCGCGGGGCGTCGACTTCTTCCCCGACGATTGGTCAGAGTCCCGCATGTTCGGCTATGCCCGTCACAACCTGGGGCTGGCCGCGGCCTACATCGACGACCTGCCTGCCGGCCCGGTGCGGGAGTTCTGCAGTCTCCCGCACGCCCTGGCCGACGCCACCCTCGACGCCCTCGCGTGCGGGCAGCCGAAGCTGAGTCGGGAACGGGTCCGGCAGCTCGCCAACCGCTGATGTCCGCACACACACCCCGCCCCCGGCACACCCACCCGACATCGAGGAGCCAACCATGAGCAGAACACCCATCGAGCTCGGACTCCGGATGGCCTGGCATATCTGGTCGAACCGCCTCAGGGGCCGCAAACGCTTCCCCATCGTCACCATGCTCGAGCCGCTGGAGGTGTGCAATCTGGCGTGCAAGGGCTGCGGACGCATCCACGAATACCACGACAGCGTCATCAAGAAGAAGCTCATGCTCTCCCCCGACAAGTGCATGGAGGTGGTGGAGGCGTCGGGCGCGCCGGTGGTGTCGATCGCCGGCGGCGAGCCGCTCATCCACCCCCAGATCGCCGAGATCGTCAACCGCATCACCGACAGCGGCAAGTTCGTGTTCCTCTGCACCAACGGGCTGTTGATGGAGCGGGGGATGGAGAAGATCAAGCCATCCAAGCACTTCGCCTGGGTCGTCCACCTCGATGGCATGGAGGACACCCACGACTTCTGGGTCGACCGCCAGGGTACCTTCGACAAGGCGGTGAGCGCGGTCAAGACGGCGCTGTCGCGTGGCTACCGGGTGTGCACCAACACCACCCTGTTCAAGGACAGCAACGTGAGCGACCTGCAGAAGCTCTTCCGCACGCTCACGGACATGGGTGTCGAGGGCATGATGCTCTCCGCCGGCTACCCCTACGCCGCCGCCCCCGACCAGAGCATCTTCATGCAGCGGGAGGCGTCGCACCGCACCTTCAAGCAGGTGCTCGACCCGCGGCAGCGCTTCAACTTCTACAACAACCCCCTGTACCTCGCCTTCCTGCGCGGCGAGCGTGACGCGCCCTGTCAGGCCTGGACCAACCCGACCTACACCCCGCTCGGCTGGCGCAAGCCCTGCTACCTGATCGCTGACGAGCACACCCAGAGTCTCGACGAGCTGCTCGAGCCGCAACTGTGGGAGAACTACGGCGTCGGCCGCGACGACCGCTGCGCCACCTGCATGATGCACAGCGGCTTCGAGAGCGGCATGATCCAGCGCGCGTTCACCGATCCGCGGGAGTTCGTGGCGCTGGCCAAGGCCTACCTGGGGATGGGTGCCGCCAAGGAGCCGCCCCCGCAGCCGCAGGTGGCTCACGACTGATCGGAGACCTGCCCGCGTGTCGGCTACGGCGCCACCGCAGCTTCCGGACGCCTTCGGGCGGTACGGCGACGAGGTCGAGGGAGAGCTCCGCCGCGCGCTCGAGGGGCGCGAGCTGCCGCTCTACGACATGCTGCGGTACCACTTCGGCTGGCGTGACGAGCACGGCGGTCCGGGGCCGGGCCGCAGCGGCAAGGGCCTGCGTCCGGTGCTCTGCCTTCTCGCCAGCGATGCCGTCCACGGCAACCACGCGTCCGCCTTGCCGGCGGCCGCCGCGGTGGAGCTGGTGCACAACTTCTCGCTCGTTCACGACGACATCCAGGACAACGATGCCGAACGCCACCACCGGCCCACCGTGTGGCGGGTCTTCGGTCGAGCCCAGGCCATCAACGCCGGCACCGCCATGTACGCCCTCGCCAGCCTGGCGCTAGGGCGCCTCGAGGAGCATGGCGTCGGGCAAGAGCGCAGGCTCGCCGCCGTGGAGCTGATGCACGACAGCTGCCTGCGGCTGCTCGAAGGCCAGTTCCTCGACCTCGACTTCGAGAAACGTACCGACGTGGACGTGACCGACTACCTGGCCATGGTCCGCGGCAAGACCGGTGCGCTGCTCGGCTGCGCCGCCGCCATGGGCGCGCTCCTGGGCGGCCCCGAGCCACGAGCGGAGCCCGATGCGGCGGCACGCGCGCACGCCACCGCCGCCTTCCGCAAGCTCGGTGAGGAGCTGGGACTGGCCTTCCAGATCCGCGATGACATGCTGGGCATCTGGGGCGACGCCAGCATCACCGGCAAGCCGGTGGGCGCCGATATCAGCGCGCGCAAGAAGTCGCTGCCGGTGGTGGACGCCTGGCAGCGTGCCGAGGGACCGCAGCGGCGCGAGCTGGCCGAGGCGTACGCGGCGCCGAGGATCGACCCGGCCACCCGCGACCGGGTGCTGGGGATCCTGGACGGCCTGGGCGCCGAGGCCCGCGCGCGCGAGCTCGCTGAGCGCCACCGCGAACGAGCCCTGGCCGCCATCGCCGACCTGACGCTCGACGACGCCGCCCGCCAGGACCTCGAGGCCTTCGCCGCCTTCCTCACGGAGCGGGACCACTGACAGCTCCGCGCCGGTGACGCCACCAGGGCAGCCCGCGGTCGGCCTGGTCGCGGCCCTGCGACGCGAGGTTGCTGCGCTGCTCGCCGGGCTGCAGGGGCGCCGCCGCGAGCGCTCCGGCGGCGTCGTGATCTGCACCGGTACGCTGCGCGGCGTGAAGGTGGCGCTCGCCGTGACCGGCATGGGCGAGCGGCGGGCGCGTCTGGGCACGCAGCTGCTGCTGGCACGCCAGCGGCCCTCCGCGGTGCTGTCGCTGGGGTTCGCAGGCGCGCTGGTGATGGAGCTCCCGGCAGGCTCGCTGGTGGTGCCCGAACGCCTGCGGCTGGAGCTGCGCCCGGAGAGCCGGGAGCCGGACCCCGAGCTACGCGGCCGCGTGCTGGCCGCTGTCCAGGAGGCCGGCCTGCGGCCGCGCGGGGGCGCCAGTGTCACCGCCGCGAGCATGGTCAGCGCGCCGGAAGCGCGCGCCGCGCTGGGCCGCCGCTGCGGCGCGGACGTGGTCGACATGGAGGGCTACTGGGTCGCCCGTGAGGCCGCCGCTGCCGGCATCCCGTTCGTCAGCGTGCGCGCCGTCAGCGACGCGCTCACCGACCACCACCCGGTGCTGGCAGCCGCCGTCGGGTCCGGTGGCGTCGACCCCCTGAAGCTGCTGGGCGGCTTCGCAGGCAATCCGCGCGAGGTGGCCAAGCTGCCGCGTCTGATGCTGGGCGCACGCGCCGCCGCAGGCACCCTCGAGAGCGCCGTGCTGGCGAGCCTTCCCTCGCTGACGCCGGAGGTGGCCGCGTGAAGGTGCTGGTGACGGGCGCCACCGGCTTCGTGGGGGGCAACGTGGCGCGCGCGCTGCTCGCCCACGGCTACCAGGTGCGGGCGCTGGTACGCGACCCGCGCCGCGGCGCGGCGCTGACGGCGCTGGGGGTGGAGCTCGCCGAAGGCGACCTGTGCCTGGAAGCCTCGCTGGAGCAGGCGTTATCGGGCTGCCGGGCGGTGGTGCACGTCGCCGCCCTCTACACCATGTGGGCGCGCGACCCCGAGCTCGTCTACCGCACCAACGTCCACGGCTCCCGAGCGCTATTGGAGGCCGCCGCCCGCGCCGGGGTGGAGCGCGTGGTGTTCACCAGCTCCGAGTCGACGCTGCGGGTGCCGGACGGCGGCGTCGGCGACGAGAGCGAGAGCGGCGAGTTCCACCAGCTGTCCGGCCCCTACAAGCGCAGCAAGTACCTCTCCGAGCAGCTCGCCATGGAGATGGCCGAGGACGGCCTGCCGCTGGTCGTCGTCAACCCGACCACGCCGGTCGGCGTGGGTGACGTCAAGCCGACCCCCACCGGGCACATCATCCTGGACTTCCTGAACCGGCGCATGCCCGCCTACGTCGACACCGGGTTGAACCTCGTCGACGTGGAGGACGTCGCCGAGGGACACGTGCTGGCCCTCGAGCGGGGCCGGGCGGGCGAGCGCTACCTCCTCGGCAACGAGAACCTGAGCTTGCATCAGCTGCTCGAGAGGCTGGCCTCGATCACCGGCCTGGTCGCACCACGGGTCCGCCTGCCATACTGGGCGGCGCTGGGCGTGGCCCGCGTCGACGACGCCATCGCCCGCGGCCTCACCCAGCGACCGCCGCGGGTGCCGCCCGATGGCGTGCGCGCCAGCCGCCACCATCGCTACTTCGACTGCCGCAAGGCCGTGACCGAGCTGGGGCTGCCGCAGACGCCGGTGGACGAGGCCCTGCGTAAGGCGGTGGCCTGGTTCCGGGATCGTGGCTACCTGCGGCGGCCACTCCCCGGACCTCGAGAGGAGGCAGTATGAGCGTCGACGACGCCGAACGACGAACCACGACGGACGCCGGCCAGCCGCCCCTCGAGGCACGTCGGCCGGCGGCGACCGCCGCTGCCAGCGCGCGCGAGGCCGCGCGACGTGCTCGGGACGCCCTGCTCGCGCGGCAGCACCCCGACGGCTACTGGCGCGGCGAGCTGGAGGCCGACGCCAGCGTCACCGCCGGCCTCATCCCGGTAATGGTCGCCGTCCATGGGAGGATCGACCCAGTGCGCCGCGACAAGGCGGTGGCTTTCGTGCTCGGCCGCCAGCAGGCGGACGGCGGCTGGCCCGCCTATCACGGCGGACCGGGAAGCCTCAACGTCAGCGTGCAGGCCTACTTCGGGCTCAAGCTTGCGGGCGTGCCGGCAGGCGACCCTGCCATGACCCGGGCGCGCGCCTTCATCCTCGCCCAGGGCGGTGTCGAGCGCACCAACCTGGTCACCAAGATGTGGCTGGCAGTGTTCGGCCAGTACGACTACGCGCACCTGCCGAGCGTGCCACCCGAGCTGATGCTGCTTCCGGAGTGGGGGCCGTTCGGCCTCTACGACTTCGCCAGCTGGTCCCGCGAGACGCTGGTGGCGCTGATGCTGGTCTCGGCGGTCAAGCCCACGTTCCCGGTGCCGGCCGCTGCCGGCGTGCCCGAGCTCTACGCCCGGCCGGCACCGCCACGGACACCGGCGCGCGGCGTGTGGCCGGCGCTGTTCCGAGCAGCCGACGTGATCCTCAAGCTGTGGGAGAAGCTGCCGTGGCAGCCGGGCCGCGCCGCCGCCATCGCCGCCGCCGAGGCCTGGCTGGTGCGGCACCAGGAAGCCGACGGCAGCTGGGGCGGCATCATGCTGCCCTGGGTGTATGCCATCTTCGCGCTCAAGGGGCTGGGCTACCCGAACGACCATCCCGTGCTGGCGCGGGCGGTCGCCGGGCTGGACGGCTTCATCGTGGAGGACGACGCGAGCCTGCGGCTCGAGCCCGCCGTCTCGCCCGTGTGGGACACCGCCTGGGCAGTGCTGGCGCTGCGCGAGTCCGGGCTGCCGCCGGACCACCCCGCCTTGCAGCGGGCGGGCGCCTGGCTCCTGAGCCAGGAGATCCGCCACCTCGGGGACTGGCACGTGAAGAACCCCCGGCTTCAGCCGGGCGGCTGGGCCTTCGAGTTCGCCAACGTCTTCTATCCCGATCTCGACGACACGCCGGTCGTGGCGCGTGCGCTGCTCGCGCTGCAGCTGCCGGACGAGCTGGAGGAGCGCAAGCGCGGAGCTGTCGAGCGCGCGCTGGCCTGGACGCTGGGCATGCAGTCGAAGGACGGCGGCTTCGCCGCCTTCGACCGGGACAACGACATGCGGGCGCTGGCGCACGTGCCCTTCGCCGACTTCGTGCCGCCGCTGGACCCCACCTGCGCCGACGTCACCGCCCACGTGCTGGAGCTGCTGGCGGCCGTCGACCAGCGGGGTCCGTCGCGCGAGCGGGCGCTGGCTTACCTGACCGCCACGCAGGAGGCCGACGGGGCCTGGTACGGCCGCTGGGGCGTGAACTACCTCTACGGCACCGGACTGGCGCTGGCGGCGCTGGGCGAGGCGAGCCAGGGCCCGTTGCCGCCGGCCGCGGAGCGTGCCGCTGCCTGGCTGGTCCGGCATCAGAACGGCGATGGCGGCTGGGGCGAGACGTGCGCCAGCTACGAAGCCCCCGGCGCCGCCACCCGCGGCCGAGGCCCGAGCACCGCTTCGCAGACCGGCTGGGCGCTGATGGGTCTGCTCGCCGTGCGCGGCCCCGGTGACCCGGCGGTGCAGCGGGGGGTCGCCTACCTGTGCGAGCAGCAGGGGTGCGACGGCGAGTGGCGCGAGGACGCCTTCACCGGCACCGGCTTCCCCGGCACCTTCTACCTGCGCTACGACCTCTACCGGGTAAGCTTCCCGTTGCTGGCGCTGGCACGCGTGGCCGCGCGGTCGGAGGCGGGCGAGTGAGCTCCGGCTAGGCGCGGGAGCGCACGCTGAGGCTCGCCGCCACCACCAACGCCACCCCGAAGGCGCTCAGCACCAGGAAGCTGGGCAGCTCCTGCGCGAAGCTGTGGCCGCGCCGCATCATGCCCAGGAGCACGTTCTCCGCGTAGGTCGGCGGTAGCGCATGCGCCAGCACGCGCAGCCAGCGCGGCAGCTGCTCGAGCGGCAGCACCACACCGCACAGCAGCAGCGCGGGCACGATCAGCAGCGGGATGGTCGGGAACACCTGCCCCTCGCTGCGCGCCGCGGCCGACACGAACACGCCCATGGCGATGGAGACCATCGACAGCACGAAGGTGGTCAGCGATACCGGCACCAGGCGCGCGCCCAGATGGATGCCGAAGAGCCAGGCTGTGGACGCCACCACCAGCGCCGTCTGCGCCAGCGCCAGGGCACCGTAGCCCAGCACGAAGCCCCCGGTGATGGCCGGCCGCGCGTACCCCACGGCCAGCATGCGCTCGAGGGTCCCCCCCTGGCGCTCCCGCACCAGGACCAGCGTGGAGAGCACGTAGGCCAGGAAGAACACCATGAAGCCGCCGACCGGCAACGCGTAGTCGTCGATCGGCACGTGCAAGACGCGGAAGGCCGGCACACCCTCGAAGATCGCCTTGAGGAGCGCCACCAGCAGCACCGGGACCGCCAGCGCCAGCACCATGAACCGCGGGTCGCGCAGCGTTTGCTGCACCACTCGGCGGGCCACCAGGCCGGTGTCTCGCAGGCCGTCAAGCATGGCCGGCCTCCCGCCGCATGAGCGCCACGATGCTGTCCTCCAAGGTGTCGCTGTCTACCTCCACCCGGCGGGCGTCGTCCTCCCCCAGGGAGCGCAGCCACGCCGCCAGCTCGCCTGCGTCCTCGAAACGGAGGCGCTGGTCACCGCCCTGCGCTCGCCGCAGGCGCGCCCGGAAGCCCGCCCCGGCGCGCAACGCCTGCGGGGTGGTGTCGGCGATGAGGCGCCCTTCGCGCAGGATCAACAGCCGGTCGCAGTGCACGGCCTCGTCGATCTGGTGGGTGGACACCAGCAGGCTCGCGCCGCCCTGCTTGAGCCGGTCGAACTCGCCCCAGAAACGCTCGCGCAGCACCGGGTCGATGCCTGCGGTGGGCTCGTCGAGCAGCAGCAGCTCCGGAGCGCCGATCAACGCGCATGCCAGCGATACCCGCTGCTTCATGCCGCCGGACATGCCCTGCACCGTGCTGGCGGCGCGCCCTCCGAGGCCGAGGAAATCGAGCATGCCGTCCACCCGCTCGCGGGACGCGCCACGGCCGAAGAAGCGCACGTTGAAGCGGGCGGACAAGTCCTCGTAGAGGGCATGCTCCTGGGGCATGTAACCGATGCGCCGGCGCAGCGGCCTCAGCGACCCGGACCGTACCTCCCGTCCGAAGAGCGTCAAGGTGCCTTCGCTCTGCCGCTGCAGCAGCGACAAGATGCGGACCAGCGTGGTCTTCCCCGCGCCCGAGGGGCCCAGCAGGCCGACGATCTGCCCCGCCTCGAGGGTCAGCGCGATTCCCTCCAGCGCCCTCACGCGGCCGAACCGTCGGGCCAGGCCGTGTGCGTGCACCACGGCACTCATGGGTCGAAGATTAGCATCCCTGGCGGCTTCCGGCGCGGGCGCAACGTCCCCCCCTGCGCCGGTGGCCCGGCGCGGCGTGTCCGATCTCTCGCCGGAGCCGCCCGCGAGCCCGCGTCGCGTCGCCTACAATCCAGCCACGAGACCAGCCGCTCACGACCCCGCCCGGGCTGCTCGCAAGCCACCCGCCACGCTCGGGCGACGGGCAACGACGCGGCGGGCCGAGGCCCGTGGCCGCTCGCACGGGCGCGAAGGGGACGACCGTGGAGTTCCAGTCCTACGCCTACGGCACCAACCACTGGCACAACGACCCCGACCTCGAGACGGTGCTGGCACGAGTGTGGCCGGACCTGCCCGCTCACCGCACGGCACTCGCGAGCTTCGGGGCGCTGGCGGGCCGCGACGCCTACGAGGTCGCCTACCACGTCGACCACGAAGCCCGGCCGGTATTGATCCACCACGACCTGGACGGGAACCGCATCGATCGCGTGCGCCTCAGCCCGGCCGAGCGGGCGCTGCTGCCCCGCCTGGCCCCGATGATGCGGCCGCCCTTCGAGGGCGGCAGCTGGCATCACCACTTCGCGCAGGGGTACCTGCTGGCCGACCCGGGCCTCTACTGCATCCTCACCATCACCATGCAGACGGCCTACGTCCTCCACAAGTACGCCCCGCGCCACGCTCGCTTGGAGGCCTCGTTGCTGGCGCTGGAGTCCTACGGCGCCACCTGGATGACGGAGACGCACGGCGGCAGCGACCTGGGCGCCAACCGTACCGTCGCCCGCCGCGTGGGGGACGGTTGGCGCCTGTACGGCGGCGACAAGTACTTCGCCAGCGGCGCCGGCCTGGCCGACGTGGCGGTGGTGACGGCGCGGCCGGAGGGTGCCCCCGAAGGCCCCAAGGGCCTGGCGTTGTTCCTGCTGCCACGCCTCGACGCCTCGGGGGACCTCAACTTCCGCGTGCGCAGGCTCAAGGACAAGAGCGCCACCCGGGCGGTCCCGTCCGGCGAGGTCGAGCTCGAGGGGAGCGAAGCCGAGCTCATCGGGGAGGCCCGCGAGGGCATCTACTACACCTTGGAGACGCTCACCGTCTCGCGCCTGGCCAACGCCGTGGCGAGCATGGGCATCGCACGCAAAGCGGCGCTGGAGGTCGAGGAGCGCGTGCGCCGCCGGGAGGCGTTCGGCCGGCCGCTCGCCAGGCATCCGCTGGTGCGTCGCGACCTGCTCGAGCTGAGCGTCCGGCAGGCCGGCGGCCTGGCCCTGGCCTTCCACGCCGTCGATGCGTTCGAGCGGGCCTGGCAGGAGCGGCCGCCCTACACCGGCGCCTACCACTACGCCCGCTTCCTGGGACACCTGGCCAAGAACCGTACCGCGGACCACGCGGCGGCCGCCACCCGCCTGGCCATGGAGCTCTTCGGCGGTCTGGGCTTCCTGGAGGAGGCGGCCGTGGCGCGCTGGCACCGCGAGGCGCTCATCACCCCCATCTGGGAGGGGCCGAGCAACATCCAGGCGCTCGACATGCTCGAGGCGATGCACAAGAAGGGAGCGCACCTCACCTTCATGGAGGAGATGCGCACGCTGCTGGGGAGCGTCCAGCAGCCCGAGGCGCGCCTGGCCGAGCACGCGTTGTCGAGCGCCGTGGCGTCGCTCGATATAGCCGATGCCGAGCAGGCGCAGTGGCTCGCCAAGGACGTCCTGACGCGCCTCGCCGACGTGGCTCAGGTGGCGCTCCTGTACGCCCTCGATCGCGGCCGCTCGGAGCGCTACGGCCGGCTGGCCGCGCTCTACGCGGTGCGCTTCCTCGCCCGCGAGCCCTTCCCGGCCTGGGCCCTCGACGATCCCGTGCTGTACCCCGGCCTCACCGTCAGCGGCTGACCCCGGGGCGGCCGCGCCCCCAGCCGCGCACGGCCCCGGCAACCTCGCCAGCTCTCGGCGGCGCCGGGGACGCTGGCGAGGTGACCGGCCTAGTCGGCTTTCGCGACCTCGCGCCTGAGTGGCCTGAGGGCCGCCTCCCAACGCGCCAGCTCGTCGAGCATGGCGCTCGCGGCTCCCTCCATCATCTGGTTGGCGTGGATCTCGCCGTCGTCCCCCATGAACTGCGTCACGAACGGGATGGTCACCGCCTCCGCCATCGGCATCATCTTGAGGGCGGTGACCACCTGCTTCGCCATCTGCACGGCGCGCGTACCCGCCGACACGCCGCCGTAGCTCACGAACCCCACCGGCTTGTGGTGCCACTCCAGGTGGAGGTAGTCGAGAGCGTTCTTGAGCGGCGCGTTGAAACCGTAGTTGTACTCCGGCATCACGAACACGAAGGCGTCGGCGCGCTCGACGCTGGCGCTCCAGTCACGGGTGTGCTGGTGCCTGTACTGGCGCAGGCGGGGAGGCGCGGGCTCGTCGAAGAAGGGGAGCCCGACCTCGGCCAGGTCCACCCACGTCACCTCGAAGGCGTCGTGCTCGACCGCACGCCGATAGAACCAACGGGCTACCGGCAACCCCACCCGTCCGGGACGCGTGCTGGCGACGATGACGTGGAGCGTGGGACGCGAGTCCCCGGCGGGCGTCGGTGTGGAAGGGGTCATGCCGTCTCCTTGTGGTCCGCTCCTGGGCTGCCACCCCAGCGCCAGGCCGGGGCCGGTGCACGGACACGCGAACCTACCGCCCAACGCCGATTCCGAGGTAGCGGACGGAACACGGCGCGCGACAGCGCGTGCGAGCCGCACTCTGGTAGGTTGGCAGCAACGAAGGTGCGCGCACGCGCGTCGCCCCGTCGACCGCCGGCGCGGTTCTCACGCCGTTAGCGACCTCGGGTCCGCCTGGCGCGCTCCCCAGGTCCGACAGGAGGCATCGATGGCACGCTCTCGGATCCCGCAGGCCCGTCCCCCACGCATCACGGGCCCGACGACGCCGGCCGCGAGGCCGGTCAGGGGGCTTGCCGCGGCCGTGGTTGCGGCGCTGCTCGCCACGCTCGCTCCCATGGCCCTGGCGCAGTCCTCGTGCCAGACGACGCTGACCTACCTGACCCTGTCCGAGTTCAAGACGGCCATGCAGCCGGTCATCAAGGCCTTCGAGCAGCAGCACCCGGGCGTGTGCGTGACGATGCAGGGTCAGTCGTTCGCCGACCTGTTCCAGACCACGCAGGTGCGCATGCGCGCCAAGGACGACACGCTCGACGTCCTGCTGGTGGACCAGCCCGTGGTGGCGGCCTACACCACGCTCGGCTACCTGGCACCGCTCACCGGCACCTTCAGCCAACAGGAGCTGGCGTCGACGTGGGTCGAGCCTGCCTTGCGCGCCGGCAAGGTGGCAGGGACGCTGATGGCGGCCCCGCAGGACAGCTCCATCCAGCTCCTCTACTTCAACCGCAGCCTCTTCGCCAAGGCCGGGGTCAGCCCGCCCGAGGGCCTGGTATCCGGGAAGACCGTCAGCTATGCAGACGTGCAGGCGCTCGCGCAGCAGCACCGCTGGTCCTGGGAGCAGGTGGTGGCGGCCGCCAAACGGCTCACCGTCCGTCAGGCGGGCAAGACCACCACCTGGGGCTTCACCTTCGACCAGCCCGATGAGCTCTACCAGCTGCAACCCCTGGGCCTGTCGCTCGGAGCGAGCATCCTCAGCCCGGACGGCAAGACGGCAGACGGGTACCTCAACGGCGCGGGCTGGCTGAAGGCCGCGAGCTGGTATCACGACCTGTTCAACGTCTCGAAGGTGAGCCCCAAGGGGGTCCCCTACGGGCAGACCGCCGATCTGTTCGCCGAGGGCAAGGTGGCGCTGTTCGCCGGCGGCGCGTGGTGGCTCGGACGGTTCGAGAAGTCCGGCGTCGACTTCGGTGTGGCCCCCTACCCGGCGTTCGCCGGGGGCAAGGTCGCGACGCCGACAGGCGGGTGGTACCTCGGCGTGGCGGCCTACTCCCGACACAAGCAGGCGGCACGCGCGTTCATCCACTTCCTGACCGCCGGTCAGGGCGCTCAGCTGTGGTTCACCTCCTACGGACACTTCCCGCCTCAACAGGCGGTGCTCGACATCATCAACGGCAACGCCCGCTACACCGTCTTCCCTAACGACGCCTACCTCCTCGGCGTCTACCAGTCGCGTCACACCGCCGTGCTCCGCCCCTTGACGCCGGCCTACCTCCAGCTCCACAACATCTTCGATAGCGCCTTCAGCGACATCCGCAACGGCGCCGAGCCCAAGCAGGCGCTGGACGGCGCGGTGGAGCAGGTGGATCCCTACCTGAAGCGCTTCCAGTGACGCGCGCGATGCTCCACGGTGGCGGCGCCCGGGTCCACTAGCCCGGGCGGGGGCTCGCACCGAACGAAACGCCGGCGCCTGTTCCAGGGCGACGAGCGGGCCGCATACCTGTTCCTGCTCCCGGCCGCGCTGGGGCTGGCGCTGTTTCGCGTCTACCCCATGCTGGAGGCGGTGGGTGGCAGCCTCTACGGGCAGGTCTTCAGCGCCAGCGGCCCGCACACGTTGTTCGTCGGCCTGGGCAACATCACCGCCCTGCTGGGCAATGCCGTGTTCTGGCACTCGCTGTGGGTGACGCTCGAGCTGAACCTGGTGCTCAACCCCATGCAGGTCGTGCTGGCGCTGGCGCTGGCGCTCATGGTGCAGGGCCGGTCGCGCGCCATGGCTGCCTACCGGGTGCTGCTGCTGGTGCCGATCGGCGTCTCGCTGCCCGTCGCCACCATCCTCTGGCGACTGATGCTGGACCCCAACTCCGGGTTCGTCAATGCCCTCCTGGCCTTCGTCGGGTTGCCGCCCCAGCCGTTCTACACCAGCGCCTCGCAGGCACTGTGGAGCATCATGCTGATCGCCAACTGGAAGGGCGTGAGCTACTGGATGGTCTTCGTGCTGGCCGGCCTGCAGGGCGTCCCGGGCCAGCTCCTGGAGGCGGCCGCCATCGACGGCGCCACGGCCGTGCAGCGCTTCTGGCACGTCACCCTGCCGCTCCTGCGCCGCCCGCTGGCATTCGTGCTGGTGGCCGACACGGTCATCAACTTCGTGATGTTCGTGCCGATGTACTTGCTCACGCGCGGCGGGCCCTCGGGAGCTACCAACGTGCTGATGTACCAGGCGTACAAGGTGGGGTTCGCCTTCGGCGACATGGGCGGGGCCCTGGCCATCGTCAGCGTGCTGCTGGCCGTCATCCTGGTGGTGGTGGCGCTGCAGTTGAGGCTGCTCGAGCCCGGCAGGGAGAGCTGGTGACGGTCGCCGGCCGCTGGCTCGGGCGGCTCGGGCTGGGCGTTCTCTACGCCGCGGTGGCGCTCTTCTTCGTGGTGCCGCTGTGGTGGGCGTTGGTGGGGTCGATGACGCCGTTGAACGCGGTGTTCGCGCACCTCTCACCGTTCGACCTGCACGCGCTGTGGCCCGGCCAGCCCACCTTGCGGGCCTACGGCCAGCTCTTCCGGCAGCACGACTTCGCGCGCGTCCTGCTGAACACCGCCTTCGTGGCTCTCGCCACGGTGGCGGCGGGGCTGGTCGTCAACGGCATGGCCGGCTTCGCGTTCGCCGTCATGCGGTTCCGCGGCAAACGGGTGTTGTTCGTCATCGCGCTGGTGTCCGCCATGGTGCCGGCCGAGGCCCTTGCCATCCCGCTCTTCGAGCTGGTGGGGCAGCTCGGTCTGCTGGACAGCTACGCCGCACTCATCGCGCCCGCCGTGAGCAACGGCATGGCGATCTTCCTCTTCCGCCAGTTCTTCGCCGAGATCCCCGTGGACCTGGCGGAGGCCGCTCGCCTGGACGGCGCCGGTTGGGGCACCATCTTCCTGCGCCTCTACCTGCCCCTATCGCTGCCGGCGACGATCGCTGCAGGCTTGCTGCTGTTCGTGTTCCAGTGGGAGTCGTTCTTGTGGCCGCTGATCGCGGTGCACTCGCAGCGCTACACCGTCATCCAGATCGCGCTTGCCAACTTGCAGCAGCAGCACGGAACCGAGTGGACGCAGATCTTCGCGGCGTCCACCTTGGCGGCGATGGTGCCCCTGCTCCTGCTCCTGCCGCTGCAGCGCTTCTACGTGCAGGGGCTGGTGCGCTCGGGCGTCAAGGGCTGACCGCCGGCGCCGGGGCCACGGCCCGTCACACGCGCTCACGGTGCGACGCCGGCGGCCGCGCGAGCGTCAGGATGCGTAGCGCGCCGCGTGCGACCAGACCGAACACCACCGCTCCGATCGCCAGGTCGGGCCACCGCGAGCCGGAAAGCGCAACGAGCGCACCCGCCGCGATCACGCCGACGTTGACGATCACGTCGTTGCTGGTGAAGATCACGCTGGCGCGCAGGTGCGCCTCTCCACTGCGGGCGCGCGTCAGCAGCCTCAGGGTCGCCACGTTGCCCGCCAGCGCGAGCGCGGCCACCAGGATCATGGTGGCGACGTCCGGCGGGGCCGTCGCAGCCAGCGCCCGGCGCAGCACCTCGACGAAGCCGAGCGCGGCCAGTGCCAGCTGAAGCACCCCGCTGACACCGGCGATGCGGCGCTTCAGCGCAGCGCTCCGCCCTACCGCGACCAGCGCCATGCCGTAGACCAGCGCGTCGGCCAGCATGTCCAGGCTGTCGCCGAGGAGCCCCATGGAACGCGCCAGCCAACCGGCGGCCGCCTCCAGCGCGAAGAACCCGGCGTTGATGGCAAGTACCGTCCACAGCAGCCTTCCCTGCGCGCCTGCGTCCTGAGCGGGGTCGACGGGACCGGAGCCGTGCTCCGCGGCGGCCGCGTCGAGCGACCGCGACCCCAAGGCCTGCAAGCCCAACGACAGCCCGGCGAGACGCTCGGCGATCGCCTCGGAGCCGCCCTCGTGCACCACGTCGACGCGGCGCCCCTCGAGATCCACAGCCAGGGAGCGCACCGCCGGAAGCTCGTCCAGCGCCATGCGCACCAGGCTCTCCTCCGCGGCGCAGTCCATCCCCGCCAGGCGGAAGCTCGAGGACCGCAGCCCGCCGCGGCTCACCAGCCCATGCGACGTCGCAACGCCTCGATCTGGGCGACGTGGTGCTCGCCGTGCCAGGCATAGACCCCCAGGGTGAACCCCAGGCTGCGCTGCTCCCCGGTCTGCGGATTCAGGTAGCAACGCTCGAAGTCCTGGGCCGCCATGGCACGCAGCAGACCGTCCCAGCGCGCGTGTAGCGCCTCGTAGAGGCGCAGTGCCGGCTCGATCGGCCCTTCGAGGCTGTCCGGAAACGCAGCCCAGCCGGCCTGATCGTAGCCGGCGATGGCTGGAAGCTCCTCGGTCAGAGCCCGCTTGAAGCGCAGGTAGGTGTAGAGGTGAGCGTCCGGCAGGTGGTGCACCACCTGCCGGACGCTCCACCCGCCGTCACGGTAGGGGGTGTCGAGCTGCGCCTTGTTCAGCCCGTCCACGGCCTGGCGCAGGCGCCCCGGTGCACGTGCCAGGGCGTCACGCCAGGACGCCAGCGCGGCCTCGTCGATGCGCTCGGGCGGGGTGAAGCGGCCGATCGGGTAGCGGGGATCGGGTATCATCCGTGGCCTCCCGCGCGAGTATAGGCGAGGTCCGGTCCGGCCGGGCCCCGAGCGCCCGCCAGCCGAGGTGCGCCCGCGGGCCGTCGCAGGTCGGGCCGCCCGGACGTGCCCTCAGCCTCCGGCCATCGCCCCGACCACCACGAACGGCTCGCTCCCGGCTGCGACGGCTGCAGGCAGCGGCGTGTCGGCGGGCTGGTGCGAGAGATCCAGCCCCACGGCGAAGAATCGTACGAACGCGCGCCTCGCAAGCGTGTCGTGGTCGCGGATGGCCCCGCGAAGGACCGGATGTGCCTCCTCGATGGCGTCGAGAACGGCACTCAGTGTGACCGGCGGCGAGACGGGCAAACGGATCTCGCGCCCGATGCCGGCCAGGGTGCGCAGATGCTCCGGCAGCACCACCCGCACGGTGGCAGCGGCCTCCGCCGGCGCCGTGTCGCCGGCCCGCCGACCCGCCGCCGGCCGCGACCCCCCGGTGGCGTCAGGCTCGCGCTTGCGCGCGCCGCTCACGGGATCGTCTGCACCTCGACCGACAAGACCGACGGCAGGTCGCGCGCGATGGCGGTCCAGCTGTCGCCGTCGTCGCTGGAGGCATACACGTCGCCACCGGTGGTGCCGAAGTAGACGCCGCACCGATCGAGCTGGTCGACCGCCATGGCGTCGCGCAGCACGTTGACGTAGCAGTGCTGCTGCGGCAGCCCCTTGACCAACGGCTCCCACTCGTTGCCGCCGCTGCGGCTGCGGTAGACGCGCAGCTTGCCCTCGGGCGGGTAGTGCTCCGAGTCGCTCT
>CAZBZU010000055.1:0-383 GCA_964496495.1 uncultured bacterium
TCCGATAAGATGGCGTCGTCCGACACGATGGCGGCACACGTCGATCTCTACGACGGCACCGTACGTGCGCTGGACGCCGGCAGCGAGGCCAACACCGAGTCGTGCCACGACATCCCCGGGCCACCCTGCGGGAGCGTCGGGGTGCGCCACACCGCCATGGCCGAGGGCCACGTCGGCATCAGTGGGGGTCTGACCGGTAAGGGAGATCTGGACGCCATGGTGTACGGCTTCAAGGACCCCGTGGCGACGGTGGTGGTGCAGTCGCCCTGAGACACGGCCGACGCCATGACCGGCGAGGAGGCGGGCCCCGCCGGGGGGGGGGCCCCGCGCCCCGCCAGGCCGCGACACGTGGGGGGAATCACCGACGGGGAGAGGCCAGGGGG
>CAZBZU010000055.1:393-23406 GCA_964496495.1 uncultured bacterium
TGGGGTCCGGCTTCACGGCCCCGGGGGCGCGGGTGGTGGTGCAGGCGCCCTGACACCCGGCCCCCGCCATGCCCGGCGCGGCGGAGCGCCGCCTGGGTGGCGGCGCGCCTCCTCACGACGGGCCTCAGCCGTTGGGGAAGAGCTCGTCGGTATCGAGCCAGAGGGTGACGGGCCCGCGGTTGACCAGCTCCACCTGCATCGTCTCGCCGAAGCGCCCCGTGGCCACCGGCACCCCGGCTTCCTCCAAAGCGGTGATGAAGCGCCGGTAGAGCGCCTCGGCAACCTCCGGGGCGGCCGCCTTGCCGAAGCCGGGCCGGTTACCGCTGCGCGTGTCGCCGTAGAGCGTGAACTGGCTCACCACCAGGCAGCCGCCACCGACATCCTGCAGCGAACGGTTCATCAGCCCGCGATCATCCTCGAAGACCCTCAATTTGCGGACCTTGTCCGCCAGGCGGCGCGCCAGGGCGTCGTCGTCGCCCGGCGCCACGCCGAGCAGCACCAGGAAGCCGTTGTCGGTGTGGCCCACCACCTCGCCCGCAACCCGCACGGCGGCCTGGCTGACCCGCTGGATCAGGGCCCTCACGCCGTCTCCGCCGCGCCGGAGCGAGCGGCCGCCATCCTGCCGGGCTCGCCACCCTCGCCTGCTTCCCCGGGAACGCACGGGCGAAGCACCCGCAGGGTCCGGACCAACCCCCTGAGGCGCGCGTCCCGAGGACGGCTCAGAACAGCCCCTCCTGGGAGGCCGTGTCGATGTGCAGCGCCGGCCCCTTGGGCGGAAGCGCGCTCAGGGCCCGCACCAACTCCTGCATGTCCTGCCAGGTCTGCCACTTGGGGCCGCCGCGCTCGCGGCTCGGGTTCCGCAGCAGGTAGGCCGGGTGGTAGAGCGGGAAGACCTGCAATCCGTGCCATTCGAACCACTTGCCATGCGTACGGGTGATGCCATCCTTGGTGCCGAGGAAGTACTGCGTGGGCACGTTGCCGAGCGTGGCGATGATCTGAGGCCGGATCAGCCGGATCTGCTCGATCAGCACCGGCTCGCTCGCGGCGATCTCCTCGGGTCGGGGGTTGCGGTTCCCCGGTGGGCGGAACTTGACCATGTTGGTGATGTAGATGTCGTCGCGGTCCAGCTCGACGCTAGCAAGGACGCGGTCGAGCAGCTGCCCTGCGCGCCCCACGAATGGGCGGCAGGCGCGGTCCTCCTCCTCGCCGGGTGCCTCGCCGACCAGCATCAGGCGAGCGTCGGGATCGCCTTCGCCGAAGACCAGATTGTCCGATAGCTCTCGCAGCGCGTCCGGCCGCTCGGCCGCTCGCCGCTCCAACTCCTGCAGCGTCACGGCCCAGTCATAACACGTGAGGCAGGGCGCCCCGCCGCGCCGGCGCCGCTCAGTGGGCAGCGTTGTCGAGTGGCGGCCGCTGGCTCCGCACCTCGCGGCGCACCTTCGGCTCGAGGCCGATCATGAGGAAGAAGTTCTCCAGGGCGTTCTCCTGGCCCTTGATCTCGGTGAAGGCGGCATCTTCGGTGCCGGTGACGAATGGCAGCTCCTGGTAACGGCGCAGTGCCTCGCGCACGACGTCGGCCGGGCTGCGATTCTGAGCGATCTCGGTGAGGTCTGCGTACACCATCCGGCGGGCCTCCGCATGGCGGCGGAAGGCGTCCGGCTGGTCGGTCTCGGCTGAGCGGAGGAGGTCCTGCTTGGCGATGCGCCGATAGTGCTTGAGGCCTCGGATGATCTCGTCCGAGCTGAGGACCACCTTGACGTCCATAGCCTCTCCTTTCGCGGGCCGGGGCGCGCTGGCCCCTTGCCCTCCGGCCTTGGCGGCCGCGGTTCCGGGATCGGGTTCATGGGTTTGGGCGCGCTCGGCGCCGGCCGCACCCGCAGCCGCGCGGTCGGCGGGGGTGGGGCGGTCGGCATTCACGAGATCAAGCCTTCATCGCCGTCATGGGTACCGGCGGGAGCTCGTTGTCGACGTCCAGGGACTCCAGCACCTCACCACTGAAGCGCTGGAGGGCGCTCAACTCCTCGGCGTCCGAGCGGTAGCCGCACGCCTGACACTCCAGCTCCGTGAACCCTTCGACATAGTGGTAGGTGATGGTGTCATCGCTTCCGCACTCCGGACAGTGAGTGCGCTCGAAACGTCCTTCTGCGTCCACCGATCAACTCCTTGTCCGCAGTCTAGCGCACTGGCGAGGGCGTGCGGTGACGCCGACCGACGTCCGCGGCGACACCGTCCAGAACGAGTCATGTCACTCGCCCGCGGCGGCGGTGGCCTGCTCGAGAAGCTCCGAGGCGTGCTGCAGGGAGGTGGGCGTGACCCGGCCCGACAGCATGCGGGCCAGCTCCTCGCGCCGAGCGCCGTCAGCCAGCGGCGTCACCCGCGTGACCGTGCGGTCGTCGAGGGTCTCCTTGGTCACCGAGTACTGCGCGTCGGCGAACGCCGCCACCTGTGGAAGGTGGGTGACCACCAGCACCTGGTGGCCGCGGGACAGGCGGCGCAGCAGCGCGCCGACCGCGCGGGCCGTGCCCCCGCCGATGCCGGCGTCGATCTCGTCGAACGCCAGCACGGGCACGTCGCTGCCGGTGACGAGGTGCAGCGCCAGCATCAGGCGCGAGAGCTCGCCACCCGACGCCACCGACGCCAGCGGTGCCAGGGGTTCGCCGGGATGAGCGACGAACAGGAAGCGGATCGCATCCCGACCGTGGGGACCCAGCTCCGCGCGCGTGCTCAGCTCCACCTCGAAGCGTGCGCTCTCCATGCCCAGCTCGGCCAGCAACGGCACCACGGCGCGCTCGAGCGTCTCGGCCGCCCGCTGTCGCGCCTCGCTCAGAGCCGTCGCCAACGCCAGCAGCTCCTGCTGCAGCGCCGCCGCCTCGGCTTCCAGCGCGCGACTGTCCTCCTCGGCGCCGGCCAGCCGCTCGAGCTCGGCGGCGGCGGCGGCGCGGAAGGCCAGTACCTCGTCGAGGGTGGCACCGTACTTGCGGCGCAGCGCCTCGAGTCGGGCCAAGCGAGCCTGAACGGCGTCGACCCGCGCGGGGTCGGCGTCGAAGTCCGAGAGGAAGCCCTCGACCTCGCCGGCGACCGCCTGGAGACCGGCCACGGCTTGCTCGAGGTCGCCGACGAGCGCGGCCAGCCCCGGTTGGTGGCGAGCCGCCCCCTGCAGCTCGTGCAGCGCCGCGGCGGCGCGCTCGGAGGCGCTGCCCTCGGCGCCCGAGAGCTCCTCGAAGGCGCGTCCGGCGCCGAGCCGGATCTTCTCGGCATGACGCAGGGCCTCGGCTTCGGCCACGAGACGCGCGTCCTCGCCGGGGGTCAACGCGGCGTCATCGATCTCCTTGATCTGGAAGCTGCGCATGTCCACGCGCCGCGCCCGGTCCCGGGAGGCCTCGCCGAGCTCGTCGAGGCGCCGCCCCACCTCTTGCAGGCGGCGGTGATGCTGTCGATAGCGCTGCAGCTCCTCGCGGGCCGCGGGGTCGAGCAGGCGGTCGAGCTGGGCCCGCTGGTCGCCTGGCCGCCCGAGCTCGGTGGCGCCGTGCTGGCCGAAGACGGCCACCAGCTCCGAGCTGCGCTCCGCCAGCTCGGCTACCGTGACGATCTCGCCGTCGAGACGTGCGCTGTGGCGGCCGCTACGTGCCAGCCGGCGGGCCGCGCTGGCGAAGCCGGCGTCCTCGAACTGCCCCTGGACCAGGGCCGCCTCGCGCTCGGCGCGGATCAGCCCGCTGTCCGCCCGGCCGCCGCACAGCAGCGTCAGGGCATCGATGAGGATCGACTTGCCGGCGCCGGTCTCGCCCGTGAGCGCGTTGAAGCCCGGCGACAGCTCCAGCTCGAGGGCGTCGACGATGGCGAAGTCGCGCAGCTCCAAGGTCCGCAGCACGGCGTCCAGTATAGTCGGCGGCTCGCGAGGCTCCGACCGCGGGCTCGGCAGCTGCGCTAGACTCCGGGCGTGCCGAGTGACGCGACCGTGCCTGGCGCTCCGCGGGGCGACGAGGTGACCTGGGTTGAGTGCCCGCGCGACGCCTGGCAAGGGCTGCCAGGCGTCATCCCCGAGGCTCGCAAGCGGGCGCATCTCGAGGCGCTCCTGCGGGCCGGCTTCCGCCACCTGGACCTCGGTTCGTTCGTCTCGCCGCGCGCGGTACCCCAGCTCGCAGACACGGAGCGGGTGCTGGACGGCCTGACGCCGCCTTTAGGCGCCGATCTGCTCTGCATCGTCGGCAACGAGCGGGGCTTGGAGCGCGCGCTCTCGGTTCCCTCGGTCACCAGCGTGGGCTTCCCGTTGTCGGTCAACGACACCTTCCAGCGCCGCAACCTGGGGCGGTCCCTGCGCGACTCCTGGCCGCTGGTGGCGAGGCTACTCCTGGGGGCGGAGGCCGCCGGGCGCGAGCTGGTGGTCTACCTCTCCATGGGCTTCGGCAACCCCTACGGCGAGCCCTGGCAGCCCGGCGACACCTCCGAGGCGGTGGCGCGGCTGCGCGACATGGGCGTGGCGCGCATCGCCCTGGCGGACACCGTCGGTCGAGCCGATGCCGCGGCCGTCGCGGCCGTCCTGGCAGCCGTCACCCGGCCGGCCGCGCTCGGCCTGCACCTCCACGCCCGCGCGAACGGCTGGCGGCCGCTGCTTGCCGTGGCCGTGGGCGCCGGCGTGCGCTGGTTCGAAGGTGCGCTGGCCGGCGTCGGCGGCTGCCCGTTCGCCGGGGATGCCCTGGTGGGGAACCTGCCGAGCGAGCGGGTGCTGCCCTGGCTGGAGGCCCAAAGTCTGCGCACGAGCATCGACCAGGACGCGCTTCCCGCGCTGGCGGCCGACGCCGGCGACATCGCCGCACGGTACGCCACGTCCGCCTGAGGGACGCGCCGGTCGGGCTTGTCAAGAAGCCTAGGCCGGCTGGCGCGCCAGCTCCTTGGCCGTGGCGTCGACCAGCTGGCGCTCGGCCTCCGCGAGGCTGCCGTGCACCGTGGCGCCAGCGGCGGCCGTGTGCCCACCGCCTCCCAGACGCAGGCAGATCGCCTGGGCCGATACCCCGTCGCGGCTGCGGACGCTCAGCTTGACGCTGTCCCCTCGCTCCTTGAGCAGGCAGGCCACCTTGCAGCCCTCGGCATAGCGGATCAGGCCCACGTAGTCGTCGGAGTCGTCATCGCTGTCACCGATGCGCTCGCGCATGGCGGCCGTTAGGCGCGCCGTCACCAGCCTGCCGTCGAGATGGAAGCCGACCGTGGCCATCACCTCGCCCAGCATGCGGAAGTAGTCCGGATGGCGCCACTGCAGGCGGTCGGTCAGCTCGGCGTAGGGGACGCCCGCGTCGATCAGGGCGCCCGCGGCCTCCAGCACCTCGCGGTCGGTATTGCCGAACCGGAAGTTGCCGGTATCCGTGATGATGCCAGTCAGGCAGGGCGTCGCCACGGCGGCGGTCCAGGGGAAGGCCATGACGTCGAGCAGGTCCTTCACGATCAGCGCCGTGGCGGCCTTGCCCGGCTCCACCAGCGCAAGGTCGCCGAAGCAATCGTTGGTTCCGTGATGGTCGATGTTGATGACGTAGCGGGCCCCCTCGAAGGGGGCCCCAACGGCGCGCGCGCTGTCCGCGGCGTCGAGCACGGCCAGGAGGGCACCGTCCGGTAGCCGCTCGAGGGGCGGGCTGAGCTCCCCTTCCTCGGCCAGGAAGGCCAGGAAGCGGGGCGGCTCGAGCGGCAGCAGCGTCTGCTTGCCGAGCGCCGCCAGCGCGCGTTTGAGGGCGAGCGTGCTGCCGAGGGCGTCGCCGTCGGGTTCGACATGGCTTATGAGGACGATGGGCCCGTTCCACTCCGCCAGGGCCCGGCCGATGGCGGCCAGCTTGCCCCGGTAGTCGCTGTCGCCCGGCTGGTCTGCGTCATGCGTCATGCCGAGCATGATACCGCCGCCCCCCACCACGACGGCGCGCGGGACGGCGCTGTCGTGCCGGCGCGGGGCGCGTGCCGTGCCGCCCCGCATAATGAGGCATGGCGCACGACGACGGCGAGCGAGGCGCGGACCTCCCGCCCCAGGACGGACCGGCGGCCGCTGGACCCGAGGAGCCGTTCGCGGGGCTGCCGGCGCCGGAGGAGTGGCCGCGGGATCGAACGCGCGGCGTCCGCCCGCTGACGTGGCTTCTGATCGTGGCGCTGATCGTGGTCGCCGCGGTCGGCGTCGGCGTGCCGCACCGGCCGCCGGTGCGCCACGTGGCACGCGGCTTGCCGCCGGTGGTCGAGCCCACCGGAGCGCTGGAGTCGGCCTTCCAGAGGGCGCGGCGCGCCAGCCTCAGGATCGAGGGACGCTGCAGCGCGCAGCGCGGCGGCCAGGCGATCGGCATCGGCACCGGCTTCTTCGTGAGCGGAAGCGGCCTGGTTCTCACCGCCTACCACGTGGTGGACGCCGCTAGCCAGGGTGCCCCGTGCCCGGTGCGCTACGTGGCGGTGGCGCCCGACCGTCGCGAGTTCACCCTTTCCCTGGTGGGCTTCGACGCCTATCACGACCTGGCGGTGCTGCAGGCCAAGGTCGACGGGACGGTGCCGTTCCTGCCGCTCGGCGCCCGGCTGCCGCGGCCCGGCACGGACGTGGTTGCCGTCGGCGACAGCCGCGACCAGTTCCTGCAGGCCAGGGCGGGCAAGGTCACGCGGCTCGGGGTGCAACCCGGCCGACCCGATTTCGCGGACAACACCATCGAGATGACCACCTCGCTGGCGCCCGGAGACTCGGGCGGGCCGGTGGTGAACGCCGACGGCGAGGCCGTGGGCGTGGTCAGTTACATCAGCTTCGATCCTTCCGCCATGACCACCGACAGGTTCGTGCCCCCCTTCCTGCGAGGCGTCAAGCTGCCCAGCGGGTACGCGTCGTATGCCGTGCCGGTTGCGGCCGACGGCGGGCTGGTGAAGCACCTGGAGGCGGGCGAGAAGCGCGACGTGCCGGTGGTGGGGTTCGCCTGGCGGCCGGGCTTCGACTACGATCCCGCCACCAGCGACGCCTACCTGGGTCCCCGGGCAGGGGTGATCGTGTGGCAGGTCGAGCCGGGCGGCCCCGCCGACCGGGCCGGGCTGCGCAGCTTCCGGGAGCAGCGCGAGACGGGTGCCAACGGGCAGGTCGTCACGGTGCCCCGGGCCGATGTCATCACCGCCATCGACGGCAGTCCCACGCCCACCTTCTACGACCTGCTGGCGCTCGTGCGGGGCAAGCGGATCGGTCAGCGCGTGACCCTCAGCGTGGAACGCGGCAACGCCTTGCTGCACCTGAGTCTGACGCTGGCCGCGCAGCGCTCGGTGTTCGCTCCCTAGCATCCACCCCTGTCTGGAACGCCGGCGGCGCCGGACGGCCACGCAAGCGGCGCACCCTCCTCGAGGGTGCGCCGGAGCCTGGTGGGCGATGGTGGACTCGAACCACCGACCTCGTCGTTATCAGCGACGCGCTCTAACCGACTGAGCTAATCGCCCCCGCGGGGGTCTGTCGCGCGCGGCCAGGGGAGAATCGTACCACCGCCTCGAAAGCGGGGTCAAGCCGCGCCGAGACGGCGTTCGCCGGCCCCGCGCAGCCACCTGCGGGCGGCGCACGGCGCCCGCCGAGGGCGCCCGAGCGACGGGGATCGGCCGCCGGCCGCCGGTACAATCGGGGGATGGTCGAGACCCTCTACCTCGCCAGGCCGCGCGGCTTCTGCGCCGGCGTGGTGATGGCAATCGCGGCTGTGCAGGACGCCGCGCGCGAGAGCCGGGAGCGCGGCGAGCCCGCGCCCACCGTCTACCACTCCATCGTGCACAACCGCACCGTGGTGGAGCGCCTGGGGCGCGAGGAGGGCGTGAGCTTCGTCGAGGACCTCGCCGAGCTGGCGTCCGCGGGCGGCGGGCCAGCCACCGTGGTCTTCAGCGCTCACGGCGTCTCGCCGGAGGTGCGCGGGCAGGCCGCTCGCGCCGGATCGGACGTCGTCGACGCCACCTGCCCGCTGGTCACCAAGGTGCACAGCGAGGCCAAGAAGTATGCCGCGCGCGGCTACCACATCCTCCTGATCGGGGACTCCACCGCACATCAAGAGGTCGTCGGCACGCGCGGCGAGGCGCCGGAGCAGACCACCGTGGTATCGGTCCTCGGCAACCGCAAGCACGACCCCCAGCTCGCCGATCCCGCCACCGTCGAGGTCCCGGACCCGGATAGGGTGGTGGTGCTGACGCAGACCACGCTGTCGGTCGACGACACCATGCGCACCGTCGAGCTGCTGAAGCGGCGCTTCCCGGCGCTGGTGGTGCCTCCCGCCGACGACCTGTGCTACGCGACCAAGAACCGGCAGGACGCCGTCCGCCGGATCGCGGGCGAGGTGGACCTGCTGCTGGTGGTCACCAGCGCCAGCAGCTCCAACGGCATGCGCCTGCTCGAGCTCGCCGAGGAGCTGTGCCCCCAGGCGCGGCGGATCGAGTCCGCCGGTGACATCCGTGCCTCCTGGCTGGCCGGCGTGACCCGCGTCGGGGTGAGCTCGGCCGCCTCGACCCCCGAGGACCTGGTGCAAGGGGTGGTGGCGTACTTCCGCGAGCTGAACCCGGCCCTGAGCCTGGTGGAGGAGGGCGTGTGGGAGGACGTCGCGTTCCGCAAGCCGAGGCGCGTCGCGGCGGGAGCGGGGCGGCCGTGAGCCGCCGGGCGCGAGCGCGCCCGCTCTCGGTCGCGCCGATGATGGACCGCAGCGACCGGCACTTCCGCTATCTGCTGCGGGGGATCACGCGCCACACCCTGCTCTACACCGAGATGGTCGCCGCGCGCGCCGTGCTCCGCGGCGACCGCGCGCGGCTGCTGGCGTACCATCGCGAGGAGCGGCCCCTGGCGCTTCAGCTCGGCGGCGTCGAGCCGCAGGAGCTCGCCGAGGCCGCTCGCATCGGCGAGGATCACGGCTACGACGAGATCAACCTCAATGTGGGGTGTCCCAGCCCGCGAGTGGCCGCCGCCGACTTCGGCGCCGTGCTGATGGCCCGCCCGGAGGCGGTGGCCCGCGCGGTCGCAGCGATGCGGGCCGCAACCGACCTTCCCGTCACCGTCAAGCACCGTATCGGCATCGACGAGCTCGACGGCTACCGCGACATGCTCCAGTTCGTGGACGTCGTCGCGGCCGCCGGCGCGGATGCCTTCACCGTCCATGCGCGCAAGGCCTGGCTGTCCGGCCTCAGCCCCAAGGAGAACCGCGAGGTTCCGCCGCTGCGCTACGCGGACGTGCACCGCCTCAAGCGCGATCGCCCGGGCCTGACGGTGGAGCTGAACGGCGGCGTCCGCGACCTGGAGGCGGTCGCGGCCCACCTCACCGGCGTCGACGGGGTGATGATGGGCCGCGCCGTCTACGAGGACCCACTGGTGTTGATGGGGGTGGACGCGCGCTTCCACCCGTCGCTCGAGGGGGGCGCCGGGGAGGTGACGCGCCGCCAGCTGGTCGAGCGGATGCTTCCGTACGTCGAGGCGAGGCTCGGCGAGGGGGCCACCCTGCACGCGCTCGTCCGACACCAGCTGGCGCTCTTCCGCGGCGTTCCGGGCGGCCGGCGCTGGCGCCGGCACCTCACCGAGGGCACGCAGCGTCCGGGGGCCGGCCCCGAGCTGCTGGCCGAGGCGCTGGAGCTGGTAGGTCCCGAGGCCGCCGACGCGACCACGGCGACCGTGGCGTGCGCGGCGTGAGGCAACGAGCGAGCCGCCCGGCGACCCGCGGGCTCAGCCGCCGAGCTGCGACAGCAGCTCTCGCGCGATCACCAGGTGCTGGATCTCGTCGGTGCCCTCGCCGATCCGCGTGAGCCGGGCATCGCGCCACAGCCGCTCCACCTGGTAGTCACGTACGTAGCCGTAGCCGCCGAGGATCTGGATGGCCGCGTCGCAGGCGGCCACGCCCGCGACGCTCCCCTTCAGCTTGGCCATCGACGCGGCCAGGGTGTGGTCCAGGCCGGCGTCCCGCAACGTCGCCGCCTTGAGCACCAGTAGCCTGGCCGCCTCCAGCTCGGTGGCCATCTCCGCCAGCTTGAAGCCGACCGCCTGGTGGCGGGCGATGGGGCGGCCGAACTGCTGACGCTCCAAGGCGTAGCGGGCTGCGATCTCCAGCGCCGCGCGGCCCAGCCCGATGCCCATCGCCCCGATCCCGATGCGTCCGCCGTCCAGCACCACCTTGACGTCGTCGAAGCCTCGGCCGCGACGGCCGAGCAGGTTCTCGGCGGGGACGGAAAGGTCCTCGAAGACGAGCGGGGTGGTGTCGGAGCTGTGCAGGCCGAGCTTCTCCTCCGGGGTGCCGCGCAGCAGCCCGGGGCTGTCGCCGTCCACCACGAACGCGCTGATGCCGTCGGCCCTGCCGCGCCCCTGCACGGGAGGATCGCTGCGGGCGATCACCACGTAGGTGCCCGCCACCGTGCCCTGGGTGATGAACACCTTGGCGCCATTGACGACGAAGGTGCCGTCATCCTGCTCAGCGGCGCGGGTGGTGAGGGCGGCGGCGTCGGAGCCGGACCCGGGCTCGGTGAGGCACCAGGCGCCGAGCCGCTCGGCGCTCGCCAGCGCCGGTAGGTAGCGCTCGCGTTGCGCCTCGTCGGCTGCCTGCAGCAGGTGGCCGGTGCACAGCGAGTTGTGCGAGGCCACCGTGAGGCACAGCGAGCCGTCGACGGCCGCGATCTCCTCGAGGATGCGGGCGGTGGTGACGGTGTCCAGCCCGGCGCCGCCGTAGCGCTCTGGCACCTGCATGCCGAACACGCCCATGGCGCCCAGCCCTCGCACGAGGTCGTGCGGAAAGGACGCGCTCGCGTCGCGCTCCTGGGCGCCCGGCGCAACCTCGGCTCGCAGGTACTCGCGCAGGGGCCCGAGTAGGGCGCGCTGGTCGGTGGTCAGATCGAACCACAGAGGCTCGGCGGGGCGCTCGCGTGCCGGCATGGCGTCACGCTAGCAGGGCGCGCGCCGTGCCCGGCCGTTGTACGCCGGGGCGGTCTGGTAGACTCCCCGCCATGGAGCGACCCTACTGGGTGAGAGGCATCCGCGGGGCCACGACCGTGGAGGCGGACGCCCCCGACAGCATCCTCGAGGCCACGCGTGAGCTCCTCGAGGTGATGCTGAAGGAGAACGGCATCGCGGACTTCGACGTCATCGCCGCGATCTTCTTCACCACCACCCAGGACCTCCGCTCCACCTTCCCGGCCGAGGCCGCGCGAGCGCTGGGCATGACCAGGGTTCCGCTGCTTTGCAACCAGGAGATCCCCGTCCCGGGGCGCCTGCCGCGTTGCGTACGGGTGATGATGCAGGTGAACACTCGCAGGGCGCAGGACGAGATGCGGCACATCTACCTGCGCGAGGCGGCCAGCCTTCGGCCGGACATCGTCAGCGCGCAGTGACCAGGCGCGCGCTCAAAGCTCCCACTGCCGCACCGGGATCAGCTCGCCTCCGTCGACCACGGCGAGCGTCACCTTGTGCGCCCGGTTGGTCGTGACCTCGAGCACCGCCTGGTCCAGGGAGTCCGGTGCCACGAGCACCTTGCGCACGAAGTAGCCGCTGCCCTGGGTGCTCATCTCGCTGGTCTTGGACAACCGCACGCGGATGACCTCGCCGTTGCGGGCCGTACGCACCTGAGCCAGCAGGAAGTTGCCCTCGTCGCGGAAGCGTGGATCCTGACGGCGGAACATCGCGAACATGCCTGTATTCTAGCCTCATCGCCCGCTGACGGACGGCGCCCTGCTGGACGGGATTCGGTGGCGGACGAGCGATCCGACGTCGAGAGCGGAGGCTGGCGTGCGCCAACCACACGACGAGCGCAACAAACGGGACCTCCGAGCGGCCTTCGATGCGGCCGTCGCCGCCGCCGACCCGGGCTCGGCGCTCACGCCGCATCTCCCCGCGCCGCCCGCCGGGCGCCTGCTGGTGGTCGGGGCCGGAAAGGCGGCTGCCGCGATGGCGCGGGCCGTCGACGCCCACTACGGCCCCGAGGTGGCGCTCACGGGCGTGGTGGCGACACGCTACGGCCACGCCGTGGACGCCGGGAGGATCGCGGTGCGCGAGGCCGGCCATCCGGTCCCGGACGCGGCCGGGGTGGAGGCCACGCGCGAGATCGTGGAGCTGGTCCTCAATGCCGGCGAGGACGACCTGGTGCTGTGCCTGGTGTCGGGTGGCGGGTCGGCGCTGCTATGCGCGCCCGACGGCCTGTCGCTCGACGACCTGGCCGCGGTGACCGAGGCGCTGCTTCGCTCGGGTGCCGACATCCAGGAGATCAACTGCGTCCGGAAGCATCTCTCCGGGGTCAAGGGCGGTCGCCTGGCATTGGCCGCGGCGCCCGCGCGGATCGTGACCCTGGTGGTCTCGGACGTCGTCGGGGACGATCCGGCCGCCATCGCAAGCGGGCCGACGGTCGCCGATCCCACCAGCTACCAGGACGCCCTGACCGTCCTCGACCGCTACGGCATCGCGGCGTCCGCCGCGCGCGCGCAGCTGGCGGCCGGCGCACGCGGCGAGCGCCAGGACACGCCGAAGCCCGGCGACCCGCGTCTGGCCGCGGCGCGCACCGTGGTCGTAGCCTCGGCGCAGACGGCGCTGGATGGCGCCGCGGGCGCCCTGAGCGCCCGCGGCTGGCAGGCGCACGTGCTGTCGGACGCCATTGCCGGCGAGGCACGGGTCGTGGCGGGCGTGCACGCCGCGCTGGCGCGCCAGGTGCTCGTTCGGAGCCAGCCCTTCCGGCGCCCTTGCGCGTTGCTCTCCGGCGGTGAGACCACCGTCACGGTGCGCGGCGCCGGCCGCGGCGGGCGTAACGGCGAGTTCGCGCTGGCCTGTGCCCTGGCACTGCCGGAGGGCGCCCCGATATGGCTGCTGGCCGCAGATACGGACGGCATCGACGGCACCGGAGAGAATGCCGGGGCGATCCTGGGCCCCTCGGAGACGGCGGCCTGTAGAGGGGCGGGGGGCGCAGCGGCGCTGGCGCGCAACGACAGCTACACGCTGCTCGAGAGCGTGGGCGGGCTGCTCGTGACCGGCCCCACCCGCACCAACGTCAACGACCTGCGGGTGCTGTTGATCGCGTGAGCGTTCCGGGCGGGGGCCTCGGGTATGCTTTGCCCGACGTGAGCCGGGTGCTGTCCAGCTCTGAGGCCGACGTGGCCGTGGCGGTCGAGGCGCTGCGCCGGGGGGCGCTGGTGGCGTTCCCGACGGAGACCGTCTACGGCCTGGGGGCCGCCGCCCGCGACCCCGAGGCGGTGGCCCGCATCTACCGAGCCAAGCGGCGCCCTCGCGGGCATCCGGTCATCGTCCACCTGGCGGCAGCCGCGGCGCTCGCGGGCTGGGTGCGCGAGCTGCCGGCCGCGGGCCACAGGTTGGCCGAGGTGTTCTGGCCGGGCCCGTTGACGCTGGTGCTGGAGCGCGCCGAGGGCGTGCCGGATGCCGTTACCGGCGGTCAGCCCACGGTCGGCCTGCGCGTGCCGGACCACCCGCTGGCGTTGCGCCTGCTGCGCGCCTTCGGCGACGGCGTGGCGGCACCCTCCGCCAACCGCTTCGGACACGTCAGCCCGACCACCGCGGCGCACGTGGCGGAGGAGTTCGCCGACCAGGAGGTGCTGGTGCTCGACGGTGGAGCCTGCCGGGTAGGGTTGGAGTCCACCATCGTGGACCTCAGTGGCCGGCGCCCGCGCCTGCTGCGGCCGGGCGGCGTACCGCGCGAGGCGATCGAGGCCGTCCTCGGCGAGCCGTTGCCGCTTGCCGAGCCGCTGGCGGAGGAGCTGGAGCCGGGAGAGGCGCCGGCGCTCGCCGCGCCGACCGTGCGGGCGCCTGGCGGCCTGCCAAGCCACTATGCGCCGGTCACCCCCAGCGAGCTCGTCGCGTCCGCGGCTCTCGACGCCCTGGCGAACGGGGCGATCGCGGGTGAGGCGGGCGTCGGGGTGCTGGCGCGGCGGCCGGCGCCGAGCGGCTTCGCGGGCGTGTGGATGGCGCTTCCGGCGGAGCCGGAAGGGTTCGCCCGGGAGCTCTACGCGGCACTCCGGCGTCTGGACGCCGCCGGCTGCCGGCGCATCCTCATCGAGGCCGCCCCCGGCGGGCCGGCATGGCTGGCCGTTCGCGACCGGCTGCGGCGCGCCACAGCGGGTCACGGCGCCCGGTCGGCGCCGGCCGCACGACGGGAGGGACCATGACCGGAGCCACACCCACCACTGGGAAGAGCGGCGAGCCCCCGCTGGTCGCCGTCATCATGGGCAGTTCCAGCGACTGGGACACCATGCGCCATGCGGACGCCGTGCTCGAGGAGCTGGCGGTGCCGCACGCCTGCCTGGTGGTGTCCGCGCACCGCACGCCCGAGCGCATGCGCTCCTTCGCGCTCGGCGCGGCCGACCGCGGGCTCGAGGTGATCATCGCCGGGGCCGGCGGCGCGGCTCACCTGCCCGGCATGGTGGCCGCCCAGACGAGCCTGCCGGTGCTGGGGGTACCGGTCGAGAGCCGCGCGCTCAAGGGGATCGACTCGCTGCTGTCGATCGTTCAGATGCCGCGCGGGGTGCCGGTAGGCACGCTCGCCATCGGCGCTTCCGGAGCCGTCAACGCGGCGTTGCTGGCGGCCGCCATCGTGGCGCGAGGTCGCCCCGAGCTTGGCGACCGGCTTCGCCGCTACCGTCAGCGCCAGACGTCCGACGCCGCCGGCAGCCGCCTCCCGACCGACACCTACCTGCCGGAGTGAGCTCGTGAGGCCACTGGGCCCGGGCGCCACGATCGGCATGCTCGGCAGCGGGCAGCTCGGCCGCATGTTCACGCAGGCGGCGCGCCGGATGGGGTACCGCGTCGCGGTGCTGTCGCCCTCGGCCGGCTCGCCCGCCGGCCAGCTCGCGGACCGCGAGGTGGTGGCAGCCTACGCCGACGCCGAGGCGGTGGCGAGCTTCGCGTCCGCGGTGGACGTGGTCACCCTGGAGTTCGAGAACATCCCCAGCGCGTCGCTGGCGGCGGCCGCCGAGCACGCCGAGGTGCGTCCCGGTGTGACGGCCCTCCACCTGACCCAGCACCGTGCGCGAGAGAAGCGCTTCCTGGCGCAGCTGGGCGTTCCTCATGTCGCCTTCCGGGAGGTGCCGGCGGGCGGCGATCTGGTGTCGGCCGTGCGCGAGATCGGCACCCCCTGCGTGGTGAAGACGGCGGGGTTCGGGTACGACGGCAAGGGACAGGTGCTGGTGGCCGACGAGGCCGGCATCGGGCGCGCCGCGGCTGCGACCGCCGACCAGCCGGTCGTGGTGGAGCGCTTCGTGGAGCTCGCTGCCGAGCTGTCCGTGGTCGCAGGGCGCAGCGCCGGTGGCGAGGTTGCGGCCTACGCCGCGTCGCTGAACCGGCACCGGCGCCACATCCTCGACCTGTCGTCCGCTCCGGCCGCGCTCCCGGAGCGTGTCGGCGAGGAGGCGCGCGCGGTGGCGGAGGCGGTGCTCGAAGGGCTCGAGCTGGTCGGCGTGGCCTGCGTGGAGTTCTTCCTCGACGTCTCCGGCAGGCTGCTGGCGAACGAGATCGCGCCGCGGCCGCACAACTCCGGGCATCTCACCATCGAGGGGGCGGAGACGAGCCAGTTCGAGCAGCAGCTGCGTGCCGTGGCCGGGCTGCCGCTTGGCTCCACCGCGGTGCGGCGTCCCGCCGCCATGGCGAACCTGCTGGGGGACCTGTGGGGGCCGGAGATGCCGGACTGGCGCCCGGCGCTTGCCGTTCCCGGGGTAGCCCTGCATCTCTACGGCAAGGACGCGCCCCGTCCCGGCCGCAAGATGGGACACCTGACGGCCACGGCCGACACCCTGGAGGCCGCCGAGGAGCGGGTGGTGCGCGCCCGGCTGGCCGCTGGGCAGGGCGATGCGGAGGCCGGCCCTCGGCACCGGCGCGCTCCCTGAAGTGATGCGGTAGGCGCTGTCCCTGTCGGGCTCGCTGGTATAACGGTGGGGTGCAGAACGCTGCCCTCCTGGCCCCCGAGGTCCGGCGTCGCCTGGCGCGGACGCTGGCTGCGGCCGCCCCCGAACTGAGCGGACTTCCCGATCGCGACCGGCAGCTCTTCGAGCTGCGGCTCGAGCGCTTCTTCCAGAACCTCCACGATGGCCTGTCGCCGGTCTACGGCAGACGCCCCGACTTCGAGGCGTTCCTCGAGCGGCTGGTGGCGATGATGGCGCGCAACTACCGCACCCGGCCGGAGCCGCTGAAGCTTCTCGACATCGAGCGCGACCTCACTCCCGACTGGTTCCAGCACGAGGCGATGCTCGGCTACGTGTTCTACGTGGAGCGGTTCGCCAACAACCTCCAGGGGGTGCTGGAACACCTCGACTACCTCGAGGAGCTCGGCGTCAACTACGTGCACCTGATGTACACCCTCCGTCCCCGCAAGGGCGAGAACGACGGTGGCTACGCTATCGCCGACTACCGCGACGTCGATCCGCGGCTGGGCGGCATCCACGACCTGGAGTGCGCCTGCGACAAACTGCGTGAGCGAGGCATCAGCGTGTGCATCGACCTGGTGGTCAACCACTGCGCCGACGACCATGCCTGGGCGCTGGCGGCCACGGACGGGGACCCGCGCTACCAGGATTACTTCTACATGTACGACGATCGCGCGGTGCCCGACGAGTACGAGAAGTCACTGCCCGAGGTCTTCCCGGACTTCGCCCCCGGCAACTTCACCTACTACCCCGAGCTGGGCAAGTGGGTGTGGACGACCTTCAACGGCTACCAGTGGGACCTCAACTGGACCAACCCCGAGGTCTTCCTGGAGATCGTCGACGCCATGCTGTACCTGGCCAACAAGGGCGTGGAGGTCTTCCGGCTCGACGCGGTGGCGTTCCTGTGGAAGCGCCTGGGAACCGACTGCCAGAACCAGCCCGAGGTGCACGATATCCTGCAGGCGCTGCGCGCCACCTCGCGCATTGCGACCCCGGCGGTCGCCCACAAGGCCGAGGCGATCGTGTCGCCGGACGACCTCATCCACTACTTCGGCACCGGGCGCCACTACGGCAAGGTCAGCAACATCGCCTATCACAACACGCTGATGGTGCAGTTCTGGTCGGCGCTCGCCAGCCGCGACACGCGGCTGATGGTCCGCACCCTGAGGGAGTTCCCGCGAACGCCGGCGTCGATCGCGTGGGGGACCTACATCCGCAGTCATGACGACATCGGTTGGGCCATCACCGAGGAGGACGCCGCGGCGGTGGGCCTCTCCGGGCCCGCCCACCGCGCCTTCCTGTCGGACTACTACTCCGGACAGTTCCCGGGCTCGCATGCGCGGGGCGCGGTGTTCCAGCACAACCGCAAGACCGGCGATCGCCGCATCTCGGGCGCCTTCGCCAGCCTGGCAGGCCTGGAAGTTGCGCAGGAGCTGACCGACGAGCGCCTCGTGGCGCTCAGCATCGAGCGCATCCTGCTGGGGCATGCCCTCATCTGCGGTTTCGGAGGCATCCCGCTCCTCTACATGGGCGACGAGATCGGCATGACCAACGACTACCGCTACACCAGCCAGACCGAGCAGGCCGGCGACAACCGCTGGATGCACCGCCCCTTCATGGACTGGGAGAAGGCCGAGCGCCGCAAGGACGTGGGCACCGTGGAAGGGCGCATCTTCCACGGCCTCGAGCGCATCGTGCGGGCCAGGCGGCACACCCCGCAGCTCAACTCCGCCTACGCCACGGACGTGCTCGACGTCGACCACCCGCACCTGCTGCTGCTGTCGCGGCCGCACCCGTTGGGTGAGCTGGTGGAGATCTTCAACTTCAGCGAGTCGGCACAGCGCCTGGACACCGCCGTGCTGGCCGGGCGCGGGCTGTATCAACCGTTCGATCAGCTCACCCAGGCATTCGTGGACGTCTCGCGCGGCCAGCTGGACCTGGCCCCTTACGGGCGCTACTGGCTCATCTGAGGGCCACAGGGCTGGCGCTTCGGCGAGGGGCCCGGCACGGGTTCGGGCGCCTGGCCTCGAGCACCCGGCAGCGAGCCCCCGACCGCAAACCCCCGACAGCAAGGGGTGCCCCGGAGCGTGAGCTCCGGGGCACCCGCCGCGTACGGCCCGAGCCGTGCGCCGCCTGGACGTTACTGGATGGTGATGCGGCCGTCGGTCTGCGGCGAGATCGTGCCGGCCGCCTGGATAGCGTTGGCCACGGCCTCGGCGAGCAGCGGGCCTTCGGCGGGCGACACCGTCGTCGGCTGGCCCTCGAACATGGTGTAGCCGTCACCCCCGCCCAACATGTAGTCGTTGGTAGCGATGGTGTAGCTGGCGTTCACGTCGAGCGGCTGCCCGTGGACCATGATGTCGCTCACGCGCTGGCCCACCGGCTGGTTGGGGTGGAGCACGAAGCTGAGGCCGGAGACCTGCGGGAAGCGCCCGGCGAGGTCCTGGCGCTGAGAGACGCCGTTCTCCAGCGCCGCCTTGATGACGCTGCCCTTGGCCTTGATGGCGACCAGCTTGTTGCCGAAGGGCAGGATGGCGTACACGTCCCTCTTGGTCACGGGGCCGGCGGCGTAGCTCTTGTCCGTGCGGATGCCGCCGCCGTTCATGATGGCGACGTCGGACTTGGTCGCCTCCCGCATGGCGTCGGCGATGAAGTCGCCGAGGTTGGTCTCCTTGGCGCGCACGTCGTTCTCGACGGCGTCGAGCGCTACCGTGCTGGTGCCCAGGACCTTGCCGAAGCTGGCATCGAGCTGACTGGCATAGCGGTCGACGAGCGCCTGCATGCCGGGGTCCTTGGGGGTGTTCGAGGTCACCGGAATGTCCTGGTAGGTGAGCGCGGGCGTCTTCAGCGAGAAGTCGATGTTCACGTCCCAGACATCGCGCCAATCGGACGTGGCCTTGATGTACGGCGCGTGGCCGCACTGGGTGTTCAGCATGGCGGCGTGGTCGTGCCCGCCCACGATCAGGTCGATGCCGGAGACCTTCGCCGAGAGCTCACAGTCCTGCGCATGACCTTCGTGGGTGATGGCGATGATGTACTGCGCGCCCTCGCCCTTGAGCTTCTTGACCTCGGTCTGCGCGGTCTGGATCGGGTCCTCGAAGGTCACCTCGGAGGCGTTGGAGAGGATGGACGAGAAGTCGTAGGCGAGCCCGAAGAGGCCGATCTTGACGCCGTTGACCGTCACCATCGCGTCGGCCTGGGACCCCTCGATGGGCTTGCCCGTGGCGCTGTCGAGGATGTTGGAGCTCAGCCACACGAAGCGCGACTCCTTGATGCGCTGCTTGAGCACGTCGATGCCGAAGTCGAACTCGTGGTTCCCGAAGGTGGCGTAGTCGACGCCCAGGCGGTTGAGCGCGCTCACCATCTGCTCGCCCTGGAAGGCCGTGGACATCACCGACGGCGAGAGCAGGTCGCCGGCGAAGAGCACCAGCGTGTGGGGATGGAAGGCCTTGACGTTGTCGATGACGCTGGCAACCCCCGCCGCGCCGCCGCGTGCGCCGCCGTCGACGCCCTGCATCTCGTAGACGTCGTTGAAGGTGAGCAGTCCGACCCGCTGCGCCTGAGCGAACGCGGCTACAACGACCAGCAGCGCGACCAGCCATCTCAGTCTGAATCTCATCACGCGATCACCTCCCAGTGACCCTACATGCCAACGTTCCGCACACGGAACGCTCCGCGCCGGGCCCTTCCGTCAGGGCCCCGCCCTTGCGAGCGCAGCCCGGCCGTCGGCCGGGGCCCGCCCGTGGCTCCAGTAGAGCATGCCGCGCCCGCAGTGTGCCCGCGTTGTCATCGCCGCATCGGGCGACCAGCCGGCCGAGGTGGGCGGGGCGATCTCTCGGGGCCGGAACCGCACCAGGCGCCACAGCGGCTGGACGCATTCACCATCTTGTAATGTGCGCCGCTGGCGGGGTATACTCACCAAGTTTGGCTCCCCCTGGCCCGCAGCGATGGGTCCGGGGGCAGGTTTGTCGTGTGCTGCTCGTCACTTGGCCCGCGACACCGATCTCGCGAAGGACGTCAACTTGGTCGCAACGCCCGCCGGGAGCGGGCGCCCCGCGGGAGCGGGCCCGCGTGACGCGGGAGAAGGAAGAGGGAGTGATCGCTCTGCCGACCGTCAACCAGCTTCTCCGCAAGGGCCGCAAGAAGCTGCCCAAGAAGACCAAGACCCCTGCGCTCAAGGGGTCGCCGCAGCGGCGTGGCGTGTGCACGGCCGTGAAGACGCAGACACCGAAGAAGCCGAACTCGGCGCTCCGCAAGATCGCTCGCGTGCGGCTCTCCACCGGTTACGAGGTGACCGCCTACATCCCCGGCGAGAAGCACAACCTGCAGGAGCACTCCGTGGTGCTGATCCGGGGCGGGCGCGTCAAGGACCTGCCGGGCGTCCGCTACCACATCGTGCGCGGCGCGCTCGACGCGCAGGGCGTGGGCGTGGGCCGGTACGTGCAGCGCAACCAGGGCCGTAGCAAGTACGGCACCAAGAAGCCGAAGGGCTGAGGTCGAGGTAGAGAATGGGACGCAGGAGACGAGCCCAGGTCCGCAAGCTCGAGCCCGATCTGGTGTACTCCGACACCACGGTGACGGCGTTCGTGAACAAGCTCATGCGGGACGGCAAGAAGAACCTCGCCAGCCGCATCTTCTACGGTGCCTGCCGCCTGATCCAGGAGCGCAGCGGTCAGGAGCCCTTGAAGGTGTTCCGGCAGGCGCTGGACAACGTCAAGCCCCGCATCGAGGTCAAGAGCCGGCGTGTCGGCGGCGCCACCTACCAGGTGCCGATCGAAGTCAACCCGCGTCGGGCGCAGTCGCTCAGCCTTCGGTGGCTGGTCGCGGCCTCGGACGCTCGCCCCGAGCGCACCGCCGTCGAACGGGTCGCCGGCGAGCTCCTGGACGCGTCGGCGGGCCGGGGCGGCGCCGTGAAGAAGAAGGACGACGTCGAGCGCATGGCGGAGGCGAACCGCGCCTACGCCCACTACCGCTGGTAGGCGGGGAGGCCTGCGGCCGACAGGTGGAGTATGACTACCCAGACCAAGATTGACCTGCACAAGACCCGCAACATCGGCATCGCCGCGCACATCGACGCGGGCAAGACGACGCTGACGGAGCGGATCCTGTTCTACGCGGGCCGCATCCACAAGATGGGGGAGACCCACGAGGGCGCCTCCCAGATGGACTGGATGGAGCAGGAGCGCGAGCGCGGCATCACCATCACCTCTGCCGTGACGCAGTGCTTCTGGCTCGACACCCGCATCAACATCATCGACACCCCCGGTCACGTCGACTTCACCATGGAGGTCGAGCGCAGCATGCGCGTGCTCGACGGCGCCGTGGCGGTGTTCGACGCCAGCCAGGGCGTCGAGCCGCAGAGCGAGACCGTGTGGCGCCAGGCGGACAAGTACCGCGTGCCGCGGCTGGCGTTCGCCAACAAGATGGACAAGACCGGCGCGGACTTCCAGCTCGTGCTCGACAGCATGCAGGAGCGCCTGGGGGCGAACGCGGTGCCCATCCAATGGCCGATGGGGGTGGAGGACCGTTTCGCCGGCATCATCGACCTGGTGGACATGAAAGCGGTCACCTACGGCGACGATCTGGGCAAGGACATCCGCTTCGTCGACATCCCCGACGAGTGGAGGGCCACCGCCGAGGAGAAGCGCAACCTCATGATCGAGCGGCTGGCCGACGTCGACGACGATGTCGCCCTGCTCTTCCTCGAGGGCGAGGAGATCCCGGTCGGGACGCTGAAGGCCGCCATCCGCGGGGGCACCATCGCTCAGCGCATCTTCCCGGTGCTGTGCGGCTCCGCCCTCAAGAACAAGGGCGTGCAGCGGGTCCTCGACGCCGTCGCCTGGTACCTCCCGAGCCCGCTCGACGTGCCGGCCGTTCGCGGCGTGGTTCCCGACAGCGGCGAGGAGGAAGCCAGACCGGCCGACGAGAGCGCTCCCACGGCGGCGCTGGCGTACAAGGTCATGACCGACCCCTACGTCGGTCGGCTGGTCTTCGTGCGGGTCTACTCGGGCGCGTTCGTGTCCGGGTCCTACGTCTATAACGTGTCCAAGGGCAAGCGGGAGCGCATCGGCAGGCTGCTCAAGATGCATGCCAACTCGCGCGAGGAAGTCGAGCGCATCGGTGCCGGGGACGTGGGCGCCGTCATCGGGCTGAAGGACACGGGCACGGGCGACACGCTGAGCGATCCCGATCACCCCATCGAGCTCGAGTCGATCGAGGTGCCGGAGCCGGTCATCACGGTTGCCATCGAGCCCGCCTCCAAAGCGGACCAGGACAAGCTCGGGAACGGACTCATCAAGCTCGCCGAGGAGGATCCCACCTTCCGCGTCGAGTCCGACGCAGAGACCGGACAGACCAAGATCTCCGGCATGGGCGAGCTGCACCTGGAGATCATCGTCGACCGCCTGAAGCGGGAGTTCAACGTCAACGCCCATGTCGGCGCTCCGCAGGTTGCCTACCGTGAGACCATCACCAAGCTGGTCGACGTCGAAGGCAAGTTCGTTCGCCAGACCGGCGGGCGCGGCCAGTACGGCCACGTCAAGCTGCAGGCGGCACCTCTCGCGCGCGGCGCGGGCTTCGAGTTCGAGAACGCCATCGTCGGAGGGACCATTCCCAAGGAGTACATCCCGGCGGTCCAGAAGGGCGTCGAGGAAGCGATGCAGAACGGCCCGCTCCTCGGTTTCCCCATCGTCGACATGAAGGTCAAGCTCTACGACGGCTCGTATCACGAGGTGGACTCCTCGGAGATGGCCTTCAAGATCGCGGCGTCGATGGGCGTGCGCGAGATCATGAAGCAGGGCGGCGCATCCGTGCTGGAGCCGATCATGCGGGTCGAGGTGGTCACGCCCGAGCAGTACATGGGCGACGTCATCGGCAACCTCAACTCCAGGCGTGGCCAGATCCAGGGGATGGAGCCTCGCGGCAACGCGCAGGTCGTCACCGTCCACGTTCCGTTGGCCGAGATGTTCGGCTATGCCACCGATCTTCGGAGCCTGACGCAGGGTCGAGCTACCTTCACGATGATGCTCGACCACTACGAGCAAGTTCCGCGGAGCATTCAGGAAGAGCTCGTCAAGAGCTGAGCGTATCCACCCTCACGGGGAGTTCGAAGGAGACTGACGATGGCTAAGGGTGTGTTTGAGCGTACGAAGCCGCATGTGAATGTGGGGACGATTG
>CAZBZU010000056.1:0-22398 GCA_964496495.1 uncultured bacterium
AGCAGCCGCCTTCTAAGCGGTAGGTCGAGGGTTCGAGTCCTTCCTGGTGCACCATCGTCATAGACGGCGCTCGCGGACGGCGACCATCACGTTCTCGGCCGGCGCCGGCCCCTGAGGTGGGTCGGCGCCGCGCCGGTCCGTCCTGGAGTGGCGGCCTACTCGACCGCACGACCACGCGCCCCCTGTGTCGTCGGCTGCCCAGCACCGGCGCCCACGCTCAGTTCGATCGACTGGTTGCCAGCTCCCCCATGCCCCTGCGCCAGAAGCTCCGTGAGCGGAGCGGGGCGCGAGAGCGTCACGCCAACCAGCAGCAACGTGACCCCTACGGCCGCGACGGCTTCCCATCGCACCTTTGCGGCGCGGCGCACCCGGTCCCGCAGGTAGCACAGGATGGGCTTGCGGTTGAGCACCACGTGCACGATCAGCAAGGGCAACCACAGGAGTCCGAAGACGTCATGCAGGGCCACCCAGTCTTGTCGAGCCACCCCCAGCGGCGCCCACCCCGATACCGCAGCGAGCCGACCCGACGGCGCGAACAGCAGCAGGAGGCCGGAGCCGAGAACGATCACACCCGATGTGACCAGCGTCAAGGATACGAACGCGCGGACGCGGAATCGCTCGGCTCTGGCTCTCCGAGATACGGTCGAACACGTGGTTGTCATGGTCGCCTCCTTCGTTCCTGCGACGAGTCTCGCACGGCATTCGAGGAAGCCGGGAGTAGGTACTGTGAAGGTTCCGGGAGGGCCACGTTGGGCGTGGCGACGCGCACGCGGCTTCGCCTGCCGCAGGTGTCTCCGGCCCCTCGCGCGCGCTGCAGCCCCGCGGCGCCGAAGCTCGCACGGCAGGCACGGCGCTCCGCGCCGGGCCGTAGGATGCCCCATGGACAGCTCCGCATCAGCGACCCACCAGCGGTGTCCCATCTGCGGGCGCTCCCTTCCCGCCAGCGAGCTCGTGCCGGGAGCGATCGTGCGCCGCGGCGTGCGCGACACGATCCGCCACGACCACCCGGAGTGGTCCGACAGTGACCAGATCTGCCGCCAGGACCTCGACCGGTACCGCGCCGAGTACGTGCGCTCGATGCTCGAGACCGACCGCGGCGAGCTCGACCGGCTCGAGAGCCAGGTCGTGCAGGCCGTCACCAACGAGGACCTGGTGAGCGAGAACGTCAACGAGAGCTTCGAGCAGAAACGCGGCATCGGTGAGCACATCTCCGATGCCATGGCGGACTTCGGGGGATCCTGGACGTTCATCCTGGGCTTCCTGGCGGTTCTGCTGGTGTGGATCGCCATCAACGCCGGCCTGCTGCTGCGGCGCCCGTTCGACCCCTACCCGTTCATCCTGCTCAACCTCATGCTGTCCTGCCTTGCCGCGCTCCAGGCGCCGGTGATCCTGATGAGCCAGAACCGGCAGGAGGCGAAGGACCGGATGCGCGCGGAGTACGACTTCCGCACCAACCTCAAGGCCGAGCTCGAGGTGCGGCTGCTGCACGAGAAGCTCGATCACCTGCTGCAGCACGACTGGCAGCGGCTGCTGGAGATCCAGCAGCTACAGCTCGAGATGATGGGCGAGCTCACCAAGGAGGCGACGTCGCCCGGAGGCGGAGGCGCCGAGCCGAGCTGACCTGCGCGCCCCGTTCCTGGTAGGATGGCGTTCACGAACCACAACCTGGGGACACGGGAGGAACATCGTGGTGAAGCCGGCCCTGATGGCTGTCGACGACGACCCGCAGGTGCTGCGGGCCATCACCAGCGATCTGAAGCGCAGGTATGGAGATCGATACCGCGTCCTTGCCGCCGAGTCGGGCGCCGCGGGCCTGGAGCTCGCGCGGAAGCTGCGCCTGCGCAACGACGAAGTGGCACTGTTCCTGTCCGACCAGCGCATGCCGCAGATGAGCGGCACGGAGTTCCTGGCGCAGGCCGGCGCGTTCTTCTCGAGGGCCAAGCGCATCCTGCTGACGGCCTACGCCGATACCAACGCCGCCATCGAGGCGATCAACCAGGCCGAGGTGCACTACTACCTGTTGAAGCCGTGGCACCCGGCCGAGGAGAAGCTCTTCCCGGTGCTGGACGACTTCCTGGATGATTGGCAGGCGCACTACCGGCCGGCGTTCGACGGGCTGCGGCTGCTCGCCTATCGCTGGACCCGCGACGGGCACGCGTTGAGGAACTTCCTTGCGCGGAACCAGGTGCCCTACCGCTTCCTGGACGTCGAGAGCGTACCGGAGGCCAGGCGTGTGCTCGCCGACGCCGGGCTGTCGGACGCGCAGCTCCCGGCGGTGGTGTTCCCGGACGGCACGGTGCTTGCCCACGCCGACCAGTCTCAGGTCGCCGAGCGCCTCGGGCTCAAGACGCACGCCGACGCGGCGTTCTACGACCTCGCTATCATCGGCGCCGGCCCCGCCGGCCTCGCTGCCGCCGTCTACGGCGCCAGCGAGGGCCTGCGGACGCTGTTGGTCGAGCGGGACGCCCCCGGCGGCCAGGCCGGCGAGAGCTCCCGCATCGAGAACTACCTGGGCTTCCCCGCGGGCATCGCCGGAAGCGAGCTGTCGCGGCGCGCGACGACGCAGGCACGACGCTTCGGCGTCGACATCCTGTGCCCTCAGGAGGCCGTGGCGGTCCACGTCGACGGCCCGAGCCGGCGGATCGTCTTCGCCGACGGCAGCCAGGTCCTCTGCCACGTGCTGCTGATGGCCAGCGGCGTGTCGTACCGTCGGCTGGAGGCGCCCGGGCTGCAAGAGCTCACCGGCACCGGTGTCTACTACGGGGCGGCCGCGACCGAGGCCCCCACCGTCGAGGGACGGGACGCCTACGTGGTGGGGGGAGGCAACTCGGCCGGTCAGGCAGCCATGTACTTCTCCCGATTCGCGCGCAGCGTCACCATCCTGATCCGCGGAGAGAGCCTGGCGTCCTCGATGTCGAAGTACCTCATCGACCAGATCGGCGGCACGCCCAACATCACGGTGCGCAACCAGTCCCAGGTGGTGGAGGCGAGGGGCGAGCGGAACCTCGAGCAGCTCGTGATCCGGCACGACCCCACCGACACCACCGAGGTGGTCGACGCGGCCGGCCTGTTCATCTTCATCGGCGCGCTGCCTCACACCGAATGGCTCGATGGCTTGGTGCGGCGCGACGCCAAGGGCTTCGTGCTGACCGGTGCCGACCTGATCGCGGAGGACGGGCAGCTGCGGAACTGGCCCTTGGAGCGCGACCCCTACCCCTTCGAGACCAGCGTGCCCGGGATCTTCGCAGCCGGTGACGTGCGCAGCGGCTCGATCAAGCGGGTGGCTTCCGGCGTGGGCGAGGGCTCCGTGTCGGTGTCCTCGATCCACCGCTACCTGGCCGACCTGTGATCGACCCGCAGGAGCTTCGGAAGGTCACCGCCTTCGCCGATCTGGCGGACGACGAGCTCCAGTGGCTCGCCGAACGCTGCGAGGTCCGGAGCTACGAGCCGGGCGGGGTGGTGCGGGCCGAGGGCGACCCGATCGGCAGCATGTACGCCATCCTCGAAGGCGAGCTGCAGTTCCGCCGGGAGAAGGGAACGCCCGACGACCGCATCATGATCCGCCGGGCCGGCGACATCACCGGGATGCTGCCGCTGTCGCGCATGACGCATACGCCCGTGACGATGCGGGCCCTGACTCGCCTCCGCACCGCCGATTTCCCGGCCACGCTCTTCCCCGCCATGCTCGAACGCATCCCGGAGTTGCAGCTGCGCCTGGCCTCCATCATGGTCGACCGCTCGCGGGAGTTCACGCGGCACGACGCGCAACGCGAGAAGCTCATCAGCCTCGGCAAGCTGTCGGCCGGGCTGGCGCACGAGCTCAACAACCCGGCCGCGGCCATCCAGCAGCGAGCCGCGACGCTGGCGCGGCGGCTCGACGACCTCAGCGCCATGGCGCTGCGGGGGCTCGAGCCGGGTACCGCTGAGGCCCTCAGGGACCGCGTTCGTGTCATCGTCGCCGACCCCTCGGACGGTGGGGCGCCTCCCATCGTGGACGCGCTCGAGCGCAGCGACGCCGAAGAAGCCCTCACGAGCTGGCTCGCGACCCGCGAGCTGGCGAACCCCCGGGCGGCGGCCGAATCGCTCGTCGCCGCCGGGCTGTCGACGGCGGACCTGGAGGAGCTGACCGACGGCGTACCCGAGGACGCGGTCGGCGCAAGCCTGGAGTGGCTGACGGCGGACCTTGCGCTCCGGCGTCTGGTGGCCGACATCGCCGACGCCACGGGCAGGATCGTGGAGCTCATCGCCGCGGTCAAGTCCTACTCCCACATGGACCAGGCCCCGCGCAGTCAGGAGGTCGACCTGCACCAGGGGATCCGCTCGACCCTCACCATGCTCGGCCACAAGCTCCGCAGCAAGAACGCCGTGCTGCGAATCGACCTCGCTGCCGACACGCCGCGCGTGACCGGCAATCCGGCCGAGCTCAACCAGGTGTGGACGAACCTCCTGGACAACGCCATCGACGCCATCGACGAGGGCGGCGAGATCACCGTGAGCACCGCGGAGACGGCGGGACGTGCCGTGATCGTCATCCTCGACGACGGGCCCGGCATCCCCGACGAGATCCAGGCGCGCATCTTCGAGCCCTTCTACACCACGAAGGGCGTCGGCGAAGGCACGGGCCTGGGGCTCGATGTGGTGCGCCGCATCGTGGAGCGGCACAAGGGCGACGTCTCGGTAACCTCCGTGCCGGGACGCACCCGCTTCGAGATCCGGTTCCCACCCCCGGAGGCCGCCGCGGGAACCGAGTAGGACGGACGGCGCGCCTGCCGCCTGCTACCATGACCGCCAACGCAGAACGTTGCAGCGCACGGAGGAACATCTTGGTCGAGCCGACCCTGATCGCAGTCGACGACGAGCCGGTGGCCCTCGTCCCGTTCCCAGGCCAGGCCGCGGCGCGATGAGTACCGGCCAAGACCTACGCCGCGTGGAGATCTTCGCCGATCTCGAGGACGACGCGATCGGCTGGCTCGTCGAGCATGCCCGAATCCTGGACCTCGAGCCCGGGGAGATCCTGTTCCGCGAAGGCGATCCCCCGACGGACATGGTTGCGGTGATCGAGGGCGAGATCCGTGCCCGTCGCGAGGAGGGATCGCCCGACGACCGCGTCGTCGTCAGGAAGGCGGGCAAGATCACCGGCATGCTTCCCAACTCGCGGCTGGCGGTGTCGCCCATGACGGGCCGCGCCACCGTCGCCACGCGCGTGGCCGCCTTCTCGACGGACCTGTTCCCCGAGATGCTTCGGCGCATCCCCGTCCTGCAGGCGCGCTTGGCCGGGGTGATGGTCGACAGGTCGCGGGAGTACACGCGCCACGACGATCAGCGCGAGAAGCTCATGAGCCTCGGCAAGCTCTCGGCGGGACTCGCGCACGAGCTCAACAACCCCGCGGGCGCCATCCAGCGCCGCTCCGACGAGCTGGCGCGCCGGCTTCAGGCGCTCAGCGACGTCGCGCGCGCGCTCCTCGAGCGCCAGGTGGAGCCCGAGCGTCTCGTTCCGTTGTTTACGCTGGCGCCCTCCGGTGGCGACGCAGACGCCGGCGACCTCGATGCCTTGGACCGCAGCGAGGCGGAGGACGCCCTCGCCGCCTGGCTCGAGCAGCGGTCGGTCCCCGATGCCTGGCTGGCCGCGGAGACGCTCGTGTCGGCCGGGGTGACGGTGCCGCGTCTCGACGAGGCGACCCGAGCGCTGCCGGAAGCGGTGGTGCCGGCGGCGCTCAGGTGGCTCGAGGCCGATCTGGCATCGCGGCGCCTGTTGCACGAGGTCGCCGACGCCACCCGTCGGATCACCGAGCTGATCGCGTCGGTCAAGGCCTACTCGAACATGGACCGGGCGTCGACGAAGCGCGAGATCGATGTCCACGAAGGGCTCCGCTCCACGCTCGCCATGTTGGCGCACGAGCTGCGCAGCAAGGAGATCGCGGTGCGGACCGAGCTCGATCCGTCGCTTCCCACCGTGCTGGGCAATCCCGGCGAGCTCAACCAGGTGTGGATGAACCTCATCGACAACGCCGTCGACGTTCTCCCGACGGGCGGGGAGATCATCGTACGTACGTCCCGCGCGGCCGGCGACGTCATCGTCCAGGTCGTCGACGACGGTCCCGGCGTGCCACCCGAGGTCCAGAGGCACATGTTCGAGCCGTTCTTCACCACCAAGGACGTGGGGGAAGGCACCGGTCTGGGCCTGGACATCGTGCGTCGCATCGTGCAGGACCATCACGGGGCCGTCCACGTCGAGTCGGCTCCGGGCCGCACCTGCGTCGAGGTGCGGCTGCCGGCGTCTCCCGCGGGCGGCGACGTGCAGGCCGCCTGAGACAACGGGCTCCCTCGACGAGGGCGATCGACGCGCGATGCACGCCATCCGTGCGCTACCAGGCTCGCTGCCGCGCCTCATGAAGCTGGAGAGGGCAGCCGGGCTACCGCCCCCGGCTCCACGATGGACGACCCGGCGAACGACGACGGCCCTCAGAGCAAGGACCGGTCCGAGGCTGGCGACGAAGTGCCGGCCTCGCTACGGCAGCCGCCAGATATCGAGCACGCCGCTAGAGCTGTGGTCGTTGGCGTTACCCTCAGGCAGCGCGATGCGACCGTCGACGACGATGGGGCTGTTCCAGTGGCCGGCGCCCGTTGGTAGCGAGGCGAGAACCGCGCCGGTGGTGGGAGCGTACACGTTCAGACCGCCTCCGGGATCGTAGACGTAGAGCAGGCCACCAGCCAGGACCGGGCTGGTGCCAGCCGTGCCGTTCGACCATTGCGCGTGCAGGCGGTGATCGCTTTGGAAGGTCCAGGCGGCGGTGCCGCCGCCGTCAGCCGCAAACACCCAGGTCTGGCCGCCGTCGTGCCACACCGCCGGCGCGGTGAACAGGTGCTGCTGCCCGGGCGTGTCCACCGTCTGCACCTCTCCGCCCTGGTGGGCGGAGGTTCCCTTCATGGTGCTCCAGTCGATGACACGGATGACGTTGTCCTTGCCGCCCTGCGCGATGTAGCCATCTCCCAGCAGGGCCGGCGCCGTGGACCCCAGGTCGAGGTCGTTGGCGTTGAGGTCGGCGGTGTTGGACGGGGTGTAGTTGCCCAGCATGGACGTGGCGCCGGCCGATAGCTCGATCACCGCGTCGCCCCAGTTGGTCTGGCCGTCCCACAGGCCGTTGCCGGTGGCGACGAAGAGGTCGCCGGTATTCGGGTCGACCACCGCGCCGGCACGCGCCCAGATGGCCGCATCGCTCTGCGGGCAGTCGCTGCTGGGGTCGAGTAGACCGCTCTTGTTGCTGCAGAGCGCGTTCCATACGTGCAGCAGAGCCCCGCTGCCGGCGTCGAGGACGGCTACGTGCCCCTGGTAGGGCGGCTGGTCCCCGATGTAGCCGCCGGTGGTAACCAGCACGTGTCCTTGCGAGAAGTTCAGCGCCGCCGCGATCTTCTCACGCGTGGGGAGCCGGGTCACGCTGGCCGTCCAGAGGACGTGCCCGTCCGACACGGCCAGCTTGCGCACCTTCCCTCCCGGCGAGGCGGCATAGATCGCGTCACGCGAGGGATCGGCGACGGGCGTGGCGGTGGTGATCCGATAGCTTCCCGCCCAGCCCGAGTAGCCGGCGGGCGTGAAGGTCCACAGGATGCTGCCGTCGTTGGCGTCGAGCGCAAGCGTCTTGCCGTACGTGGTGGTGACGAAGAACACGTCGTGGCTCGCGCCCTCGACCGTGACGTCGCGCAGGTAGATAGGCGAGGCATCGACGGTGCCCGGTAGGGACACCTGCTGCCGGTGCTGCGCCAGCGTGTTCACGTTGTCGGCAGTGATGCCGCTCGGCGCGACGGAGACGCCGGACCGTGCAGCGTCGGCCGCGAAGCGTGTCCAGTCGTGGTCGCCCGCAGCCGGCACCTTGGGCGCAGCCCCCGGCGACTGCGCACAGCCCGCCAACATGGCCACCAGCACGACACCAAGGATCCCGGCCGCCACAGCGTTGCGCAGCAAGCTCGCTGTCCACCGTGAGGTGCGGATGCGGGTCGGCGATCGGCTCATACGGAGATCTCCCTTCGGAAGACCCGAGCACCAGCGAGCCGGCGCACGTCCACGCGCACCCGCTCCCGGCGCGGCGAGTCGGCACCGCTACCCCAGCTTGCCACGGGCCACCCCTGCCTCGGTTCCGGCCAGGTAGCGCACCGTTCGGCCCATGCCCGGAGGGACGCTCCGCCAGCGGCCAGACCGTCGCCGCTCACCCCTCGGCGATCGTGACAGCCGGCGGGGCGGCGCTGGGTCGAGCGTTCGCCCCCTTCCTGGCGCACCATTGTCGTGCAGGACGTGACGCTTGCGAGCAGGCGGGTGGTGGCGATGGGAGACGAGACGACGCAGCGCCGCCCCGGCGGCGCCTGAGCCTCAGAACTTGCCGCCGGTACGGAACCCGCCGCCACGGGGGCCGCCTCCGCCCCGCGGCCTCGGCCCCCCGCCCCAGGGCGAGCCGCGGCCGAACCCGCCGGACCCGAAGGTGGTGTTGGTGCGGGGCGGACGGTAGCGGCTCTGCTGCTCCAGGACCCGCCACAGCGCGTCGCGGCGGAGCACGCCGCTGAGCACGTTGGCCAGCACGGTGGCGACCAGGGCCCCGTCCTCGAAGCCGTGGCCGGGCTGGTCGTACTGCCGGCGCTTGAACTCGGCCTGCATCGACTCCAGCTCGCGCAGGTGGTCACGCCGTTGCCGGAGCGCGGCCTTGAGCTCCTGGCCCGCCGTCTCGAGCTGCTGTTGCTCCTTCTGCAACGTCGACAGCCGGCCGATGAGCACGTCGTCCTCGGGGAAGGGGCTGACCGCGGCGTCGCGATGCAACGTCACCAGCTCCTCGTTGCGCAGGCCGTCGGCGAGCAGCTCGATTGCCTGCTGGTAGGGTTCGTCCTCGCCTGCGGCTCGCTTCTGCCGTTCGTCGAGCAGCGCCTGGATGTCCGCGGCGACCTGCTCGAGGCGGCCGTCCAAGGCTTCCAGCTCGGTGCGCTCGTGAGCCTCCTCCGCTTCCAGGGCGGGGATGCCGTCGGCCTTCCGGGCTTGCTCGTCGAGCTCGCGCAGCGCCTCGAACTCCGCCTCGGCGAGCTTCCGGCAGCCGCCGGCGTGCTCGCGCAGGCGCACGGGGATCTCCAGCAGGCGGGCGTAGTTGAGGCGCGCATCGAGGTAGCCGGCATGGCGGGCGACCCTGCCGTCGAGCCAGCGGAACAGTGGGGCGGCCCGGTAGCGCTCGGTGGCGTAGCCCCGCCGCCACAGGTACATGAACAGCGGGTCGCGGCGGTACGCGCGCCCCTTCTCCTCCAGCTCCTGCTCGCTCCGTGCGGCCTTCTCCTCGGCGTGCATCGCCACCCGCTCGGCCTCGTGCGTCCGCTCGCGTTGGGCCCGGTACGAGGCGTCGCTGTCGAGGCGCGCCTGGGTGCGGGCCTCGGCCGCGTCGGCCGCGTCGGCAGCGGCATCCAGGCGCTCCGCCTGCGCGGATCGCTGCGTCTCCAGCTCGGTCCGTCGCGCCTCGGCCGCGTCGAGATCGTGCGCCAGCGTCTCGCCGGCCCGGCTCCGGGCCTGCAGGAGCGCCGTGACCGGCTCCTCGACGGCGTCGAGCGCGCTGGTCACGCTGTCGGCAACGGCCGTACCCGTGGCCAGCGAGCCCACCCGCAGGCGCGCGAGCTCCCGGTAGGCCTGGCCCTGCTCCTTCGCCACTGCGATCAACCGGGAGCTCCCGGTCGAGACGCGCCGGTCGAGCTCCTCGATCGCTCGGCGCTCGCTGGCGAGCTCCTGCTCGATCGAGCTCAAGGGTTCTCGTCCTGGGATCATGGTGGCATCCGCTCCCTGCGCTACCAGCTCGTGATCGCTGCTCCGCTGGTGGGGATGGTGTAGGTCGGTCCCAGGGCGCCCCGCGCCTTCCGCCCCACTAGGTCGCCCTGGATGATGCCGTCGTCGAGCTTGTCGCGTTGGACGGCCTGGAAGGTGGCCTCGTCGACGCGGATCCCCCAGCTCCGCACCGCCTGGTCTGCGCCGGTCTCCTCGTTGCGCACCGCGACGGCGACGGGCCGCCCGTCGGCGCCCAGCGCCTCGACGATGAGGTAGTAGTTGCGGGCCTGGGGGTTGATGTCGGGGATACGCCACACGCCCGACGCCTCGCCCGGGCGGTTGACGATGCGCACCTCGTACGTCCGCTCGAGGGTGGCGCGCAACGCCTGCAGGTCCGCCAGGGCGTTCCGGGCCGACGTGACGTCGTGGTCGCGCAGGGCGCTCTGGCCGGCGGCGTAGAGCGTGTCGGCGCGAGCCACGGCGGCGGGATCGGCTGCGATCTGCAAGGTCGTGGCGTGGGCGGCGGCCAGCTCGCCGGGCAGGGCGGCGCGCGGGGCGATGACCTGCACTCGGTAGGTGGCGGTGGCGAGCGCGGCGACGGCGATGACAGCGAGCAGGAGCATTCCCCAGCGCCCCCTCGACACGTAGATGCGGGCCAGGGTGGTGGCGGTCGAGGGTGGGGCGGGACGATAGACGAAGCGCTCCTCGGCCAGCGCCGCCACCCCCTGCTCGAGGATGGCGTCGGGCACGTCGATCCCCTGCGCGGTGTAGATCTTGCGCAGGCGCACGAGCAGGTCGCGCGCGCGTGCCGGCTCGTTCAGCTCGCGTGCCACCAGGTCCTGACGCTGCCGCAGGGTGTCCACCACGTCCATGGCCAGCATCACGTCGTCGAGTGGCGCCCGCGGCCGCGTCGCGGCCGGCGTGGTCATACCGTCGGCGCCGGTGCGGCCCCTTGCTCGGCCAGGCGGGCCAGGCGCCGCTTGCCGTCCTCGACCGCGTCCCGGATCTCACTGGCGTTGGCAGTGCTCTTGGCGCGCATCTCCTCGATGATCTCCCGCGAGCGCGTCTGGAACGCCACCACCGAATCGACCAGCGTCTTGACGGCATCGGCCCGGATGGTGGGGCCGTAGCCGGCGCGAAGGGCGGCCTCCTGCACCTTGCCTCCGATGTCGGCCAGCGTCTCCAGCGACTCGCTGACGCCCTCCTTCATGACCTCGACCGTGCGCGTGCTCTCGTGGAGGCCGAACATGCCGGTGAACGAAGCGCTCAGCGCCGTCAACACCGTCTCGTTGGTCGAGAAGAAGCTGACGGCCTGGGCGTGCAGGCGTTCCTTGGCGTTGGTGGTCTGGAGCAGGCGCGCCATGATCACCTCGGAGGTGTGGTAGCCGACGGTGAGGTTGTCCGACAGGTCCTTGGCGATCTGGTAGCGCGACTCGCTCGTCTGCAGGTCCCGGACCTTCTCGTCGCGTGCCAGCTCCCGACGCGCGCGCTCGGTCAGATCGTCGCCAGGCGCAGCATCGACGCGTGCCAGCGCCCCCGCGACCGCCTGCTTGGCGGCGGCCAGCTCGGCCTCCGCCGCCTTCAGCACCTGCAGCGCCAGGATCTCCGACTCCTTCAGCGCGCCGCGGAAGTCCTGGTAGGCGGTCAAGATGCGTCCCTCGCGCTGCACCTGGTCGAGGGTTGCGTCGGTGACCTGGAGGAAGGTGCGGCGGATGCTATCGAAGCGCGAGGCGACGTCGCCGCGCGTGACCTTCATCCACACGTTGGCGAGCCGCTCGAAGGTGGTGAGCTTACCGTCCTCGATCTGCTCCACCATCCGCCGGGCATCGTCCCGGATGCTGTTGAAGTCGTTGGCGATGGCTTCGTAGCGGGTCGCGACGTCCATGGACGCGACCTGCTGCCGGACCACGTCGTTGAACAGCGACGCCTGGTTGAGGGTGCGAGCGATGGCGACGACCTTGGCTTCGTCGAGGCTGCTGATGCGCTTCAGCAGGGCCGTGATCGGTGCTTCCTGGCTCTCGGCGCGCTCGGGCATCAGGCCCAGGTCGCGCAGCGTACCCAGCGCCTTGTCCAGGTACTGCAGGGGGCTTGCGCTCACGTCCGTCATGGTCCGGCTCCTTCGACGGCCGCTCCACCGGCATTGTAGGGGTCCGATTCGGCCGCCCGCGAGGGCGGATGACCCGATGGGCGAGCGTTGGCGCGCTTGCGGCTTCGAGGCGGGGATCTACCGCATGCTTCGTCGCCCGGTCGCGACGGGAAGCGGCCGGCAGGATGTCCTGCCGGCCGTTGGAGGCACTCCAGGGAAGGGGGCAAGCCGGGGATCGGTGGCGTCAGGGGGTGGACAGGCGCGCCTCGGAGGCGTCGCCGTCCGCTAGCGTGCCTTGGGGACCCGGGCGATGCGCGCCTGGTCCCGCCCGAGGAGGCTCGGAACCAGCAGGATTCCGGCGATGCCGACGAGCACGTAGACGATCGACGAGAGGGCGTTCGTTTGCCCGAACGAGTCGCCTGTCAGGGTGGCCACGAGGTCGAAGCCGAAGAGGCCAACGAGCAGCCAATTGAGGGCGCCTACGATCACGAGTAGCAGCGAGACCATCTTGACGATACGCATGGTGGTTCCTCCTCCGAGAGACCGTGGACTGTCCGTCCAAGGTTTGTTCAAAGATTAGCCCGAATGCCGAGGGATTGTCAATAGTTTGTCTAGGGATTAAGCTGGAGGGAGATGTGGACGATCAAGGAAGCCGCCGACCGTGCCGGGCTCAGTCCCGATGTCTTGCGAGCGTGGGAGCGACGCTACGGCGTCGTCCGTCCGACACGTACCTCGTCTGGCTATCGCCTGTACAGCGAACGCGACATCGGGCTGCTGGAGGCCATGCGCCGCCTGATCGACGACGGACTCAAACCGCGAGAGGCGGCCGACCGTCTCGCGCGGGATCCAGACGCCCTGGCGATCACGGTCCCTCCACCGGACGGGGCGGGTCGCCCCGCATCCTCTCGCGGTGACGCATCTCGGCCACCGGCGCAATCTCGACCCGAGACCGACCCTGCGGCGTCGCGCTCCCGGTTGATCGCCGCCGCTGCGAAGCTCGACGTCCCGGCGCTGAGTGCCCGCTTCGACGACCTGACCAGGCGAGGAACGTTCGAGACGGCGTGCGAGGAGTCCCTGTTCCCGGCGCTCCGGGCCATCGGCGAGGCCTGGGCCGACGGGACGCTGCCCGTCGCCGGAGAGCACGCGGCCAGCGCGCTCGCGCTGCGCTGGCTCGGAGCGCAGTACCAGGCTGCGGCGCGAGACGCTCGCCCGCCGCAGGTGCTGGTGGCGTTGCCGCCTGGCGCACACCACGAGCTGGGCGCCCTCGCCCACGCCGTCGCGTTTCGCCGTAGCGGGCTCGACGTCCTCTACCTGGGGCCCGACCTGCCGGTGGACGACCTCGTGGTAGCGCTGCGCACGACCGGCGCAAGCGTGGCGGTCCTGGGGGTGACCATCGCCGCCGACACGCGGTCGGCGAGGCGCGTCGCGGCCGCCGTCGAGCGGGCGTCGAGCGGCGTGAGGCTCGCCTTCGGCGGGCCGCGGGCCCAAGCCCTCGCGGCGCACGGAACGGTCCTGCCCGAGCCGCTGAGCGCCTCGCCGGCTGCCGTTCGTGCCTTGCTCGCCAGGAGAGCCGACACGGGAACCTGACCGACGCGAGAGCAGGAGCCGACGGCCCCGGTCGTCGCGCCGTTCGTGCTGGTCACGGCCGTGGGCTTCGACGTCTCGGTGGAGCCGACCGGGAGCGGCGCGAAGGTGCCGGACCTCGTCGCCTACTACCCGATTCCGGTCGGGCCAGTCCCCTCTCGAGGAGGCCGCATCCGTGCCGCGAGGCACGCGGATCTGCCGCGTCGGGCCTCGTTCATAGGAGCAGCCGGTCGACGAGCTGCTGCAGGAGCCAGGCGCCCATCGGGAGCAGGACCGCCGATACCACCAGGCGCGGCGTTTCCGGATGCCAGGGCCAGGTGGACGCCCGGTCCACCACCCGCAACGACGCCTCCAGCCCGAGCACGGCGTCCTTGAGCGGTTGCATGCGCGAGGAGTCGTCGTTGTCCACGGCGCTCCGGAGCGACGAGCTGACTCGCTCGACGCGCTGCCCGAGCTCGCCTCGCAACGCCTCCTTGGCGTCCGCCAGCATGCGGTGCGCGCCCCACAGCGGCCACAGGAACAGCGTCAACGCCAACACATCCCACGGCAGCAGGCTCGCGAGGGCCGCGGGGGAGCGGAGGATCGACGGGTTTCCGACGATCCAGTTGTACTGCACCAGCAGCACGGCGATGGCCGAGAAGCTCGGCAGCCGGGACAGGGCGTAGAGCGGCTCGGGGCGCATGACGTCGATGCGTGCCCAGCGACGGTAGCTGGTATGGATGGTGGCCAGCTGGTGCACGATGCCGTAGCCGGCCGCCCCTGTCACCCACAGCGAGAAGACCAGGAGCGGCAGCTCGACGGCGGCGGCCGCCGGGGAGGTGAACAGCCCCGTCGACTGGACGTAGCTGCCGTTCAGGGCGGTGGCCGGCGCGGCCAGGACGAGGAAGCCGAGCCCCGTCAGCCAGGTTCCCAACGGCGGCTGCGTGGCAAGACGGACCCGCAGCGCCTCGCAGTCACCATCGTCGCCCCGCATCGCGGGGCGGAAGCCGTCCACGCTGTGCCTGGCCGCCCGCCGCATCAGCGCCTTGGCGGCGAGCACCAGCGGTGCCCACGTCCCGAAGCTCACCAGCGGCGCCGACACCGTTCCCGGCTCGAGCGAGCCGTCGAGGTACCCCACGGCGTGCAGCAGCGCCACGAGCGCGCCCGCGACCATCAGGTAGGCCACAGGCGCCAGACCGGGGATGCGCCCCATCGCCTCCACCAGCCTGTCCAACGCGCTCGGACGGTACGGTGCCCAGCACGTTTCCCCTTCAGCCAACGCCGGTCCAGCCGCCATGCCGCGCCTCCCGGGGCGAGGGCCCAACGCCACGCGGTCATCGACGGCCGGAGGAGGCGGGCATGGACACTCTCTTCGTGGTTGACGAGAGTGTACAGCATCCCCGCGACCCGCGCCGGCGCGCTGCGCTGGCGTCGAGCGACTCCGTGCCGCCTCGGCATGGCGGCGTCGAGCGGGCCGTGCGGTCTCGGCGCGCCGGCCACGACCAGGCAGCGGCCTCAGTGCGCCACCTGACGCGCGTAGCCTACGGGGGACCGGGGCGCGCGCTTCCCGTCACAGCGGCTCGCGCCGCTCGAGGTGCGCTTCGATGTCGGCACGGTCGCGCCACACCAGCCGCAGGCTCTTGGCGGCGCAGAGCTCGAGCCGGTCCCCGACGTGCGCATCGCCGGGCTCCGTGGCGTTCCCGTAGCTCAGCGCGCCACGGGCCGTGACCGTCTCGCCGAGCTCGATCACGGCGACCCCGGTGTCGCCGGGGACGGTGGCCAGCGGGCCCTCGCGCGTGGGCGTGGGGCCGGCTAAGTAGTGCGGCGGCTCGTTGGCGCTCTGGACGTAGCCGCTGGCGGGACCGACGACCAGCGGCATGGCTTCGAACGGGGGCTTGCCGCGCCACAACGCCGCTGTGGTGTCCCCTGGCAGGATCCCGCTCCAGTCGTAGTCCCTCCGGGCGGCCCGGGAAGATGCCGTTGAGGAGGTAGCCGCCGCCCGGCCGCGCACGATGCCCGCCCGTTCGAGCAGCAGGCCGCAGTGGCAGTGCATCTGCGCCCACCCCCAGGCGCTCATGAGCTCGCCCCTGGTGTGGGCGTAGATATGGCGGACCCCCGGATGTCCCAGAGGATCTCCGCTCCGGCCGCCGCATGACAGGCGCCCGCCAACGCCACCGCGGCGACGAGGGTCAGGAGAACGCGTCGTGTCATGGATCCACGTGCGACCGGGGACCGGTGGGAGATCGGCCGGGGGGCGGCCGCCGCCGGGCGGCGTCGCGCCATACTGGACGCAGCCATGTCGGAGCGTCGATGAAGCCGGACCTGCGCGACCTCGTCGTCCATCGGCGCCTGGACGCCGTGGCCGAGCTGGCGGCCGCCTCGCGGCGCGTGCTGGGCCGGATGGTGTCGCTCACCTACGATCCCGACGCCGCCGTGGCGTGGGCCGCGGTAGAGGCCATGGGCGCCGCCGCGGCACGCATCGCCGACGCCGACCCGGACTTCGTGCGTCAGCACCTCAGACGTCTGCACTGGCTCCTTCAGGAGGAGTCGGGGGGCATCTGCTGGTACGCTCCCCAGGCCATGGCCGAGATCGTCGCGCGGCGGCCGGACCTCTTCGCGGACTACCTCCCCATCGTGGCGAACCTCGTTCTGGAAACGGCGGAAGAGGACCTCGGACACTTCCGTGCCGCCATGCTCTGGGCCGTGGGCAGGCTAGGCGCGCTGGCCGGGGAGGCGGCGGCGGACGTCGTGCCGAAAGCGGTGGAGGCCCTCGCGCACCCCGACGCCCAGGTGCGGGCGATGGCCGCGTGGTGTCTGGGACGCCTCGGCTGTGCGGCGGAGCTCGACGGACGCCCGGAGCTCCGACTGGACCGTGCCCCGTGCACCCTCTTCCTGGAGGGAGAGCTGCGCGTGCTGAGCGTGGCAGGCGTCGCCGAGCTGGCCCGAGGGGCGGGGGCGGTGCCCGGCGACGAGCGCCCACTGTGACCTGGGCCTCCGTCATCGCGCCGTCGCCCACTGGGGCCGGAGGTCACGAGTACCGCCCAACCAGCTGATAGCGCTCACAGAAAGCTGAGTCTGGCAGCCGCGTCCAGGGCACGAACCGTCCGACAGCGGTGGCACGCCAGCATGATCCCGATATGAGGAAAGTGTGTCCCTGTGTGCATACAGCGCGATCGCGTCTTGACAGGCCGAGTCGGCACCCCTATATTGAGAGCGTTAACAGCGCGTAGCTGACGGACCGCCACCGGGTCTCCCAAGGGCTCGCCGGGCGGGCCGTGCCAGGGCACTGTCCACGCCGACGTTCTACTGCAATTTGGCTCGTCCCCGAGCCGGAATAGGATCGCGAGATGGCAACGTTCATCGCCAACAAGACCGGCCTGACCGTGCTCGAGAGCGGCGAGGTGCTGCGGGTCGACGCTTGGGGGGAGAGCGGCGCCCGCGTGCGCGCCACGCTCGGGGGATCCGTTGCGGAGACGCCCGGCAGCGCCCTGCTCGACGCCGGCGCCCGTGACGCCGAGGTCGAGATCATGGGGGACCGGGCGGAGGTGCGCAACGGCGACCTGGTCGTCGAGGTGCGTGACAACCACGAGGACCGCTTCATGCGCTTCCCGCCCCTGCTGCGTTTCCGCCGCGCGGACGGCCAGGAGCTGTTCGGCGAGAGCGTCCCCCACTTCACCTCGCCCCCTCAGCGGCGCTACCGCCGCGGCGGCGGCGACCTGTACCGCTGCGACGTCACGTTCGACGCCTACCCGGGCGAGCGCTTCTACGGGCTCGGCCAGCACCAGCACGGCCTCTTCGACCAGAAGGGGGCCGTCATCGACCTGGTACAGCGCAACACCGAGGTCTCGGTGCCGTTCACCCTCTCCAACCGAGGCTACGGCATGCTCTGGAACATGCCGGGGGTCGGCCGCGTCGAGCTGGGCGCCAACCGCACCAGGTGGGCCGCGGACGCTGCCCGGCAGTTCGACTACTGGGTGACGACCGGCCCCACCCCGGCCGACATCGTCAGCCGCTACGTGCGGGCCACCGGCCTGCCGCCCATGCTGCCGGCGTGGGCGTCCGGATTCTGGCAATCCAAGCTGCGCTACCGCAGCCAGGACGAGCTGCTGGAGGTAGCCCGCGAGTACCACAGGCGCGGGCTGCCGCTGTCGGTGATCGTCTGCGACTACTTCCACTGGACGCGGCAGGGCGAGTGGCGGTTCGACCCGGCCGAGTGGCCGGATCCTCAGGCGATGGTGGATGAGCTGCGGGAGCTCGGCGTCGAGCTGATGGTGTCGGTATGGCCCACGGTCAACCCCAACGGTGCGAACTACGCCGAGATGGACCGGCGCGGCCTGCTGGTGGGCAGCCTCTCAGGCCTGCCGCTGCACCACGCCTTCTGGGACAAGGGCGAGGACGGCCAGGCCTTCATGCGCTACTACGACTCGACCAACCCCGACGCGCGCCGCTACATCTGGGAGAAGGTCACCAGCGGGTACGGCCGCTACGGCATCCGGGCGTTCTGGCTGGACGCCTGCGAGCCGGAGATCCTGGCCGACAACCCCGACGGCGCACGCTACTTCCTCGGCCAGGGCTCGGAGGTCCAGGGCGTCTACCCGAGGGAGCATGCCCGCGGCTTCCACGAAGGCCTGCTGGCGAGCGGCGAGAAGGAGGCGGTGTTGCTGTGCCGCTCCGCCTGGGCCGGCAGCCAGCGCTACGGCGCCGCGGTGTGGTCGGGCGACATCGAGTCCACCTTCGAGGCGCTGGCCGCGCAGATCCCGGCGGGCCTCAACATGGCCCTCTCAGGGATCCCCTGGTGGACGACCGACATCGGGGGCTTCAGGAACGGCGACCCGTCCTCTGCGACCTTCCGGGAGCTCATCGTCAGGTGGTTCCAGTACGGCACCTTCTGCCCGCTGTTCAGGCTCCACGGCGTCCGGGAACCGGGCCCGCTCGTCGGCTCGGACCAGACCGGGGCCCCGAACGAGGTGTGGTCGTTCGGCGAGGAGGCGTACGCCTTGATCCGCCAGCAGCTGGCGCTGCGCGAGAGCATCCGCCCCTACGTGATGGATCAGATGGCCGCCGCCAGCGCCAGCGGCCTCCCCCCCATGCGCCCTCTCTTCCTGGAGTTCCCCGAGGAGCAGGCGGCGTGGGAGGTGAGCGACCAGTTCATGTTCGGCCCGGACGTGCTGGTGGCCCCGGTGACGACGTTGGGTGCCCGGGAGCGCGAGGTGTACCTCCCCGCCGGAGCGGCGTGGCTGGACGCCTGGACCGGAGAGCCGGTGCGGCGAAGCGGCTGGCTGACAGTGGACGCGCCCTTGGAGCGCATCCCCGTCTACCTGCGGGAGGGGGGCAGTCTGACCAGCCTGGCGCTTGAGGGCAGGTAGCCGCCGGAGCGTGCTTGCAAGCGATGCTCAGGGAGTGGGTCCCAACGTGGCTCTAATGAACGACAACACTCAGGCGAGCGCGGCGGCCCCGACACCGGATCCGCCAGGCACGGCCGCGTCCTCTCGGTCGTCGGGCACGGGCCCGCCACGAGGGCTGTCCGCTCGCAGAAAACGGCAGCTCGCAGGCTGGCTGTTCCTGACCCCTGCGATCGCCTACCTGCTCTTCGCGTTCGCGCTGCCCATCGTCTACAACGTCATGTTGAGCTTCGAACGCACCTCTCCGGCGACGATCGCCAAGTTCGCCGCCCCCTTCGCCGGGCTCGCCAACTACCGCTTCATCTTCCACGACGCCACCACCCTACAGGCGATCCTGCACACCTTCGAGTTCACGGCCGGGTCGCTCTTCTTCCAGTTCATCATCGGCTTCGCGCTCGCCTTGCTGTTTGGCACCGAGTTCCCGGGGCGGACGCTGGGCCGCTCGCTCGTCATCGTGCCTTGGCTGCTGCCGTTGTTCGTCACCGGGGTGATGTTCAAGTTCCTGTTCCAGGCCGAAGGCGGGGCCGTCAACCAGATCCTCATGGCCATCGGGCTGGCCCACCATCCGATCGATTGGCTGAACAGCCCGCATCTGGCGCTGTGGACGGTCCTCATCGCCAACATCTGGCTCGGTGTGCCCTTCTTCACCGTGCTGCTCTACAGCGCCATCCAGGATGTGCCGACGGAGGTCACGGAAGCGGCCACCATCGACGGCGCCGGCCCGTGGCAGAGGCTCGTCCTCGTCATCGTGCCGATCATCCTGCCGGTCATCGAGGTGGTGCTGCTCCTCGGGTTCGTCTTCACCGTGAAGGTGTTCGACCTGGTGATCGGCCTGACCGGAGGGGGCCCGGCCAACTCCAGCCAGCTGATCACGACCTGGTCGTACAACCTCTCGTTCCAGCAGTTCAACTTCGGCCAGGGTGCCGCGCTCAACAACGTGCTGCTGGTGCTGGCGCTGATCTGCTCGCCCCTGTACCTGTGGCTCAGCCGGGACTCGCTGCAGGGGAGCTCGGGGGCCGACCGATGACCCGGCTGCAGCGCCGGACGGCCGTGCGCTGGCTCCGCGCCCTGGCGGCCGCCATTGCCCTGGCGTTCGTGCTGTTCCCGGTATATGCCATTCTGGTCGGCTCGTTCGAGTCGACCGAGACCCTGTTCAGCGGCACGTTCTACTGGCTCCCGCACGCTGCGACTCTGGAGAACTACCTCACCGTCATCGAGGCGCAGTCCGGCAACGTGCTGACGAGCGTCTTCGTGGCCCTGGGGACGGCGTTGCTGGCGCTGATCGTGGCCGTGCCGGCAGCCTACGCCTTGTCGAAGTACCGCCTCCGCGTGACGATCGTCATCGTCAGCTCACTGCTCATCGCCCAGATCGTCCCCTCCATCGTGCTGGCGACCTCGCTGTTCATCATCTTCCACTGGATCCACCTGGTGAACACCTACGTGGGGCTGGTGCTGGCCGACGGCAGCTACGCCATCCCCTTCGCCATCCTGGTGCTGAGGGCGTTCTTCTTCAGCCTGCCCAACGAGCTGATGGATGCCGCCAGGGTCGACGGAGCGTCCGAGTGGACCACCTTCCGTCGCATCGTGATCCCGCTCGCCCGCTCGGCCATCATCACCGTCGCCGTCTTCGCGTTCCTGAACGGCTGGGGGGACTTCATCTTCGCCCTGACCATCCTCAACGGGTCGGGCATCCTGCCGATCACGCTGGGGATCTACACCTATCTCGGCAACTACTCGACCGACTGGGGCGCAGTGATGGCCGCATCGGCGTTCGCCCTGGTTCCGGCCGGGGTGATGCTGGTGGTGGCCCAGCGCTACATCGCGAGTGGCCTCACGGCGGGCTCGGTGAAAGGCTAGCCAGCAGCCGACGCCCGCCATTCACGGCACGGAGGGAGTGGTACATGGACTAGAGACGCGCAACCCGCCCGCTCAGCTGCGTAGGCCTCGGCCAGCTCAGTTCTCTGTCACGAACCCAGAAGGGAGAAGCGCTGTGAAGCTACTCGCAAGGATGCGACTCGGCGGGGTGGTAGCCCTGTCGATCGCCATGCTCGCTGTGCTCGGAATGTCGCAAGCCCAGAGCTCGATAACGCTCACGGAGGAGGACTACTTCAACACCCCGGGCCAGATCCAGGCCCTGGCCGACTACACGAAGCAGTTCGAGGCGGCCCACCCCGGTGTGACCGTCAAGCGGCAGTACGTGCCATTCGCCAACCTGGACACCAAGCTCCTGACACAGGCCGCCGGCCACGCGCTGCCCAACCTGCTGGCCGTCGACAACCCCTTCGTGTCCACCATGATCGAGACCGGCCAGGTCGTGGCGCTCAGCGATCTGAGCGGCTTCAGCACCGAAGGGTACTACCAGGCCGTCATCGATGAGGGCCTCTCGGGCGGCAAGTACTACAGCCTGCCGGTTGCCGGCGCCAACTCGATCGCGCTGATCTACAACATCGACATGCTGAAGGCCGCCAACGTCCAGCCGCCCAAGACCTGGGACGAGCTGGTAGCGGCAGCCAAGGCGCTCACGACCTCGGACCACTACGGCATCGCGCTCACCTGTGAGGCCGCAGAGGACACCACCTGGCAGTGGGAGCCGTTCTTCTGGAGCAACGGCGGCAAGCCCGACTTCTCCAACATCGCGTCCTCGGCGGGCGTGCAGGCGTTGAGCCTGTGGAAGCAGCTCATCGACGACGGCTCGGCGTCGAAGTCGTGCCTCAACTGGAGCCAGACCCCTGCCGCGACGGGCCAGTTCATCGCCGGCAAGGCCGCCATGATGGTCAACGGCCCCTGGAACTTCCCCACGCTCAACCAGAACGGCATGTACTACGGCAAGCAGTTCGGCATCGTGCCGGTGCCGGTCCGCGACCCCTCGCAGCACGTGATCGTGCCCCTGGGCGGCGAGGACTGGATGGTCAGCAAGAGTGGCAACAGCGCTGCGCAGCAGATGGCGTTCGAGTACATCAAGGGCATGCAGACGCCTGAGATGCAGCTCAAGCTCGCCAAGCTGTTCGGTTACCTGCCGGCCAGGCCCGCCGTGGCCCAGCAGTACCTGAAGGAGGCGGGCCCCGAGTGGGAGGTGTACATCAACCAGACCGTGAACGCGCATCCGCGCACGCTCGGACTGGGCACGAAGTACCCGAAGGTCTCGCAGGCGGTGTGGACCGCCATCCAGTCCGCTCTGTCCGGTTCGCAATCCGTGCAGGACGCATTGAACACCGCGCAGACCAAGATCGACAGCATCCTGGCGCAGTAGCAGTCGTCGGGATGGTGCCGGCCCGCGCCACACCCTGGGTGTAGCAGCCGGCGCCACGAGTCGCCCGGTACCGTCGCCCGCCCGTTCGCCGGCGGCGGTCCCGGGCGACTCGTCTGCCGGTCGGCGTGCCCGGCCGCTTCCAGGCGCTCGCCGCCGCCAAGGCTCGGACACCGCCTGCGGGACGTGGGGCCGGCACGAACCGCGGCGCAGCCCGAGTTCCCACAGCCTGGGCAGGTCTGATAGACTCTTGGTTGCGAGCGCGGTGGATGTAGCTCAGTAGGTTAGAGCATCGGATTGTGGTTCCGAGGGTCGTGGG
>CAZBZU010000057.1:0-16521 GCA_964496495.1 uncultured bacterium
TGCGGGTGCTGGAGCGGCGCCTGCCCAACGACGGCATCCCCCTCAAGTAGCGCCGTGGCGGCAGACGCGTTCTCGAAGCTGCCGCACGGCGCCCCCAGCCAGCGGGACGTCTACCGCGCTCGTCGCGCCGTCGCCGGCGTGATCAGGCGCACGCCGTTGGTGGAGAGCGAGGCGCTGTCCCGGCGGGCGGGTGGCCCGGTGCACCTGAAGCTGGAGAACCTGCAGCTCACCGGGGCGTTCAAGGCGCGCGGCGCCGTGAACGCCCTGGCGTCGCTGGGCGAGGAGGAGCGGCGGCGCGGGGTCATCGCGGTATCCACCGGCAACCACGGTCGCGCCGTTGCCACCGCGGCCGAGCGCCTGGCCGTGCAGGCCACCGTGTGCGTCTCGCAGCGGGTTCCCGAGGACAAGCTCGCCGCTCTCCGCGCGACCGGCTGCGAGCTGCTGATCGGCGGCGACAGCCAGGACGAGGCCGAGGCGCGAGCCCGCGAGCTGGTCGCCGAGCGGGGCCTGACGCTGGTCCACCCCTTCGACGACGCTGCGGTCATCGCCGGTCAAGGCACCATCGGCTTGGAGGTGCTCGAGGATCTGCCGCAGGTCGCGACGGTGGTGGTGCCGCTCTCCGGCGGCGGCCTGATCGCCGGGGTGGCGGCGGCGCTCAAGGCTGCCGACCCGGAGGTGCGCGTGGTGGGGGTGTCGATGGAGGCGGGCGCGGCCATGGCGCGGAGCCTGCGGGCGGGCCGGCCGGTGCCCACGCCGGAGCAGGCGACCCTGGCCGACAGCCTGCAGGGCGGCATCGGCGAGCACAACCGCTACACCTTCGGCATGGTCCGCGAGCTGGTGGACGACGTGGTGCTGGTCGACGAGGCGGCGATCGCCCGCGCCATGCGTTTCGCCTTCGAGCGGGAGCGCCAGGTGTTGGAGGGGGGCGCGGCCGTGGGCATCGCCGCCCTGCTCGAGCGGAAGGTCGCGCCGGCGGGAGGCGACACCGTGGTGGTGTGCTCGGGAGGCAACATCGCCGCGGACCGCTTCCTGAGGATCATCGCGCAGGCGGAGCCTGCCGCAGGGGAGGACTGAGCATGGCGGGACGGCAGGTGAGGGTGCTGCGCGAAATGGACATCCGCGAGCTGGCGGGACTCGATGTCGATGCGCTGGAGGCGGTGCGGGAGGCATTCCGCAAGCTGTCCTCCGGTGACGCCGTCCAGCCCCCGGTGATGCGCATCGACGTGCCGGAGCATCGCGGCGAGGTCGATGTCAAGGGCGCCTACATCCGCGGCCTCGACAGCTTCGCGGTGAAGGTCTCCTCGGGCTTCTTCGACAACCCGCAGCTGGGCCTGCCGACCGCCAGCGGGCTCATGATCCTGATCGACGCCCACACCGGGATGCCCACGACCGTGCTGCTCGACAACGGCTACCTGACCGACGTGCGCACGGCGCTGGCGGGGGCGGTGGCCGCCGACGCCATGGCGCGACCGCAGATCGACACCGTGGCGGTGCTCGGCGCCGGCTCGCAGGCAAGATGGCAGCTGCGGGCGCTGATGCTGGTGCGCTCGCCGCGGCGCGCGCTGGTGTGGGCGAGGCGGCCGGAGGCCGCTCGCGGCTATGCAGGCGAGATGTCGGACGCTCTGGGAATCGCGGTGGAGGCGGTGCCGGAGGCGGAGGCTGCCGTCGCGCGTGCCGACCTGGTCGTCACGACCACCCCCGCCCGCCGGCCGATCCTTCGCGCGGACTGGTTGCACCCGGGCCTGCACGTCACCGCCATGGGCTCCGACGCCGAGCACAAGCAGGAGCTCGAGCCGGAGGTGCTGCGCCGCGCCGACGTGGTGGTGAGCGACCGCCGTCAGCAGGGGCTGACGATCGGCGAGCTCCGGGCCGCCAGGGAGGCCGGCGTGGACGTCAGCGAGGCGCGCGTGGCGGAGCTGGGCGAGGTGCTGGCCGGCACCCGGCCGGGTCGCGCCAGCGGCGACCAGATCACCGTCTGCGACCTAACCGGCACCGGCGTGCAGGACACCGCCATCGCGCGACTTGCCGCGGCGCGGGCCGCCGAGACCGGCTGATCCGCCGCCACCGCCGAGCGCGTCGGCGGGGCGCGGCGCGAGGAGGGCTGGGACGTGTTGCCCTAGCCCTGCGCGCGTTTGCGCGCTAGAAGGGGTGCAGCCGCAGGGAAGGCGAACGCCGTCCAAGCATGGAGCCGCCATGACGAGCCCCGAGGAGCCTGTCGAACGCCGCGATCCGGCTGTCGAGCCGGTCGCGGTCGTGCGCGGTCTCGCGGTCTATCGTATCGGCGGCGGCGACCCGGTGCTTCTCATGCCCGGTCCGCACCGCTTCCAACGACCCGGCCTGCGGAGTGCCGATGCGCTCATCGCAGGTCTGGTCGATGCCGGACGCAGCGTGGTGACCTTCGACCCACCCGGCTCCGGGCGATCCCCCCGGCCGGCCCGGCTGGGCATGGAGGAGATGATCGCCTGCACCGACGAGGCGCTGGCTGCCGCCGGAGTGCGGGCGCCGGTGGCCGCCCTCGGCCACAGCATGGGGGGCTTCTGCCTCGTCGCCTACGCGCTCGCCAGGCCCGAACGGCTGGCACGCTTGATGCTGGTGGGCACCGGCGCGGGCGGCTACATGCGGGCGGCCGGTGCGCTGTGGAACCGTGGGCACCGCCGGTTCGCTGCCATGGCCAGCCTCGGCGTCCTGCAAGCTCTGGTGCCCAGACGCGCGCCGGAGCAGCTGCTGCGCAACCTGATCGAGCGGGCGTCGTTCGTGGACGGCGCGCTGGCGCGTCCCACGCCGGTCCGTCCGGCCGACTGGGTGAGACCGCGAGCGGGGCGGGCAGACTGGCACCGAATCGCGGTGCGGCTCGACTACCGCGCCCGTCTCGCCGACATCCGCACGCCCTGCTTGATCCTGTGCGGACGGCACGATCCGCAGTTCGCGCTGCCCTGCTCCGAGGAGCTGGCAGCGGGCATCGCCGGCGCGAGGCTCGTGGTCTTCGAGCGCAGCGGTCATTACCCCTTCCTGGAGGAGCCCGTTGCCTTCTGGCGGGCGCTCGGGGCGTTCCTGGCCGGCGACCGGGAGCGGCCGCGGGTCGCGGTCGGCGGGTCTGGAGGTCCATGATGCGGAGCCTGGTGGTGTTCGACTCCTGCTTCGGCAATACCGAGAGGATTGCCAGGGCCATCGGCGACGCGCTCGCCGCCTACGGCGCCAGCGTGGTGGTGCCGGTGGCGGAGGCGAGTGCGGCCCTGACGGCCAAGCCCGAGCTGCTGGTCGTCGGCGGACCGACCCAGCGCCACCGTCTCAGTCCCGCGCTGGAGGCCTTCCTCAAGGGGCTTCGCCGGCGCAGCCTGAGCGGCGTGGCGACCGTGGCCTTCGACACCCGCTATCGCATGCGCCCGGCGCTGACCGGCTCCGCCGCCGTGCGCATCCACCAGCTGCTGCGCAGGGCCGACGGCCGCGCCGCGAGCCCGCCGGAGAGCTTCTTCATGGCCGTGGATCGGCCGCCGAAGGGACAGAAGCGGCGGCATGAGCTCGAGGTCCTCGAGCCAGGCGAGTTGGGGCGCGCGGTCGCCTGGACGGAGCGGCTGGGGCGCTCGCTCGCCGGAGCGGTGGCGCCGAGCGGCGGCTGAGCGAGCCGCTGCGGCCGAGCGCGTTCACCCTGTTGGCGGCGGCCGCGGGCTCTATGATATGCTCTCAAGGCTTGCCTGCGACCGGCTCGGGCCCACGGGCCGCGAGGCGCCCCGATGCGCGGCAACGCCGCCATCATGCCGCGCTACACGTGCGTAGCGCCGGGGCCGCCCGGTCATTGCGGGTGGGGGCCCTCACCCGGCTGGGCCGCGGGAGCCGGATCCTAGAAGGAGACCGTGAATGAAGCGCACGTACCAACCGAACAAGCGCAAGCGCGCCAAGACGCACGGATTCCGCGCCCGCATGAAGACCAGCGGCGGTCGCGCGATCCTCAGGCGGCGGCGCGCCAAGGGGCGCAAACGCCTGTCGGTATCGGATCGCTGACGCCGGTACCGGTCCTCCACTCGTTGAAGGGGGACCGGGCTTTCCAGCGGCTACGCAAAGGACGTTCCGGTGGAGCGAAGCATCTCAGCCTCCGTTGGCGTCCCGCACCGCAGACGGGACGGGTGCGGGTGGGCATCGTGGTGAGCGGCAAGGTCGGCAACGCCGTGGTTCGCAACCGCGTCCGTAGGCGTCTGCGGGCCGCCCTGACCGGCCTGCTCGCCGAGGGCGTTCGCCGCGATGCCTGCCGTGCCGGCAAGGCGTCGTTCGACATGGTGGTGATCGCGCGGCCGTCCGCTGCCGGCGCCGGCTTCTGGGAGCTCAGGAGCACGCTGGAGCGCGCCCTGGCGCGCGCGGGGCTCCGCTGATGCGGCTGGTGGGGCAGGCGCTCATCCTGCCGATACGCCTGTATCGGCGCTTCCTGTCGCCGCTCAAGCCGACGCCGACGTGCCGCTTCCATCCCACCTGCAGCGCCTACGCCATCGAAGCCATCGAGGTCCACGGCCCCCTCAAGGGGCTCTACCTGGCGGTCCGGCGGGTGCTCAAGTGCCACCCGCTGCACCCGGGCGGCTTCGATCCCGTGCCGCCGCGCGCCGGCGTCGACGCCGGGGCCCGAGCGCAGCCGCCGGCGCACGGCCAGGCGCACCCTCACGTCCACGGCCAGACGCACAGCCATACGCACTCGGAGGCATCTTGACGACGATCCGCCGCACCCTCGTCGCGTCGGCGCTGCTGCTGACCCTGGTCGTCGGAAGCCTGGCGCAGGCGCGCGTCGTCTTCGGCACCAACGACTTCCAGGTGGCGGATTTCAAGAACATCGCCACGGCGTTGGCCACCTGCGACACGTCCACTCCCTCGTTCTTCTGCCGGCTCAAGGACGCCACCGTCACGCGCATCCCCACCAAGGGCGTCGACCTGTTCTTCGACGATGCGGGCGAGCTGGTCGCGGCCTACGCCAAGGCGCAGAAGGGGCAGACCTACAACGACTACCCCATCGACCGGCGTCAGAACCTGATCCCGTACGAATCGACCATCCCCGGCGCCGCGCTGCTGATCGGCGGCAGCTACCAGGCGCCGCAGAACCCCAGCGGCGGCTGGAAGCGCACCAGCAAGATCCAGCTGGTCGGCACCTTCAGGTATCGCGAGGGGGGCTACCAGGTCGAGCGCGTGGTCACCGTCAGCGCCATCCGCGAGCACATCGACGTGCAGCTCACGGTGACGCCGACCGCTGCCGCCGGGAGCTCGGGCGGCGCGCCCGCCGCGGGGAGCCCGCCGGAGCTGTCGCTGGTTACGCCAGGCATCGCCCGCACCGCCAGCCCGGTGGTGAAGATCGGCCACGGCGCCGACTTCACCCTCAACCCGCCCGACGGCAAGAGCTACGCGGACCCGACCTACGCGGCGCTGCAGAACAACAACAACAACACCGGCGACGCCGTGGTGCTGCGCCCAAGCGGGAGCTCCACGAAGGTCACGGCGGAGTACCTCAAGCCCGACCGCGTGGCGCTCTCGGTGCCCATCGCCGCGGCCGGGCCGACCACCGTCTCGGCGCAGCTCTACACCGGGCGCAACGAGCTGGTGCGCTACTACCAGGAGGGGTATCTGGGGCTGAAGGGCCTGTTCCGGCCCAACATCCTCGGCCGCCTGTCGCTCTACATCGTCGAGCTGCTGGTCCTCATCCACGGCTACGTGGGCAGCTGGGGCCTGGCGATCATCGTGCTTACCATGCTCTTCCGCGTGCTCATCTGGCCTCTCATCGCCACCCAGACCAAGTCCATGTTCGGCATGCAGAAGCTGCAGCCCAAGATCAAGGAGCTGCAGGCGAAGTACAAGGACGACCGCGAGAAGCTCACCCAGGAGACGATGAAGCTCTACCAGGAGGCGGGCGTCAACCCGGCCGGCGGCTGCCTGCCGATCCTGCTGCAGATGCCGCTGTTCATCATCCTGTGGCGCGTGTTCGTCAACTTCGAGTTCAACCAGGGTTTCCTGTGGCTTCCCGACCTCGGCCAGTCCGACCCCTTCTACATCCTGCCGGTGCTCTACGTCCTGGTGATGTTGGCCACCTCCTGGTTCTCGGCGCGCGGGAACCCGCAGACGCTGCGGCAGTCGATGTTCATCAACCTGATCTTCGTCTTCATCATCATCAACTTCCCGGCCGGAGTGCTGCTGTACTATGTGGTATCCATGCTGGTGCAGGTTTTCCAGTACTGGCTGGTGAGCCGGGGCCAACCGGCGCCGGCTGCGCCCGCCAAGCGGGCCAAGTGAGGCGAGGACTTCAATGGACGACCGCGATCTCGACAGGTATCTCGAGGACCTCGGCATCAACATGGACGAGGAGGACGTGCAGGAGACGCTCCTCCCCGAAGAGGACGACGAGGAGGAAGGTTTCGAGACGCCTATCGCCGTGCCGGCGGCGCCGCTCGAGGGCGATGCCCGCGAGCGCTGCGAGGCGTTCCTCGTCGATCTGCTGCTGAACTTCGATCCCAGCTACGCCGTCGAGGTCGACCAGGTCGCCGAGGACGAGGTGCGCGCCGAGATCTACGGGGGTGACCCCGGCAAGATCATCGGTCGGGCCGGGCGCACGCTGGCGGCGCTCGAGTACATCGCCAATGCCGTCATCAACCGCGACGAGGACGATCGTGTCCGTGTCTCCATCGACGTCGGCGGCTACAAGCGGCGTCGCGACGAGCGGCTCCGGGGCGAGGCCCGCAAGGCGGCGGCCCGCGTGCGCAAGACGGGGCGGGCGGTGGAGCTGGACGCCATGAGCGCTGCCGAGCGTCGCGTCGTCCACATGGCGCTGGCCGACGACCCGGATGTCGTCAGCGAGTCCTCGGGCGAGGGCAAGAACCGCCACGTGGTGGTGAAGCCGACCTCCTGAGCGGACGTACAATGCGGCATGCTGCAGCGCATCCGCGACGCCTGCGCGCGCGTCGCCGAGCGCGCTCGCTTCGTGCGCATCGCGGGGGACGTCGAGGACTACCTGGCAACCTTCGATCCGGGCGCGCTGGCGCGTCCGCGCTACGACACCGAGTGCCACTTCCTCGGCGACCCCGAGCCGACCGTGACGTTCGTGCTGGTGCTCGACGCGGTGAACTTCGGCTCCGGCTACTTCCCCCATCTGGAGAGCGCGCGTGGCGCGGAGGGCTACCGCATGCTGGCCAAGGGGCTGAGCGCCTGGTTCGAGGCCGGCGCGCCGAGCGCCGAGTCGCTGGCGACGATCCACGCCCCCGAGGTGGCAGAGGTGCTCGGCCAGGACATGAAGGACCCCTTGCGGCTCGAGCTCATGCACCTCTACGCCGAGGCGCTGCGCGAGCTGGGTGGCTACGTGGAGGCCCGCTTCCGCGGGAGCTTCGGCGCGCTCGTGAGGGCCGCCGGGCACAGCGCCGAGCGGTTGGCTGTGCTGCTGGCCGAGATGCCGTTCTTCCGCGACGTTTGGCGCTACGACGGCCTGGAGGTGCCGCTCTACAAGCGGGCCCAGATCGCCGCCTCCGACCTGGCGCTGGCATTCGACGAGACGGGGTACGGGGCCTTCCACGATCTCGACCGCCTCACCATGTTCGCCGACAACCTGATACCGCACGTGCTGCGCCTCGACGGCGTGCTCAGCTACGCGCCGGCGCTGGCGCGGCGCATCGACGATGGCGTGCGTCTTCGGGCGGGCTCGCCGGAGGAGATCGAGCTCCGTGCGGTGGCCCTCACCGCTGTCGAGCGGCTGGCGGCCGCCGCCCGCGACCGGGGCCTGGCCGTGCGCCCCCGCGACCTGGACGTGGCTCTGTGGGAGCGCGGCCAGGCGGGGAGCTACGCTGGGAGGCCCCCCCACCGGACCCTGACCACCGCGTACTGAGGTGCGCGAGCCGCGGCGCGGGCGGCGTGCTTACCCCGGCGCGATGACGTACCGGACCCGGGCGGGAGGCCTGCGATGACCGTGGCAGAGGCGCGGGAGCTGACCCGCCGGCAGCTGGAGTCCGCCGGAGTGGACAGCCCCGGACCCGAAGCGCTGGCGCTACTGGAGGCGGCGACCGGGTTGGCGCGCGCTGGGCTGCTGCTGCGGCCGGAGCGGCCGCTCGCGGAGCGCGAACGGCTGCGGCTGCTGGCGATGCTGAAGAGGCGGATGGCGCGGGAGCCGCTGCAGCATATCCTGGGCGTCGCCGCGTTCTACGGGCTCGAGCTGGCGGTCGAGCCGGGGGTGCTGGTACCGCGGCCGGAGACCGAGCGGCTGGTCGAGCTGGCGCTGCAACGGCTGGTGGGGGTGCCGTCGCCGCGGGTGCTGGACGTCGGCACCGGCTGCGGGGCGATCGCCCTGGCGGTGCGGGCGGAGCGCGCCGACGCCGAGGTGATGGCGGCCGACGTGGCGCCCGCCGCCGTGCGGCTCGCCAGGCGCAACGCCGAGCGGCTGGGGTTGGCGTTGACGGCGCGCCGCTCGGACCTGCTGGCCGACGCCGCCGTCGCCGCCTTCGCGGCGCGATGCCACGCGCTGCTGGCCAACCTGCCCTACCTGCCCGCCGGCGATGCCGCGGAGCTGCAGCCGGAGGTCCGCCATGACCCCGAGGCTGCCCTGTTCAGCGGTGAGGACGGCCTGGCGCTGGCCCGCCGTTTGATCCGGCAGTCCGCGCGGCTGCTGCAGGAGGGCGCGCTGCTGGCGCTCGAGCTGGACCCTCGCAACGTGCAGCGGGCCCGCCGGGCGGTCGCCGCCTGGAGGGACGTGACCGTCGAGACCGACCTCGCCGGCCGGGAGCGCTACTTGCTGGCCGTGCGCTGAGGCGGTCGGGCGAGCGCGACCGCGGACCTCGTCGAGGGGTCAGACGCTGTCGTGCCCGCCTCGCTCCACGGCCGATCCCGCGCCGTCCTCGCGCAGCGGTGGGAGTTCCGGGAACTCCGCGGGAAGGTCGCCCGCGTGATGCGGGTGCCGCTCGCGCGCGACGCTTCGACGCCTCCCCTGGCGGCCGTCCGCGGGTGCGGCGCGTCCGGAGGCGACCAGGCTGGCGAGCAACAGCAAGGCGGCGCCGACGACGATACACGCGTCGGCCACATTGAACACCGGGAAGTCGAAGCCGGGGACGTGGAAGTGCACGAAGTCCACCACGTAGCCGAGCCGGAAGCGGTCGATCATGTTGCCCCAGGCCCCGGCCAGCACCAGCGCCAGGGAGATGCGGGTGAGCGCTGCCAGGCGGCGCCCCGAGCCGAGCAGGGTGAAGAAGATCGCCAGGCCGACCAGCGCCGAGAGCACGCCCAGCGCGAAGGTGCCGTCGATGACCAGCCCGCCTACCTGCAGGTGAAGGTTCTGGAGGATGCCGAAGGCGGCCCCGTTGTTGCGCGTGTGGATGATATAGAAGCCCAGCCCCAGGGGCCGCTCGCGGCTGCCGACGGCGAGCGTGGTCACCAGCCAGGCCTTGCTGAGCTGGTCCGCCGCGATGAGCAGTGCCGCGAGCAGTAACGCCACGCCCGACAGTATACGAGCGGCGCTTGCGTCGTCGCGACGGCGGGCGAACGCGGGCGGCAGCTCGCGGTGCCGGCCCCCTCCGCAGGTGTCGGGCCCGGGTCGGAGGCAGCGGTCGGTGTCGCGGTCGGTGTCGGGCCCGGCGGTGCCGCCGATCGGCCCTTCGGTATAGTGGGACGCATATGCGTAATCACCGGCCGGCGCGGCATTCGAGCGCCACGGCGGCCGCTCTGGAGGCAGCCGAGCATGCCAGCAACCCTGGAACAGGTGAGGAAACGGATCGAGCGTTCGGGGAGCGAGGACGGCGGGCTGCTCGCTCGCTTCGCCGACGTGCTCTTCGACAAGGCGGATGACGCCTTCTTGGAGGAGTTCGACAGCGACACCCTCTACGCCATGGCGGTGGACGGCCTGCGCTTCCTGGAAGGCGGGCTGACGCAAGCCCCGCGCGTGCAGGTCTTCAACCCGCGCTTCGAGGCCGACGGCTGGGAGGCACCCTACACCATCATCCGACTGCTGCTTCACGACCGCCCCTTCATCGTCGACTCGGTGCGCGCCGAGCTGGGACGCCACGAGGTGGAGATCTTCCACATGCTCCACCCGCTGGTGGTCCCGGTGCGTGACGCGGCCGGCACGATCGAAGCGATCGAGGGCAACGGGTCGGCGGCGAAGCGCTCGCGCTCGGGAACGCGAGCGGCCGGCGCCCGCAACGGGCGGGCCGGCACGCAGGAGACGCGCAGCGGCCGCGAGGCGTTCGAGATGTTCTTCGTGGAGCGGATCGAGGACGAGGAGCGGCGCCAGTCGACCGAGGCCGCGGTGACGCGCGTGCTTGAAGACGTGCTGCTCGCCACCGGAGACTACCGGGCCCTGCGGCAGCGCGCCGGCGACACCCGCGACTACCTGCTCAAGCTCAAGGCCGGTCGGGCCGCCGGCGAGCAGCGCTGGCGCGGCGAAGAGCTCGACGAGGACGCGGCCTTCATGGAGTGGCTGGACGAGCAGAACTTCGTCTTCCTCGGCTACCGCGAGTACGACGTCGGCCCGGTCGACGGCGTGCCCTCGCTGCAGGTGACCGACGGCAGCGGCCTGGGCATCCTGCGCAAGGAGGGCGAGAGTGCCTACAGCCGGCCGGTGCCGATCGAGGACCTGCCTGCGGGCCTGCGCGAGCGCGTCACCGGCGGCCGGCTGCTGGTGGTGACCAAGACCAACGCCGAGGCCACCGTGCACCGGCCGGCGCGCATGGACTACATCGGCGTCAAGAAGCTGGCGGACGACGGGCGCGTGGTCGGCGAGCGGCGCTTCCTGGGACTGTTCACCTCCAAGGCGCACTCCGCGCCCGTGGAGGACATCCCCATCCTGCGCCTGAAGTTGCGGCAGGTGCTCGAGCTCGACGATGCCGTGCCGGGCTCGCACGACTACAAGGCGATCGTGTCGGTGTTCAACTCCGTGCCGCGGGAGGAGCTGTTCTGGTCCGACGCGGAGCAGCTGCACCGCGACATCCGCACCATCCTGGGCCTCGAGCAGGAGCGCGGCGTGCGCCTCACGTTGCGCCCCGACCCGCTGGGGCGCGGCATCGGCGTGATGGTGATCATGCCGCGCGAGAGCTTCAACGCCGGCGTGCGGCGCAGCGTCCAGGGCTACCTCGCCGAGAAGCTGGCCGCCCGACACGTCGACTACAGCCTGGCGATGGGCGAGGACCAGGCCCAGGTGCGCTTCCACTTCTTCTTCACCACCGACGTGCACCCCGGGGCGCTCGACGGCAAGGAGCTCGAGCGGGCCGTCGCCGAGCTCGCTCGGAGCTGGCGCGACGAGCTGCGCGAGCGCCTGGTGGCCGTCCACGGCGCGCGCGAAGGGCGTGCCCTGGCCGAGCGCTACGCCGACGCCTTCGACCCCCGCTACACCGCCGACACCGGTGCGGCGCTCGCCGTCAAGGACATCGCCAACCTCGAGCGGATGGGCGAGGAGGCCGTGCTGGCCGACGTGCTCAACCCGCTCGAGGAACGCGGTCAGGACGCGGCCAGCCTGGTGCGCATCTACCACCAGGGGCACGGCATGGCGCTCTCGGACGTGCTGCCGGTGCTGGAGAACCTGGGCTTCCGGGTGCTGGAGCAGGTTCCCTACATGCTCACCCTGCCGGGCGGGAAGCGCGGCATCGAGGTGTTCCGCGTCCACGACCACCAGGGTCGTGCGCTCGACGTGCGCCGCCAGCGGGAGCGTCTGGTGGACGCGCTCCAGCGCTTGCTCCAGGGCCGGGCGGAGAACGACCGGCTCAATCGCCTGGTGCTCTACGCCGAGCTCACGGTCCGCCAGGTGGCGTTGCTGCGGGCCTACCAGATGGACTTCGCGCAGCTCAACGCCGTGACCAGCCGGCGCTTCATCAACGACACGCTGCTGGCGCACCCGGAGGTCGCGGCGCCGCTGGTGGCCTTCTTCGAGGCGCGCTTCGACCCGGCCGTCGGCGACGACCGGGTGCAGCGCATGTATGCCGCCCGGGAGACGGTGCTCGCCGGGCTGGGCGCGGTGCGCTCGCTGCCGGAGGATCGCACCCTGCGAGGCCTGCTCGATCTGATGGAGGCTACCGTCCGCACCAACTACTTCCTGGACAAGGACTACATCAGCTTCAAGCTGGCGTCCGGCAAGGTTGCCAGCATGCCGGACCCGCGGCCGCTCTTCGAGATCGCCGTGGCCGGCCTGGGGGTCGAGGGGGTGCACCTGCGCGGCGGCAAGGTGGCGCGCGGAGGCATCCGCTGGTCGGATCGGCCGGACGACTTCCGCACCGAGGTCCTGGGGCTGATGAAGACGCAGATGACCAAGAACGCGGTCATCGTGCCGGTGGGCTCCAAGGGCGGCTTCGTGCTCAAGCGCTCGCCGGACGGGCGCGACGCGCTGCGCTCCTACGTTCGCGAGCAGTACCAGACCTACATCCGCGGCCTGCTGGACCTCACCGACAACCGCGTCGGAGGCCGCGTGGTTCACCCGGAAGGGCTGGTCATCTACGACGACGACGACCCCTACCTGGTCGTCGCGGCCGACAAGGGCACCGCCACCTTCTCCGACCTCGCCAACGAGACGGCCGCGGAGTACGGGTACTGGCTGGGCGACGCCTTCGCCTCGGGGGGGTCGCAAGGGTACGACCACAAGGTCATGGGCATTACCGCCCGCGGTGCCTGGGAGTGCGTCAAGCGGCACTTCCACGAGCTGGGCGTCGATGTCTTCCAGGATGACGTCGCCACCGTCGGCATCGGAGACATGTCCGGCGACGTGTTCGGCAACGGCATGCTCTACACCGAGCACCTCCTGCTCAAGGCGGCCTTCAACCACCTGCACATCTTCCTCGACCCCGATCCCGACGGTCCCGCGAGCTTCGCCGAGCGCAAGCGCCTGTTCGAGCTGCCGCGTTCGTCCTGGAGCGACTACGATCCCAAGGTCATCAGCGAGGGCGGGGGAGTGTTCGATCGCGGCGCCAAGAGCATCCCCTTGAGCGCTCAGGTCCGAGCCATGCTGGGCGTGGACGCGGAGGCGCTGAGCGGGCAGGACCTGGTGCGCGCCATCCTCAAGATGCCGGCAGATCTGCTGTGGAACGGAGGCATCGGCACGTACGTGCGTTCCAGCAGCGAGCGCGACGCCGACGTCGGCGACACGGCCAACGACGCGGTGCGTATCGCCGCACCGGAGCTGCGCTGCAAGGTGGTGGGCGAGGGTGGCAACCTCGGCCTCACGCAGCTCGCGCGCATCGAGTACGCGCGCGCAGGCGGCCGCATCAACACCGATGCCATCGACAACTCGGCCGGCGTGGACACCTCCGACCACGAGGTGAACATCAAGATCCTGCTTCAGCCCCGGGTGGCCGCCGGCGACCTCAGCGAGAAGCAGCGCAACGATCTGCTGCGTGAGATGGCAGGAGAGGTGGCGACGCTGGTGCTTCGCGACAACGACCAGCAGTCGCTGGCGCTGAGCCTGGCGCAGCGCCGCAGCTCGGAGGACCTGCCCCTGTTCGAGTCGCTGCTAGAGGATCTCGCCGAGCAGGGTGGCCTCAACCCGCAGGTGGAGTTCCTGCCGGGCCGCCGCCAGTTGCAGGAGCGGCAGCGAGCGGGCGAGGGGCTCACGCGCCCCGAGCTGGCCGTCACCATGGCCTACGTCAAGATGGGCGTGTACCGCACGCTGCTGGAGAGCGACCTGCCGGACGAGCCCTTCTTCCAGCACTACCTCTTCGAGTACTTCCCGCACGCTCTGCGTAAGCGCTTCGAGAGCGGCATCGAGCGCCATACGCTGCGCCGCGAGGTCACCGCCACCCAGATCACCAACACCATCGTGGACCTGCTCGGTCCGAGCTTCGTTCACCGCGCGGTGCGCGATAGCGGCGCCGGCGACATGGAGGCCGTCAAGGCGGCGCTGATGGCGCTCGAGGTGCTCGACGCAAGAGGCGTGGCCGGGCGGCTCGAGGAGCACCGGCCGGCCCTGCCGGCCGAGGCCCACTACGAGGCCCTGCACCTGCTGGTGCGAGCCGTGGAGGGGGTGGTGAGCTGGATGCTGTTCAACGACCTGACGCGCCGCCACGTCGCCGACTTCGTCGACACCTACCGCGACCCGTTGCAGGCTCTGCGCAGCGGCATCGAAGGCATGCTCCCTGGGCCGGAGCGCCGTCGCTTCAAACGCCGCACCAAGCAGCTCGCGGCGCTCGGGTTCGAGGCCGACCTGGCCTCGGACACCGCCAGCCTCGAGTACCTGCCGACCGGCGTGGGCATCATCCAGGTGGCGCGGCAGACGGGTGCGGAGCTGCAGGAGGCGGCCAGGCGCTTCTACGCCCTCGGCGAGCGGCTGTCGCTCGGCTGGGTGCGCGACGGCCTCGCCACACTCCCGGCGCAGGGGAGCTGGGAGAAGATCGCCGCGGTCGGCCTGGTGATGGACCTGCGTGAGGCGCAGCGCCTGCTCGCAACGGGCTACATCGAGGCCCGCAAGCACGACGACGGCCTGGGCGCGGAGGCCTTCCTCAAGCGCTACCCGCACCTGCTGGCGCGCTTCGACCAGGCGCTCGCCGAGCTCAAGGAGCCGGGCGCCTTGACGCTCGCCGGCGGCGCGGTGCTGGTGCGGCTGCTGGCGCAAGCGCAGCGCTCGGGCATGGCGACATAGGCCTCGATCGGGTCGTCGGGGAGGGGCCCGCGGCACACGCCTCCAGGTGAGAGGCCGGGGCCTCGATCCAGAGCTTGCAACCCGAAGCCTGCAACCCGGAGCCTGGGCCGGTGTGCGTTCCGCGGACGGTGGCGAGGCGGGACGGAAGGTCGTGCCTTCGTGAGGCTCCCGTGGGAAGCCGATGAGAAACCCGTGCCGTCATCGGGACATTTGTCCTATGCTCTTGAGGAAGCCGAGCCACATCGGATCCATTGGGAGGGGACGTATGAGGCGACTGGTACCGGCAAGATGGCGGCTGCTCGCGATCCCTGCCGCACTGCTGGCGGTGCTGCTGGCGTCGTGCGGCCAGCAGGCGAGCTTCTCGGTTCAGCTGGGGAGCAGCGGGGACTCGGTGCTGCGAGGCGACCACGTCACCGTTCCCGTGACGGTGAGCAACGCCTCGGGCACGGTAACGCTGTCCGTGAGCGGGGCGCCGTCGGGGGTGACGGCGAGCCTGGCGGACGGCAGCTTGAGCGGTGGGGCGACGTCCACGACGCTGGACGTGCAGGTGTCTGCGGCCGCCAGCGACGGTAGCGCCACCCTCACGGTGAATGCGGTGCAGGGGAGCGATGCCTCGTCGGCGACGTTCGCTCTTACGGTAGCCAGCCTCTCGGTGCACGGCACCGTGGTCGATCCTCTCGAGAACGGCGTGTCCGGGGCGACCGTGGCGATCCAGGGGAGCACGGCCACGACCGACGCGAACGGGAGCTTCACCGTCGGCGGGGTGGCGGTGCCCTACGACCTCATCGTCGAGCAGACCCTGGGCGCCTCGGGCGCCGCGCACGTCTTCGAGGGCCTCACCAGCGCGACGCCCGAGGTGAACACCTACGCGTCGATCGTCCCGTACGCCTCGCCGCCGATGAGCGCCACCATCTCGGGCAACCTGTCGGCGGCGGTCTCGACCGGGTACGACGCTGTGGTGTGCGCTCAGAGTAGCGCTACCGTGATGATGGGGTGCGACACCGTCTCGGTGGGCGGCACGGCCTACTCGATCGCCGCCTCGTGGGTGGCGGGCGCGAGTGTGCCGGTGACGCTGCATGCTATCGAGGTGGCGGCCGACTCCGACGGCTTCGCGACCGGCTACGGCCGCTACGGCACGGCGTCGGGGTCGGTGAGCGACGGCGGCACGCCGACGATCGACGTCTCCTGGGGCAGCACGCCCACATCCTCGAACGTCGTGGGCACCGTCAACGTTCCTGCGGGCTTCTTCCTCTCCGACGTGAAGGGCGCGGCCGACTTGAGCGCATCCACCGCCTTGCCACTGTTCGCCGCCTACGGGACGAGCAGCAGCCCGGTGGCGGCGAGCTTCACGACGGCCGTCCCACAGATCGCAGGCTCGGGCAGCACCGTGACGGTGAGAGCGATCACGACGGCCGGCGCGGCGACGATCGCCTGGCAACAGGGCGTCACCGGCGGCAGCGTCACGTTCGATCTGGCGACGCCGCCCACCCAGACGGCACCGGCCGACGGCGCAACGGGGGTCGGCGCGGGGTCCACGATGAGCGTCAGCTCGGCGAGCGGCGCGGTGACCTTCGTGATCTCCAGCCCGTCACAGGTGATCGTTGTGACGACGATCGACAGCAGCATCAGCCTCCCCGACCTGAGCTCGGTGGGCATGTCGTGGGGCTCGACCACGAGCTACGACTGGCAGGCCGTGGTGACGCCGACGGCGACCACACCCGAGGCGGCGGCGTTGGGATGGTACCGCGACTACATCCTCACGTACACCGCCGTGGGCTACGGCGGTAGGCGCACGAACGTCACCAACGGGTCGATCCTGGGCACGCTGCCACGCTCGTTCACCACGCCCTGAGCGGCCTGCAGCGCACGTCGTGGTGATGGTGTGGAGGCGGCCCCCGGGTCGCCTCCACGCTTGCTGGTGGTAGCGCTCACGCTGCGGCGGCGCGCCGTGCGCTCACGCTGCGGCG
>CAZBZU010000057.1:16621-17791 GCA_964496495.1 uncultured bacterium
GCGCTCACGCTGCGGCGGCGCGCCGTGCGCTCACGCTGCGGCGCGGGCGTAGGCACGCAAGAGCGCGTCGAGGCGTGCCAGACCCGCGGCGGTGGCGCGCAGCCGGGAGCCCGCCAGCTCCAGCAGGCCGTGCCGGGTGGCGTCCGACAGCCAGCGCGGCGCTAGCCGCTCCAGGCGCAGACCGGTGGCGGCCTCCGTCGCGTCGAGGTCGAGACCCTCGCGAGTGCGCAAGCCGGTCAGGAGGCGCTCCAGCATCAGCCCCTCGGCGCTCAACGGGTCGCGTTCGCCGGGAGCGCCCTGCAGCCACCCGCGGATGGGCGGGTTGGTCGAGCGCACACCGTATGGCCCGCCCTCGGGCAGGTACGACGCTGCCGAGGGACCCAGCCCCAGGTACGTCTCGCCGCGCCACACCGCCAGGTTGTGCCGCGACTCGCGTCCCGGGCGAGCGTAGTTCGATACCTCGTAACGCTCCAGGCCGTAACCGGCCAGCACGCGCGGTGCAGCCTCGAAGTCGTCGGCCTCTCGCTCCGGGTCGACGCGCACGCCACGCCGGCCGAATGGCGTGTTCGGCTCCACCGTCAGGCTGTAGACGCTCATATGACCTACTCCGGTGGCCGCCACCGCGCGCAGGTCGCGCTCGGCGTCCTGCCCCGGAACCGCCGTCATCACGTCCACGTTGACAGCGAGCCCGCTCGCCAGCGCCCAGTCGACGGCCTGCATGCCCTGGCGGCCGTCGTGGACGCGACCGAGAAACCGCAGCGCCGGGTCCTGGGTGGATTGGACACCGATGGACAGGCGCGAGAACCCCAGCTCGGTGAAGAGCGCCAGGCGCTCGGGCGTGAAGGTGAGCGGGTCCGCCTCCAGGGTGGTCTCGAGCCGCGCCGGGAAGCCCCAGTGCCGGTCCAGCATGGCTGTGACGCGCCGCAGCTCCCCGTCGGTCAGGTGCGAGGGCGTGCCCCCGCCGAGGTAGATGGTGTCGAGCGGTCCGGGGTAGCGCGCGGCCAGCTCCGCCGCCTCGTCCTCCAGCCGGTCCAGGTAGCGGGCCACCAGCCCCTCGTCGCGGCGCATCTTGTGGAAGTCGCAGTAGGGGCAGATGCCGGGGCAGAAGGGCACGTGGAGGTAGAGGGCGCCGACCACGGTGACAGGGTAATCCCCCGGGAGGGCGGCGGT
>CAZBZU010000057.1:17891-19084 GCA_964496495.1 uncultured bacterium
GGGCGGCGGCCTGCCCGTCCTTCGCCCGGGCGTCATGAGGGGCCGATGCGGCGGCCAGCGACGGCAGCGTCACCTTGACGGTGAATGCTGTGAACGGGAGCAACGCGTCGTCCGCGACGTACGCCCTGACGATCTCCAGCCTGTCGGCGACGGGCAGCGTGGTGGACGTGTACGGGAACGCCGTCTCGGGCGCGACCGTTGCGATCCAGGGGACCGCGGCGACGACGGACTCGAGCGGCAGCTTCACCATCGGCGGGGTGGCGGTGCCCTACGACCTGATCGTCAAGCAGATGGTAAGCGCCTCGCCCGTGGCGCAGGTGTTCGAGGGGCTGACGAGCGCGACACCTGTCGTGCTCCCCAGCCCGACGTTGGCGGTGCCCGGGATGCCGATGGGCGCCACCATCTCCGGCAACCTGTGGTCGGCGGTCGCCACCGGCTACGAGGCCATCGTCTGCGCGCACAGCACCGCCACCTGGATGACCGGCTGCGATACCGTCTCCGCCGGCTCGACCGCCTACTCGATCGGCGCGGGCTGGGCGGCGGGCTCGAGCATTCCGGTGACGGTGCACGCCATCGAGGTGGCGGTCGACTCCGACGGCTTCGCGACCGGCTACGCTCGTTACGGCACGGCGACGGGGTCGGTGAGCGACGGCGGCACGCCGACGATCAACGTCTCCTGGGGCAGCACGCCCAGCGTCTCGACGGTCACTGGAAACGTCAACCTTCCGGCGGGCTTCCACCTCTCGAGCGTGCACGGCGCAGCCGACCTCAGCGCCGCGACCACCCTGCCCCTGTTCGCGGCCAGCGGCACCAGCAGCAGCCCGTTGCCGACGAACTTCACAGCGGCCGTCCCGCAGGTCGGGGGCTCGGGCCACACGCTGGTCGCGAGTGCGTTCACGAGCGGCATGGGGGCACAGACGGCCGCCTGGAAGCAAGGCGTCAGTGGCGGGAGCAGCGTCACCTTCAACCTGGCGACGCCGCCCTCGCAGACGGCGCCGGCCGACGGCGCGACGGGGATCGGCGTGGGCTCGACGATGGGCCTGAGCTCGCTGACCGGCGCGGCCACGTTCGTCCTCGTCGGCCCCTCGCAGGCGATCGCCGTGACGACGACGAAGCCCAGCATCACCATCCCCGACCTGAGCTCGGTCGGCATGTCGCTGGGCTCGGCCGCGAGCTACAGCTGGGAGGTCGTC
>CAZBZU010000057.1:19184-21778 GCA_964496495.1 uncultured bacterium
CCGCTTCGTGGCGTCCGGTCAGCGCTTCGGCAAGCCCTTGAGCTGATCGGCCAGGATCTCGTTGGAGGCCGCGTTGGCCGCCTGCAGGGTGTCGGTCACCGAGGCGCCGTCCATGATCGCGGCCATGTCGCTGGCGATCTCGTCGCGCACGAAGTCGTAGCCCGGCACCGGCGGCTCGGCCTTGCCGTACTGCAGCAGGTCGAAGGTCTGCTTGTAGGTCGGGTGGGCGCTGAAGTAGTCCGACATCTCGCTGGCAACGCTCTTGCGGACCGGGAAGTAGTTCGTCGCCTTGGCCCAGGTGGCCTGCACCGAGGGGCTGGTGTAGTACTTGATGAAGAGCCAGGAGGCGAGGTCGGCGGCGGCGGAGTGGCCGCTGGGGATGCTCACGCTGGCCCCGTAGATGTTGATGGTCGGCTCGGGCGTGGTGTGCGGCAGAGCCGTGGCGCTCCAGGCGAACTTGGCGCCGGCGTCGACGGCGCTCTTGTAGTAGGGGATGCCCACCGAGGAGCCGACGGTGAACAGGGTGCGGCCGGCGCCGAAGTCGGTCTGGTCACCGTAGTTCTCGGTGACGACGCTGGCGCAACCCTTCTTGAACAGGCCCTGCAGGAAGGTCATGGCCTTCACGGCGCCGGGGCTGTTGTAGGTGAAGTGGTTGGCGCTGTTGTCGAAGATCTCGCCGCCGAAGGCGAACGTCCAGCTGGCGAAGCGGCTGGCGTCGACGGACAGCTCGTAGCCCATGGAGCCCTTCGAGGTGGCCTTGCTGAAGGGCGTCTTGGCGGCGGCGCAGGCGGCCTGCTCGAACTGCGCCGGGGTGGTGGGCGGGCCGTCGAAGTCGATCTTGCCTGCGGCCCTGAGCTCCTTCAACCAGTCGCTGTTGTAGTACATCACCTCGGCCGAGCGGCTCGGCGGGAAGCCGTAGCGCGCTCCGCCGAAGCTGGCGAAGACGTCCGAGGCGTAGAAGCCGGGGAAGAAGTCGGCCTTGTCGGCTGTCGACAGGCCCCACTTGGCCGAGTCGACCAGCGGCCGCATGTCCACCACGCCGTCGCCCAGCGCATAGGTGGCGGCCTGGTTCTGGTAGGCCACCACGATGTTGGGCGCGTCCTTGGTGCCGAGCACGGCCAGCATCTTGCGGAACAGGTCGCTGTAGTTGCCCTGGTACTCGGTCTTCACGGTGATGTGGTAGGGATTGCTGGCGTTGAACGCCTTGGCGATGTCGTCGATGGCCCCTTTGTTGGGCTGGGTGTAGACGTGCCAGAACGTCACGGTCTGACCGCTGGGGTCGACGTTCGCGTAGCTCGTCGCGGCGCTGCCCTGCGCCAGCGCCACGCCGGCCGCGGCCAGCGCCGCCGCTACCACCAGGATCCACATGCCTCGTTTCATACCTGCTCCCTTCCCTCCCGGCGTGGGCGCGTTTCAGAGCGCCCCCACGCGCTCACCCCTTCAGCCCCGAGGTGGCGATGCCCTCGGTGAACTGCTTCTGGGTGAAGAAGTAGACGACCATGATCGGCAGGATGGTGATCACCGCCCCCGCCATGAGGAGCTGCGTCTCCGGCCCCGCCTCGTTGATGAAGGTGTACAAACCGATGCCGAGGGGGCGCCAGGTAGGCGTGGTGGTGACCAGCAGCGGCCACAGGAACTCGTTCCAGCTGTGGACGAAGGTGAGCAGCGTGGCGGTCAGCATGACCGGCCGGCTCATGGGGATGACCACGGCGGTGAGGAAGCGCAGGTGCCCCGCTCCGTCGATGCGGGCCGCGTCCCACAGCTCGTCCGGGATGCCGGCGAAGAACTGGCGGAACAGGAAGATGATGAACGCCGTCGACAGGAACGGCACCGTCAGCGCCGGGAGCTTGTTGATCCACGAGCCCCACGGGATGACGTCGCCTCGGACCATCAGGAAGTTGGGGATGAACGTCACGGTGCTGGGGATCATCAGGGTGGCCAGCAGGACCATGAAGATCGCCTCGCGCCCGGGGAAGCGGATGCGGGCGAAGGCGTAGCCCGCCAGGGTGCAGGTGACGAGCACCCCGAGGATCACCAGCGAGGTGATCACCACGCTGTTGCGGAAGTAGAGGGCGAAGTCGGCCTCGGTCCAGGCCCGCTGGTAGTTCACCCACTGGGGCGTGGCCGGGAGCAGCCGGCGGTTGATGGTCTCGCCGAGGGTCATCAGCGAGGTGGAGATCATGTAGAAGAACGGCGTGAACGACACCACCGCCCCCACCAGCAGCAGGAAGTAGACGGGGAGCTGCGAGAGGCGGAACTCGAAGGGCTCGCCGCGTCCACGCGCCGCCGGCGCCGCGGGCGCGCGCGGCTCCGGGGCGGGAAGGGCCGCGCCCTCGCGCACGCTAGACACCGAGCGCCCTCCGGCCGAAGAAGCGGTTCTGGTACAGGGTGAGGATGAGGATGACGGCGAACAGCACCACCGACTGCGCCGCCGCCAGGCTCCAGTCGTTGCGCTTGTAGAAGGTGTCGAAGATGACCACGCTGGCGGTGTCGACCGCGTCGCGTACCGCCACCTGGCGCATGACGTAGATCTGGGTGAAGGCCTGGAAGGTGCCGATGAAGCCGAGCACCGTGAGGTAGAACGTCACCGGCGA
>CAZBZU010000058.1:0-18575 GCA_964496495.1 uncultured bacterium
CCCGGGAAGCGTCACCACGTCCCCGTGATACGCGTCCATGACGATATGCACGTAGACATCGAGGTCCATCTACGACCCGTCGGCCCCCTACGGCCCGCGCGGCCCCAGCCGCGCGCTCTCGAGATGTCTCCGGCCCCGGCGCCGGTTGGAAGCCTCACCGCTGCCCGAGGAGTGCGCTCGCGGCCCCTGGCAGGGACCGCGGCGACCCGTGCGGCGACGCGCCGCCGCGCACGCCTATCGCTGCGCTCGGCGCGGAGTGCGCCGGCGCGGCAACCCACCCCTAAGCATGCGCTCCGATGGGCGCGCCGTCCAGCAATTCGGAGCAGCGACCGCCAGGCGCGGCCCACCGGACCCGGCCCGCCAGGCACAGCCGCCACGCCCGACCGCCAGACCCGACCGCCACACCCGACCCGGGGGGCGTCGCCGCGGCCGTGCGCTTGCTAGACTCGAGGGGCCCGAGACAGGGGGCCCTCGCCCGTGACCACGCAACTCGACCGCAGCCGCCCACGCCGGCGGGCCGGCACCGTTCCCGACAGGGCGGCGCTCCTCCGCACCGGCCTGGCATGGGCGTTCCCTGCCGCGGCCCTCGCCGCCGCGGCGACGCTGTGGCTGTCGCTCAACCAGGCCCCCTCGTACGTCGCCTCCATGGCGCTGCTCGCCACCGACCGCAGCCCCATCTACGGGGACCTGGGCGTGCCCTCCCCGCGAGCCATCGACCCCACCGCCTACCGCGCCGCGGTCACCTCCGGCCCCGTGGCTCGCTCGGCGTTGACCGCGCTCCTGGGGAGGCCGCCCACCGCCACCGAGCTGCGCGACCTGCTGCGGGCCACCCACATCGAGGTGGATGCGCGGCAGAGCTCGAGCCTCATCCGCATCCACATCACGGGCCACGACGCGTCCCTCGCCACGCACGAGGTCTCGGCCCTGGCGACCGCGCTGATGGCCTGGGAGCAGCAGCGCTCGGCCTCGTCGCTGGCTCAGGGCGTCACCGCGCTGGGCAACGACATCGACGGCATCCGGCGCACGCTGGCGCGCGGCACCACCAACGGCCAGCCCCTGACCAGCGGCCAGCGCGCGAGCCTCCAGTCCCTGCTCGCCCAGCGCACCCGCGAGCGCGACAGCGCCCTGGTCCGGCTCGACGCCTACGTCGCCGTCGGGCTGGTGACGCCGCTGGGGCAGGACGCCGCCGTGAAGGTGACGGCGACGCACCCCGGCACCGCCCCGAAGACGCTGCTGAGCGCGGCGTTCGCCTTCATCGCGACGCTCGCCGCGGTGTGGCTGCACACCGTGTTGAACCCTCGCGGCCGCAGTCGCGAGGAGATCCTGGCGCTCACGGGCATGCCGGTGCTGGGCGAGCTGCCGCTGCTGCCGGGCCCGAGCCTGGGCGTGGACCCGGAAGCGGTCGACCTGCTGCTGGCGATGCTGCAGCGCGAGGCACGGGCGCAGCCGCCGTTCGTGGTGGGCGTGACGGCTTCCCGGCACCCCGAGAGCAAGCGCGACGTGTCGATCAAGCTGGCCGCCAGCCTGGCCCGCGCCGGTCTCCGCACCCTGCTGGTCGACGCCGATCTGCGCCAGCCGGCGCTCGCGGCCAAGCTCGGCGCCGACCCCAAGGAGGCAGCGCCGCTCGAGTGGCACCTGCAGAACCCGCGCCTCGATCCCACGCCGGCGATCCTCGGCACGGACGGCGGCCGCTCCTGCGACTTCGTCCCGACGTTCACGCCGGCCGAGTTCCCGCAGGAGCTGCTGGAGCGCAGCCTCGAGCCCCGGGTGGCGTCCTGGGCGCAGCGCTACGATGCCGTGGTGATCGAGGGCCCGCCCGCCCTGCCCTTCGCCGACATGATGACCATCGCCCGCTCCTGCTCCGCCGTGGTGCTATGCGCCGACCCCGCGCGCACGCGGCCCGAGGACATCGTCAGGTCGCGCGAGCTGCTCGAGCGCTCCTCTGCCGGGTTCGTCGGGCTGGCGTTGACGGGCCCGGCGCAGCGAGCGCCGGCCGCCGGCCGCCGCCTGGACGACGGTCGCCTCGGCGCATGAGGCCGGGCGCCCGCACGGGACAGCGCTGGCCTTCCCGCCCTGCTAGACTTGCGCGACCGGCCTAGGGAGGACGCAGCATGGGGTCGCAGCCAGCGCCGCCAGACTTCCGAACGACCGTGCCGCCGGGCGCGGCCGGCGTGCTGGCCGTGCTGCGCCGCGGCACCTGGTTCGCGCTGGTCCTGGCGGCCATCGCGGGCGGCGCCACCTACCTGTTCGCCTCCAGCGCCCCGCCCCGCTACACCGCCAGCGTCACCGTCCTCGCCTCCCAGACCGGCCCGCACGGCGGCGACCTGCCGGTGCTCCGGCCTGCCACGGTCGATCCCAGCGTCTACCAGACGGCCCTGCGCGAGGGCGGCGTGGCCGCCGGCGCGCTCGCCGACCTGCTCGGCAGGCAGCCCGACGGCGGGCAGCTGGCGCGCTTCCAGCGCGAGATCCGCATGACCACCCAGCAGAACGACGCCTCCAGCCTGCTCACCATCTCGGTCACCGAGCACGACCCCGCCTTCGCGGCCAGGGCCGCCAACGCCCTGGCCGACGCGCTGGTCACCTGGGACCGCGACCGCGCACGGGAGAGCGTCGCCCGCAGCATCGCCGCACTCCGGCAGTCGATCCGGCAGATCGACGCGCGCCTGAACGGCGGCGGGCCGCCCCTCACCGACCCGCAGCGCCAGGAGCTGACCGGCCTGCGGCAGCAGCGCCAGCACCAGCTCGACGCCGCGCAGGCCGCCAACGACTCGGCCGTCGTGGTGGGCCTGCTGGTGCCCCTCAGCCAGGCCGCGCCGCCGCAGGTCCCCAGCGGGCCCAAGGTCACCTTCCTGACCCTCCTCGCCGCCATCCTGGGGCTCCTCGCCGGGTACGGCGTCACCGCCATCGAGCGCTCGACCGACAGGCACCTCCGCGATCGCGAGGACCTGCGCGCCCTCGGCGGCGGGCCGGTGCTCGCCGAGTTCCCGCCCGCCCGCAGGGCCACGCCGCAGCAGACCGCCGAGGCGGCGAGCTTCCTGCGTTCGGGCGCCCTCAGGGGCCTGGGAGCCCCGCCGCTGTCGCTCGCCATCTGCAGCGCCCGCAGCCTCGACGAGAAGGCCGGCGTCACCGTCAGCCTGGCGGAGAGCGTGGCCCGCTCCGGCTTCCGCACCCTGCTGGTCGACGCCGACCTGCGCCAACCCAGCACCAGCTACGGGCTGGACGTCTCGAGGGTGAAGGTGCCGCCGCTCGAGGTCTACCTCGAGAACCCCAACGTCAAGTACCAGCCCGCCAGCGTGCCCATCGGCCGCAAACGCGCCTACGACTTCGTCCCCAGCTTCACCTCGGCCAGCTACCCGGTCGAGCTGCTCAATCGCAGCTTCGGAGGCCTGCTGGAGGCCTGGCGCGAGACCTACGACGTCATCATCGTCGACTGCCCGCCGGTGCTGCCGTTCGCCGACACCCTGGCCGTGGCTCCGCTGTGCGACGGGCTGGTGCTCTGCGCCCGCCGCGGCGTCACCACGCGGCGCGACATGCAGGCCTGCCTGGAGCGCCTGGGGCAGCTCGACGTGACGATCGTGGGCACGGCGCTCCTGGGCGTCGCGGACACGCGGGGTCGGCAGGCGGACAGGCTGCGCGCCGCGGCCACGGCCGGCCAGCAGGCCATCGACCCCTACCGGACGCTGAGCCAGGGCCCGGGCCTGGCCAACGTAAGGGTCGAAGAGCATCATCCCTCGAGCGAGCGGCGCTCGCCATAGTATCCTGGCAGGCACGCTGACCCGCCCATCAGGAGGAGGCCGAGGCATGACGACCCGCATGCATCGCACCCGCACCGAGTTCCTGCCGTTCGCGTTGCCGTCCATCGGCGAGGACGAGATCCGGGAGGTCGTGGACACGCTGCGGTCGAACTGGCTGACCACCGGGCCGAAGACCAAGGCGTTCGAGACTCAGTTCGGGGAGTTCGTCGGTGCGCCGGGCGGCACCAGCCTGATGCTCAACTCCTGCACCTCGGCGCTGCTGCTGGCGCTGGCGGCCCACGGGATCGGCCCGGGCGACGAGGTCATCGTGCCCTCGCTGACCTTCGCCGCCACCGCCAACGTGGCCATCCACCTGGGCGCCACCCCGGTGCTGGTGGACGTCCTGCCAGACACGCTGTGCATCGACCCCGAGGCCGCCGAGCGGGCGGTCACGCCCGCCACCAGGGCGATCGTCCCCGTCCATTACGGCGGCCACCCCGCCGACCTGGACGCCATCGACGAGATCGCCCGGCGTCATGGCCTGGTGGTCGTCGAGGACGCCGCCCACTCGATGCAGAGCTGGTACCGCGGCGCCATGATCGGCTCGCGGCCCAACCTGGCGGCCTTCAGCTTCTACGCCATCAAGAACCTCACCACCGGCGAGGGCGGCGCCCTCACCGGCGACCCGGAGCTGGTCGAGAAGGCCCGCACGCTGTCGCTGCACGGCATGTCGAAGGACGCCTGGAAGCGCTTCGCGCGCGCCGGCTCCTGGGAGTACGACATCACCGCGCCCGGCTACAAGTGCAACATGACCGACATGCAGGCGGCGCTGGGCACGCACCAGCTGCGCAGGCTGCCGCAGTTCCACGCCCGCCGGCAGGAGGTGGCGAAGCGCTACGGCGCCGCCTTCCGGCGCCCGGAGCTGCTCGCCCCGACCGAGCGCGAGGACGTGGTCAGCAGCTGGCACCTGTACGTGCTGCGCTTCCGGCAGGAGCGCCTGAGCATCCCGCGCAACGAGGTCATCGAGGAGCTCAAGGCCCGCAACATCGGCACCAGCGTCCACTACCGGCCGCTGCACATGATGTCCTACTACGCCGAGCGCTTCGGCTACCGCCCCGAGGACCTCCCCGTGGCGCAGCGCGCTTTCGAGGCCATGGTGTCGCTGCCGCTCGACCCGCGCCTCAGCGACGACGACGTGGAGGACGTGATCGCCGCGGTGCTGGACATCGTCGAGGCGCATCCGGCGTAGCCGCCATGCTCAAGCGTGCGTTCGACCTGCTCGCCGCCGGCCTGGGCCTGGTGGTGCTCTCCCCCGCGTTCCTGGTGATCGCGCTCGCCATCCGCTTGGGCTCCCCCGGCCCGGTGTTCTTCCGGCAGGAGCGCATCGGCCTGGGCGGCAGGCCGTTCCGCATCCTCAAGTTCCGCACCATGCGCGTGGATGCCGAGAAGCTCGGCGGTCAGCTCACCGTCTCCGCGGACCCGCGCGTGACCCGCGTCGGCGCGGTGTTGCGCAAGGGCAAGCTCGACGAGCTGCCGCAGCTCGTCAACGTGGTCGCCGGCGACATGTCGCTGGTCGGGCCACGGCCGGAGGTGCCGCGCTACGTGGCGCGCTACGACGACCGCCAGCGCCGCGTGCTGGAGGTGCGCCCCGGCATCACCGACCCGGCCTCCATCGCCTACCGCAACGAGAACGACCTGCTCGACGCGGCCGCCGATCCCGAAGCGACCTACCTGAGCGAGATCATGCCGGCCAAGCTGGAGCTCAACCTCGCCTACCTGGAGCGCCGCAGCCTGGTCTCGGACATCGGCATCATCTTCCGCACCCTGGGCGAGATCTTCAGGCGCTGAGCCCGGCCGGCGCGGCGGACGGGCGTAACCCGCGGCGCCGCGCGCCACCCCGGCGCAGCCCGCGCCGCGGAACGCCGACGGGCCCAGGCGCCCCAGGGCTCAGGCTCCGCCGGGCTCAGGGCGCGGGCCGGCGCCGCACGGCCAGCGCCCGCCGGTAGAGATCCTCGTGCAGCGTCAGGATGTTGCCGATGTCGAACCTGTCCATCGCCTGGCGGGCGCGCCCGCCCATGGCCCTCACCGTCTCCGGCTCGGCGGCCAGGCGGCGGATCCCGGCGGCCAGCGCGTCGACGTCGCCCAGCGGGCCCAGGACGCCGGTGTCGGCGTCGACCAGCTCGTGCACGCCGCGGATGTCGTAGGCGATGGTGGGCCGCTCCAGGCAGCCGGCCTCCATGATGCAGCGCGGCAGGCCCTCGCGCTCCGACGGCAGGATCAGCGCGAAGGACGCGCTGAGCAGCGAGGGGACGTCCTTCCGGAAGCCCAGGAAGCGAACCCGCTCGCCCAGGCCCCTGGCGGCCGCCTCGGCGCGCACCCGCTCCTCCAGCTCGCCGACCCCCGCGAAGGCCAGGACGACGTCCTCCCGGCCACTGCGCAGCAGGGCCTCGACCGCGTCCAGCTGCCGCTTCCTGGGGATGAACTCGGCCACCATCAGCAGCAGCTGCTGGCCGTCGGCCAGGCCCAGCTCGCGGCGGACCGCCTCGGCGGCCCCGTCCGGCACGTTGCCGGCGGCGTAGCGCGAGGTGTCCACGCCGATACCCGGCATGTAGACGACGCGCTCCCGCGCTATCGGCAGGCGCTGCGTCATCGCCAGGTCCTCCTGGTTGATCACCACCAGGAAGTCGGTCCACAAGCTGGCGAGGGTCTCGGCCACGCGCAGCGTGAGGTGGTCACGCAGTGGCGCGCCGCGGTGGAAGTGGAAGCCGTGCGCGGTGTAGACCACCGCCACCCCCAGACGCCGCCGCACCCCCCTGAGCGCGTAGCGGGTGACGAACCCCGGAACCGGGTCGTGCGGGTGGACGATGTCGTACCCCTCCCGCGCCACCAGCCGCCGCAACGCCCGCGGCGCGCCCGTGAGGTTCACCGGGTCGCGCGGCCGGCGCGTCCACGGCATGGCATGGATGCGGTCGAACGCCTGCAGCTCGCCCAGGTCCGCGGGGACCTCGTTGCAGGCGCCGTCGACCCGCCAGCCCATGGCCCGGAAGTGCTCGGCGAACGGCGTCAGGAACGCCGTCAAGGTCCCCGGGTTGTTCGCGGTCAACAGCAGGCGAGGGGCGTCCCCCGCCTTGCCCGGATCTGCGCTCACGCCCGCCCGCCTCTCGTGCCGGCCCCGCCGGCCGGCTCCAGCAGCTCGCGGTAGAGCGCCTCCCAGCGCTCGACCACCAGCCCCATCGCGAAGGTCGCCTCGACGTGCCGCCGTGCGGCCCGTCCCCAATCGTGCAACGTCTCGCGCGGCAGCGCCATCAGCCGGGTCATCGCCTCCGCCAGGGCGTCGGCGTCCCCGGGCGCCACCAGCAGGCCCGTGGACCCGGGCACCACCACCTCGGGGTTGCCCCCGGCGGTGCTCGCCACCGCCGGCAGCCGGCTGGCGGCGGCCTCCATGAGCGCCAGCGACAGACCCTCGATCACCGAGGACATCAGGAAGGCGTCGGCGGCCGCCAGCAGGTCCGGCACGTCGGAGCGTTGGCCCAGCAGCTGCAGCCGCGTGCCGAGCACGCCGAGCTCCCGTCCCGCCGCCTCCACCGCCGCATACTCCGGGCCACCTCCCGCTACCAGCACTACCACGGGCCGGTCGCGGGGGAGCCGCGCCACCGCCCGCACCATGGTGGGATAGTCCTTGGCCACGTCCATCCGGCCCACCGCCAGCCAGGTGAAGGCGTCGCCGACGCCCAGAGAATCGCGCAGCCGCCGGCGGGCGTCGCCGTCCTCCCTGGGCGGCTGCAGCTCGATGCCGTTGGGCAGGTAGCGGATCCTGCCGGCCGGCACCGCGCCGAGCCGCACGTAGCGCTCCACGCACGCCCGGCACACGTTGGTGGTGAGGGTGCAGAGCGGGTCGGTGAGGCGGTAGGCGATCATGCGCCAGCGCGCCCCCTCGTTGAGGCTGTGGGCCGTCGACACCAGCACCGGCATCGGCGCCAGCAGCCGCGCCGAGCGGGCCAGCAGGTTGGCGTGCACCATGTGGCTGTGCACCACGTCCGGCCGCCAGCGGCGGACGGTGCGCACCAGCCGCCACAGGCCCCTGGGGTCGGGCACGCCGCCGGTCATGCGCAGGTCGATCAGCTCGACGTCCAGCTCGGCCAGCTCGGCCCGGTAGCGCTCGGGCGGCACCATGCTCGCCACCGCCACGGCGTGCCCGCGCCGGCGCAGCCCGCGCGCCAGCAGGTACACCTGCCGCTCCGCTCCACCGCCGCCCATCGAGGTGGTCACGAGCAGGACTCTCAACGGTCTCCCGGGCGATCGCCGCCCGCCGCCCATCGAGGTGCTCACGCCGGCATCCCGAGGACCTGGAGGTAGCGGCGCGCCACCGTGTCCAGGCGGTAGCGGTCGAACCACTCGGGTGGCGGCGCGCTGCGCGGGCGGGCCAGCGCCGCCACGATGGCGTCGGCCATCGCCTCCGCGTCACCCACCGCCACCAGTCTCCCCAGGCGGCCGCCGTCGAGGATCTCCTCGGGCCCGCTGGGGCAGTCCGTGGCCACCGCCGGGGTCCCCAGCGAGAGCGCCTGGATGAGCGCGTTGGGCAGGCCCTCGAAGGCCGACGACAGCACGAAGGCCGCGGCGCGCCCCATGAACGCGAAGGGGTTGTCGACGAACCCCGGCAGGTCGACGTCGTCCGCCAGCCCCAGCTCGGCGGCCTGCCGCTCCAGCTCGCCGCGCAGCTCGCCCTCCCCGAGGATGACCAGGCGGCACGGCACCCGCCGGCGCGCCGCGGCGAACGCCTCCAGCAGCGTGTCGAAGCGCTTCTGCGGCGCGAGCCGGCCGACGCCCAGCACCACCGGCGGCTCGCCGGGCGCGAACCAGGGGTGGCCCAAGGGCTGCGCCGCGCCCTCCCGCAGGCGCGGCGTGATCACCGGGTTGTGGATGAGCGCCACGCGCTCGCGGGGCACGCCCAGGGAGGCGGTGAGCGCCACCGCCACGCCGGCGGACACGGCCACGGCGGCGTCGGCCCGCGGATAGGTCCGGCGCATGGCCCACAGCAGCAGCGGCGAGATGGCCCCCTCGCTCACCATCGCCTGCCCCACGGTGTTCGCCTCCCGCACCACCACGCGCATGCCGGGGGCGACGCGACGCACCAGCAGGGCGGCCACGTTGGCGTGCTCCAGGGTGCTGAGCAGCGCCTGCGGGCGATCGCGGCGCAGGTACCTGGCGAGCGGCAGCAGGGCCGCCGCCATGCGCGCCCTCCCCAGGTCCACCAGCCCCACGCCGTCGGGTAGCGACACCGCGGGGGCGTTCCGGCGGCTGGCGACCACCACGTCCACCATGTGACCCAGCTCCGTGAAGGCGCCGGCCAGATCGACCATCACCCGCTCGGCGCCGCCCCCGCCGAGTGTGGGGAGGAGCAGCGCCACGTCGGGCCGGCGCGGGGTCGGCACGCTCACCCGCCCGCCTTTCCCAGCAGCTCGAGGTGGGCGTCCCAGAACGCACGCACGGCGCTATCCATGCCGAACTCCGCACGCGCCCGCGCCCGCAGCGCCGCGCCCACGGCGGCGCGCTCCTCGGCGCCGAGGCGCACCATGCGGCCGATCGCCTCGCCCAGCGCCTCGGCATCGCCGGGCGGTACCAGGAAGCGCTCGTCGCCGAGCAGGAAGGGCACGTCGGCCACGCGCGTGGCGACCGCCGGGCGTCCCATGGCCATCGCCTCGAGGATGGCGTTGGGCAACCCCTCCGTGTCGGAGGTCAAGGCCAGGAAGTCGATGCCGGCGAGGAAGCCCGGCGTGTCCGACACCACCCCCAGCAGCCGGCAGCGCTCGCCGAGCCAGGGGTCGGCGGCCAGGCGCCGGCGCAGCTCGGGCATCAGCTCGCCGTCGCCGGCCATCACCAGGTAGTCGGGCCGCTCCCGCGGCGGCAGCGTCAGCACCGCGTCGAGCAGCAGCTCCGGGCGCTTCTCGTGCCGGAACATGCCCAGGAAGCCCACCACCAGCGCGCCCTCGGGGATGCCCCAGGACGGCCGCAGGTCATGCGCCGCGGCCGGGTCGAAGCGCGCCAGGTCGACGCCGTTTCGCACCACCCGGATCTTCCGGGCAGGCACGCCCTGGCGCTCGAGCCGCTCCGCGATGGCGGTGGCGTTGGGCAGGAAGCGGTCGGTGAGCAGGTCCACCAGCGGCGTCAGCGCTCGCTGGACGGAGCTCGCCTGAGGCTCGAGCGAGAGGTCGGAGTGCATCACCCGCCGCACCCCCGCGAGCCGCGCGGCCAGCCGCCCCCAGGTGCCGGAGGACCCCGTCAGCACGGTGTGCACCAGGTCCGGCCGGCGCCGCCGGAAGTAGCGGACCAGCGCCAGGAAGAACGCCGGGAAGCGATGGTCGCTGCGGTCGATGGTGGTGATCGGCACGCCCAGCGCGGCCAGCCGCTCCACGATCAGCGGGTGCCGGCGGGAGGTGACCGCCAGCAGCTCGAGCTCGACCCGCGAGAGCGCCGCCGGGTCCGCCTCCAGCAGCGAGGTGAGCTGCGACTCGGCGCCGCCGAGGACCAGGGTGGTGAGCACCATCACCACGCGCGGCCGCGTCCTCGCCTCCGGGCGCTCCCGGGGCGCCTGCAGCAGCGCGCTCACGGGGTCGCCCTACGACCGGCCCCGAGGCCACGCCCGCCGCCCGCGACGAAGCGCGTCGCCAGGACGTAGCCGAGCGCGGTCCAGTACATGAAGCCGTCGGGGGCGTTGAGCGACAGGTCGGCCACCAGCAGGAACACGATCATGGCGACCATCAGGTAGCCGTCCGGCCCGCGGATGCGCAGCCCGTCCCAGAGCAGCAGCAGGTGGAGCAGCACGAACGCGCCCAGCCCCAGCAGGCCGTAGTTGTAGAGGAACTCGAGGTAGGCCTCGTGGGTGGAGCTGAGGCTGCCGAACTTCTGCCGCACCAGCACGCGGCTGCCGTCGAAGCCGTGGCCCAGCAGCATCTGCGGGACGCTGCTGCTGGCGTAGCTCTCGACGGTGGCCCGCCAGATCGGGGTGCGGGCGTTGGCGGTGGCGAGCTTGGGGCCGTGGAACCGCTGCAGCAGCCCCTGGCCGCCGGGCAGCAGCAGCCCGACGCCGACCAGCACGCCCAGGGCGACCAGCAGCAGCAGCTTGCGGCGGTCGTCGCGCAGGGCCCGGGCCACGAGCGCCAGCATCGCCAGCACCAGCGCGATGGCCATGCCCCGCGAGGCGAGCAGCAACATGGCGTAGACCATGACGCCGAAGAGCACCGCCAGGCCGAGCAGGCGCAGCGTGGTCCGCCAGCGGCCGATCCAGTGGGTCAGGTAGGCTCCGGCCAGCACCGCGCTCAGCCCCACGAAGAACGACACCACGTTCTGGTCGAGCCGGATGTCGGCACGGTAGCCGAAGCCGCCCTTGGCCGCCTCCACGATGGTCCAGACGGCCACCACCAGGCCCGCCGCCGTGGCCCAGCCGGCGACGACCCGCAGGCCACGGCGGTCGCCGAACTGCAGCGGGATGAGCGCGCCGAAGGCGTACACCAGCAGCAGGTTGAGCACCGTGAAGTCGACGCCGCCGCGCAACCACAGTAGCGACAGCAGCACGATCAGCATCAGCGCCAGGTAGCACCACACCACCGGCGGGAACGAGCGGAGCCCGTGGCGCACCACCTTCACCAGCACGGTGACGAAGAACGCCACGTAGAAGGGGTAGAAGAAGCCGCCGATCTGCGTCCCCGCGAAGGCGGTGTAGTAGCCTCCGAACGCCACCCAGAAGAGCCCGACGGTCAGCTCGGCGCGGTTCCTGGCGCGCCCGAAGGCGTACAGCGCGGCTACCGCGGCGATGCCCGCCAGCACCCACGGCACCGAGCTGGCGGCCGCCAGGCCGACCAGCGCGGCGGCCGCCAGCCCGAGGATCCAGCGAGCCGGGCCGAGACGCAGCGGGCGGTCGAGCGCGCTCAGCATGCGCCGGCGCACCTCACCCGGCGGCCGCCGCCCGGCCGCGGGCAGGCCCGGGGCGGGCTGGGTCGGCGTCGCCGAGGCGCCGTCGACGGTGGCCACCCCCAGGTCGCGTGCGGTGCGGATGCATGGTCATGGAGAGCTCACGGCCCTTCGCCGGGCCGAGCCTCATCATGATGGATTCTCGTGAGGCCGACAAGGGCGCCCGCGGCATAGACCACGATGAACACCGCTACCGCCGGCACGTCGCCGCCCGGGACCGCCCAGGAGGCCGCCCAGGCCGCCAGCGCCAGCGCGGCGGCGGCGCCCATGGGCGCCAGCGCGACCTGCACCAGCGAGCGGTCGCGCACCACGAAGAAGACCGCGGTGTTGAAGCAGCGGTTGATCAGGGTGGCGGCCGCGGCCCCCTCCATGCCGTAGCGCGGGATCAGCACGAAGTTGAGGATCACGTTGATGGTGGCGCCGGCCAGCGAGATGCCCGACAGCCGGCCGTAGCGCTTGTTCAGCTCGAACTGCCGGTTGAGGTAGGCGCCGTAGCCGCCCACCCACATGGAGGCCGCGACGGTCGGAACCACCACCACCGCCTGGTGGAAGTCCGGCCCCGACAGCCAGCTCACCAGCACCCGGCCGAAGACGATCAGGAAGACCAGCGGGCCCACCGTGATCCAGATGTACATCCGCTGCGTCTCGGCGATGGCCCGGCGGGCTCCCTCCCGAGCGCTGTCGCGCCAGCCGTTGAGGATGCTGGGCCAGGCCACCATGTACACCGACTCCACCAGGCTCCCCAGGAGGCGCTCGCCGATGGCGTAGCCGACGCTGTAGATGCCGACCACGGCGGTGCCGTCGAAGTAGAGCAGCACCAGGCGGTCGGCCAGGCGCTCCAGCCAGCCCGAGAGCGAGAACGGCATGGAGGCGGGCCCCGCCCGCAACAACTCCAGCACGCCGGGCGCGTCGAACAGCTGGCGGCCGAGCAGGCGGCTCCACAGCGCCGGCGTGGCGTACAGGTTCGCCAGCAGGTACGCCAGCCCGATGGCCGCGAACAGCAACACGGGCGTGCGGAAGCCGAGCAGCAGCCCGGCGACGGTGGCGCCGAAGCGGATGAGCCCGGCGGCGATCTCGGCCACGGCGAAGGGCACGGCGCGCTGCTCGGCGCGCAGCAGGGTGGTGGTGTAGGTGAACTGCATGCCCAGCAGCTGCGAGATGCCGGCCGCCGCCAGCACCGGGATGGGCGCCACGCTGAGCGGCGTGAGCACCAGCACCAGCAGCACCGCGGCGTAGCTGGCGGTGAACAGCCCCGCCTGCAGCAGCGAGCTGCTCAGGAAGAAGCCGCGGCTGGTGCCGCGGGCCGCGGCGTCGACGTGCAGCCGCAGGCCGACGTTGCGGATCCAGGCGCCCGAGCCGATGCCCACCAGGCTCGAGACGACCAGCGCCAGCGAGTACTGGCCGTACGCCTCGGGCGTCAGGTAGCGCGTGACGATCGGCAGCAGGAAGAAGGAGACGCCCTGCCCGAGCGCCACGGTCAGCAGGTAGAGGAAGCTCGTGCGAACGCTCGAGCTCATGGCCGCCAGCGGGTTCCGCATCGGCCGCCAGGATACCCCGGAGCCGCCGCCAGGCGCCCTCTCTCACGTGCAAGACGCGCCTCCGGCGGGGACCGTGGTCCCCGCCGGAGGTCTCAAGGAAGGCCGGAGCGCGCTAGTGAGCCGTCACGTCGTTCAGCGACAGCCCGTCTATCGCGCTGGTGATGGTCTGTCCGTACTGCAACGCGCCCAGGTCGGGAGCGGAGCCGGTGAAGGGCTGGCCGATGTCGATCCCGGCATCGATCGCCGCGCTGCCCGACGCCAGCGACAGGAACTTGGCGTTGGTGGCGTCGGTGCTGGCGAAGCCGGCATTGGCGATGCCGAGCTGCCAGGAGTTGTTCTGCGCGGTGTTGTTGGCTCCCCAGCTGGCGAAGTCGCCTCTGTAGTTGGCGTTGGAGAGGTTGTTCTGCGCCGTGCCGGCGGAGAGGTCGAAGCCGTAGCCGTGGTTGGCGTAGGAGGTGTCGTTCTGGAAGGTCACGTCGCTGCCCAGGTTGTAGTTGAAGCCGTCGTCCTTGTTGCCCCACGCCAGGCTGTTGCGGATCAGGGCGTGACCGCTGATGCCCCCGCCGGCCTTGAAGCCGTTGCCGTCGCCGCTGGCCTGGAAGCCGTTGTGGTAGCTGACGCAGCGCTCCACCAGGCTGTAGGTGGACTTCCATACGTCGACGCCGTCATCGGAGTTGTTGTATGCCACGCAGTCCATGATGTGGTTGGAGTCGCCGGTGCTGATGCTGATGCCGTCGGCGTTGCCGCCCGGCGGGGAGTCGTTGGCGTCGTAGTTGTTGTAGGAGATGACGTGGGTGAAGAGGTTGTCGCTGCCCCCGATGTTCATGATGCCGCTCTGCTGGCCGTCGTGGAGCGCCATGTGGGAGAGCGTGTTGTGGCTCGAGTTCATCAGCAGGACGCCCTCGCCCGGCGAGTTGCGGACCACCAGGTTGCGCAGGATGTTGTACTGCACGTCATCGAGCCGGACCACCTGGTCGCGACTGAGGCCGGTGCCGTCGATGATCGCGCAGTCGCCGGGGGCGGACTCGTAGACGATCGGCTGGCTGGCCGTACCGGAGTGGTCGAACGTCACGGCGGTGGAGTACACCCCGCTGCTCAGCCACACCACGTCGCCGGGGCTGGCGATGTTCGCCGCCGCCTGGAGCGTCCGCAGGGGGGCGCTCGGGTCGCGGCCGCTGTTGCTGTCCGAGCCGTTGGGGGACAGGTAGATGGTGGGGCTGTACTGCGGCGACAAGGGGGCGCTTGGGCAGACCCACTGCTTCACCGACGAGGAGCCGGGGCCGGGCGGCGTGGAGCTGCTCGTCCCGCTGATCGTCAGGTTCTGGACCTGTGCCTGCGTGAGCGTCCCGGACGCGTGGCTGGTGACCGCCACGCCGGCGTAGTCGGCGGCGGCGAAGGGCAGGGTCACCGACGTCAGCTTGGTCCAGTTCTCGCCGTCGGTGCTGTAGTACCCGGTCACCACGTTGCTCTTGCGTACCAGGCGGAGCCAGGCGGGCACGCCCACGCCACTCGCGACATGCGACTGGGTGACGCCGCCCTTCTGCTCGCGCCAGATGATCTCCGCCCTGCCTGCGGGCGTGAGGTCGACCGTGGCATGCACCGAGTCGGCGGCGAGCGTGTCGCGGACCATCAGGCCGACCTTGGCCCAGACGTCCGTGTCCGCGATCGACTTGACCTTCATGGTCATCTGCAGGTCGCCGGTCTTCTCCTCGTACACGAAGTGGAAGGCGTCGCTGTTGCCCCAGATGTCGGCGCCGCCGCCCTCGACGGTCATGTCCGCGGGGGTGCCGGAGGCGCTCTGCCTGGTCACGGTGGCGCTGCCCGCAGCCGAGATGCTGCCGATGTCGACGCTCTGCCAGCCGGGCCCGAGCCCGCCGGGCACCTGGGGCGTCGACGTCGGCGAGGCAGGCGTGACGCTGGAGCAAGCCGAGAGCGCCAGTACGATGGCGAGAAAAAGGGCCACCACGACGATTCTAGCCTTGGATCGGCGCATGTCAGTCACCTGCTCCGAGGAATGCTCCCGCGTTCGTTGCGCGGGCAGAGAGGTCGCATGCCACGATCCCGGCCCCGGCGCGTCCGTGGTGGAGCAAGGTGGGCTCGGTTGCCGTGGGTGCACGCTCGGGACGACGGAGAGCCAGATGACGCGGCACCATCCTGATGCGGCGGAAGGCGTCTGTCCGTAGCTGTATCGATACCACGCGTTCCCTTCCCTTTGGGGCCGTCTCTTCCGGCCCCGCAAAGGCCGTCTCTTCCAGCGGCCTACACCGGAACATACGTGGCGGATCGTGTGAAGCGCATTAGGCTATGCCACATCTCCGAATTTCGGGGCAGACGTCCCTAGACCGTCCAGGCGCGTGCTGCGCGTGCGCCCGGACGGCAAGCAGGCAGAGACCCCGTCAGATGCGAGATTCTTCACATCGCGACCAGGCGCCCCCGGCGACCGGAGACGTGCGAGGATATGCCGTCGGGAACGCGCAGCCACACGGCGCACGAAGATCAAGATTTCATGAAGCCTTCTTATCTCCGATAAACGCGTGGCGGGCCGCCCGGTTCGTGGGGCGGCCCGCCAATTGCCATCAGCTCCGAATTATGCCAGCCGTTACCGCGGGCTCTTCGGAGCCACCATGTCCGGCGTTATCGACATCTGCCGCACCGGGGTCACCGTCGTGCAGGTGTCGACCTCCTGGATGTTCGGGTATCCGCTGGTGCCAACGTTGGTCCCGTAGGTGACGCTGTTGAGCGTCAGGTTGTTGGGGTTGGAGCCGGTGCTGCAGTAGTAGTGCTCGATGCCGCCGCCCCAGTTGGCGCTGTCGCCGTCGAACAACACGTTCGTGAGGGTGGAGGTGCCCACGGCCTCGATGGCGAAGCCGCCGCCGACGTCCGTGGCGGTGTTGCCCGTGATGTTGGCGTTCGAGTAGTCGAGCATGTCGCCGTTGTAGATGCCGCCGCCGTAGGCGTAGGCAGTGGAGTCGTGGGTGTAACCGGTGTAGTCGGCGGTGTTGTTGGCAACCGGGCTGCCATCCATGGTGACGGTGCCACTGTTGTTGTAGATGCCACCACCGGAGTACTTGGAGAAGTTGCCGTCGAAGGTGGTGTTGCTGGTCGTCACGGTGCCGCCGTTGTTGAACAGCCCGCCGCCGTAGCCGCCGTCCGAGGGCGTGGTGGTGTAGGGCGTCCCGTGGATGGTGTAGGTGGTGCCCATCTCGGCGTCTTCCGTGAGCGAGGTGTTGTTGTCGATGTGGCTATCGGTGAGCGTCAGGGTGCCGGTGCTCTGGTTGTAGATGCCGCCGCCCTGCTGCCAGGCGCGGTTGCCGGTCACGGTGGTGTTCGTGAGCGTCAGGTCGCCCCGATTCTCGATGCCGCCGCCGTTGTAGATGAAGGTGCCGCCCTGGATCGTGAGGTGGTCGAGCTGCACCGTCGTGCCGGTAGTCACCAGCATCATGCGGGATTCCCAGGTGAAGGGGTTGGGCGTGGCGGGCGGCGCCGCCGACACGCCGTTGAGCGTCACACCGCCGGCCGGGCCGCTGACCGTCTCGTCGCGGCGGAAGATCAGGTGCGCGTCGAGGTTGCCGCCGGTGGTGGGCACGGTGTCGACCCCGCCGATGTCGATCGAGGTGATGTCCGAGGCGAAGCCGATGATGCTGCCGGCCGTCGCGTGGTCGATCACGTAGCGCAGGGTGCCGGGGATGGGCGTGTCGGGCGTGCGGCCGCCCAGCGCGAAGGGATCGTAGTCCTGGGTCGAGACCACCACGTTGGTCGGCGTCACGTCCGCGGAGCCGGTGCCGCCCGGCCCGGTGGCGATCACGCGGATGATCTGCCGCGTGCTCGCCGGGATGTCGATGGTGTCGGTGGTGCCGGTGAGGTTGCTGTCGATGAGCTGCTGGTCGGTGGTGTCGGTGTTGAGCACGGAGTAGACGCTGTAGCTGGTGGCGTTGGTGGCGCTCCAGCTGAGGTCCAGCGTGCTGCCCATGCCGACGGTGGCGGTCAGGTTGCTGACGACCGGCGCCTTGAGGGTGACGGTGGCGGTGGCCGTGGTGTCGCCCTGGCTGTTGCTGGCGGTCAGCGTGTAGGTGGTGCTGGCGGCGGACGGCGTCACGTCCTTGGTGCCGCTCGCCGTCTGCGGGATGGTGATGGGGTTGCTGCCGTCCGAGAGGCTCCAGCTGGTGGCGCCCGCGGTAGTCCAGCTCAAGGTGACGCTCGAGCCGGGGTCGATGGGGCTGGCGGGCGTGTAGGAGAAGTCGCTGATGGTCGGCTTGCTGGCGGCCGCCTGCACCGTCACCTTGGCGGTGGCCGTGGTGGTGCCGAGGCTGTTGGTGGCGCTCAGGGTGTAGGTCACGGTGCCGAGCGCGGGCGTGACGTCCACGCTGCCAGTCGCCGTCTGCGGGATGGTGATGGTGTTGCTGCCGTCACTGAGGCTGAGGCTGGTGGCCCCGATGACGTCCCAGCTCAAGGTGACCGTGTCGCCTTCGGTGACGGTCGACGAGCTGGCGCTGAAGCTGGTGATGGTGGGCTTGGCGTCCTGCACCGTCACCGTGATGGTGTCGGACTTGGTCTTGTCGACCGTGCTGGTGGCCGTGATCTTGGCGGTGCCGGTCTTCATGGCCGTCACCATGCCGCCGGTCTTGGTGACCGTGGCAACGCTGGTGTCGTTGCTCTTCCAGGTCACCGTCTTGGCCGCGCCGCCGATCACGCTGACGTCGGCGGTGAGCTTCTGGGAGGCGCCGAGCTTGAGGGCGATGTTGCCGCCCTTGATCGTCACCTTCACCACCGAGGGGGTGGACCCGCAGGCGGCCAACAACAGCGCCAGAACGGCGACGACCGCCACGAGTACTCGAGATGTCGAAAAGACTGTGTTCCCCTTTGGCATGCTGCCACCGTCCTTCTTGGGTCTCTACCTGCGCGGGCCCGTTCGAGTCGTTCCTGTTGTTACCACGCTCTCAGGGGCAGCTTACACCCTACGTCATGGCGGCCGGCAAGTCCCGCCGCCAGGCTGCACGGGGCGTGCCGGCACCATGCTGTAGACTCGTGGGACCGGCGGCGCCAAGCGCCCACCCGCCGGACCTCGACGACGCGCGGTCGGCCTGCCGTTCTCGATCGCAACGTGGCTCTGCGGAGGTCAGCCCCGAAGGCATGTGTGGCATCGCCGGCATCTACGCCGCCCCCGAACAGCTTGCACCTCGCGGCCTCCTCGAGACGATGGCGGGCGAGCTCCTCCACCGTGGCCCCGACGGCGTCGGGCTCTATCTCGACGAGCGCTTCGGCATGGTCAACACCCGCCTCTCGATCATCGACCTCGCCGGCGGCGACCAGCCGCTCTCGAACGAGGACGGCCGGC
>CAZBZU010000059.1:0-2592 GCA_964496495.1 uncultured bacterium
ATGCGCAAACGGGTGCTGGTCACGGGGGGTGCGGGGTTCATTGGGTCGCACCTCTGCGAACGGCTTGTCGGCGAGGGCTGTGACGTCCTGTGCGTCGACAATCTCTACACGGGCAGCAAGGACAACGTCGCTCGGCTGATGGACGATGCGCGCTTCGAGTTCATGCGGCACGACGTGACCTTCCCGCTGTACGTCGAGGTGGACGAGATCTACAACCTCGCCTGCCCGGCGAGCCCCATCCACTACCAGCGCGATCCGGTGCAGACCATCAAGACGAGCGTGCACGGGGCCATCAACATGCTGGGCCTGGCCAAGCGCACCGGCGCGAAGATCCTGCAGGCGAGCACCAGCGAGGTGTACGGCGACCCGGAGGTCCACCCCCAGCCGGAGCACTACTGGGGCAAGGTGAACCCGGTGGGCCCCCGCAGCTGCTACGACGAGGGCAAACGCGCCGCCGAGACGCTCTTCTTCGATTACCACCGCCAGCACGGGCTCAGGATCAAGGTGGCGCGCATCTTCAACACCTACGGGCCTCGGATGGCGCTGAACGACGGCAGGGTGGTGTCGAACTTCGTGGCGCAGGCACTACGTGGAGAGCCCGTCACGATCTACGGCGACGGCTCGCAGACGCGCTCGTTCTGCTACGTCGACGACCTGGTGGCGGGCTTGCGCACGCTGATGGACAGCCCGGACGAGGTGACCGGGCCGATCAACCTGGGCAACCCGGTGGAGCTCACCATCCGTGAGCTCGCCGAGCAGGTCGTCGCCATGGTGGGCGGCGGCTCGACGATCGTGGAGGAACCCCTACCCGTCGACGACCCGCGGCACAGGCAGCCCGACATCTCGTTGGCGAGGTCGGTCCTCGGCTGGGTGCCGACGACGGATCTGGCGGACGGCCTTCGGCCCACCATCGAGCACTTCAGGGCGCTGGTGGCGGCCGAAGCGGAGCTTGCGCAGGAATCGGCGGCAGGTGGCCGCGTAGAGCCCGTCTGAGCAGAGCGTGCCTGAACAGAGCCCACCAGGCCCGTGCCGTTGCTGCGGCGTTGCGCTCCGCGGCGCTGTTGCGGCTCGGGTGCACGCCCGCCTGTGACCCACATGCAACCCACCCCCCGCTAGGCTCGTTCCCACCGCTGCAAGCGAGCAGATGCCGACGTCACGTTCGAGGTGACGCGCGTCCAGTCCTCCCACTGAGCCTGTGGCGGTGCGCACCGGGGCTGGTCAGGGGCTCAGGCAGGGTGGCAGTCCCCTCCCGTAGGCCGCTGGCACCTCGGGGAACGGGAGGAGTATGCGGGAGGCGGAGAGGGCGCGGGTCGACCGGCTCGCGCCAGGCCGGGCGCTACCGCCGGCGGTCGTCGTGCTGGCGGGCGCCTGGCTCCTCTCCATCGCGTGTGCTGCCAGCACCCAGCTCGACGCGCTGACCTACCGGGACCCGGCCGTGGCCGACGCGCGGGAGGAGCTCGCGCTGAGAGGGCGTGCCCTCTCAGGCGTGCCTGGCCTGAGCGCCAGCGTCACCGCCAGTCCCAGCGTCAGCTATGGCACCCTGGCGACCGGCGAGGTCGTTGTCGGTGGCGACGCGGCCTTCGGCGGCCCGCCCGCCTGGTCGACCGGCGTCAATGTCGGCGCGACGGTCGCGTACGGCTACGACCGGGCGGCGCTGCTCGACGCCCGCACCGCGCTGGTGCGGGCCGGCGCGGACGTCGCGGCGGCCGCGCGCCGCGGCGTGTTCCAGGCGCTCGACGTGCACGCCCAGCTGCTGCAGGCGCAGCTGGCGGTGCGGCAGGACGCGGCCGAGCTGGCGGCGGCCAAGGTGGAAGCTGCCCAGGTGGAAGCGGCGCGGGCGCAGGAGGCGCCGGTTCAGGAGGCGCAAGTGCAAGTTGCCCAGGTGCAGGTCGCCCAGGTGCCCGTGGCCCAGCAGCAGGCGGTCCAGCAAGAGACCGCGCAGGGACGGTTCCTCCTCGCCGAGCTGCGGCTCCGACAGGACGAGGACGTCGCGCGCCTGGCGGACCTCCGGCGACGCGCCCTCGCCTACGGCCTCGAGCCCGAGGCGGCGTACGCCCCGCTGCGCTTCGTCCTGCCGGAGCCGGCGCTCGAGCGCACCTCCCGCTACCGGCTGGCCGCGCTCGCGCTCCAGCGGGCGCAGGCGCAGCGCGACCAGGACCTGATCTACGGCACCGTGCCGGGGCTGGAGCTCAGCGCCACCGGCGTGGCGGGCGGCGTGAGCCTGGGGGTGCGGGCCGGCGTCATCGACGCGCGGCCGGGCGCCGAGCTGGCGGTGAGCTACCCCGCCGGGGCGGACGGCTGGTCGGTCGGCGTGAGCGCGACCGTCGTCCTCTCCAGCGACCTGGGGCGGCTGGCGCAGGACGAAGCCGGCGTGCGGCGCGCCCGCGGGCGGGTCGAGGCGCTGCGCCGCGACTTCCCGGCGCGCGCCTCCCGGCTGCGCAGCCAGGCGGCGTTTGCCGAGCGGGAGCTGGCGCTGGCCGAGCGGCGCGCGGCGATCACCAACGGCGAGACGGCCCTGGTGCAGGCCTGGGAGCGCTACCTCCGCGGCGTCTACGCCTACCTCGACTACGTCGAGGCGCCCTGGCAGGCGCG
>CAZBZU010000059.1:2692-18484 GCA_964496495.1 uncultured bacterium
CGTCAGCGGGCGGCGCCTCCGAGGAGTTGGGTTCCGTGGGGCATCCTGGGGGCGACGCCGCAACGTCGCGCCGACCGTTCGCACAGCACCGTTCACCGCTCCGCCAGCGCGCCGCCTGGCTGGGGGCGCTGGCGTGCTGCCTGGCACTCGCCGTCGGCGGCTGGGCCGCGGCCAAGGTGCCGGTGCCCGCGACGCAGCAGCAGGCCGCCTCCGAGCAGTCGTCCCAGACGGCGCCCGGAGCCGCGAGCGGCGCGACTGCCGGCGCCCAGGGTAGCGGCGGCGAGGAGACCTCGGGCCCGCCCCCAGCCCTCGGCGCGATCGGCCTGGGCGGCGGCTTCCCCAGCTTCCAGACGGTGGCCCCGTACATCTCCATCCAGGCGCAGTACGTCGGCCTGCAGGTGAAGACCAGCCTCACCGCCGTCGGCCCCTACTTCGGCTTCGAGCTGCGCGGCTACCCGCCGGTGCCCATCGCCGTGCCGCTGTTCGTGGGGCTGGGCGGCGGCATCTACGGCGGCAACACCACCTACTTCGCCACCCTCGGCGCGCACGTGCCGCTGTCGCTGCACGTGCGCCTGGACGTGGAGGCGGGGGCCGCCAACGTGCCGCTGCTCGACAAGCGCACCTGGGCGCCCTACCTGTCGCTGGGCGTCAGCTACGCCTTCCCCTTCGAGCCCACCGATACCTCGGTGGACTTCCAGGTAGCGGCGCCCCTCACCATCGGCGGCGCCCCCGCGCCGGTGTGCGAGAGCGAGCACCCGCCCGGCAAGGGCGCCCTGGTGGCCGCCTTCCACCAGACGCTCGCGAACTTCCTCGCCAGCGCCCGCGCCACCTACGGCAGCATCTACAAGGACCTGAAGTACAGCTACACGATCAGCTCGGTGGCGATCAGCGGCACCCGCGGCCGGGTCGTCATCCACTACCACGGCAGCGTGGTGAACATCGCCACCGGTCACAAGGAGTCGGCCTCGGGCACGGCGTCGGCCACCTACTTCTGGACCGGTTGCTACTGGGTGACCCGCAGCATCAACTACTGACGGCGGCGCTGCCGGCGGGTTGGCTGCTGGCACGCAAGCCGTCTCCGCGCCCGCCGCCGGCGAGCTCGTCGGCAGCCGGTTCGCTGCCGGCCGGTTCGCTGTCGGGGCGCGCGCCGCCCGCCCGCTACCTGCCCGTCCGGCACCTAGCTCGTGAATGGCGTCCGTATGTCACACAGGCAATCGTGGGCCGTTGTTACCATCTCATTCGGAAGGAACCTGCGCATGGGCATTGACGACGGCACACTCAGGGGGCGTGTGAGGGAGGGGTCTGACGGCCGCCGGCCGGCTCCCCGGATCGCCGCGCGGCCGGCCCGCCGCGGCCCGCGGGCACGCGCCGCGATGCGCGCGGGCGGGCGTGACGAGGCGACCGGTGGCTGACCGGCCGACCCACGCGGAGATCCCGGCCGCTCACGCCGGCCAGGTGGTGTCGCGGCTGGCGGGCCCGCCCGAGGAGTACGTCGACGAGGTCGCGCTCTACGTTCGCCGCCTGGCGCTCTCCGGCCGCGGCGAGGACGTGCGCGGCCGCAACCTGCTGGCGCTGCAGGTGCTGGAGGCGAGCTACGCCAACGGCTGGCTCTCCTACGCGCCCAACCGCGACGTCGCCCGCTGGCTGGTGATGCTGCTCGACCTGGTCGGCGCGCGGCGCGGGATGGGGCCGCGCGCGCGGGTGGAGCGCACCCTGGAGGAGTTCTTCGTCGAGGTGGAGAGCGTCGGCCTGCGCGAGGTCGCCGAGGTCTCGAGCAGCATGACCCTGAGCCGCCTGGCCCGCACCTTCGACTGGCCCGTGCTGGCCGCGGAGGTGCTCGGCCCGCGCCTGGCGGTGGCCTCGGTGCTGTGGCATCTGGGGTTCAGGCCGGGCGAGTACCGGGCGCAGGTGCATTTCGAGAAGAACAGCCAGGGCAAGCTGGTGCGGCGCAAGATCACCACCGCGCTCGACGGCCCCTGGGCGCAGGCGCTCAGGCGGCAGCTGCAGGGCAGGCAGGCGACCGCTGTTCACATCCTGGCTGCGCTGCCACCCAGCTTCGAGGTGGTGCTCAACCAGGTGCAGGGTGCGCTAAGGCGTGTTGACGAGCCGCTCGAGGGCGTGCCCTTCGCCGTCTTCTACAGCCTGGTGACGGACGCCGCCCGCTCCGGCAGGCACTGGGAGCCGCCCCCGCGCTACGTGCAGGGCAGCGCCTACACCCGCGACGACTTCGAGCGGGCGGTGGGGCGCGTCGCTGGCGGCACCCGCGGGCGGCGCTTCCGCGGCGGCCGCAGCGTGTCGCTGGCGCAGCTGGGGCTCTCCAGCTTCTTCCCCGAGACGGTCGCCGTCATCGACGAGTGGCTGGCGGGCTGCCGCTGCTCGGAGCTGTGGGTCGAGTCGCCGGAGGGGACGCTCTCCAGCGGGCCGGACGGCTGGTTCGAGCTGGCGACCGCCCAGCGCGAGGCCATCCGCGAGCTGCAGAAGCGCATCCACGCGTCGGTCAGCGCGGCCGTGGCCCGGCGCCGCTGAGCCCGGGGGGCGGCGCCGGGAATCGCCGCGCCTTACGGACCTCAGGTGCGTTGTCTGCTAGACTGCTGCCAAGCCTTCCATGAACGATCTCCACGACGCCGCCTCTCCGAAGACGATGAGCTTCAAGGACCTTCTCGGGTTCCTGGCGCGCGGTTCGGGGGTGGCGCTGTTGCTGGCGCTGGTGGCGGGCGGCAGCGCCTACCTGCTCACCAGCCGCGAGCGCCCCGTCTACCAGGCGACCGCCTCGCTGCTGGCGGCCCCGCACGCCAGCAACTTCGGCAGCAGCAACGTGGTGGCGCCGTCGCCCGTCGATCCGAGCGTCTACCAGTCGGCGCTGCTCGAGGGGCCGGTGGTGGCGAGCGCCCTGGCCACGGTGGAGGGCAAGCAGCCGAGCGAGGCCGCGGTGCGGTCGCTGCGCGACCACATGGTCGTGTCGATCAACCAGAAGGACCTCTCCAGCGTGATCACCATCGAGATCCGGGCGAACGACCCGACCTTCGCCGCCAACGTGGCGAACCAGATCGCCACCTCGCTGGTGGCGTGGGACCGGGCGCGCGCCCAGCGCAACCTGCAGCAGTCGATCGACGCCATCCAGCGCTCCATCCAGACCATCAACCACGAGCTCCAGAACCCCGCCACCTCGCAGGACAGCCTGCCGACCCTGCGCAGCCTGCTGCAGCGCCGCACCGGCGAGCTGAAGGCGGCCCAGTCCACCGCCGACTCGGCGGTGTTCGTGGGCCTGCTGGAGCCGCTGGCGGTGGCCACCAAGCCGAACCGGGCGGTCGGGCCGCGCACCATGCTGAAGACGTTCGTGGCCGCCGCGTTCGGCGTGGCGCTGGCCTACCTGCTGCTGTTCCTGCGCTGGTCGCTCGACACCCGCCTGGGCGGCGCGGACGACGTCGCGGCGCTCGGCGCTGGCCCGCTGCTGGCGGTCTTCGCGCGCCGCCGCCGGGGGGCGCACCGGCTCTCGGGTGAGGCCGCGAACTTCATGCGGGCCAACGTGCTGGTCGCCGCCGGCCGCGAGCTGCCGCTGGCGATCGGCGTCACCAGCCCGCACAGCGACCGCGAGAAGAGCGGGGTGGCGCTCAGCCTGGCCGAGAGCTTCGCCCGCTCCGGCTACGCCACGCTGCTGATCGACGCCGACCTGCGCCGCTCCGGCGCCACCGTGGGCCTGGAGGCGGACCCGAAGCTGAGCCCGCCGCTGGAGGTGCACCTGGAGAACCCCGGCCAGCGCCTCCCCACGCTGCGCGTGGATATCGGCGGCAAGCGCGGCTTCGACTTCATCCCCAGCTTCACCCCCGCGACCTACCCCGCCGAGCTGCTGAGCGCGTCCTTCGGGGCGCGGCTGGAGGGCTGGCGAGGGGAGTACGACGTGGTGGTGGTGGACGCGCCGCCGCTGCTGCCCTACGCAGACGCGGTGATCCTGGCGCCCTACTGCGACGGCGTGGTGGCGTGCGCCAGTCAGCGTGACACCACCCGCGAGCAGCTCGGCGAGGCGCTGGAGATGCTGCGCCAGGCCGAGGTGCGCCTCCTCGGGACGGTGCTCACCGGTGCCGCTCGCACGCCCCGCCAGGCCGCCGGGCGGGCCAGCCCGCTGGAGCGTCAGTCGGTCGACCCCTACAAGACGCAGGTGCAGGAAGGCAGCCGCTCCCGGGTCGGGACGCGCCGATAGGCGGCCCGCGGGCCGGCGTGGTGGCAGCGTGCCGAAGGTCCCCTCGTCTCAAGGCGACGGCCGCCGAATCTCCCGGAGGCAGGCCGTGCTGTGGCTGATCGGCGCCGCGGTGGCGGCCGTCGCGGGCGCCGGGGTGGCCGGCGCCTACCGCTTCCAGGTGGTGCGCCAGCAGCTGCCCGTGCGCGGCCTGCGTCGCCCCCTGCGGCTGGCGCTGCTGGCCGACCTGCACTATGGGCAGTACATCCGCGCCGGCTCGGTGGCGCGCTGGGTGGACGCCACCCTGGCCGAGCGGCCCGACCTGATCGTGCTGGACGGCGACCTGGTGGACGAGGACCTGAGCGAGGACACCCGCGCGCTGCTGGCCGAGCTGGGGCGCCTGCGCGCGCCGCTGGGGACCTTCGCGGTGTGGGGCAACCACGATCACCGCAGCGTGCGCGACCTGCCGGCCTTCGCCGCGGCCCTGGCGACGGCGGGCGTGCGCGTGCTGGTCAACGGCGGCGCCCGCGTGCGCGACGACCTCTACCTCGCCGGCATCGACGACTACCGCACCGGACGGCCCGACCTGGCGGCGGCGCTGGCCGGCCGCGACGGCATGCCCTGCGTGCTGCTCTCCCACAACCCCGACGTGCTGCCGGAGGTGCCCGAGGACGTCAGCCTCACCCTCTCCGGCCACACCCACGGCGGCCAGGTGTGCCTGCCCTTCGTCGGGCCGCTCATCACCTCGTCCGCCTACGGCCGGCGCTTCGCCCAGGGCTGGGTGCACGGCCCGGCCCGCGGCTACGTGACGCGCGGGCTGGGCGTGACCCTGATCCCGGTGCGGGTGGCGTGCCCGGCCGAGCTCACCGTGATGGACCTGACGCCCGCCGAGGAGGCAGGCTGACAGGATGGGTCTCATGAGCGTCATGCGCGTGCGGCGGGGGGGCTGAGGCCGGCGATGTGCGGCATCGTGGGTGTCTGGGAGCGGTCGCCGGGCGACCCTGCGGCCCGCCGCGCGCGGCTGCAGGGCGCGCTGGACGAGCTGCGCCATCGCGGGCCGGACGACGAGGGCGTGTGGGTGGGCGACGGCGGCGGGCTGGTGCTGGGCCACCGGCGCCTGTCGATCATCGACGTGTCGGCCTCGGGCCATCAACCGATGGTCTCGCGGGACGGCCGCTACGTGCTCAGCTACAACGGCGAGCTCTACAACTACCGCGAGCTGCGCCAGGAGCTGGAGGCGGCCGGCACCCGCTTCGTGTCCACCAGCGACACCGAGGTGGTGCTCGAGGGCTTCGCCTGCTGGGGCGAGGCGCTGCTGGGGCGCATGGTGGGGATGTTCGCCTTCGCCATCTGGGACGAGCGCGAGCGGCGCCTGCTGCTCGCCCGCGACCGCGCCGGCGAGAAGCCGCTGTACTACGCCACCGGGCCCAAGGCGTTCGCGTTCGCCTCGGAGATCCGCGCGCTGCGCGGGATGCCGTGGCTCGACAGCGGCATCGACCCGGACGCGGTGGCGCTGTACCTGGAGCACCAGTACGTCCCGGCGCCCTACAGCATCTACCGCGGCGCGCGCAAGCTGCTGCCGGGGCACGCCATGACGGTCGACGAAGGCGGGATGCGCAGCTGGCGCTACTGGGACCCGCTGGAGGCGGCCCTCAGGGGTCCGGTGGAGGTCGGCGAGGAGGAGGCCATCGAGCAGCTCGAGGCGCTGCTGGGCCGCGCGGTGCAGCAGCAGATGATCTCGGACGTTCCGCTCGGGGCGTTCCTCTCCGGCGGCATCGACTCCACCGCGGTGGTGGCGATGATGCTCGCGGCCAGCTCCGCCCCGGTGAGGACCTTCACCATCGCCTTCGAGGAGGCCGAGCACGACGAGTCGCCGTATGCCCAGCGGGTGGCTGACTACCTCGGCACCGAGCACACCACCGAGAGCCTCAGCGCCGGGGCCGCCCTGGAGCGCGTGCCGTCCATCCCCGGCCTCTACGGCGAGCCCTTCGGCGACTGCTCCGCCATCCCCACACAGCTGGTCTCCAGCGTGGCCCGCAAGCACGTCACCGTGAGCCTCTCGGGAGACGGCGGCGACGAGCTGTTCGGCGGCTACACCCGCTACTACGCCATCCAGCAGGTGACGGCCTTGACGCGCGCCCTGGGGCCCTTCCAGGGCGCGGCGCGGCGCGTGATGCGGGCCTCGGGAGGGCGCCTGGCGCGCCTCGGCGGGGTGCTCGACGCGGGCGCCGCCACCGACAGCTACCACCCCTTCGTCAGCTTCTTCCGCCGCAGCGACACCGAGACCCTCATGGGCCGGCGCTCGCCCGGCTACCAGGAGTACCAGCGGGTGTGGTCCGCCACGGCTCCGCTGACGCCGCGGCGGCGGGCCATGACCACCGACGTGGCGACCTACCTGCCCGAGGCCATCCTCACCAAGGTGGACCGCGCCTCGATGTCGGTGTCGTTGGAGAGCCGGGCGCCGTTCCTCGACCACCGCCTCATCGAGTGGTCGATGGGGCTGCCGCTCGCGCTGGTGCAGCGCAAGCGCGTGCTCAAGGAGTTCGTCTACCGCAAGGTGCCGCGCGAGCTGATGGATCGCCCCAAGGTCGGCTTCGCGGTGCCGCTGTCGAGCTGGCTGCGCCACGAGCTGCGCGACCTCACCCACGACATGCTGGAGCCCTCGCGCATGGCGGCCGTGGGGATCACCGGTACGGGCGAGGTGAAGCGGGTGCTGGGCGAGCACATGAGCGGCACCCGCGACCACAACCGGAAGCTGTGGGTGCTGCTGGTGCTGAGCCTGTGGCACGAGCAGAACGCAGGCTGACGGGCGCGCCCGCGCGCGCTCGCGCGCCTGCAGCCGCGACGAGGCGGCCCGCCGGCGAGCCGGGCTAGCCGTCCAGCACGTGCTCGAAGTCGATGCCGTTGGCCTCTTCGCGGATCGACGTGACCACCCAGCCGTTCTTCTCGTAGAAGGCCCGCGCGCGGGCGTTGTCGATGCCCGTGCTCGCGCGCACGCGGTGCAGGCCCTGGCGGCGCACCTCGTCCTCGAACGCCTCGACGATGGTCACGGCCAGGCCGCTGCCGCGCAGCTCCGGCAGCACCCCCACCGACGTCAAGATCATGGAGGGAGGGCGTGGCGAGCTGGTTCCGGCGGGCGCGGCGGCGCGCCGGCCCGGCCGGCGCAGGGCGCGCGACGCCACCTTGCCGATGCGCGTGAACCGGGTGAGCACCTGGCGCCGCACCGAGGCGTTGACCACGGCGGCCTTCGTCACGGCCCACAGCACCGCCGCGGAGCGGCTCCTCACCAGCGCGGCATCGTGCCGCGCGAGGTCCGTGGTGCCCGCGGCGAACGCCAGCACCCGCGCATCGCCGTCGACGGCGACCACGCCGAAGGCCTCGGGGAGGTCGATGTACACCTGGTAGTAGCGCTCCAGGAACCACGGGCCCATGTTGGTCAGGAAGTAGCCGGGGAAGCACGCGGTGTGCGCCGCGGCGAGCGACGGCAGGTGGCGCGGCTCGAGCAGCTCGACGCTCGCGCCCGCTGCCGGCGCCTGCGAGGCGTCGCCGCCTGACGTCTTCGTCGTCATCGGGGAACTCTAGCACACACGCTTCGGGCGGCTGAGGGCCGGTCTTTCCCAGATAGCCGGCGCGGCGCCGAACGTGCGCGCCGCGCCGGCCGCCGCCTCTCCGGCGCCAGCGAGCCGTGTGGGCTAGGCGCGTGCCTTCGAGGGGGTGGTCTGCCGTGCCGTGGCGATGCCCTTGCCCGGCGAGCGCGCCTCGGTGCCGTCCTCGGCGGGCTCGGTGTCGCCCAGGGAGGCGACGCGGGCGTCGGCATTCTCCTTGGCGGAGCGGTTGACGTCGCGGCCGATGCGCTCGGCCGCCCAGCCCTTGCGAACCCGCTGGTAGCGGGGCGCCATGCCGTCGGTGAGGAAGCGCACGTTGCTGTACACGGGGTCCTGGTAGTTGACGATGGCGCCGCTGCGCACCGCCTCGACGACCTGACTGACGCCCGCCTCCAGGTTCCACTCGGGGGTGAAGCCGAGGACGCTGCGGATCTTGGCGAAGTCGACGCGGTAGTTGCGGCGGTCGCCGTCGAGGCCGGAGTCGATGTACTCCGCGTCGGGGACCAGCTTGTTGACCAGCCGGCCGATGTCGCCGAGGGTGGCGTTCTGCTCGTCGGAGCCGACGTTGAAGATCTCGTTGCGCACCGACCCGAGCGGCGCCTGCAGCACCAGCAGCACGGCGCGAGCGGCGTCGTCGACGTGGACGAAGGGCCGCCACTGCTCGCCGCCGAAGACGGTGATCTTGCCCTCCTTCACCGCCTTGGCCGCCAGCAGGTTGACCACCAGGTCGAAGCGGGAGCGCCCGGACAGGCCGTAGATGGTGCCGAAGCGCAGCATGGTGGGCACGAAGTCGGGGCGGGCCATCTCGAACAGGACGTTCTCCGAGGCGATCTTGCTGCGGGCGTAGAGCGACACCGGGTTGAGCTCCGAGGTCTCGTTGAGCACCTCGTCGGAGGCGCCGTACACCGAGCAGCTGCTGGCGAACACGAAGCGCGTCACGCCGGCGCCCTTGGCGACCTCGGCGATGAGGCGCGTGAAGTCGAGGTTGACCTCGGTGGTGAGGTCCTCGTTGACCGAGCACGCCGGGTCCCCTACCAAGCCGCCCAGGTGGACGACGGCGTCGACGTCGCGCATGGCCGAGACCAGCTGGTCGACCTGCCGGAAGTCCGCGCGGACGAGCTCGAGATCGGGGTGGTTGATGACGTCGGCGATGGGGCCCTCGCCGAAGAGCAGCAGGTCGAGCACCCGCACCCGGTAGCCGCCGCCGAGCAGGCGCCTGGTCAGCGAGGAGCCGATGTAGCCGGCGCCGCCGATCACGAGCACGCGTTGGCGCGTCTCCAGCGGGGGGGCGAGGTGCACCAGCGACGCCGCCTCACGCACCGCCGACGAGCGCACCACGCTGGTCCAGTAGCGCGAGGCGAGCAGCAGGATGATCTCCAGCGCCCAGGCGGTCACCAGCACGTCGAGCGGCACGCTGAGCGCCGTCGGGAAGGCCGCCTGCAGCAAGCCGAAGGCGGCGAAGACCAGCGTCGCGGAGCCGACCAGCTGGATCACCTTGGCGCCCAGGGGCATCCCACGCACGCGGCCGTAGGCGCCCCAGGCGGCGTACACGCCGACCATCAGCAGCGCCAGCACCGGCACCTGGATGCCGAGCGTGCGGCCCACGCCGGCGACGGTCTCGGACGGCACGCCCGCGCCGGGCGAGAGCGTCAGAAGCAGATGGATGAGGAAGGCGGCCGTCAGGGCGATGGCGCCCATGACGACATCCGCGATCACCTTGAGGATGATGGTAGGGGTCGATGTAGATCGCGTCGTCATCGTAGCGTGGTCCTTTCGGGGCCTGGATGCCGCAGGGAAGACGTTGCCTCGTTTCACGCTGGTCGGCCGCTGATCACGTGCTTGCACAGAGGAAGGACGACTGTCGAAAAGGTTGCACGGCCCCTCCGAGCCTCATTGTCTACGGCGTGTCACAACGCGTCAGTAACACGCCACCCAATCCCCCACCACAATCGTGGCGCAATAACCACGTGACAATTGTCCCACATTTCGAGGTCGGGCGTGGTGTTGCGGACATCTGGGCCCTCGGGCGCGCTCGGCGGCGCGGTCGCCGGGGTGGCGCGTCAGGCCGGGGTGCCACCCTCCAGGCGCTGGCTCACCAGCCGCCACCAGTACCAGTTCTCGCCGTCCAGGCGCGAGAAAGCCAGCCGCCCGAGGAGGGCGTCGTCCATCAGCGAGGCGTCGCGCGAGTGCACCAGCTGCAACGAGCCGCCGGTATGCACCAGGCAGCCGCGAGCGGCCATGGGGCGGCGCAGGCGCGGCTCCAGCCGGCCGATGAGCGCCGCCGCGCCCCGCTCGTCGGCCTCGCCGAAGAGGTGATCGATGACGCCATCCAGGGCGCGGTCGGCCGCCTCCAGCGCGAACACGCGGCAGACGCCGCCGGGCCGCGCGTAGTAGACGTAGTAGCCGGCCAGCCTGCCGCGCTCGTCGCGCACCAGCCTGGCGGTGAGCTCGCCCTGCTCGGTGGCGCGCGCCATCTCGCGCAGCAGCCAGCGCAGGTACTCGGGCTCATACTCCGGGCGCATGCGCTTCTTCGCGTAGAGGGTGGCGCTGGCCTCGGCCAGCGCCTCGGGCGTGAGCGGTTCCGCCCGCCAGCCGGAGCGGGCGGCGCGCAGCCTGCCCGGGCGCGCGCGGCGCGCCAGCGCGTCGCCCGCCACCGCCACCGGGCCCAGCGCGGTCTTCAGGGGCGTCTGCCGCGGGCGCTCCGTGAGCATGTCGACGCCGGTCGACAGGGGCCGGAACAGGCGCACCCAGCGCAGCGACTGCAACTGCCCGATGCGCCCGCCCAGCAGCTCCCAGATGCGCTCGAACTTGACGTCGCCGCCGTCGCTGAAGGTGAACGCCTGCGGCCCGGCCAGGAACTTGCGCAGCAGGAAGCTCGCCACCGTGGTGGGGGCGTCGGGATCCACCACCGACGGGAAGACGCAGGCCAGGGTGCCGCGCTCGCCGTCGAGCCGCACCGGCGTGACGCTCACCCCCAGGAAGCCGAGCATGCGGTCGTCCTCGGAGGTGGCCACCAGCGGGGTCACCTCCGGGTCGCGGTTGGGGTTCGTCTCGTAGATGGTCCGCACCAGGTCCTCGAGGCCCGGATCGGGCACGCGCGACTTGCCGCGGAACCAGTACTGCCACAGCGACGCCACCCCCGCCGCATCGCCGGGGCGGTAGGGGCGGATCTCCACCTTGCCGCCGTAGGCGGGCGCCGGCGCGGCCGGGCTCATCCCGCCACGCCCTCCACCGGCTCGAGCAGCCGCGGGGGGGCGTGCAGGTAGTGCGCCACGCGCCGCTTGCCGGCGATGTCGAGGAACACCCGCTCCACCTGCTCGGGGGCGAGCCCCAGCGCCTCGGCCACGCTCTCGGCGGGGATGCCGTGGTTGACGGCGTAGAGGCAGAGGTCCATGCGATCAAAGGGCAGCGAGAAGTAGAACTCCTCCTGCGTCTGCGGCATGGCGTAGGTATCGGTCGTGGGCGGGCGGCTCCTGATCTCCTCGGGCACGCCCAGGGCTCCGGCGAGCTGGTAGACCTGCGTCTTGTAGAGGTGGGCGATGGGCTTGACGTCGGCCGAGCCGTCGCCGTTCTTGACGAAGAAGCCCTGGTCGTACTCCAGCCGGTTGGGGGTGCCGAGCACGGCGTAGTTGAGGCGGTCGGCGTGGTAGTACTCCAGCATCTTGCGGCAGCGCTGCTTGAAGCTGGTCGCCGCCACCACCTGCAGGTAGGCCTCGGGCGTGAGGCGCGCGCTGGCCTGGTGGCCGTCGGGCGCCTGCGCCACGATGGAGAAGAGGCGGTACTGCTCGGTGTCCACCACGCTCGGCAGCACCAGCTTGGCCTTCCAGCCCTCGCCGTACTCGGGCAGCACCCGGCGGATGGCCTCGTCGCGCCTGCGGTAGCAGCCGGAGGCCTCCAGCAACGGGGTGATGTCCTCCAGTACGGTGCCGATGCCGACGCTCTCGGCCGCCAGGCGGCTCAGCCGCAGCGTGTCGGGGGCGGAGTCCGCCTCCGGCATGAGCAGGCCGAGCACCTTGTCGGGGCCGAAGGCGCGGGCCGCCAGCGTCGCGACCACGGTGCTGTCGATGCCGCCGGAGAGCGCCACCACCGCGCCCCTGCGGCGGAACCCGCGGACCTCGCGCGCCAGCCCCTCCACGATGCCTGCCGCCACGGCGTCGGCATCGTCGAGCCGCAGGACGTCGGGCGACAGGGCGGGGTGGCCGCTGGCGTCTCGGCGCTCAGTCATGCGCCTCCGGAGCGCCGGCGAGCCTCCCCTGCACGTAGCCCACGATGCTGTCGACGGTGTCGAGGTTGGCGGGCAGGGTGTCCTCGTCCGGGACCTTCACGCCGAACTGCTCCTCGATGAACATGATCAGCTCCAGCACGCCCATGGAGTCGAGCACCCCGCTGCGCGTGAGCGACTCGTCGCCCGGCAGCTCGTCGCCGCTGGTGGTGAGGATGAAGTTGTCCGCCAGGAACTGCCTGACGTGCTGTTCGGTCTCCGACATGGTGCGTGTGCCCTCTCCCGAGACCCCGTCCGGGCTCGTTGGCAACAGCGAGCCGCCCGCTAGGCGCCGACCGGCAGGTCGCGCTTGCGGACCTTGCCCGTTGCCGTCTTGGGAAGATCGTCGATGAAGACGACGTCTCTAGGTACCATATAACTCTCCAGGCGGGCCATGCAGTGTCGGCGGAAGGTGCGCTCGTCGAGCTGGGCGCTGCCGTCCAGCACCACGAAGGCGCGCACCGCCTGGCCGAGGATGTCGTCGGGCACGCCCACCACCGCCACCTCCTTGACGCCGGGGATGCCGGTCAGGGCGTTCTCCACCTCCACCGGGCTGACCTTCTCGCCGCGGCTCTTGATGATGTCGTCGCTGCGGCCGACGAAGTAGAGGAAGCCCTCGGCGTCGGTCTTGAAGTAGTCGTGCGTGCAGAGCATGCGCTCGCCCGGGTAGCGGCCGGGCTTGAGCATGTGGGCGGTCTCCTCGGGCAGGTTCCAGTAGCCCATCATCACGTGCGGCCCGCGTACGTACAGCACGCCGGTCTCGCCCGGCGGCACGGGCGCGCCGTCGTCGCCGAGCACGAACGTCTCGGTGCCGGGGATGGCCTTGCCCACCGAGGAGGGCTTGCGCTGCACCAGCTCCGGCTCGAGGTAGCACACCCGCTTGCACTCGGTGAGGCCGTACATCTTGTAGACGAGCGCCTCGGGGCTCATCTCCAGCAGCCCGGGGACGAAGTCGTCCGGCAGGTGGGCGGCGGTGTTGGTGATGCGCCGGACGCTCGGCATGGAGAGGCTCTGCTGCCGGTGCATGGCCAGCAGCGTGGCGAAGACGGTGGGGACGCCGGGGAAGACGGTGACGCCCTCGTCGTTGACGCGCTTGACGACGTGGGCGGGGAAGGCGAAGGAGGCCTCCAGCACCAGCGTGGCCCCCAGGTGCACGCTCATGAGCGCCTGGTAGAGGCCGTAGTCGAAGGCGAGCGGCACCACGTCGAGGATGCGGTCGTCGCGCGTCAGCCGCAGGTACTGGCACAGGCTCTGCTGCGCGAAGACCATGTTCTGGTGCGACAGCATCACGCCCTTGGGGTTGCCGGTGCTGCCCGAGGTGTAGACCAGCGCCGCCAGGTCGAGAGGGATGGCGCCGGTCTCGTCGGCGCCGGCGCCGGCTTCCAGCTCGCCCCAGTCGACCGCGTGGGGCAGCGCCGTGCGGGGCGCGCCGCGCACCGCCACGGTGTGGAGCGCCTCCAGCCCCTGGGCCGCCTCGGCCACCGCCCGCACCATGGACGCGTCGGTGACCAGCGCGGCGGCGCCGCTGTCCTCCAGGATGTAGCGCAGCTTGTCCGCCTTGGTCTGCGGGTTCACCACCATGAACGCCGCGCCGGCGCGCAGGGCGGCGTAGATGGCCACCACCACGTCGGCGCCGTTCTCCAGGTAGATCGCCACGCGGTCGCCGCGGCGCACGCCGCGGCGCTGCAGCCCACCGGCCAGCGCCGCGGCGCGGGCGTCGAGCTCGCGGTAGCTGACGCGCGCGTCCTCGGCGATCACCGCCAGCTTGTCAGGCACCTCGGCGGCACTGCGGGCCAGGCTGTCGTGCAGCAGCCGCTCGTATCTCGGGGTCATGCTCGTCCTGCCCTCCTGTTCTGGAGCTCGGCGTGGCTGCCGCGCTCCACGGTGGCGCCCACCACCACGCGGTTCGGCTCGGCGGGCGCGGCGAGGCGCGGCGCGCGCACGAACTGCTCGCTCAGCAGCTGCCCCGACAGCACCCCCACGAGGCCCATCTCGTCGCTCTCGCCGAGGCCGGCGTCGAGGTAGCGCTCGGCCTTGGCGAGCAGGCGCGCGACCGGCTCGCCGGCGAACAACCCGGCCTCCTCGAGGCGCTCGGGCGCCAGCAGCTCGCGAACGTACGCGGGCGCGCCCGGCCCCACGAAGGCGCGCAGGATCGGCGCCCGGTAGGGGCGCTTGGGGCGGCGCCAGACGGCCTCCGGCAGCAGCGGCGCAACCGCCTTGCGCAGCAGGTACTTCTCGTCGAGGCCGTGGAGCCGCAGCCGCTCGGGGAGCGCCGCCGCGAACTCCGCCACGTTCACGTCCAGGAAGGGGAAGCGCCCCTCGACCGAGTTCGCCATCAGCATGCGGTCGCCTTGCGAGTGCAGCAGGTAGCCCTCCAGGAAGGTGGCGATCTCCAGGTGCTGCGCCTGGCCGAGCGGCCCGGCCTCGCCGAACCAGTCGGGCAGGCGCGCCAGCAGGCGCTCCACGGGGTCGGTCGGTCCGGGCGCGCCCCAACCGCCGCCCGGCTCGGCGGCCTGCGCGCGCAGCTCGGGGCGCAGGAAGCGCAGGTTGCGGGAGGTGGTGCGCCAGCGCGGCCGGTGGCTGTAGAGCGGGTCGCCCACGTCCTCCAGGCCGGCACGGTAGAACTCCGCCAGGAAGCCGCCGCCGCGGCTCAGGTCGCGCGCCAGGTAGGGGTAGAGGCGCGCCAGCAGGGCGGGCCGCAGGCGCGAGTCGGGCCGGCGGGCCCAGAAGCGCCGCACCATCGCCTCCCGGAACACGTTGTAGCCGCCGAACACCTCGTCGGCGCCCTCGCCCGTGAGCACCACCTTCATGCCGGAATCGCGCACCAGGCGCGAGAGCCGCAGCAGCGGCCCGGGAGCGGTGCGCAGCATCGGCTTCTCCGCCATGCGCACGACCTCCGGGAAGGCGTCGGCGACGTCCCTGCCGGAGACGGTCACGCGCGTGAGCGTCACCCCGAGGGCCTCGGCCACCACGTCCTGGTGCCGGCTCTCGTCGAAGAGCTCGTCCTCGAAGCCGATGCCGAAGCCGCGCAGCTCCTGGGTGGTATGGCGCCGCGCCAGCGCGGCGGTGGCGCTCGAGTCGAGGCCGCCCGAGAGGTACACCCCGACCGGCACGTCGGCTCGCAGGCGGATGCGGGTGGCGTCGTCGAGCAGGGCACGCAGCTCCTCGGCCAGCGCCTCGGGCCGCTCGCCGCCCTCGCCCTGCGGCCGCGCGCCCTGGCGGGGGCCGAAGCGCAGCTCCCACCAGCAGCGCAGGCGCGGGGAGCCGTCCGGCCCCAGGCGCAGCAGGTGCCCGGGCGGCAGCTCGCAGATGCCCGGGAAGGCACTGCGGTCGGGCTGCACCGCCCACAGCGTGAAGGTCTCGACCAGCGCCAGCGGGTCGATGCGGCGCTCGGCGCGCGGGTGGCGCAGCAGCGCCTTCGCCTCCGAGGCGAAGGCCAGCTCCCGGCCGTGGCGAGCCAGGAACAGCGGGCGGATGCCGAAGCGGTCGCGAGCCAGGAAGAGCTCGCGGGTGGCGCGGTCCCACACGGCGAAGGCGAACTCGCCGTCGAGCCGCTCCAGGCAGCCTTCGCCCCACTCCTCGAAGGCGTGCACGATGACCTCGGTGTCGCTCCTGGTGGCGAAGCGGTGGCCCAGCGCCTCGAGCTCGGCCATCAACTCCGGGTAGTTGTAGATCTCGCCGTTCTGCATCCCCCACAGCCGGCCGTCCTCGTTCGAGAGCGGCTGGTCGCCGCCGGCGAGGTCGATGATCGA
>CAZBZU010000060.1:0-16204 GCA_964496495.1 uncultured bacterium
CATGAAGCAGTTCCTGCTCTACGTGATCTTCCTCGATGTGCTCCTGGTGCCGTGGGGAATGGCGAGCCAGCCTACGCTGGCAGCGTTCCTGGTGGCGGAGGGCTCGCTGGTGGCGAAGGTGCTCGGCCTGGGCATGGTGGTGGCGCTGGTGGAAACGGCGCTGGCGCGGCTGCGCTTCTGGCGCTACTCGGAGTACCTGGGGCTGGCCTTCCTGCTGGCCGTTCTGGCGGTGGTGACCAGCCAGGTCGGCGGGGGTGCGGCATGAGCGCCGGACAGGCGGTCGCCAGCCTCGTGGCCGCGGGCACCATCATCACGGCGCTGGCGGTGCTGGGCACGCGCTACTTCCGCAGCCAGCTGTGGGCCTACGTCTTCCAGTCGGCCATCCTGGCGGCGTACACCGGGGTCGTCGCCGTGCTCGACGGCCACCCCGACCTCTTCTGGGCCGCCGGCGTGACGCTGCTGGTGCGGGCCGTCCTCATCCCCGGCATCCTGCTGCGGGTGGCGCGGGCACTGCCGGGACGGCGCGAGGAGGCGCTGATCATGAGCACCGCGAGCTCGCTGCTGGTGGGGGTGGCGCTGGTGGTGCTGGCGGCGCTGGTGGTGTCCGCGTTCGCCACCGCGGCCGTGTACCCGGCGCTGCTCGCCGGGTTGTCGGTGACGTTGTGCGGGCTGTTCCTGTCGGCCAGCAGGCCCGAGGCGTTCCCGCAGCTGCTGGGTCTGCTGCAGATCGAGAACGGCCAGTTCCTGGTCACGGTCGGCCTGACGCCGGGGCTGCCGCTGATAAACGAGCTGGTGGTGCTCTTCGACCTGGTGGTGCTGGTGGTGGTGATCGGCGTGCTCATCCGGTTGATGACGACGCGCTATGCCACCGGCAACACCGCGACCCTCGATCGGTTGCGGGGGTGAGGCCGTGCTGACGGCATGCCTGGCGGTCCCGCTGGCCTACCTGGTGCTCGCCTGGCTGGTTCCCGCCCGCTGGCTGCGGCCGCTCGCCGTCGCCGTGGGCGCTGCGGTGCTGGGGCTGGCGCTGGCCGTGACCGCCGCCGTGCTGACCCGGGGGCCGGTGACGGGCTGGGGCGGCATCCTCAGGGTCGACGGCCTCTCGGCCGTGGTGCTCGTGACCGTCAGCGTCGTGGTCTTCGGCGCCGCGCTGCACGCTCTGGGGTACTTCGAGGTCGAGCGGCTGGGGGCGCCGCGCGAGCGGGCCTACGCCGGCCTCTGGGCCGGCTTCTCGCTGACCATGCTGGCGGTTCCGATGTTCGGCAATCTCGGCGTGGTGTGGATGCTGGTCGAGCTCACGACGCTCAGCTCGGCGTTCCTGGTTGCCTTCGAAGGGCGGCCGGAGTCCTTGGAGGCGGCCTGGAAGTACGTGGTGGTGGTGACGGTCGGCGTGTCGCTGGCGCTCCTCGGGACCATCCTGCTGTACTACTCCGCGGTGCCCGTGCTGGGCAACGTGTTCAGCCTGTCGTGGCCGCTGCTCCAGCGCCATGCCGGCGAGCTGTCCGCGGGCCCGCTACGGCTGGCGTTCCTGCTGGTCGTGATCGGGTACGGCACCAAGACCGGGCTGGTACCGATGCACACCTGGTTGCCGGACGCACACAGCGAGGCGCCGGGACCGATCAGCGCCATGCTCTCGGGCTGCCTGCTCAACACGGCGCTCTACGGCGTCCTGCGAATCCTGCCGATCGCCAGGCCGGTTCTCGGCGGCTACCCTGACGCCGTGCTGATCGCGTTCGGGCTGCTGAGCCTGGTCGTCGCGGCGTTCAGCCTGCGCGGCCAGACGCACATGAAGCGCCTGCTGGCCTACAGCAGCGTCGAGCACATGGGCATCGTCACGCTCGGCTTCGGCCTGGGCGCGCCGTTCTTCGCACTTCTGCAGATGGTCAACCACACCGTCGCCAAGTCGCTGTTGTTCTTCGCGGCGGGGAACGCCACGCAGGCGACCGGGCCGGGCATCGATCGCCGGCGGGGACTGCTGTGGTCGATGCCGCTCACCGGCCTGGCAGTGCTCGTCGGTGGCCTCGCCATCACCGGGGCGCCCCCCTTGAGCCTCTTCCCGAGCGAGTTCGGCATCCTGCGCGCGGCGTGGAGCAGCGGGCCGTGGCTGGCCTGGCTCTACCTGCTGCTGCTCGCCATCGTCTTCGTGGCGTTCGTCAGCCGCCTGACGGCGCTGGTGTTCGGGACGGCGAGCGGGGTCCTGGGCTCCGGCCAGCGGGCCCGGATCGGGATCACGCCCGTGCCGCCAGCCGCCGCCGGCGGGGCGGACATCGGCGACGGCGGCGCAGCGGCGGAGGCGGACGGCGGCCACGCCTCGCCAGTAGCGGCGGTATCGGTCACGCTCTTCCTGGCGCTGCTCCTGGCCCTCTCGGTGGTCACGCCGCAGGCGCTGGTCCGGCTCCTGGAGCTGGCGTCGCGAGCCCTCGGAGGGGCCGCATGACGGCCCGAGGCCGCTCGCCCGCCGCGCCGCTGGCCGCCGACCCGGGAGGGGAGCTCGAGCAGGCGGCCGAGCGCGGCGATCGCTTCGTCCTGCTGGTCGCGCTGGACCGTGACAGGGCGCTCTATCTGAGCTTCGGCGCGCAAGGGTACGTCCCGTTCGTGGCGGAGCGTTCCGAGCTGCCGGATGCCGCCACGCTGTTCCCGGCGGCGGCCAGCTACCAGGCCGAGGCGGGCGAGCTGTTCGGGCTGCCCTTCCCTGGCCGGGGGGCCGACGCGGGCGCACGGGCAGAGGTCGCCCGCGGCCCTGCGGCGGGCCTCGGCGGCGCGTCCGGGCAGGACCGGGCGCCGGCGCCGGGCGAGCCGCCCTTCCAAGGCGACGCGCTGGTGAGGGTCCCCTTCGGGCCCGTGCGCGACGGCGCCGTGGAGTCGCTGCTCCACCGCTTCCACTATCTCGGGGAGCGCATCCTGACGCTTGAGCAGCACCTCGGCTTCAAGCACCGCGGTGCCGAGGGCTGCCTCACGCGTGCCACGGTGCAGACGCTGCCCGTGTTCGCCGAGCGCGTCTCGGGACCGAACTCGGTAGCGTTCGCGCTGGCGGCGTGCCAGGCCGTCGAGCGGGCAGCCGAGGTCGCCGTGCCGCCCCGAGCAGAGACGCTGCGGGCCATCCTGGCGGAGCTGGAGCGCGTCGCCAACCACTTCCGCGACATCGCTCGCATCGCCGCCGCGACCACGCTGCGCGTGGGGGCGGCACAAGGCCACGCCCTGCAGGAGTGGACGCAGCGCATCGGCGCGCGCCTGACGGGGCATCGCTTCCTTCGCGGTGCGCTGGCCGTCGGCGGGCTGAGGAGCGACATCGAGGTGGGCGGGCTGGCCGACGAGGCGGCGCGGGCCGAGGCCGACGCGCGCGCCTACTTCGAGGCGCTCGAGGCCACCGAGCTCTTCGTCGACCGCCTGGAAACGACGGGCGCCCTGGCCGCCGAGCGCGCTCGCGCCTGGGGCGCGGTGGGGCCGGTGGGACGTGGCAGCGGGCTCGACGGCGACGTGCGCAAGGACGCTCCCTACGGCGCCTACCGCGGCCTCGACTTCGGCGTGCCCCGGCAGCAGCGCGGCGACGCCCTGGCGCGCTTTCGCGTCCGCTGCGAGGAGGTGCTCACCAGCCTCTACCTGGTCCGCGAGCTCGTCGGCACCCTCGGGGAGGGGAGCGTGTGCGGCGAGGCGCCGGCCGCGTTCCCCCCGGACGCGCTGATGCTGGGCTGGGCAGAAGGCGCCCGCGGCGAGGTCGTGGCGGCCTTGGCGACGGACGCGCAGGGGATGCTCAGGCGAGCGGCGTTGCGCGGTGGCTCGCGGCACAACTGGCCGCTCTTCCCGGACACGGTGACGGACAGCTACCTGATGGACTACGCCATCAACGAGGCGAGCTGGGGTCTGACCGTGGCCTCGCACGACCGGTGACGGGGACGAGGAGGCCCTGATGTTCCGTTGGATCGCTCGTGGCATACGCGTAGGGAAGCTCACCACGCGCTACCCGTACTCCCGGCCCGAGAGGGAGGCGCTGGGCTCGCCGCTGGCAGCGATACGCCCGGAAGGGCCGCGCCGGGACGGAGCGGCGGCGGCCGCGGCCGCCTGCCCCACGGGCGCGATCGCCGTCGACGACGAGGGCCTCACCCTCGACCTCGGTCGTTGCGTCGCCTGCGGGCTCTGCTGGGCGCTGGCGCCGGAGAGCTTCGTCGCCGGCCGCGGCTACGCCACCGCCGCGGACTCCCGCGAGGGGCTCCGGTGGCGGTGCGCCTGGGACGCGCCGCCGCGGCCGCCGGCGCGCCGCACGCGAGCGCGCGCCGGCCCCTGGCGGAGGTCGTTCCACGTGCGGCACGTCGACGCGGGCTCCGACGGCGCCGTGGAGCTGGAGCTGGGCCAGCTGGACGCGCCGCAGTACGACCTCCACCGGCTAGGCGTCTTCCTCACCGCCAGCCCGCGCCACGCCGACGCACTGCTGGTCACCGGGCCGGTCACGGCCGCCATGGCGCCGGCCGTGCGCACGACCTTCGAGGCGATGCCGGAACCGAAGCTGGTGCTCGCCGCCGGCAGCGATGCCATCTCGGGGGGGCTGTGGGCGGGCAGTGAGGTGGCGGCGGGCGGCGTCGACGCCGTGTTGCCGGTCGACGTGTACATCCCCGGCAGCCCGCCTGGCCCGCTGGCGCTCATCGATGGGCTGCTGCTGGCCTCCGGCCGGAGGTTCCCGCTCCTGACCGAGGCGGACGCAACGACGGACGTGGCGCCATGACGCTGCTGACGATCGGCCTGCTCGTCGTCGCTGCGGGCGCGCTGACCGCGTTCGCCCTGCCGACCTTCGCGCGCGGCGCGGCCGGGCCGGTGGCGGTGGCCGGTGCCGCGGTGGTGGCCATCGCCGGCGTGCACGCAGTCTTCCGGCCAGCGGCGCACGCCACGCTGTGGTCGCTCGCCGGGGCGCCCCTGCGGGTCACGCTGGATCCGCTCGCCGGCGCTTTCCTGCTGGTGATGGCCCTGGGGGCGCCGCTGTTGCTGGCGGCCGCGAAGCTTCCGCGCGGCGCGCAGGGGGCGCTGATCCTGGCGTACCTGGGGTGTCTGCTCACGGTGCTGGCGGCCGACGCCGTGTCGTTCGTGGCGGCCTGGGAGCTGATGGGGCTGGCCGCCTACATCGTGTCGGCAGCGAGCGCGAGGGGAGCGCCGGCGCGGCCGGCGTATCGCATGGCGGCGTTCCTCGAGGTCGGCACCCTGGCGCTGCTGCTGGCGTTCGGCGTGCTGTGGGCACGGGCGGGCTCGCCCGCGTTCGCGGCGATGGCGGGGGTCGGCCGCGCCGACACCCTGGTGTTCGTGCTGCTGGTGGCGGGGTTCGGCGCCAAGCTGGGCCTGGTTCCCTTGCACGGCTGGTACCCGGAGCTGTACGCCGAGACGCCGGGCTTCGTGGCCGGCGTCTACTCGGGTCCCGTGTGGGCCGCCGCCATCTACGGGCTGGTGCGGCTGCTGAGCCTGCTCCAGCCGTGGCCCCTGGGGTGGGGGCTGGCGTTGCTCGTGGCGGGGGTCGTCACGGCGCTGTGGGCGACCCTCTACTCGCTGGTGGAGGCCGACGGCAAGCGGCTTCTGGCCTACTCGACGGTGGAGAACGGCGGCGTCGCGCTGCTGGTGACGGGTGCCGGCATGGTGTTCGCGAGCGAGCACCAGCCGCTGGTCGCGGGGCTCGGGTTCGTGGTGCTGATCTACCTGGCGGCGCACCACACCCTCTCCAAGGGGCTCGCGCTGGCGTCCTTCGGCGCGGTCGAGGACGCCACCGGAGAACGCCGGCTCGACCGCCTCGGCGGGCTGCGACGCGCCTTGCCGCTGACCAGCGCCGCCGGGCTGGCCGGGTTCCTGTCGCTGGCGGCGGTCCCCCCCTTCTCGGGCTTCGTGGTGGAGTGGTTCGTGTTCATGCTGGTGTTCCAGGAGTTCCGGCTGGGGCCGTTGGGAGCGCGCCTGACCATGGTCGTCGTGGGCGCGGTGTTCGCGCTGCTGGCGGCGATGGGGCTGGTGGCCATCCAGAAGGCCTACAGCGTGGCCTACCTGGGCCTTCCGCGCGGTCGAGGCGCGGCCAGGCCGGGTGCGGTGGCGGCCGGCGTGCGGGCGAGCCAGGTGCTCCTGGTGCCGCTCCTGGCTGCCCTGAGCGTGCTGCCGTTCGTGGTGATGCCGTGGTTCGAGAGGCCTGTGGAGGCCCTGGTCGGCGCGTCGCTGGCCGGTCGCATCGCGCCAGCCAACCTGCAGCTGACCCCGGGGTACAGCAGCTTCGCCGCCGCCAGCAGCACCGTTCTCGCCATCTTCGTGCCGCTGGCCGCCGTGGCCGTTGCGCTGGCCGTGGCCGCCGTGGGCCGGGCCGGCCGACGCCGGCGGCGCGTGCCGGCCTGGGTGGCCGCGTCCGGAGACGATGCGCCCGCCATCCAGTACGGTGCGACGGCGTACACCAATCCCATGCGCGTGTTCTTCACGGCCTTCTACCGTCCGCTGGTGAAGGTCGACGGGCGGCGCATCGAGATGAGCGTTCGGCACTGGTTCTTCGACGACGTGTACCCGCTGCTCACGAGGGTGCTGGATGCGTTCGCCGACTTCATCGGACGCATCCAGGCGGGCCGCGTCACGATCTACACGACCTACATACTGGTGGTGTTCGTGATGGCGTTGCTGCTGGCGCGGGTGGTGGGCTGAGTCGTGCCGCTCGAGCGGGAAGGGGAGCGAGGTGTTCAAGCACATCCTGGTGGCCAATGACGGCTCCGAAACGGCCGGCCGAGCGCTCGACCTGGCTCTCGAGTTCGCGCGCGACCGCGGGGCCAGGGTGACGTCGCTGAGCGTCGAGGAGGGGCCGCCCGCCTACCTGCGTCAGGACCGCGGCCGTGCCGACGAGGCGCGCTCCTTCTTCGAGAGCGTGCAGCAGCGCGCCCGGGCGGCCGCCGCGGAGCACGGCGTGCAGATCGAGGTGCAGATCACGCGCGGCCGCAACGCGGCGAAGGCCATCGTCGCCACGGCCAGGGAGGGTGAGTTCGACCTGGTCGTCGTCGGAGCCAAGGGCCATGCGCGGCTCGACTTCCTGCTCGGCAGCACCACCGACCAGGTCAGCGACTACGCGCCGTGCAGCGTGCTGATCGTGCGTTGAGCTCGGCGCGGGTCGCGACGGTGAGAGGAGGGTCCGATGCAGACGCGCATGCGGGCGGGCCCCGGAGGCACGCCGACCAGGTGCGTGGCCGCGCCGGCCCCCGAGGCGGCATGACGAGCTGCCGGCGACGGCGGCAGGGTCCGTGACGGGCGCCCCGACCCGCGCGCGGCGCCGCGCAGGCACCGGGGACGACACCCCGGACACGCTGCGCGACCGCCTGCTGGCGGCCATGGCCGAGCCCGGCTGTCCGCTCTGCGGACTGGTGCGCGAGCAGGAGCGGCGCTACTTCTTCTGGTTCTTCGCGGAGCACTACCACGCGCCCGAGACGCTGGCGCAGCTGGTAGCGTCGCACGGCTTCTGCCGCGGCCACGCCGGGCGCCTGGCGGTCCGGGGCGAGGACAAGGCCGCGGCCATCGGCGTGGTGTACGAGATCGTCTCCAGCAGGGTCGGCAGCGAGCTGGCGGCCGAGGGGGCGCGCCCGCGACCGACCTGGCCGCCGCGAGCGCTGGGCCGCTGCCCGGCATGCGCGAGCCGCGAGCGCACCGAGCATCGCTTCCTGGAGTCGCTGGCCGAGCTGCTCCAGGACGGCGACGAGCCGGGTCGCTACCGACCGCCGCACCTGCTCTGTCACAGCCATCTCCGGCAGCTCGAGCCGTACCTCGGCGTTGCCGCCCTCCAGCGCGTCCTGGGGATCCACCTCCGCTGGCTCGGCGGGGCCGCGCCGCCGGTCGAGCCGCGACCCCGGCCGGATGCCGGCCGGGCGGGGGCGAGACCCGGCCCCGCCGAGGAGACCGCCGCCGGCAACGCCGAGCGGGGGTCGCTGGCGTCGCTCGTGCGGGAGGCCGCGCTGGACGACGTAGCAGCGTCGGTCGATGCCGTCGAGCGTGCTCCCCTCGACGTCGAACGCGCCGTGCGGGGAGCGCTCGACGCGCCCGACCGCTGCCCCGTCTGCGCTGCCACGACCGACGCGCTGCACGCCTGGCAGGGCTACTGCGAGGCCCACGTCAGCGGCGGCGAGCGGCCGGGTGACCTGCTGCCCACCTGCGACGCGCACGTGTCGGCCTTCCTGGCGAGCGCCGGGCCGGCGCTCCGGCTCGCCGTGCTGCAGAACCTCGCCGCCCGCGTCAATGACACCCTGACCCGGGCGCAGGCGGCGCTCGCGGAGGCGCCTGCCCGCACCCGGCGTGCGCGCCTCGCACGCCTGGCTTCGGGCCCTCGCGAATCGCCCGAGCAGCGCGCCAGGGACACCCTGAGGCGCGACATCGCGTGTCCGGTCTGTTCGATGCTGGGGACGGCGGAGGCGCGGGCCGTCACGCTGCTCGACGTGCTCCTGCGCCGTGACCCTGACGCGCGGCGCTACGCCGCGGGTCACGGGCTTTGCCTGCGGCACCTGCGCGTGGCGCTGGCGCCCGGCAGCGGCGCCAGCCAGGCGCGGGCGCTGCTCCGGCATGCGCAGGGCGACGTCGAGCTGCTGGCCTGGCGGCTGCGCGAGGCGGGCAGGCTGGACGCCTGGAACGTGAGGCCCTTGCCGGACGTGCCGGACCAGACGGTCTGGCGGCGTGCGCTGTACCGCTACGTCGGCGAGCCGAGCTGAGGGTCCGACGCCGGCTCCGGCCCGTCCCGGGCGCCGTCGCCTGGCCCGCTGGCAGGCTCGGCGGCAGGTGAGGGGCCGGCGGCGGTACCGAACACCTCGCCGAAGAGGTCCCCGCCGTAGCTGGTTGGCAGAGGCGCTCCCTCCTGCAGGCGGAACGTGCGCGTGCCGTCGTCGCTGCGGGGCGCGCGCAGGAACAGCCGGCCTGGCTCGTCGGCGCTAGCCATGGAGCTCGCGAAGTCGTACAGGTGGGTCACGAAGGCGACCCGGACGCCGCCGGCCACCAGCGCGCCCAGCACCTCGCGGGCGATGTCGGAGCCTTCGCGCTCGTTGGTGGATGCGAACGACTCGTTGAGCAGCACCAGCGTGCCGCCCGCCACGTGGTCCACCACGGTCGCCATGCGCTCGAGCTCCTCGTCGAGCTTGCCGCTCTCGAGCCCGGCGTCCTCCTCGCGCTTGAAGTGGGTGATCACCCCAGGCCCGAGGCTGACGTCGGCCTCCGTCGCCGGAACGAACAGGCCGCACTCGGTCATCAGCTGGGCGGTTCCGAGCGCGCGCAGGAACGTCGACTTGCCGCCGTGGTTGGCGCCGGTGATGACGACGAGCCGCGTGTCGTCGCCGTCGAGGTCGTTACCGACGGTGCGTCGCTCGAGCTGCAGGGCGAGCGACGGGTCGTACAGCCCGCGGTAGCGGCGGCGCGCCCGCTCCGGGGGGTGCGCCGCGGGGAAGCAGAGGGGCTCGCCCTTGGCCGCGAGGGTCTCATGGAGGTTGAGCGCGCCGACGTAGAAGGCGAGCTCGTCGCGGAGGCTGCGGAAGAACCCGAGGATGTGGTCGTTGGACTGCGCGAGGGCGTTCGCCACCAGGTTGACGCCGCGGTCGCGCAGCTGATCGAGCGCCCGGAACCCCGCCTGGTCCCGCTCGGGGATGGTGAAGCTGTAGCTGGCCGGCCCCTTGCTCACGAGCCTTCGCAGGAAGCCGCCGGCGGGCCCGGCGTGCTCCCGCAGGACGTAGTCGCTGCCGCTGTTGCCGGCGCCCAGGCGCGCGCTCATCAGCAGCCCCTGGCGCAGGCGCAGGTCCTTCAGGTGCGCGTCGATGCGCGCCAGGAACGGCTCGTCGAGCTCGGTCTGGAGCATCAGGAAGAGCCGGTCGAAGGCGCCGGACTCGAAGCGCGCCACCTGCTCGGCGGCGATGTCGCGCAGGCGCCGGAGGCGCTCGGCGAACAGCCGCATGACCTCGACCGAGCGCCTGAGGATGGTGTCAGGATGGTTCCGGAACAGCCCGAAGTAGTGCTTGCGCTCGTCCTCCACGGTGCTGGCCGCGAGCTGGTAGAGGGCGCGCACGGCGTCGGGGTTGGCGAGCGCGTCACGCAGCGCCGCCTGCCGGTAGTGAACGGTGGCCACGTCCGTCACGCTCTGGCCGAGCGCGCTGCGGCAGACGTCGCCCACGATCTCGTCGCCTCGGGCCATCGCCTGGAACAGCCAGGAGAGGCCCAGGTCGGCGACGAGGTCGGGCATGTTCCAGGGCGGCTCCCGCTCCGCCTGGAAGTCGAGCTCCCGGTGCATCAGCAGCACCTTCATGGCGCGAGCCGCTCGTCCAGCGCGGCGCGCGTGAGGCCGTGCTTGCGGGCGATGGCGACGGCGTAGGCGCGGCCGTCTGCCGGCCGCCGCTCGATGCGGAAGGTGCGGATGGCGGGGTCGTCCGGATCGACGCCGCCGACCATGCTCACGGTGCGCGGGTTGAGCGTGGCCAGCTCGTCGAGGAACGTCACCACCAGGCAGAGGGCGCCGCGCCGGTCCAGGCGCGCCAGGATCTCGCGGGTCAGCTGCAGCGCGTCGCTGGCGGTGGTGGAGGAGAAGGCCTCGTTCATCACCACGATGCTGTCGTGGGTGGCGTCCCGGACGACCCGATGCATGCGGCTGAGCTCCTCGTGGAGCTTGCCGCGCAGGTCCTCGACCCGCTCCTGACGCTCGAAGTGGGTGTGGAGCGCGTCCGCCAGGTGCAGCCGGGCGGCCGCTGCCGGGACCGGCAGCCCCAGCGCCGCCAGGTAGTGGACCTGGCCGAAGGCGCGCGCGAAGGTGGTCTTGCCGCCCTGGTTGGGGCCCGTGACCACCACGAGGCGCTGCTCGCCCTCCAGCCGGAAGTCGTTCGCGACCGCCGCGCCACCGCCGTAGCGCAGCTTGTCCGCCAGGGCGGCGTCGACCATGCCCTCGGCGAAGGTGCCTTCCCAGGAGGGCGCGATCTCGGGAAGGACGAAGCGGGCCCCGGCGCGCTGCAGGCGCCGCACCTGTTCGAGGTAGGCGAGGTAGAACTGGACCTCGCGGTCGAAGGCAGCCAGGCGGTCGTCCAGGTAGCGGGCGTTCTCACGGCAGTAGCGGTCCAGGTCGGAGAAGACCTCGGGGTGCAGCCTGGCGACGCCGTCCAGGATCTGCGCCTCGACATGCGTCATGCGGCCACCCTCCCGCAGCTTGATGCGGTAGTCGCGGGCGGGCGCCTCGCGGAACTTCTCGAAGGTAGCGAGCACCTTGGCGCTGTAGTCCGCCTCGTCATGGAAATGGCGGACCTTGACCGTGCTGCCGACGATTCTCACCTGGTAGCGGATCTCGCCCAGGGCGCGCTCGAGCCGGTCCGTCCAGGCCGCCAGGCGCTCGAACGCGTCCGAGGCGACGACCGCGTCCAGGTAGGCGACGAGGTCGCGGAAGCCGCGCGAGGCCGGCTCCGCGGCGCTCAGCTCCCGCGCCAGGCGGCGGACGGCCCGGCAGTAGCCCGCCACGGCGCTCAGGAACCAGCGCTCCTGCTGGTGTCGGTACGGGGAGTCGTCGCGCTCGGCGAGGCGCTCGCGCATCTCATGCATGGCCTCGCCGAAGGCGGTGACAGCGTCCAGCACAGCCTCCTCGCGCAGGTCCCGCACGACCTCGTGGCGGTAGGCGACGGCGTCCGGGTCGCACAGCGGCAGGTAGAAGTCGGGCTCCAGCCGGTACTCCCGCTTGGCGGCGGTCACGCTGGCCACCACCTGATCGAGCGCGAGGTCCACGAAGTGCTCGGGCCGGCGCGGGGGAGACGCCGGCGGCCCCTCCGAGGGCGTTCTGTAGAGGATGCTATGGAAGCTCACCTGCCGACACCTCCAGGGAAGCGGGTCGCGGGGACCGTCCCGCCGGTAGGAGTCATCAGCCCGGTGAGGGCAACGAGACAGGAGAACTCCATCTCCTGGGTGCGAGTATAGCGTCCGCCGGCGCGGCGCACCTGCGCGTGGCCGACGCCGACGTGACGGCCGCCGCGAGCGGGACGGTACACTGGAGCCACGCTGGCGCTGGCGTTCGCCATCAACCGCCCCTTCCGGCCGATGACGCCTACGGTTCGCGACCACGAGCGGAGGAGCGGTCCTTGGAGCGGCAGCCGGCTGCACCGATGCCTGACGGAACGGCCCGCGCTGAGACGTTCCAGAGCCTCCTCTACCCGCGAACGGCCGCGGCGAGCGCGCATGCGCTCACGCCGGCGGGCACCAGCCTCCACGACCTCGGCCTCGACGCGATCCTGGACGCCGCGGCGTCGAGCTCCGCGGCCCGCGCGGTCCTCTCCGCCCCGCTGCGCGACCCGGCGGCCATCCGCTACCGGCAGGAGGTGATGCGGGACCTCGAGAGCGCCGAGCTCCGGGACGCGGTCACGTCGTTCCGCGCCGACCTGCGCGCCGCGGCCGTGCGCCTCGATGAGGAGGCGGATGCCGGCTTCCCCTACGCCCGCGAGCGCGCCGTGCTGGACGCTGCGGTTCGCTACGTGCGCGCGGTGGCGGGGCTGAGCGAAGCGCTGCAGGCGGCGCGGCTGACGTCGCGCGGCCTGGCGCGCCTCAGAGATCGCCTGATGAGCATCGTCGCCGGCGCCGACTTCACGAGCCTGGCGCGCGACAGCAAGCGCGCCTGGGACGGCCTGAGCGCACTGCACTACAGCCTGAGGATAGAGGGGCGCAGCGTCACCGTCGGCCCCACACCCGCGTCGCACGAGCTGCACGACGACCTCTCCCGGCAGTTCGGGCGCTTCATGCAGGACCCACCCCCGGAGCCGCAGCCGCGTGCGTACCTGCCGGCTGGCCGGAGCGCCGTGCAGGCGCAGATCCTGCGGCGACTCGCGGCGCTCCACCCCGAGCCGTTCGAGGCCTTGAGGGACTTCGCCGGGCACCACCATGACGTCATCGACCCTCTGGTGGCCCGCGTCGACGGCGAGCTCGACTTCTACCTCGACTATCTCCGGACCATCGCGCCGCTCCGCGCGGCGGGCCTACCGTTCTGCTACCCGACCGTGGGCCCGCGGGAGGCCGGCTGCCTGTGCCTCGACACCTTCGACCTGGCGCTGGCGCTCCGCCTCGTCGCCGGCGGCTCGCCCATCGTCCCGAACGACATCGAGCTTCGCGGCGGGGAGCGCATGCTGGTCGTGACCGGCCCCAATCAGGGAGGCAAGACGACGCTGGCGCGAACGTTCGGGCAGCTCCACTATCTGGCCGCGCTGGGGTGCCCCGTGCCCGGGCGCGAGGTGCGGCTGGCGCCCTTCGACGGTCTCCTGACGCACTTCCAGCGCGGCGAGCGCGCCGGCGACCTGCGCGGCAGGCTGGTCGACGAGCTCACGCGACTGCGGGAGCTGCTCGAGGCGGCCACGCCGGACAGCATCGTGGTGCTGAACGAGCCGTTCGCGTCGACCACGCTTGCCGACGCCAGGTTCCTGGGCCGGAAGCTCCTCGCCAGGCTGTCGCAGCTCGACCTCCGCGCCGTGATCGTCACCTTCGTGGACGGGCTGTCGACCTTCGACGCGAAGACGGTCAGCATGGTCAGCATGGTGGACGCCGAGGACCCGGCGATCCGGACGCTCAAGGTGCTTCGGCGCCCAGCCGACGGGGCCGCGCACGCGCTCGCCATCGCCCGCAAGCACGGGGTGACGCTCGAGCAGATCCTGGAGCGCCTGTCTCCATGAAGGTACGGCTCATGCTCCCCGACGAGGCGTTCGACGTCCGCCAGGCGCTGCCCGCCGGAGCGGACGCGCTCAGCAGCGATCTGGATCTCGAGGCGGTGCTCGAGGCCATGTCGGGTGGCGACGCGCTCGTGCGGGAGACCTCGCGGGTGGCGCTGCTGACGGCCCCGCGCAACGCCCCGGAGGCCGTCGGCTTCCGACAGGCGATGCTGCGCGACGCATTGCGCTCGCCCGCCACGGTGCGCCGACTCTACGGCCTGGCCGGGGAGGCGGACGCTCGCCGCCGCAAGCAGTGGCTGGGCGTGTTCAGCCGCTCGCCGACGGGCATGCTCGCCGAGGCTGCGGCCCTCATGCACATGTACCTCGACATGCTGGCGCGGCTGCGAAGCATCGTGACCGACGCGCCCGCAGAGCTCACCTCGGCGGCCTGGCGAGGCCTGGCGGAGTCGGTGCGAGTAGAGCTGGACGACGGCTTCTTCGAGGCCGCCAGGCGAACGCTCGGCGAGGTCCGCAGGGGCGGCGGAGCGCACCTGAGCGCCGGTCTCGGTGAGGGCAACGCCGGCCGGGACTATGCGCTTCGCCGCGCTTCGAGTCGCCGACCGGGGTGGCTGGCTTGGGCGCTGCGGCGGGGGCCGGCCACCTTCCGGCTGGCGCCGCTCGATGACGACGGCGCGCGCGTGCTCGCGGACATGCGCAACGCGGCGGCCGCGCCCCCGGCCGCGCTGCTCGCCCACGCGGCGGAGGGCGTGCGGGAGATCTTCGGCGGGCTGCGCACCGAGCTCGCCTTCTACCTGGGGTGCCTCAACCTCCACGAGCGACTCACGGCGCGCGCCGTCCCGATGACGTTCCCCACCGTGCATGAGGCCGGGAGCCGCACGCTGCGCTTCAGGGGCCTGGTCGACGCCGGTCTGGCCCTGCGCTCGCCGGGCCGCGTGGTCGGCAACGACCTCGACCTGGACGGGAAGCGGCTCATCGTGATCAGCGGCGCGAATCAGGGCGGCAAGACGGTCTTTCTGCGCAGCCTCGGCCTGGCCCAGGTGCTGGCGCAGGCCGGCCTCTTCGTGACGGCGGAGGCCTACGAGGGGGCGGCGTGCAACGGGCTGCACACGCACTTCAGCCGGGAGGAGGACGCCGGCCTCGTCAGCGGCAAGCTCGACGAGGAGCTGGCGCGCCTCAGCGGCATCGTCGACGCTCTGGAGGCGAACGGCACACTGCTCCTCAACGAGTCGTTCGCGGCGACCAACGAGGGCGAGGGGTCGGAGGTGGCCCGGCAGGTGGTGAGCGCCCTGGTGCAGCGCGGCGTGCGCGTGGCGTTCGTCACCCACCTGGTCGCGTTCGCCGAGCAGGCGCACCGGGCCGGCGGGCCAGCCACCGCCTCGCTGTGCCCCGAGCTGCTGCCGGGCGGCACCCGCACCTTCCGCATGGTGCCGGCGCGGCCCGGCGGGAGCGGGCACGTCGAGGGGCTCTACCGGGACATCCTGGCCGAGGCCGTCGAGGGCAGCGCCGGCTCGGGCTGACGCTTGCGGTCGTCAGGCGTCGCCATTCCGCCAGGCGTCGCGGCCGCCGCGGCCGCCGCCGCGCGGACGATCGGCAGGCTCGCCGGATGTCACCCGCGCCGGCGCGCCAGTGCCTCACGCACCGCCGGCAGCTGGCGCTGCATCGACGCCTTGCCGAGCGCGATGATGCGGCTGACCTGATCGAAGTCGAACATGCCCAGGCTGCGCGGTAGCCGGACGCGGATCGCGACGTCGGCCGCGGCCAGCGCCAGGGCCTCCATGCGCGCGGCACGGATGGCCTCCGTCCGTGCCAGCAGGCCCAGACCGGTGGTCGGCACCTTGCGGTCCAGCGCCGGGCTGACGCACACGGCCAGCACCACGTCCCCGGCCATGCCTCTGGCGGCGCTCACAGGATCCGTCTCGACGACGCCGCCGTCGATCAACGAGCGGCCGTCGAGTCGAACCGGCAGGTAGACGCCCGGCAGGGCGGCGCTGGCATGCAGCGCCGGCGCCAGCGCGCCGCGGCTCAACACCACCGGCTCGCCCGAGCGCACGTCGGTAGCCACCGCCGCGAAAGGAAGCGGCAGCTCCTCGATGCGTCGCGGTCCGACCCAGGCCTCGATCTCGCGCTCCAGCCTCATCCCGTCGTCGCGACCCTGGCCGAAGAGGTCGTCGCGAAGGTAGGCGGCCGTGTCGAACCAATCCCGGAAGCGGTGCCGGCCGGGCCCGACGGGCACGGGGCTGTGGGGCGCCACGGCGAGCAGGCGCGCGAGCCGCCTGGGGTCCTTGCTCTGGTGTCCCACGGCCGCGAACACGCCGCCGACGATCGCCCCCATCGAGGTGCCCGCAATGCCGGACACGGCGATGCCGGCTTCCAGCAGCGCGTCGAGGACGCCGATGTGCGCCAGCCCCCGCGCGCCGCCGCCGCCCAGGGCCACGACCAGACGCGGTTGGGCTCCAGCGGACGCTGGCGGGCCCGTGCGGGTCGGTCGGTTGGCGATCGGCTCCCGGTCCACGTCCCCATCATCGCGCTTCCCGGGGGCGGGGTGACCGCATTCCGCCGCCGTCTCGCCG
>CAZBZU010000060.1:16304-18031 GCA_964496495.1 uncultured bacterium
CCCATCATCGCGCTTCCCGGGGGCGGGGTGACCGCATTCCGCCGCCGTCTCGCCGGCGTCGTCTCAACGCCGCCGTCTCGCCGGAGCGGTCTCGCCGGAGCGGTCTCGCCATGGCCGGCGAGGCGTCGCCCGGCGGAGCCGCGACCACGGACGACGGAAAGGGACCGACCACCGAGGCCGGTCCCTTCCTCACGAACGCCGTGGGGGGCAGCGTTCGCGGTGGTCGGGGTGACTGGATTTGAACCAGCGACCACTTGACCCCCAGTCAAGTGCGCTACCAGGCTGCGCTACACCCCGGACAACGCCAGCGACGCTTTCCGCCGCTGCGTATCAAAGTCTACGAGGGGGGTGACGAGGGCGTCAAGGTGACGTGCGTGAGCGTGAAGGCGGGCTCGGCCACGGTTCGCTTGGCCGTGGTGCGCTGGGCCGCGGTGCGGTCATCGCCCACCACCCCCTACAATGGGCAGCATGCAGGACCCCGCCGACGAGCCCTTGGAGCTCCTCGACGACGCAGGCCTGCCCCTCGCCGGAGGCAAGGCGCGGGCGGCCGTCCACGCCGATGGCGACTGGCACCGCGCCTTCCACCTGTGGGTGGTGCGCGAGGGGCGCCTGGTGCTGTTTCAGCGCAGGGCCGCGGCGAAGGAGCTGGAGGGCGGCAGGATCGACGTCACCGTGGGCGGGCACGTTCGTGTGGGGGAGACGCTGGTCGACGTGGTGCGTGAGGCCGAGGAGGAGATCGGGCTGGTGGTGCGCCCGGGCCAGCTGACCTACCTGGGCAGCGCCCGCTCCGTGCGCAGCTACCACGGGGTCACGGACCGTGAGGTGCAGGACGTCTACGTGGTGCGCGACGAGCGCCCGCTGAACGCCTACGTGCTGGCCTGCGACGAGGTCGAGGTGCTCTACGAGGTGCCCATCGAGCGCGCCATCGCGCTCTTCCGCGACGGCAGCTATGTCGCCGCGGCCGGCTACGACTGCCAGCGGCGCGCCAACAACGCGCTGCTGGTAGAGGACGACCTCATCGAGCAGGGTCGCGAGCTCACCGCCGCCGCACTGGAGCGTGTTCGCGGGTGGCTGGCCGGGGCCGATGGCGGGGCCTGGGTCGACGCTCCCATCGCCTGACGCTGGCGCGGGCCGGCGGCGCGGACCGTCCGGTCGCTCGCAGCCTCAGCCCTGCAGCACGGTGGGCACGATCAGCGGGTTGCGCCCGGTGGCCTTGCGGATGTAGCGCCGCACCGGGTAGAAGATGTCGTCGCGGATGTCGTTGAGGCGGCGCTTCTCGCGCACGCCGCGCTGCAGGCCCTCCAAGGCGATGCGTTCGATCTCCTTCACCAGACCGTTCTCGCCTTGCGCCACGCCCCGGGTGATCACCTCGACCGAGGGCTTCTTGCCCGCGAGCGCCATGATCACGATGACGCCCTCGGCCGACAGCATCTGCCGGTCGCGGATGACGGGCTCGGTCACCTCATCGCCGGTCCGACCCACGCTGTCGATGAACACCACGCCGGCCTCCACCTGCCCCTTGACCTTGAGATCGTCGCGGGTGAGCTCCACCACGTCGCCGTTGTGGCCGATCAGCACCTTCTTGGGGGGATGGCTCATGCCCTCGGCCAGGCGCTGATGGTTGACCTGGTGACGCACCTCGCCGTGCCAGGGCATGAAGAAGCGCGGGCGGGTGAGGTCGAGGATGAGCTTCAGCTCCTCCTGGGAAGCGTGCCCGGAGGCGTGCA
>CAZBZU010000061.1:0-17913 GCA_964496495.1 uncultured bacterium
TGGATGCGCTGCTGGACCGGCAGCGTCTGCAGGAAGTGGACGTGGCGCGGCTCGATGACCTCACGCGTCCATTCCAGGATCTCGTCCGCCACGCCGCGCCGCGGGATCTTGCGTCTGGCGAAGGAGTAGGCGATGCGCTCGTCGGCCGCGCCCAGGGTACAGAGCACGCTCTCCCGGCGCACCAGATCGATGGTCTCGTTGGGCGCCGGGCCGTAGCCCACCAGATCGCCCAGGCAAACGACCGTCTCGGCGCCGCGCAGCTTGAGCTGCTCGAGCACCGCCTCCAGGGCGATGACGTTGGCGTGCACGTCGCTAATGATGCCGACGACCACGGCGTCAGTCTAGCACCGGCCCGGCCGCCCCCACGCCGCAGCCGGCAGCGTCCGTCACGAGGGAGCGGGCAAGCCCAGGCGGATGGCGGCGCCGAGCAGCTGCACGGCTGCCTCGAGGTCGGCCTTGGACACCATCTCCGTGACCGTGTGCACGTAGCGCGACGGGGTCGACAGGGTGATCGCCGGCACGCCCTCGCGCGAGAGCTGCATCGCCGAGGCATCGGTGCCTCCCAGCGGCAGGATCTCGAGCTGGTACGCCACCTTCTCCCGCCCGGCCAAGGCGATGAAGGCGTCGACCAGCCAGCGCGTGCTGATGCTGCGGCTGTCCATCACCTTGATGGCGGTGCCCTTGCCTAACTCGGTGATGTGGCTGTCCTCCGGGCTACCGGGCGTGTCGAGCGCCAGGGTGGTGTCGAGCGCGACGGCGAGGTCGGGCGCCACCCGGAAGGCGCTGGTGAGCGCGCCGCGCAGGCCGACCTCCTCCTGGACCGTGAACACCGCGTGCACGTCGACGGCGACGTCGGTCGCGCGGCGCAACGTCTCCAGCAGGATCCAGCAGCCGCTGCGATCGTCGAGCGCTTTGCCGGTCACGACCTCGCCCAGGTCGGCGAAGGGCTGGCGCAGCGTCACCATGTCGCCCACCCGCACCAGCTCGCGCACGCGCTCCGCGCTCAGGCCCAGGTCGACGTAGAAGCTCGCCAGCTCCGGCACCTTGGCGCGCTCCTCCGCGGTGGACACGTGGATCGGCTTGGCGGCGGGGTTGAGCACCCCGACGAGCGGCTCCCCTCCGGTCGAGGGATGCACGGTGACCTGGCGGGCGAAGAGGTTGCGCGGGTCGAAGCCGCCGACGTGTTGCAAGCGCAGGAAGCCCTTGTCGTCGACGTGCCGCACCAGGAAGCCGATCTCGTCCATGTGGGCCGCCACCATCAGCCGCGGGGCGCCCTCCACGCCGCTGCTCTTGAGGGCATGGAGGTTGCCCATGGCGTCGGTTTCGACGCTGTCGACGTAGTCGCGTACGCGCGCCTCGATGGTGGCTCGGACGGCCTCCTCCCGGCCGGGAACGCCCGGGAGCTCCGACAGCTCCTTCAGCAAGGTGATCGACGGGTCCATGGACGCGAGTCTACCGCGTGCCGCGCAGGCGCCCTCGGCGAGCGCCGGCCGCGCGCCGAGGGCGCCTGCGAGAGGCCGGGGGTCAGCGGCCCTGGAAGTCCGGGTCCCGCTTCTCGAGGAAGGCCGCGGTCCCTTCCCGCATGTCCTCGGTGGTGGCAGCCAGGCCGAAGAGGTCGGCTTCGATCTCCAGCCCCTGGGCGAGCGTGACGTCGAGGCCGCGCACCACCGCTTCCTTGGCCAGCCCGAGGGCGATGGGCGCGTTCCGGATGGTCTGCCTGGCGAGCTCGATGGCAGCGGCCAGGGCGTCATCGGCGACGCGGTTCACCAGGCCCATGGCGAGCGCTTCCTGGGCGTCGACGTGGCGGCCCGTGAAGATCAGCTCGAGCGCCCGCCCCTGCCCGACGAGCCGCGGCAGCCGCTGGGTACCGCCGTAGCCGGGGATGAGCCCCAGGCCCACCTCCGGCAGTCCCAGCCGCGCCTTCGGCGAGGCGACGCGCAGGTCCGCGGCCAGGGCCAGCTCCAGCCCGCCTCCCAGCGCGAAGCCGTTGATGGCCGCGATGGTGGGGATGGGCAGCGCCGCCAGCGTGTTGGTGAGGTCCTGCCCGGCGAGCGACGACTCGCGACCGGCGAAGGCGTCGCCCAGGCGCTGCAGGCCGCCGATATCGGCGCCCGCCACGAACGCTCGACCGGCGCCGGTGAGGACCAGGGCGCGCACCTCCAGGTCGATCTCGGCCAGGTCGAAGGCCACCGCCAGCTCGCTCAGCAGCTCGTCGTTGAGGGCGTTCAACGCCTCCTGGCGGTCGATGGTGACGATCGCCACGCCCTCCTCGACACGGTAGTCGAGGTGCTCGAAGTCGACGTTCGGGACTTCTGCCGCGAGGTCCTCGCGGTCGCTGCGGGCGTCAGGGGATTCCGAATCGCTCATGCACAACCTCCGGTGCCGTACGGCCCTTGCCCCCGGGTCGGGGTCAATCGTAGCGGAAGAAGCCCTCGCCGCTCTTGCGCCCCAGCTTGCCGGCGCGCACCATCTGCCGCATCAGCGGGGCGGGTCGGTACTTGGGGTCGCCGAACTCGCGGAAGAGCGCCTCGGTGGCGGCCAGACCGACGTCCAGACCCACCAGGTCGGAGAGCGCCAGCGGCCCGATGGGCATGTTGGCGCCGAGCTTCATGGCCCGGTCGATGTCCTCGGCCGACGCAACCCCCTCGGAGAGGGCGTGGACGGCATCGTTGAGGTAGGGGATGAGCAAGCGGTTGACGATGAAGCCGGGCTTGTCCTCGCACACGATGGGCGTCTTGCCGATGCCCTCGGCGAAGGCCCGCGCCTGCTCCACCGCCTCGTCCGAGGAGCGCAGCCCGCGCACCACCTCGACCAGCGCCATCACCGGCACCGGGTTGAAGAAGTGCATGCCGCAGAAGCGCTCCGGCCGCCCGCTGAGCTCGGCGATCTCGGTCACCGAGAGGCTGGAGGTGTTGGTCGCGAGCAGCGCCCCCTCGCTGGTCGCCCCGGCGAGCTGGCGCCACACCTCGCGCTTCACCTCCACCGACTCGTACACCGCCTCCACCACCACCCCCGCCTCGCCGAACCCTGCCAGGGTCTCGTTCATCACGATGCGGGTGCGCGCCTCGTCGGCATCGGCTTGCGACAGCGCCTCCTTGCGGACGAGGCGCTCGAGGCTCGAGCGGATGGCGCGGTCCGCGCGCTCCAGCGCGCCGGGCGCCACGTCGCAGAGCACCACCTCGTGGCCGGCCACCGCACAGGTCTGCGCGATGCCCGAGCCCATCGTTCCGGCTCCGATCACGGCTACGTTCATGCTGTGTCCTTTCCCTTCCTGCACGCCCCTACCGGGCGTCTCACGACATCTCCTGCGCACGCCGGCGCGGCGCACTGCGGCCGGAGCCTCGCGCGCCCTCGGCCGGGAGCGCCTGCCGGCGACCGGTAGGGAACGGTCACCACGGCGCTACGGCGCGGCCGCCGCCAGCGCCACGCCCGCGTCCAGGGCCGCTCGCACCATCGCGTCCACCGAGCGGTCGAGGACCGCCGGGTCCAGGAACGTCTCGTCGCCGATGGCGTTGCTGGCGGCCAGGATGCAACCGGCGCGCACGCGGCGCAGGGCCCCCAGCGTGAACAGCGCAGAGGCCTCCATCTCCACGGCGAGCACCCCCTCGGCGGCCAGCCTGGGCACGTCGTCGGGGGAGGTGGCGTAGAAGGCGTCCTCGGTCTGGATCAGGCCGGCATGGTAGCGCTGCTCCGCCACCTCGGCCGCCTCCACCAGCGCGCGGGTGACGCCGAAGTCGGCGGTGGGGGCATACGGCCGCCCCTGCAGGTACATGGCGGTGGTGCCGTCGCGCGGGATGCTGGCCACCGCGATCACCAGGTCGCCGGCGGCCACCTCCGGTGCCACCCGGCCGCAGGTCCCTACCCGCACCAGCGTGCGCGCTCCCAGGGTGATCAGCTCCTCGACCACGATGGCGAGGCTGGGGCAGCCCATGCCGGTCGTCTGCACCGTGACGGGCAGATCCCGGTAGCTGCCGGTGAAGCCGAGCAGCTGCCGGTAGCGGTTGATCGGCCTCGGGTCGTCGAAGAAGCGCTCGGCGATGCGCGTCGCCCGGTCGGGGTCGCCGGGCAGCAGCACGAAGGGAGCCACGTCGTCCTGGTGGGCGCGAACGTGCAGTGGTGTCATCGCGTCAGGATACCAGAGCGGTGCGCTCCGACCGGCGCCGCACGGCGCCCCTGGCGGCCAACGGGGCCGCCCCGGATATGAAAGGTTGAACTGGGGGAACGACCCTCCGCGTGCTAGAGTTTCGCCTGTGCAGGACCTGGAAGACATCCTGGGGCAGCTGGTGGAGGGTGTGGACGGCGCGCTGGCCGCGGCGGTGGCGGGCATGGACGGCCTGGTGATCGAGCAGCACCCGCGCGAGAGCGTGGAGCTGGCGGCGGTGGTGGCCGAGCTCACCAACGCCCTGCGTCCCCTGCAGGTCACCGTCAGCGAGCATCTCGCCGGCGGTGGCATGCGCGAGCTGATCGTCACCAGCGAACGGCGCATCGGCTACGCGCGCCTGCTCGACGGCGATCTCTTCTGCCTGCTGGTCCTGAACCGCCACGGCAACCTCGGCAAGGCCCGCCTGCTCAGCGGCGAGATCGGCAAGAAGATCCAGGGGGCCTTCACGTGAGCCGGCTTGGCCCACTGCGCGAGGTGCTGGGGCCGCTGTCCGAGATGGAAGGCGTGGTGGCGGCGCTGGTGCTCACCCGCGACGGCCTGCCCGTCGAGATGGTCGGGCACGGCGTGCGGGCCGACGTGCTGGCGGCCGAGGCCGGCACGCTGGCCTCGGCGTGCCGCTCGGCCGCCGAGCGCCTGATGCTGGGCGACGCCGAAGGCGGCAGCGTGATGGCGCCGGGGTACCGGCTGACCTGCCTGCTGTTGGAAGAGCACACCCTGGCGCTGGTGCTCGACGGCAATCAGGCCGACGAGGGGCTGGAGGCCGCCAGGCGGCTGCTGCCCGAGCTGCGGCAGGCACTGGGTGAGGTGTCGGGCTGATGGACGGTCTGACGCCGCTGTTGCGGCAGCTGCTCGACGTGCGCGGCGTGGTCAGCGCGGCGGTGGCGGGCGCGGACGGCGGCCTGGTGGACGGCGTGGCGCTGGGCGAAACCGGGCTCACCGAGCTCGAGGAGCTGGTGCCGACCGCGCTGGCCTCGAGCAAGGCGCTTGGGGCGCTGATCGGCGAGGGGCCGGTGGAGCAGTCGCTGGTGGAGTACGCCGAGGGGCCGGTGCTGCTGGCGCCGCTGGGGGACGAGGACGAGGATGGGGCCGGCCACGTGGTGGTGGTCGCGTTGGAGAGCGTCAGCGACCTGGGGCGCGTGCGCTTCCAGCTCAAGCGCCTGCTGCCGGCGCTGGGGGAGGGCCTGCGCACGGAGCCCGGCTGAGCACGGCGGCGCCGGGCGGGTACGCTTAGGGCGTGGACGAGTTCAAGCTGGACATGACGCAGGAGGTCGCCCAGGGGCGCTACACCAACCTGGCGATCATCAGCCACACGCGCGACGAGTTCATCCTCGACTTCGCGCTTGCCTACCCGCAACAGACACCCGTGGTGACGGCGCGCGTGGTCACCAGCCCGCGCCACGCCAAGGCGCTGCTGCGCAGCCTGGAGGACAACATCGCGCGCTACGAGTCGCATCACGGCGTCATTCCGGACCCGCCCAGGGGCGATGTCGAGAGCTCCAACTGACCCGGCCCGGCCGCAGGCGTCCGGGAGTAATGCTGTCCAGGAGGGGGAAAGCCCGCTCCATCCGGGGGCGCGCTCTGTCACGGGCGTTACCCTCGAGGCGTGACGGCCGGGCTGTAATGACCCCATGCCCGCGAGGATCGCCGTCTACTTCGACTACACCTGTCCCTACTCGTGGCGCGGGGCGGAGCTGGTGGAGTGGGTGGCGGGGCCGCTCGAGCTGGAGTTCGAGTGGCGCCACTTCAGCCTCTACCAGTTCAACCACGACGGCGCCGACCGTTGGCAGCTGTGGAACGAGAAGATCGACCCCGACGACACCCTCGGCAGCAAGGGGCTGCTCCCGTTCCTGGCGTCGCAGGCCGCGCGGCGGCAGGGGAACGGGGCCTTCGATGCCTTCCGGCTGGGGCTGTTGCGAGCCCGTCACCGCGACCACCGCCCCATGACGCGCCGAACGATCGACGAGGTGGCGGAGTGCCAGGGGCTGCACATGCCCAGCTTCTCCAGCGATCTGGCGAACCCCGAGTGCCGCACGGTGCTGGCGCAAGAACACACCTCCGCCGTCGCGCGCAACGTCTTCGGCACCCCCACCTTCCTCTTCCCGGACGGCGACATCGCCTACCTGCGGCTCAAGGAGCTGCCGAAGGACCGCGGCGAAGCGCTGCGGCTGTTCCAGGAGTACCGCCACCTGCTGGAGGCGTACCCGTACCTCGAGACGGTGCGCCGCCCCCGCCCCAAGGGCAACTGAGGCGAGGCGCGTCCTACACGCATGGTGTGGGAATTGTCGTCCTGGGGGTCATCGGCGCGGGGTAGACTGTCGGCGTGCGGCTCGGACAGAACGTGGGGCACGGATCGGATGTGGGCCGCGTCCGACCCCTCAACGAGGATTACCATCGCGTCTGGCAGTTCCCCCTGGCCGACGGTGAGTTGACGCTCCTGGCCGTTGCCGACGGCATGGGCGGGGCGGCCGCCGGGGAGGTCGCCAGCAAGCTGGCCATGGAGGTGCTCGACGAGTCGTTCAGCCGCTACGTCGAGGAGCTGCGGACCGGCAACCCGGTGGTGGGCATCGACAAGCTGACCGAGAAGGCCATGCGGCTGGCCAACCGGCGCGTCTACGGGGCCGCCATCAAGCACCAGGGCCGCCGCGGGATGGGCACCACGCTCACCTGCGTGGCGGTTCAGGGGCGGCGCGCCTACGTCGGTCACGTCGGCGACTCGCGGGCCTACATGGTCCGCGGCGACAAGATCTACCAGCTCACCAAAGATCACTCCTGGGTGGAGGAGCAGCTCGAGAAGGGCCTGCTGAGCGAGGACGAGGCCGAGCAGCACGAGTGGCGCAACCTCATCACGCGGGCGCTCGGCACGCGGCCGCAAGTGGCGCCGGACGTCATCGAGATCGCGGTGCAGCCGGCCGACATCTTCGTCATCTCGACCGACGGGCTCCACGGCCTGGTGAAGCCCGAGGAGATCCTCGCGGAAGTGAAGCGCACCACCAACCGTCAGCTGAGCGTGGAGTACCTGATCTCGCTGGCGAACGATCGTGGCGGGCCGGACAACATCACGCTCGTGATCGCCGAGGTCGCCTGATGCTCTACCTCATCGCCGCCGTGGTGGTGGTGCTGACCGTGCTGCTGATGCGGGCGCCGTTGTGGCTGGTGCTCACGCTGCTGGGTCTCACCTTCTTGCTGGGTGCGGGCGCGGTCGCGGTGGGTGGCCTGGACCGCACCATCTCACCGCTGCTGCTCTACGCCATCGCCCTGGGCCTGTTGGTGCCGGGCGGCACGGTGGCGCTTCGCAGCAGCCGGGTGGCGCCGCCCAAGCGCCGCAAGCGTCGGCCGCACGAGACGGCGGCGCGGAGCAGGCCGCGAGCGAACAGCAACTTCGACGCCATGGAGATCCCCGGCTACGAGCTGCTGGAGAAGGTCGGCTCCGGCGGGATGGCGAGCGTCTACCGCGCCCGGCGCCGCGCCGACAGCCAGATCGTGGCGCTCAAGATCCCCATGGAGCAGTACGTGGCCGATGCCAAGTTCATCCGCCGCTTCCACCGCGAGGCGGAGGTGGCGCAGCGCCTCAACCACGTCAACATCGTGCGCACCTTCGAACACGGCAGCATCGGCGTGCAGCACTACATGGTCATGGAGTTCGTCGACGGCCGCAGCCTGGAGGGCTACATCGAGGGAGACGAGCTGACGCTCGACCTCGGCGTCGACATCATGAAGCGCGTGGTGCGCGCGCTGCAGCACATCCACTCCGCGGGCATCATCCACCGCGACATCAAGCCCGGCAACATCATGATCCTGCGCGGAGGCGTCCGCGAGGCCGACAGCCGCAAGCGGGTGCAGCCCGACGCGGTCAAGCTGATGGACTTCGGCATCGCCGGCGGCAAGGTGCTCTCACGCCTCACCATGACCGGCGCCCGCGTGGGCACGCCGGTGTACATGTCGCCCGAGCAGGCGCGCGGCCTGAAGATCGACCACCGCAGCGACATCTACAGCCTGGGGCTGGTGTTCTACGAGATGCTCACCGGCCAGACGGCGTTCAAGGGCGGCTACGAGGCGATCGTCCACCAGCAGATCTTCCAGACGCCGCCACCGCCGCGGCAGGTGAACCTCAAGGTCCCGAAGGTGCTCGACCAGCTGGTCATGCGCATGATCGCCAAGGATCCCGACGAGCGACCCACCCTCGACGAGGTCTACGACACGCTCGACACCGCCGACTTCGAGGAGGACGAGCCGCTCAACCTGCCGAGCCGCATCGTGCTCACCGTCAGCGCGCGCCAGGGCGTGCTTCGCATCCTCGATCCGGACGGCAACCTCCACACCTCGCTAGGCGACATCGGCGTGGGGGAGAAGAGCTTCTCGGCGGCGCCCCTGTCGGTCGGCGTCGACAGTCAGGGCAACTACTTCGCCGCCATCTTCGAGTACCGCCTGGGTCAGGAGGATCACCGGATGATCCACAAGCTGGCCCCGGACGGCACGCCGATCGTCTCGTTCGGCGCCTACGGCATGAAGCCGGGTGAGTTCCTCTACCCCATGTCGGTGGTGGTGGCGCCCGACGACACCGTCTTCGTGCTGGACTCGGAAACGCATCAAGTGCAGCGCTTCACGAACGACGGCGAGTACATGCTGAGCTTCGGCGGGCGGGGCAAGGGCCACGGCGCCTTCAACGACCCGCGCGTGCTGGCGGTCGGTCCCGGCGACTCGCTCTACCTGCTCGACTACGGCAACCGTCAGGTGCAGCGTCTGGCGTTCGATGGCAGCTACCAGACCCGCTGGGCCTTCAAGATGGGCGCGGACAAGCCGGGGATGCGGTTGCTCGACGGGGTAACGCTCGACGGTCAGGCGAACCTATACATCAGCGACGCGGCGGCGGGCAAGGTGCGCAAGGTGACGGCCGAGGGGAAGGTCGGCGTGTCCTTCGCGCTCGAGTCGCGCCAGGGAGAGAGCACCGACGCCATCCTCGATCTCGGTGTCGACGATGCGGGCTACCTCTACGCCGCGCGTCGCGGTGGCCACCTCATCCGCAAGTTCGATCCCGCCGGCAGGTTGCTCGAGACCATCGAGACGTACGCCCCGGTGGTGCAGATGGTGATCGACGTACGCAGTCACAGCCCCGCCCCCAGCCTGCAAAGCTGAGTCGTCGGCCCTCCCGCTGGCGGAGCGGCGGGCCCCGCCGCGCCGGTTGGAGCCTGCCCGGAGGCCCGGAGTGGGCCGCGCTACAACCCGGTGATCGCCAGGATGATGCTCTGGAACAGCTGCATGAAGATGTTGATGAGGCCGCCGATGACGCCGAGGAAGCTCAGGATGAAGAAGAAGACCATGAACCCCAGCACCCCGAAGCCGGCGATCCGCTGGATGACGCGGCGAACGTCGGGGTTGCCCCAGGCCAGGGCGGCGTGCGCCATGTCGAGCGGCAGCACCGGGAACAAGTTGATGACGGCGTGGAGGATGGCGTAGGACGACGCCACGCTGAAGGCCCGATAGAGGTGGACCTGGCGCGCGCTGGCGAAGGCGATGGCGATGGCGAGGCTCACGAACCCGATCAGCAGGTAGGCGGCGATGCCGGCGAGCCAGACCCACGCCTCCTGGCGGCCGCGGCCGCGGTAGTTGCGGCCGTTCACCGGCACCGCGTTCGGCCAGCCGAAGCCCAGCAGGAACAGGAACAGCACCCCGAAGGGATCGAGGTGGCGCTGCGGCTCGAACGCCAGGAAGCCCGAGAAGCGCGGGCTGCTGTCGCCCAGGCGCATCGCCACGAAGGCCTGGGTGACGTTGTGGAAGATCAGCGCGAAGACCATGACCACGGCGCTGATGATCAGGATGGTGGGGTCGTTGTAGAACTGCAAGATCATGGCATGCTCCCGGCCGCTCTGCTAGCTCTGCAGCTCTCGCACGAGCTGCCTGGCCATCTCGACCTCGTCGTCGAAGGTTCGCACCCGTTCCTCGGCCCGGGCGCGAGCAACCTCGTCGAGGACGCGTCCCACGGCCGGTCCAGGCGCCAAGCCCAAGTCTAGCACGTCCCTTCCGCGCAACCGCCGGCGCGGAGGCCCCTCCTCGAGCTGCGTCAGGCGGGCCGCCAGCTCCGGGCTGAGGCACCGCAGCACCATCCTCGAGGCCTCGTCCAGCCCCTCGAGCTGCTCGTCCTGGACGTGCTGCATCGAGGTCAGGCCGCGGAGCCTGTCGCGCAGCTGCGCGTAGCGGCGCGGCCAGTGGAAGAGCTCCAGGTGCCGCGCGGCGGCCGCGTCGTCGCTGGCCACCAGCAGCGCCAGCAGGTAGGCTTCGTCCGGCACGCCCTGCTGGTGCCGCAGGTCGTCGAGCGCGCGCAGCAGCGGCCAGTCGGCCGTCAGCCCGAAGAGCGCTTGCAGCCCGCCGATCTCCTGCAGGCTCGCCAGGGCCGGCGCCACCCTCGGCTCGGCCATGGTCAGCTCGAGCTCACCGCGCAGCCGGCCGCCGCTGACATTGCTCACGATGCTCGGCTGCAGCGCGTCGCGGGCGCGTGCGGCAGTGGAGGGCTCGAAGCGGAAGCCCAGCCGGCCGGCCAACCGCGAGCCGCGCAGCACGCGGGTGGGGTCCTCCACGAACGACAGCGGGTGCAGCACGCGCAGCTGGCGAGCGCGAAGGTCGTCGGTGCCGGCATAGGGGTCGATGATCTCCGGCGGCCCGGGGTGGAACCGCAGGGCGATGGCGTTGACGGTGAAGTCGCGCCGCGACAGGTCCTTGCGCACCGTGCTGGGCGTGACGACCGGCAGGGCACCGGGGTGGTCGTAGACCTCCTCGCGGGCCGTCGCCAGGTCCACGGCCAGGCCGTCCTCCAGGCTGAGCGTGCAGGTGCCGAACGGCATGTGGCAGGAGAGCGTGCCCCCCAGGCGCGCCTGCAGCCGGCTCCCCAGCCGCTCGGCGGTGCCGTTCTCCACGGCGATGTCGAGATCCTTGAAGCCCGCTCCCAGCAGCGCGTCACGCACCGTCCCGCCGACGAGATAGAGCGAGGCATCGCCGGCCACCGCCGCGGCCGCCCGCAAGGCCTCCTGGGCGCTGGCAGGCAAGCGACCGAGCACCGCGCGGGCCGGGTCCTGGCTGGCGGGCCGCCGGTGGCGGGCCCGGATGAGGTCGGTGCGGGTGACGATACCGACCAGGCGGCCGGCCCGCAGGATCGGGATGCGCCCGATGTTGTGACGCAGCACCAGCTCCTCCAGGTCGGTGAGCACCGTGGTGGGGCGAGCGGTGACCACGTTGCGGCTCATGAAGCCGGAGACGCGGCTGCGACCCAGTCCGTGCCTGAGTGCGCGCTCCAGGTCGCGGCGGGACACCACCCCGGTCAAGCGGCCGTCGCTGTCGAGCACCGGCATCCCGTTGTGGCCGAAGCGCAGCAGCTGCTGCTGGACCTCGGCCACCGTGGTGCTCTCGTGCGCGGTCTTCACCGGCGCGCTCATCAGCGCGGCGGCGGTGAGCGCCGGGGTGGCATGGTCCGCCAGGGCCCTCAGCACGCGGTCCGCCGCGTCGCCCGGCGGCAGCTCCGTCTTGGCGAAGGCGGCACCGGGGTGGCCGGCACCGCCGAGCGCCTCGTGCAAGGCGGCGGCCACATCGAAGCGCTCGCTCGCCCTGGCGAACACCAGGGTCTTGCCCTCCATGCGCACGGCCACCACGGACGCGTCGGCGCGGTGCAGCTCGAGCAGGTCGTTGGCGAGCCCGGAGACGCCGGGCACGTAGACCGGGTAGTCGAACGCCGCCACGCTCACCCGCCGCCCGACCAGCGAGATCGGGCGCGCGGCGTCCAGCATGGCGTCGCGGAACGACAGGTGCTCGGCCGACACGCGATCGACGGTGAAGCGTCGCACCAGCTGCAGGCTGGCGCCGCTCGCGAGCAGGTGGGCGGCAGCGCGGTAGTCGTCGGGCCGGGTGAGGTCGTAGCTCAGGTTGCCGGTGTCCTCGTGGATGCCCAGCAGCGCCAGGCTGGCAATCGGCGGCGGAATCGCCAGGCCGGTGGCCATCAGCTCGCGCGTGAGCAGCGTGGCGGTGGCCCCCACCGGCTCGCGCAGGCCGCGGGCGGCCCGGATCGGCTCGGCCGGCTCGGGATGGTGGTCGTACAGGGTGACCGGCACGCGGCCGATGAGACGGTCGAAGGGGCGGATGCGGCCGGCGTCCGCGGTGTCCACGACCACCAGCTCGCTGACGTCGTCCAGCAGGATCGTCTGGGGGTCGGCGAGCTCGAGCTGGTCGCGGTAGAGGCGCAGGAAGGCGGTGAGGGCCGGGCTCAATGCGCCCTGGACGGTGGCGGTGGAGTTGGGGAACAGCAGCCGGGCGAGCGCCAGGCTCGCCAGCGCGTCGAAGTCCGGCTGCTCGTGGGTGACGATGAGGCGCATGATGCTGGCATCAGTGTAGCGGCCGGCGCCTGCCACCAGTAGTGGCGGCCGGCGCGTGTCACACTGGCGCCGTGCTGGAGGTGGCGCTGCTCGAGCCCGAGATCGCCGGCAACACCGGCCAGATCGCGCGTTCGTGCCTGGCGGTGGGGGCGCGGCTCCACCTCGTCAGGCCGCTCGGCTTCCACCTTGACGCCGCCTCGCTCGAGCGGGCCGGCATGGACTACTGGGACCGCGCCGATGTGCGGGTGCATTCCGGCTGGCACGCCTTCCGGCAGGCGCTGGCGCCCGCCTTCGAGGCGGGCCGGGTGCTCGCCTTCAGCGCCCACGCCGAGCGCGGGCCGGAGGCGCTGGCGGCGGCCGCGGCGCCGCGCCCCGGCGAGGGCCGCGAGGCGCCGGCGCTGGTGCTGCTCTTCGGCAGCGAGTCGCGCGGCTTGCCGCAGGCGGTGCTTGCCGAGGCCGTGCCGCTGCGCTTGCCGATGCGACCGGGGGTGCGGTCGCTCAACCTGTCCGCGGCCGTCGCGGCGGCGCTGTACCTGGCGTGGGCGCAGGCCGGCTTCGCGGGGGAGGGGTGAGCCGGCGCGTCAGTCGTGGAGGAAGCGGGTGTCGGGCTCGAGCCCGGCGATGAACGCCGCCAGCAGCTCGATGGTGCGCTCGACGTCCTGCAGGTCCACGATCTCGTTGGGCGAGTGCATGTAGCGGTTGGGGATCGACACCACCGCGCTGGCGGTGCCGGCGCGCGCGGGGGCGATGTTGTCGGCGTCCGTTCCGGTGGAGCGAGGCGAGACCCCCATGCTCACGGTGATACCCTCCGCCTCGGCGGTGCGGCGCAGCCGCTCCATCACGCCGCGGTGCACGTAGGAGCCGGCGCTCAGCGAGGGCCCGCCGCCCAGCGGAACGTCGCCGTGCAGCTTCTTCTCCAGACCGGGCGTGTCGGTGGCGTGGGTGACGTCGATGGCGACGGCTACGTCCGGTTCCAGGCTGAAGGCAGCCGCCCGTGCTCCCACGCCGCCGATCTCCTCCTGGACAGTGGCGACCGCCACCACCTCGGCGCCGCCGCCCGCACGCCGGGCCGCCTCCAGCGCCACGAAGGCACCGATGCGGTCGTCGATGGCGCGGCTCGCCACGCGCCCGTTCATCAGCTCCACGAACGGTTGCTCGATGACCGCGGTGTCCCCGGCGCGCACCGTGCGCGAGGCCTCCTCGCTGGAGCCGGCGCCGATGTCGATCCACAGGTCCTCCATCTTGGGCACCTTGCGGCGGTCCTCGGCGCTCATGAGGTGGATGGCCTTCTTGCCGATGACGCCGATCACGTCGCCGCCGTGCCCCAGGACCCGCACCCGCTGGCCCACCAGCTGCATCGGGTCCCAGCCGCCGACCGGGCGGACGTACAGGAAGCCGTGCTCATCAACGTAGCTGACGATCAGGCCGATCTCGTCGATGTGCCCCGCGAGCATCACGCGAGGGCGGCCGCCGGGCCGGAAGGTGGCGAAGACGTTGCCGTAGGCGTCGCCGGTGACGGTCGCGCCCAGCTCCCGTGCGCGCGTGCGCCACGCCGCGGCGGGGCGCGACTCGAAGCCGGAGGTGCCGGCCGCCGATGTGAGCTCCTTCAGGAACGCGGTGTCGAGTGCCATGCCGGCCAGCATACCGTCGCTCGCGCCCCCGCGACGCCACGCTCAGCGCACGGTGATGGGCCCGGAGCCGGCGCGCTGGACGAGGATGTCGATGCCCGTCAGGCCGCCGGCGCCGGGTCCGGTGCGCCACACGCCGGTCTCGCCGGTGCCCGAGGTGCGCTTCAGGAAGCCGGCGACGCGCAACGCGCCGGATCCGACACCGGTGACCACGAGCTGGACCGGCGCGTTCCCGGGCACGTCGATCACCACCGGGCCGCTGCCCGCGCGGAGCGTCACCCGCCCGGCGCTGAACTCGGCGAAGGTGACCGACGTCCGGCCCGATCCGGTGTCGAGCTCGAGGTCGACGGCGGCCCCCGAGGCCACCTGCAGGGCGCTCGCGCCGCTGCCCAGCGCCACGACCGCCCGGTAGCGGCTGACCGAATCCGGGAGCACGGCCGCGACGGCTCCGGAGCCGCCCTGCAGCCGCAGCGAGGTGAGGTTGAGCCGGCTCAGGTCGAGCCTGGCCCGGCCCGAGCCGGCGTTGACGGTCAGGGCCAGTGGCAGGTTGCGGACGAGGTCGATGCGCCAGTGGCTGCCACGCAGCGACAGCGCGGGGCGCCGGCCGCCGCTCGCGGGCCGCACCCGGACCGCCTTGGGGTCGCTGCCGGTCGCGTCGAGAACGGCGTGGCGCCAGCCGTCGGTGTGCACTGTCACCAGCGATGCCGGGTCGTGGCCGGCGGCGACGCTGCTGGCCGCGTCGGACAGCTCGAGCCGGACGCTGGCCGCGCGGGCCGACCCCACCGGTTCCGCCAGCTGCGTGGGGCGCCCGCTCCCCAGCGGCGACGGCGCGACGAGCGTGCCGAGCAGCACCACCGCCGCCGCCAGCACGGTGTAGGGCACGCGCCACGGTCGCGTCCAGCCGAGCAGGTCGAGGCCCACGCCCACCAGCAGCAGCGGCCAGTAGAAGCCCAGCCCCGACGCCGCTGCCGGGCCGCCGCTCTCCACCACCAGCCACACCACGCCGGCGGCGATGAGGAGCAGGGCGCGCAGGTCGCGCCGGTCGCTGCCGGCGTTCACGGTTCGGCTCGGTCGCCCCCGCGGCGGCTCCACAACACCAGGCCCGCCGCGATCAGCGCCAGCGGCACCAGCCAGCGACCGACCCAGCTGCCGGCCCAGTTGTCGAAGATGAAGAACTCGAAGAAGGCGCCGAAGGCGGCGAACAGGACCAGGCCGACGGTGACCACGCGCATCCCTTCGCGCTCCCGCTCGTGGTTGTTGGTCAGGGCTCCCTGCAGGAACACCCCGAAGCCGACGCCGGACACGATCAGGCCCCAGGCGTACGACCAGGACTGGAAGTAGTCCCCGAGATTCTGGATGAACAGGATGAGCCCGACGGTGGACACGATGCTGCCCGGGATGGCCAGGCCGGCCGCCTCCTCGCCTCCGAGGAAGGCCCACACCAGCAGCGCCAGCCCGGGGATCAACACGAACAGCGGCCAGCCGAGCCAGCCGAGGTTCGCCGTCCTGCCGAGGAGGACCAGCAGGCCCAACACGATCAGGACGATGCCGATGGTCTGGTTCCGATTGCGCATGGACACGTGCCTCCTTGCTCCAGTGTACGAGCGCGCGGGAGGCGCGTTGCCGAGGCGGAGCGGACGGCCGCTCAGGCGACGTTGGGCACGCGCTTCAGGCGGTCCTGGATGGCCGCCATGGCCTTGCGGGCGTGCTGGATCCCGTTCTCGATGAAGACGTCGCTGGTGCGCGTACCGAAGCCGGCGGAGCCCACCACGAACAGGCCGGGCACGTCGGTCTCGAAGGTGTCGGGGTCGAGCTCGGCCGCCAGCGTCGCCTCGTCGAGGCCGACCCCCGCCGAGCGCAGGAGCGTGGGCGACGCGAAGTAGCCGGTGAGGAGGAAGGTCTGGTCGCTCGGGACCTCGACGCGGTCGCCGTGCCTCTCGAGCATCAGCCGATCCGGCAGGATCTCGCGCACGATCGTGTCGAAGTGCACGTCGATGGAGCCTTCCTTGACGCGGTTCTCGAGATCGGGGCGGATCCAGTACTTGAGGCTGTGGCGGAAGTCGCTGCCGCGATGGACCATGGTGACGCGGGCGCCGCCGCGGAAGAGGTCGAGCGCGGCGTCGGCGGCGGAGCTGCCGGCGCCGACGATCGCCACTCGGCGCCCGAAGTAGGGGTGCGCCTCGGTGTAGTAGTGGCTGACGTTCGGCAGGTCTTCGCCGGGCACGCCCAACAGCTTGGGGTTGTCGAAGTAGCCGGTGGCGAGCGCCACCGCGCGGGCGCGCAGAGCCCCCTCGCGGCCGGCGCGGCCGGGATCCAGCGCGCGGGTGCGCACGGTGAAGCCCTCCGCCTCCGGAACGACGGCGGTGACCTCGGTGTAGGAGGCGAGCGCCAGCTCCTCGTTGGCGACGACCTTGCGGTAGTAGTCGAGCGCCTCCTTGCGCGTGGGCTTGCCGGTGGAGGTGACCAGCGGGTGGCCACCGACCTCGAGCCGCTCGGAGGTGGTGAAGAAGGTCATGTAGGTGGGGTAGCCGGCGATGGCGTTGACGATGCACCCCTTCTCGAGAAGCCGGTAGGAGAGGCCGGCGCGCCGCGCCAGGATGGCGGTCTCGATGCCGATGGGGCCGGCGCCGACGATAGCCAGATCGACCATGAGGGATACCCTAACAGACGCTCTCGCCCGGCGGTCGCAGGCCTACGACACCTGCCGGGGTGGGGGTCCGGGCAGGGCGCACGAGGGGCAATCCTGGCACAGCGGGCAGCGCCCGCACGCCGGCCGGCGCGCCCTGCACACGCGCCGCCCGTGGAGGATCAGCCCGTGGTGGACGAACACCCAGTCCCCTTCGTCGAACAGCTTCTGCAGGTCGAGCTCGACCTTGTCCGGGTCGGTCTCGCGGCTGAAGCGCAGCCGGCGCGCGACGCGGCCCACGTGGGTGTCCACGGCGATGGTCGCCTGCCCGAAGGCGTTGGCCAGGACCACGTTGGCGGTCTTGCGCCCGACGCCCGGCAAGGCGGTGAGCTCCTCGAGGGTGGCCGGCACCTCACCGCCGTGGCGCTCCACCAGCAGGCGCGCGGCGGCCGTGAGGTTTCGCGCTTTGCCGTGGTAGAGGCCGATGGTCTTGATGTACGGCTCGACCTCGAGCGCTTCGGCGCGCGCTAGCGCGTGGGCGTCAGGGTAGGCCCGAAAGAGGGCCGGCGTGGCCTTGTTGACGCCGACGTCGGTGGCCTGCGCCGACAGCACGGTGGCCACCAGCAGCTGGAAGGGGGTCTCGAAGGCCAGCTCGGTGGAGGCGCCGGGGTAGAGCGCGCGCAGGCCCGCGAGCACGCGGCCGGCGCGCTCCCGGCGGCGGCTCAAGCTCTCACGCGGCATGGGCGCCATTCTAGCCCGGCCGGGCTCCGGGCCCGGCACCGGCGGCGAAGCGGCGGGGGCGCCTGCCCGTGGGCTCGGCGGCGGCCGCGCGTCGCGTGGGGAACGGGAAGTGAGCTATTCGCCAGAGGGTCGGGCGGGCGCCTCGGTAGACTGCGAGGAATCACGTGGGCCCCGCCCGAACGCGTGAAGGAGGCAGGATGCCCGTCTACGAGTACAAGGCGCGCGACCGCGCCGGCAAGGTGGTCGCGGCCACGATGGAGGCCGCGTCGCAGCGCGACGTGGCGTCGGCACTGCGCGACAAGGGCTACTTCATCAGCGAGATCAAGGCGCCCAAGAGCGGGCTGAATGCCGAGATCAAGCTGCCGAAGTGGATGGACCTGGGGAGCAAGCCCACCGTCCGCG
>CAZBZU010000062.1:0-17909 GCA_964496495.1 uncultured bacterium
GACGGTTCGATGAATGCGCGTCTGGGACAGCACTTAGGGATCAAGAAGGATCATCCGGCATGGCCGGCTGGCAGATGGCATTCAGTGGGTCACGACGGCTCGAACGCCGTCGGTGCGACCAGATTGAACACGGTCTCAGACGGCAAGCGTTGCTTGGGAGTTGTGGCTGGCGACGGCCGATCTACGCATGAGGTACCGGACGGGTATCGATGGCTGCAAGGACCGTCGCATGCCGAGGGTCCACAAGCCACGGCAGCCTAGCTGCATACGTGGGCTCGCTGGAACCACTGGAATGTAAGCTCTCGGTGGCACTGCGCGACACTCGTAGCGTCCGTCCGAAGCGCGGGCTCTGGGCGCGCACTTCCCTAACCGGCCGTCCTACCGCCGTCGACAGGCAGTGCCGTTCCGGTCATGAAGCTGGCAGCGTCGCTCGCGAGGAACGCGATCACCTGGGCGACCTCCTCGGGCTGTGCGACCCGGCCCAAAGGCAGCGCTGCGCCCATCGACGCGAGTCTCGTCGCGGTACCGGCGCCGTCTTCGAAGTGACCGTCGTTATGCCAGCGCTCAACGTAGGTATCGCCTGGGCAGACCGCGTTCACGCGGATGTTTTCGTGCGCATGGTCGAGCGCCATGGAACGCGTGAGCTGCACCACTGCGCCCTTGCTGGCCGAGTAGGCGGCGGCACGTGCGCCCCCAACGAGCCCGACGCGTGACGCATTGTTGATGATCGCTCCACCGCCTCGTGCGCGTAGCTCAGGTAGTACCAGGCGGCTCATGCGCCAGACGGCCGTGACATTGAGGTCGAAGACGCGGTTCCAGAGATCCTCTCTGGTCTCTTCGGCGGTACCGGCCACGACGATTCCAGCGTTGTTCACGAGTACGTCGAGTCCCTTCAGGGCATCGCTTGCATCTCGTACGGAGCCTTCACAGTCCTCGACGCGACTTTGGTCAGCGTTCAGATAGATGGCGCCGACCTCCTCTGCGAGCGCCTTCCCGAGTGATTGGCGCCGTCCAGTGAACGCGACTCGCGCGCCCTCTCGCACGAACAGGCGCACGGTGGCGGCTCCGATGCCGCTGGTCCCACCGGTGATCAGCGCGGATTTCCCTGCAAGAGCCATGCGCGACCGTAACACTGCCGCCGTCGGAGGAGTACGACGATGTCTACGCAGCACCCTCAGACGCGCGAATCGCGCGTTGACGATGCCGACCTCCGAATCACGCGCGTTCCGGGTGTCGGCTTGGACTGAAGTCGCCGAGGTGGGTAGTCGACGGCGGAGGCGCATGGTGATGGCGCGTCTCCTCGATCACGGAAGTGGACGGTGGAGCTTGGCCTGAGCCAGGCCGAGCCGAGACGCATGCGCCGATCGAACGGATGAGTGTCGCTTCGTGAGGGGCGGGGTCTTGAACCCGATGGGATGAATGGGGTTAAGGTAGGTCCCAAGTTCAAGCGTCGCCCGACCGGAAGCGGTGGGGCGTCCGAGGCCTACCTGAGAAGCGTAACCGGAATGTCGTGGAATGCTTCGTGTGTTGCTGCTCGTGCAGGGCTGGGGGCGTCATCAACACGTGGTCACTTGGCCTTGTCCACAGTGAGGATGCGACGCATACCGTGACGCACGCAGCAAGTTCACATCCCGACTCGGCGCCGTCCAGTACCGGGCGACACCGTGCTCCAGCAGACGTCGTAGTCCTGGGCGGTGGCATCATCGGAGCGGCCATCGCGCGTGAGCTGGCGCGGAGGGGCGTCGGCGTAGCGATCGTCGATGCATCGGAGCCTGGAACGGGAACGTCGGGCCGGTGTGACGGGAATCTACTCGTACAGACCAAGCACGATGCGCTTGGCGTGAGGATGACCCAGTACAGTCTGGAACGCTATGCGCAGTGGCAGGACGAGCTGGCGATCGACATCCAGTTCGAGCAGCGTGGTAGCACTGTGTTCTTCACGGATGAAGCTGAGGCCGAGGCGGTCGCCGAGCGGGCACGCTGGCTGGCGTCCCAGGGCGTGTCTGCGCGTGTGTTGGGGTCCCGAGAGCTGCATGAGCTTGAGCCGGGGCTGAGTGACCGGGCCCTCGGCGGGATCGATTGTCTGGACGACGCCTCGGCCTATCCCCCGTACGTCGTCGCAGCCCTTGTCCATGACGCGTTGGGGCACGGCGCCCAGGTGGTATCGCGGACCCGGGCAACGCGCCTGTTGAGAGCCGCCAACGGTGATGTCGAGGGGGTAGAGACGGACCGCGGCCCGATCGCTGCGAAGTACGTGGTGAACGCGCTGGGCCCTTGGTCTCCGCAGTTCGATGGTGACCCGGGGGTAGCCATCCCTGTCGCCCCGCGGCAGGGCGTGCTGGCAGTCACCGAGAAGCTTGAAGGCCTGGTCAACCGCACCGTCACCGAAGGCTCCTATATGTCGGCTCGGGCTAGCGCGGGCCACGGCGATGTGGCGAGCGTGTCGTTTGTCGCTGAGCCGACGTTCGCTGGAAACCTCCTGATCGGAAGCACACGTCGCTTCTGCGGCTATGACACCACGGTGGATCTGGATCTGCTCGCAAGGATCATGGCGCATGCCATACCGTTTCTCCCAGCGTTGGAGGGCGTGCAGCTCATTCGCTCGTTCACTGGGCTTCGCCCGTGGACTCCGGACAACATGCCGCTGATCGGGGCTTCACGCACGGCGCCGGGTTACCTCGTTGCGACGGGCCACGAGGGAGAAGGCATCGGACTGGCACCCATCACCGCCGACATCATCGCGGGCCTGGTTGCGGGCGAGGAGCTGTCGCCATTGTTGGCGGAGACCCTGGCGCGCACCGATCCCCACCGGTTCTCGGAGCGGTCTGTGAAGGGAACGCAGTGAGCACCGCCCATAAGGAGCCCGTGGCCCGGAAGCAGGTGGAGGTCGTCGTCGATGGGGTGGACCACGTGGTTCCTGCCGGCGTGACGATCGCGGTGGCTCTGCTTCTGATCAGCGACGAGGCGAGTGCGCCTGGCCGCACGGTCTTCTGTGGCATGGGCAGCTGCTACGAGTGTGTTGCCGTAGTGAATGGCGCGCGTGGGGTTCGAACCTGCATCACTCCTGTGGCGGAGCACATGCGCGTGGATACGAGGGGTCCGAAGAGCGATGGATGAATCTGTCGAGACGGACGTTCTGGTTGTGGGCGCCGGACCGGCTGGCCTGAACGCGGCGCGAGAGGCCGCCCAGTCTGGTCTAGACGTGATCCTGGTGGATGAAAACGTCGTCCCGGGAGGCCAGATCTCGCGTCAGCGTCTCCCAACGGGCGACCCGGGTAGCGCAGCGAGGACGCTGGAGGCCGAACTCGGGCCCTCTCTCCACTACCTGGGAGCCTCGACGTGTGTCGGAATTCGACCTGGCTGGGAAGCACTACTGTCCAGGAACGGCGGGGTGACGGTCGTTCGCGCGCGGGCGGTGGTCCTGGCGGTGGGAGCTCTCGAGCGCTCGCGCCCTGTCCCGGGTTGGACGCTGCCGGGCGTAATGACCGCCGGCGCCGCGCAGACCATGCTCAAGGGAAGCGGCGTCGTTCCGTTTCGACGCGCCGTCGTTGCGGGATCGGGGCCGCTCCTGCTCGCCGCTGCCAGCCAATTGCTTCGTGCAGGAGTAAGGGTCGAGGCAGTCGTCGAGGCAAGCCGACCCCGGCTTGGGCACCTGCGCGAGGTTACTGGGCTGCTCCAGGGCGGCGCCGTGTTGACGGAAGGGATGCGGTATCTAGCGACCCTTGGTCTGCGTGGTGTGCCTGTGCTTCCCGGTTGGGGCGTTAGGCGGGTGGCTGGCGCGGCCAGTGTCGAGCGTGTCGAGGTCGGCCCGCTGGATCGCAACTGGCTGCCGAAGGCGGCAGATGGCACGACACGGGAGATCGAGTGTGACCTGGTCCTGCTCAGCTTCGGCTTCACGTCCAGTACGGATCTGGCTGCAATGATCGGCTGCAGGCTCGAGAGGGACGCGGTTCAAGGTGCCTGGAAGCCATGGCGCAGTGCGGACTTCGAGACTTCTGAGCCAGGCGTCTGGACGGTTGGTGACTGTGCAGGCGTTGAGGGCGCGCAGGTGTCTGCACTCGAAGGTACCGTGGCGGGCTCGGCCGTGGCCGAGCGCTTGACCGGGAGGCCGGTTTCCGGCAGCAGGCTCGGTCGCGTCCGTCGACGACTGGGTAGGCTGCGCGCATTCGAAAGAGCAATCAATGCTGTCTGGAAGTACCAGCCGGGGTCGGTTAGTTGGGCCACCGGAGACACGGTCATTTGTCGCTGTGAAGGAACGACGCTGTCTGAACTGGAATCCGCCGTGGGTGATGGCGCGACCGGCCTGCATGCGCTCAAGCTCCGGACCCGGGCCGGCATGGGGCGGTGCCAGGGCCGTACCTGCACGTCGCTGCTGAGTGACCTGGTAACGAGTAGGAACCTCGCTACGGAGAGCCTTGCTCCGCCATCCGTTCGCTTTCCTGTCAAGCCAGTGAGCGCGGGAGCCATCGCGCAGTATGCGCGACGAGCTGACGCGGCATCTTCGCGGCAGGAGGAGTCTTCGTCGTGAGCTCGCTCTTGGACACGGTCGAGGCGGCTCGGGCACTCTCCGTTAGTTGGGTGGAGTCGCCGCCGAGCCTTGGAGCCGGAAGAAGCCGGGATAGCAGCACGCGAGTCCTCGCGGACACTGCTTTCCGCCGAAGGAGGTGCCCCATGTGAGGTAGTCGCAGACCCAACGAATGCCCGCTCCGATCGCGAATGCCCGACTTGCCTCAGCTGTGGGCCTCGGAGCGATGGTCACCCTGAACGCCGGACCCCTGTCCGAGAAGGAGAAGCTTGACGATGAAGAAGAGACTGTTGGGCGTGTCTGCGCTCGTGATCGCTGCCCTCGCGTTTGCCATGGCATACGCGGCCGATACGCCGACCGCGGGTAGTTCGCTGGCTGCCATCCAGAAGACCGGGAAGGTTCGCATCGCTGTCATGGTTGGTGAGCCGCCTGGGTTCATCCATGAAAAGGACGGCAGCTGGAAGGGATACTGCGCCCTCATCGAAGAGCAGATCGCCGAGAGACTCGGGCTCAAGCCCGTCCCCGTGGTCACCACCTGGGGGAACATGGCGCTCGACGTCCAGACGGGCAAGATCGACATCGCCGCGTGCGCGCAGCCAACCGGAAAGCGAGCAGAGGTCGTCGACTACACGGTGCATCCGATCTACACCAACTACTTCAGCCTCATCGTGAAGAACCCTGACTTCAAGGCTGCGAGCTGGGTGGACCTGAACAAGAAGAGCGTGACGATCGGGGTCCAGGTCGGAGACTCGACCATCCAGCCGATCAAGATGTTTGCGCCCAACGCGACGATCAAGACCTTCCAGACGCGCGATCAGGGTCTGCTCGCGCTCCAGGCGGGCCAGATCGACGCGGAAGCGAACACATTGCTCAACTCACTGGTCGCGGCCAAGGCTCGCAAGGATCTCAACGCGCACGTCGTGGTCCCCGAACCGCTCGTCGCTGCACCGAGCGCTGTGCTCGTCAAGCGAAGCCTGGACCAGTCGTTCCTGAACGCGGTGGATACCGTCGTCTGGAACCTGAATGCGTCGGGATTCGACCGCTCCGTGATCTTGGAGTCGCTGAAGAGCTACGGCATTACCGCGGCCGACCTGCCGGCGAACGCTCCGCTCTAGGTTTCGAGCCGCTCCCAGATGCGGGAGCACGCCACGGTGCCTTCTCGTAAGTTTCGGACGCGGGAGCTTACCGGTGTCACGCAACGACCAAGCGATCCGTTGGCTCATGTTCATTCCTGATGGCCACGCCTGTTGCGTGCCCGGCTCCAACCGAAGTGGCCCGCTTCACGGAAGGAAAGTGTGAGGGTCGCACGAGTACGACGACCGTGCTGATGACGCGGACCAGTCCTCGAGTGATGGGACTAGGAACGTTTGGAGTGTCCACGAGGGCGTAGCGGACGTCGCTGCGAGCTTCAGTATCGGGCGGGATGTGATCGTCGATGGTGGCCAGCATGGCCACACCGAAGCCTCCGCCGCGCCGCGCACGTCCGGCCGTCCGGGAGCGTCTCGTCCTTCCCGAGGGACGAGACGCCCCGGGGCCCTCTGAGATGACCGGGCTGCGCCGTCGTGATCTGGGCCGCCTGGGACACCCTGGCACGGGCTCGGTTGCGAGCGCCAGGACTCTCCATGCGGGTCGTCTCCTGAGGGAGCGGGTTTCGAGGAAGCCCGGCTAGGCCGGGGGAAGACGAGGTACGCTTGTGACTTGGGATTGGAGCGTCGTCACGGCCAACGCCCATGCGTTGCTGCTTGGGCTGTGGCTCACGCTCGTATTCACGGTGATATCTTCGGCGGTCGGCCTCGCGTGGGGCACCATCCTGGCGATTGGGCGTCTGTCAACGCGGTGGTGGATCCGTTGGCCCGCCACCGCGCTGCTCGAAGTGGTCCGTGGCGTTCCGCTCCTGGTGCTCTTGATCTGGTTCTATTTCGCTTTTCCCATTCTCACGGGCCTTGGAATGTCCGCGACGATAGCGGCGTCGATCGCCCTCAGCCTGTATGCGTCCTCGTACTACGGGGAGATCGTCCGAGGGGGGATTCTCTCGGTTCCTGCGGGCCAGACAGACGCGGCGCTATCGCTCGGAATGACCTACAACGAACGCATGCGCCGAATCGTGTTGCCGCAAGCCTTTCGCCTCATGGTACCGCCGTTCGTGAACCAGACCATCATCAACCTCAAGAACACGTCCCTCGCTTCGGTCGTGACGGTGGGGGAACTCACCTACCAGGCGCAGGCCATCAGTGCAAGCACGTACCGACCGCTCGAGGTGTACTCGGCAGCAGCCGTGCTCTACCTCGTGCTGGTCCTGCCCACGTCGATCCTCGCTCGCCGGCTCGAGATCCAGAATGTACGGTACGGCGGCAAGCGCCGCCGCAAGGTACCGCAGATAGAACCTCGGGAAGAAGGAGCGGCCGCATGACCTCCAGTGGCAAGCCGGTGCTCTCGGTGCAGAACCTGGACAAGTCGTTTGACGGCCGCCCAATCCTGAGAGACATCTCGTTTGAGATCTCTGCCGGAGAAACGCGCGTTCTGGTCGGCTCGAGCGGTTCGGGCAAGAGCACACTCCTGCGTTGTATCGGGCTTCTCGAGACCGTTGACCGCGGCAAGATCCTCTTGGAGGACCAGGTCATTGCCGATGGCGGAAGTAGCCGGCACCACGAGTCCAAGGCCGACGCGCGCCTTCGAGCGAACTTCGGTTTCGTGTTCCAGCAGTTCAACCTGTTCGGCCATAAGTCCGCGATCGAGAACGTCATGGAGGGGCCGGTCGTCGTGCGCAACATGACCAAGTCGGCGGCGAGGGCGAAATGCATGGAGTTGCTCGAGCGTGTCGGCGTCGTTCACCGGGCGCACGCGGCCATCTCGGAGATGTCGGGCGGAGAGCAGCAGCGGGTTGCCATCGCCCGCGCGCTGGCGATGGAACCACGCGTGCTGCTCTTGGATGAGCCCACCTCGGCCCTGGACCCCGAACTGGTTGGCGAAGTGCTCGATGTCGTGGCCCAGCTGGCTGAGGAGGGCATGACGATGGCGATCGTTACCCACGAGATGGGATTCGCCTACGAGGTCGCGGACCACGTCATGTTCCTGGCAAACGGCACCATTCACGAAGAGGGCCCCACCCATGAGATCCTCGGGTCACCGTCTACCCCGGAACTGAAGTCGTTCCTGCGCCGCTTCCACTACGCGACATTCCCGCGCGCCACGTAGCGGCGCTCGATCCCACCCCACCCCGTTCACCCGACAAGGAGGAATCTTCCAATGGCAACTGCAGATCTTGGACGCGTTCTTACTGCCATGATCACTCCGTTCAATGAGGACGGGAGCCTCGACCTACCTGGCGCAGTCGAGCTCGCCAGCTGGCTCACCCGAGAAGGCTGGAACGACGGGCTCGTGGTCAACGGCACCACAGGCGAGTCCGCCACGACGTCCGACGCCGAGAAGAACGCCCTGGTGGAAGCCGTCGCTGAAGGCGTGGGCGGGTCGGCCAAGGTCATCGCTGGCGTCGGTAGCGGAGATACCAAGCACAGCATCGAGCTCGCGAAGGCCGCGGAGGCGGCGGGCGCCGATGGGCTCTTGCTCGTCACGCCGTACTACCTTCGCCCGTCGCAGGAAGGCGTCCTACGCCATTTCGAAGCGGTGGCCGACAGCACATCGCTTCCCGTGATGCTCTACGACATCCCGAAGCGTACGGGGACGGCCATCGAGCCAACCACCTTGCAGGCTGCCGCCAAGCATGACCGCATCGTTGCCGTCAAGGATGCCAAGGGCAATCTCGAGTCATCCGCCTGGGTGATGCGAGACACTTCGCTCGTCTACTACTCCGGGGAAGATGCCCTCAACCTGCCGCTTCTCTCCATTGGTGCGCGCGGTTTCGTTAGCGTGATAGGACATGTCGCGGCGGATCTGCTTAGAGAGATGCTCGAAGCGTTCGAGGCGGGCGACCCGGCGCGCGCCCTCGAGCTGCACCGGCGATTGCTTCCCGTGGCGAGGGGGATCTTCCGGGCGCCTGGGGCTGCGTCTGCGAAAGCTGCGCTTGCAGCACGCGGCCTCCCCGCTGGCCCGATGCGCGCCCCACTCGTGGACTTGACGGATAGAGAGCGGCGCACGCTGGCCGAGGACCTGGCGATGGCAGAGCTTTCGCCAGCCGTCGTCGGGTGATGTACGCGCAGTAGCTGCGCTCCAGCCGCCACTTCCTGGCGGAGCCGTTCGAAGTGGTGACGCCGGGCCGTGGTGAACCTCGCCACACGGACCTGGTCGGCCTGGCTCGTGGTGCTGTGTCCACGTGGACGCCAGCAGCTTGGCTCAACGGACGCAGGAAGGGCGAAGCTGGGCTCGCAGGTGAGGTTTGGCTTCCGGAGGGCCCATCAGCTTCAGGTTGATTTGAGAGGTAGAGCAACGACCATGGAGATGCTACTCGCGGGAAACTGGGTTGAACGCAATGCCGTCATCGAAGTCACGGATCCGGACGATGGCACGGTCATCGACACGGTTCCAGAAGCCACGACGGCGGATATGGAGCACGGTCTCGCGGCTGCTGAGCGCGGCGCCAAGGTAGCGCGCGGCCTGCCGACGCATGAGCGGATGGCGGTCTTGCTGCGGGCCGCGCAGCGTCTTGAACGGGAGGTGGAGGACTTCGCCAACCTGATCGCCCGGGAGGGCGTCAAGACCATTCGTGAAGCAAGAAAGGAAGCCACCCGCGCAGCGGATACCCTGCGTTTGAGCGCAGAAGAAGCTCGTCGAATTCACGGTGAGACGGTCCCGTTCGACCAACGGCCTGGTAGCGAAGGGCGTTTTGGATACTTCGTTCCGGAACCGGTAGGAATCGTGGCCGCGATCACGCCGTTCAACGATCCGTTGAACCTGGTGGCGCACAAGGTCGGTCCTGCCATCGCATCGGGAAACGCCGTCGTCCTGAAGCCCGACTCCAAGACTCCGCTCAGCGCCATCAAGCTTGCGCACCTCCTCCTCGAGAGCGGCTTGCCCGAGGAGGTCCTCCAGGTCGTCACGGGCCCGGGCAGCGTTGTAGGCAACGCGCTCGTCCGCGACCCTCGTGTTCGGCTCGTGTCCTTCACGGGCGGGAAGGAGACCGGCGAAGCCATCATTCGTTCCGGCGGCCTCAAACGGTACAGCATGGAGCTGGGCAGCAACGCGCCCACGCTCGTGATGAACGACGCTGACCTGGACCTGGCCGTTCCGGCGATCCTTTCGGGAGCCTATTGGGCTGCCGGGCAGAACTGCCTCCACGTCCAGCGGTTGCTCGTGCAAAGACGGGTCTATGGGGAAGTGAGGGACCGTCTCGTTGCGGGCGCGCGGGACCTTCGTACAGGCCCGAAGGTTGATGAGGCGACCGATATGGGGCCGATTATCGATGCCCCGAACGCCAGGCGAATCCACGAGATGGTGCAAGAAGCACTCTCCGGCGGCGCCACACTGCTGACGGGTGGCGGGTACGAGGGGACGCACTTCGAGCCTACGCTCATCGAGAACGCTCCTCGGTCGAGCAGCCTTGCTCGGGACGAAGTCTACGGCCCGGTCACCATCCTGCAACCGGTTGAGAACCTCGACGAGGCCATCGAGGTGGCGAACGACGTGGACTATGGTTTGCAGGCCGCCATCTTCACCCGCGATATCTCGACCGCCCATCGAGCCGTATCTGCTCTCCACTATGGTGGCGTCATGGTCAATGACAGCACCGACTACCGGATCGACGCCATGCCCTTCGGCGGCGTCAAGGGTTCAGGCCTCGGACGGGAGGGCGTTCGGTTTGCCGTCCACGAGATGACCGAGCTCAAGGTGGCAAGCTTCGTATTGAGCTAGCGGGCCACGACTCTCTGCGGTCGCTGTAGGAAGCCCCGCCGAAGGCGATTGTTCGGCAATGTCTCACCTCGTTGGGGATTGGAGCCCGTTGCGCGGCCAGCGTGGGCCACGTGACCGACCTAAGCAAGCACCGTGGCGCCTGCCTCAAGCAGCCGCCACGGGCGCGACCTCGATAATCCGGGCCATGCCCGAGCGGCAACAGCCCAGTCCGTCAGAGGAGGCTCTTCACGGCTCCGCCATCGACGAGGAGGGTTTGGCCGGTGATGTAGCCGGCCCGTTCAGAGGCAAGGAAGACGGTCGCAGCCGCCACCTCAGAGGGGTCCGCAAATCGCTTGGTCGGGATGCGAGCCAGGAAGGCTTCCTTGGCCGCGTCGTCCTTCATACCGCTCAGGAAGTGATCCGTAGCCGTGTAGCCCGGAGCCACGTTGTTGACCGTCACCCCATCGGCTGCGACCTCTTGCGACAGGGTCTTCGCGTATCCGGTGACCGCTGCCCTGAGGGCATTGGAGATCGTGAGCCGCAAGATGGGCTCCCGCACCGACAGCGAGGTGATGTTCACGATTCTTCCCCAGCCGGACGCCCGCATCGCAGGGAGGACCTCCTGCGCCAGCCGGACGGCCGACATCAGCGTGAGCTGTACGCCAGATGCCCAGTCTTCTTCGTTCAGTGTGCTGGGAAGACCCGCCTGCGGCCCTCCCGCGTTCGCCACCAGCACACTAGGGTCCCCCAGCGCCCTGCGCGTTTCAGCCACGATCCGCTGGATTTCTGCCGGGGCGCTCACGTTACCTTGGATGGCAGCCACCTTGCCGCCGTGTGAAGCGATCTCACTTGCGGCGCGGTCCAACGCTTCGGCGTCCCGCGCGACGACTGCAAGGTGCGCACCCTCAGCCGCTAACCCTTGTGCTACGGCAAGCCCGATGCCGCGCGACGCAGCCGAGACCAACGCGACCTTTCCATCTAGTCCCAGATCCATGGGGCATTCTAGCGTTGGCGACCTTCTTGAGGCCGCCCGGGCGACAGCGAGCCGGCACCCTACTTCTAAGCCGGGAATAGCATTCAGAAGGTCAGGGGTTCGAATCCCCTCGGCTCCACCAGAGAAAGGCCGTCAGGGACGGCGAGAAGAGGAAGCGGCTCCGGAGTTCCGAAGCCGCTCTTCGTGTGGTGGTGTGTCACCGTTGTGTCGGTGGGCCCTGGGAGATGCCCGCGTGGGCGTTCACGGCTGGCAGCGTGTTCATGACTCATGAACGCGTCCGAGAACGTGAACGGCACCGAGAGCAAGGCCAGCGGCCAGGCCATTCAGGGCTCGTTGGCCGCCCCCCAATTTGCGTCGGGCCCGCGGCGAGCGGGGGTGGGACGACGCGGCGGATGACTTCTCTGGTCACACTGCCCCGCCGGAGCCGCTGGCCCCGGTACTCCGGATAAGGGCGCCGGACTCAAGGGGCAACGATGGGCTCTGCGAGGATGTCGCTCTGGGTGTGGTAGGCGTGGGTCTTGCCGGCGTTATCGATCCTGTGCGATCAGTTGCGCGACGGTCTCGAGCTCGCTTCCGAGCGGTTGGCCGGTGTCGAGGAAGGTCGTCATGTTGCCGGCGCAGCCGCTTACGATGAGCGGCCCGGCGACGGCTTCGTTGCGACGGGTCGATGACCACCTGAAGGCGGTTCGTGTCATTCCCCGATCTAGGTATCGACGAAGGTCAGGTGCAGCCGATCGTCGCCATAGAAGCGCCTGAGGGAGGTTGCGGCTGTTTCGGCGAGCCCTCTTTCGTTTCGGGTGAGCGCTTCGTAGGCGGCCACCTCCAGTCGCTGCCGTCGTGCGGTTCCGGTGGTGGTCCAGGTTCCGGCGACGGCGCCGTTGAGGAGCAGGGCGCGGCGCGGCATGCCGCCGGCGCGGTGGAAGCGTGTGGCGTGCTCGGCGGGTATCACCGGTGCCCGGTCGCGGTAGCCCAGGAGGTACTCGTCGAATGGGGGGAGCAGGTGGGCGCTCTGTTGCGGCTCGTGTGCAGGGTCGGGGTCGATAGTCACCAAGTCTCGGCCCTTCCACCGGAACGTGTGGAGTTCGGGCAGCGAGTTGAGCGCGTGCCGGGCGGCTTGCAGCGGGAAGCCGGACCACCAGGCGAGGTCTTCGGCGCTGGCGGGCCCGTGGCCGGTGAGGTAGCGGCGCGCTAGCCGCGTCAGCAGGTCGGACCGGTCGAGGGTCGGCTCGTCGGTTGGAGCGGCCGGCGCCGGAGCGTAGACCGGTTCGCGGCCTGCGGCCGGCCAGCACACCAGGCGTGCGGTCAGGGCCGCGTACTGCAGCAGGTAGGGAAGGCGCTGTCCGGCCGGGTTCAGCCCGGCGCCTTCGAGCACACGAGCCAGCGTGGCCCGGGGTTGGGGGCCGTCTTGGAGCGCGCCTGCGAGGTGGTTGGCTCCGAGCTCCAGGGTCCGCTCGTCGAGGTCGAGCTGGCGGTAGCGGCTAGCGTTCTTGTCGATGACGCGTGGGGCGACGAGGCGGCGAAGCCAGCCGAGGTCGTCTTGTGCGACGAGGTGGAGGGTTCCGCGCAGCAGCCACGTCCGGACCAGGCGGTGGTCCAGCAGCGCATCGTCCACGTCGGTGTGACGTAGGCCGCTGGCCCGGAGCCCCACCGTCCATGGGGTCCAGCGCTCGTCTTGGGCCTGCACGGCGCACAGGTGGGCGACGGCCCGTACGGGTTGCGGTCCGAGCGGCGGCCGCAGCAGCTGGGACGCCAGCCGAGCGTGCAGCAGGCGGCCGTCCTCGTGGTCCGGTTCGCCGGCGCTCATCCCGTTGACGGTCGGCTAGCGGTAGCCGAGCTCGGTGGCTGGTCGGCCGGGGTCTTGGATCTCGTCGAGGTAGCGCCAGCAGTCGGGCTGGCTGCCATCGACGTCGGTCATGCCGTAGGTGCGGGCCAGCTCGGCGCTGGAGAGCACGCGACCGGCGTATCGCTGGACGTCAGGGTCGGCGGCGAGGGCGGCGATGCCGCGGCCCACGTAGGTGGGGGACTCGGAGACGCAGAAGTGCGGGACGCGCTCCAGGGCGTCCCGCCAGGTCTCCTCGGTGACGCCGAAGTTCTCCAGCATGCGTTCGGAGCGCAGCCAGCCGGGAGTGACGGCGACGGCGGTGGCGTTCGTGCCCGCGAGCTCGGCGGTGAGCCCGATGACGATGCGTTCTACGTTGGCCTTGACGAGGTCGTAGTAGAAGCCCACGTTCTGACGGAAGCGTTGATTGTACTCGTGGGTGCCGTCGGTCATCTCCACCACGAGGGCGTGCTCGCCGCGAAGCATGAGGGGTAGCGCCTTGGTGCAGGTGATGAGGTGCGTGTCGACGCCCATGCGCAGCATCCGCAGCCCGCCAGCGAGGTCGTGCTGCCACAGCTTCTTGTCCCACTGCATGTAGCGGTCGCCGCCGAAGATGTCGTTGACGAGGATGTCCAAGCGGCCGTGCTCGCGCTCGATGCGGTCGACGAGGTGCTGGACCTGGTCGGGTTCGAGGTGGTCGACGCGCAACGCGGTGCCGGTGCCGCCTGCGGCGGTGAGCATCTCGCCGGTCTCCTCGATGGTTTCCGGTCGTTCCAGTTCGGAGGGGCCGGTCTCGCGGCTGCTGCGGCCGGTGGCGTACACGTATGCGCCGGCACGTCCCAGCTCGACGGCGATGGCGCGTCCGGCGCCGCGGGTGGCGCCTGCCACCAGCGCGACCTTCCCGAACAGGGCAGAGGCTCCGTTGTCGAACGCCATGATGACCTCCCCGCGTAACAAGTTGGCCGCGCGTTCGGGCGCGCAGCAGCCCCGACGTAGCCAGCCTAGGACGCTTCCACTTGGCTGGCACTGTAGCGCCCCCGGCGGATGACCACCATTGTCTCACGGGCCTGACGTTGCGCAGCAAGATGCGCCTGCAGGAAGTCGATGGTGCTTCGTGCCAGCCGGTCGGCAGCGCGGGCGACGCGCACCGGGGCCGTGGCCACCGGTCTTCCCGGCGGCGCGGTCAGCTGCGCCCGGTCTTCACGCTTCGGCGCTGGTGCTTCGTCGGCTGCGAGGAGCAGCTTGCGAGGGACGATCTGTTGGAGCCGGTGACGGGCGCGCTGGCTGGCCGGACTCCTCGATCAGGCATCGGCCGGAACAGCCTGTTGCCGTAACCGGGTCTTGCCTGGGACGCGTTCGGGATCCTGGGCCGGGTCGGCTTCCCGCGCACGTCCCCGCGTTCCGGTTCGGTGCGGCCCTACGTTGCGGAGGCCGCCAGGAACATGCGGACCGCCTCGGCGGCATGCTGGCGTAGGGCCGCCGGCTTCGGAATCGCATCGTCTCCCAGCAGCATCGCGATGGCTTGGCGTGGCGCGTACGGCTCGTTCTTGCTCTGCCATGCACCATGAGGCCGAACGTGGGCGGCGCTGCCGGCTTGCAATTCCAGAGAATTGGAATATACTCAATTGTGAGTCCCATTGGTGATAGCGATTGTTCGCTGGGATCCGGATTGGGTTCGTGATGAACGAGGCGAAGGAGGATCTTCTGCTCCATCCGGTACGGCTGCGGGTCATCCAGTCCGTCGCGGGTCGGGAGCTGACGGCGCGGGAAATTGCCAGCGAGCTGCCGGACGTGCCTCAGGCGACGCTCTACCGGCACCTGAAGGTGCTGTCCGAGGCCGGTGTTCTGGCGGTCGTGCGTGAGCGGCGTGTGCGCAATACGTCGGAGCGGACCTACGCGCTGCCGGACCGGAACCAGTTGCTCGGCGCCGAGGACCTGGAAGGGGCGACGCAGGACGATCTCGTCCGGTTGTTCACGCGCTTCGCGGGCGGGCTCCTGGGGTACTACGTTCGCTACGTGCAGCGCGGGGGCGTGGACTTCGCGGCTGACCGCGTGGTGCTTCGCGCGTTCCCGATGTATCTGACCGCTGCCGAGAGGGATCGGGTGGACCGCGAGGTGAACTCCGCGCTCATGCCTTTCGTGGACAACGGTCCGTCGTCGGAGCGGCAGCGCTACGTCTTCGGCCTGGTGGCGCTCCCCGATTCCGTCGCGCCTTCGGACGACGAGGATGGTTGACGGGATCGCGCAGCACGCGAGCCTTCCCGCCAGAGAACAGGACGGTGCCATGGATTCCACTCAGAACAACGCAACGGAAGTCGCAACGGCACTGTTGCTCCAGGTCGAGAGGGGTGACTACGCCGGAGCGGCGGCGCGCCTTGGTGGGGAGCTGGCTGGCAGCTTGCCCGCGGCCGACTTGGAGCGGACGTGGCTCGGTCTTCTCGGGCAGGTGGGAGCTTTCCGCGGCATCCTTCGGAGCGAGCTCGGCTCCAGACGTGGAGAGGTCTCGGTGACCGTAACCTGTTCGTTCGAGAAGGGCTTGCTCGACTTCGTGATGGTGGTGAGCGGTGAGGGCAGGATCACCTTCCTGACGACGCAGCCCGCGGCCGATTCGTCGGCGTACACGGTGCCCGATTACGTCGATGCAGCGGCGTTCGGGGAGAGCGAGATCCGTGTCGGCGAGGGGTCGGCGTGGCCGTTGGCGGGGAGCATGTGCCTGCCGCGCGATGGCGGGCCCCACGCCGGAGTGGTTCTGGTGCACGGCTCGGGGCCGCAGGATCGTGACGAGACGATCGGCCCGAACAAGGTATTCCGGGACGTCGCCTGGGGCCTGGCAAGCGCGGGCGTGGCCACGCTGCGGTACGAGAAGCGCACCAAGGCGTACGCCGAGCGCCTGACCAGCGAGCAGGCCGAGGCGATGACCATCGACGATGAGGTGGTCGACGATGCCTTGCGGGCAGCCGAGCTCATGCGGAGGACGCCAGGCATCGACGCGTCGCGCGTGTTCGTCCTCGGCCACAGCCTCGGGGCCACGCTCGCGCCGCGCATCGCCCAGAAGGACCCCGCCATCGCGGGGCTCGTGCTGATGGCTGGCCTGACGCGCCCGCTCGAGGACACCATCCTCGACCAGGTCACCTACCTCGCCGGTCTGCAGGGCGCCCCTGGGGAAGCCGAACGCGCCCAGATCGATGACCTGACGAGGAAGGTCGCTCGGGTGAAGGATATGGACCTGAGCGTGGCCACGCCCAGGGAAGACCTTCCGCTCAACGTGCCGGCCGCGTACTGGCTCTCCTTGCGTGGCTACCGGCCCGCCGAGGTGGCAGCCGGACTGGCGATCCCGATGCTCGTTCTGCAAGGGGGGCGCGATTACCAGGTCACCGCCGACGGGGACTTCCCGGCCTGGCGCGCGGCGCTCGAGGGTAAGGTGGGCACCTCGCTCAAGCTGTACCCCCACCTCAATCACGCTTTCATGCCGGGCGAGGGGCCGCCTTCCCCGGCCGATTATCTCGCTCCCGGGCACGTGCGTTCGGACGTCGTTTCCGACATCGTTCGCTGGATCGGGAGCCTCGCGCGTTGACGACCGCGGCCGACGCGGCCTGCACTCGTGCCAAGCAGTGAGAGTCTCAAGCCGAACTGGCGTCACGTCGGGCTCTTCCTCGGCATCACCTTCCCGGCGACGTGGCTGGTCGACCTCGGCATTGACCTCCATGGCGGGCTGGGCGGCCCCGGCGCCATCACCAGGCCCGGCGCCATCGTCGCCGTCCAGTTCCAGATGCTGCTCCCCGCCTGCACGGCCATCTTCTTCGGACTCTTCGCGTTTCGCGAGAGTCCTATCCACGTGACGACGAGGACTGGAGCGGGACGCTCGTTCTACTACGTCTTCCTCGGCCTGACGCTGCTGTACGCGCTCGCGACGTTCGCGACCTGGCTGGGGCCGGCTGCCGCGACCACGCTCCCGCTCGCGGAGATCGTCCCCGAAGGTGCGACCTACCTTGCCCTCGTCGTGCTGATCGGTCTGCACGTGTTCGCGGGGCGGCATGCCATGGAGCGCGTGCAGCTCTCCTGGGGGAACGCCCGGTACTGGCTCGGACTCGGTCTCGTCATCGTTGGCTTTTACGCCCTCCAGGGCGTCCTTAACGCGCTCACCGGCTTGGGCCCGCATCGCCTCGCCCTGCCCACCCTTCCGCTCGGCCTGGACCCTCGCGTGTTCGCGCTTCTGGCCGGTAGCAGGGTGTTGTGGTGGCGCCCGTTCTTGCAATCGTCCTGGCCTTCGGTGAGGAGTGTGGCTGGCGGGGCTACCTTCAAGGTGAGCTCGTCAAGCTCGGCTGGCGTCGCGGCGTTCTATTGCTTGGTGTCATCTGGGGCGCCTGGCACTGGCCGCTCATCCTGATGGGGTACAGCTACCCGGGCTACCCGCTCATCGGTCTTGGGTTCAAGGGGTCGCTGCAACAGTTCATGATGGACTCTCTCTGGGGTGAGAGGGGGCGGTGGTGCAGCGAGCTCAGAGGTTGACCGAGGCGCAGCGTTCGGAGGTATGGGAGCGTTACGGGCGCGGGGAGTCTTTGGGGCAGATCGGCGGTGCGTTCGGCCGGCCGAGCAGCTCGATCCACACCATTGTCGCTGTCACCGGCGGCATCTCGCCGGCGGTCCGTAGGCGCTCCCCGCGGATGTTGACCCTTCGCGAGCGGGAGGAGATCTCGCGCGGCCTGGCGCGCGGCGACAGCATCAGAGCCATCGCCGGGAGGCTGGGCAGAGCACCATCCAGCGTCAGCCGGGAGGTGCGCCGCAAC
>CAZBZU010000063.1:0-17433 GCA_964496495.1 uncultured bacterium
CCGTCGCCGCCCAGAACGAAGATCCTCATGCCTACCTCCGGGAAGGAAGCGCCAGCGAAGCCGTCCGGCTCGGTGGAGCCCCGTGGCTCACGTGTTCGCCTCACCGGAGAGTATCTGTCTCTCCCCGAGCTCCTGAAGCAGTGCACGTGTGCATTCGGCAACCGAGAGCGAGGCGGAATCAAGTCGAATCTCAGGCGCGTCGGGCGCCTCGTAGGGACTGTCGATACCGGTGAACTGCTTGATCTGCCCGGCTCTGGCCTTGGCGTAGAGGCCCTTGGGGTCGCGCTCCTCGCAGACGTCCAGGGGGGCGTCGACAAATACCTCGACGAACTCTTCTTGCTCGACGAGGCTCCTGGCCATCCGCCGGTCGGACTTGAAGGGGCTGATGAAGGCGGTGATGACGATGAGGCCGGCGTCGACGAAGAGGCTGGCGGCCTCGCCGATGCGGCGGATGTTCTCGATGCGGTCGGCGTCCGAGAACCCCAGATCGCGGTTGAGGCCGTGGCGGATGTTGTCCCCGTCGAGTAGATAGGTGTGGTGCCCCATCTCTACGAGCTTCGCCTCGAGTGCGTTGGCCAGGGTGCTCTTGCCGCTGCCGGAGAGGCCGGTGAACCAGATGACGCACGGCTTCTGCTGCTTCTGCGTGGCGCGCTCACGCTTGGCAACCTTGTGGTCGTGCCAGATCAGATTGCCGCCAGCCGGCGCGGCCGTATCGGGCGCCCCACCGGTCTTGCCGTTGCCGCTCATCGAGGTCTCTTCATCCGGGCCTCCCGTTGCCGTGCTGGGCATCGGCCAGGATGCGGGCGACCTCCGGTCGGCTGAACTCGGGTGGCGGCAGCTCGCCGTTGGCTAGCATGGCGCGCACCTTGGTGCCGGAGAGGAACACGTGCCGGCTGGCGTCGTGGGGGCAGCTCTTGGAGGTGGCCATGGCGCCGCACTTGCTGCAGTAGAAGCTGTGCTCGAACCTCATGGCTTGGATGGCGAGCTCCTCGGTCGTGTAGTCGTCGAAGGCATGCTGGGCCTCGTAGGTTCCGTAGTAGTCGCCGACGCCGGCGTGGTCGCGACCGACGATGAAGTGGCTGCAGCCGTAGTTCTGGCGGCTGATGGCGTGGAGGATGGCCTCGCGCGGGCCGGCGTAGCGCATGGCGGCCGGGTAGACGCCGAGGTGGACGCGGTCCCTGGGGTAGTAGTTGTCGAGCAGGACCTGGTAGCACTGCATGCGGACGGGCGCGGGGATGTCGTCGGCCTTGGTGGTGCCGACGAGGGGGTTGATGAACAGGCCGTCGTTGGTCTCCAGCGCGACCTTGGTGAGGTACTCGTGCGCGCGGTGGATGGGATTGCGCGTCTGGAACGCGACCACCGTCCGCCACCCGCGCCGCGCGAACTCGGCGCGGGTGGCGTGAGGATCATACTTGTGGGCGTCGAACTCGGTCGCCGGCAGCTCCGCGAACACGCTCACCGGACCGCCCAGGTACGCCGGCCCGGCTTGCCGCATGGCCGCGACGCCGGGGTGCGCGGCGTCGGTCGTGCCGTACACTCTCACGGCCTCCAGCTGCTGATCCGGGCGATAGACGTCCGTTACCTGCATGGTGGCCAACACGGTGCCGCTGGCGTCGGTCAGGGCGACCTCGCCCCGCAGCGCGGCGGCCACCTCGTCGGGCACCTGCAGGGTGATGGGGATCGGCCACGCCAGGCCGTTCGGCAGGCGGCCATGGTCGACGATGCTGCGGTAGTCGGCCTCGCCCACGAAGCCCGTCAGCGGGCTGTAGATGCCGCTGGCGAGGCACTCCAGGTCCGCCAGGCTGCGCTCCGACAGGGTCAGCTTCGGCAGGTCTCGCGCCGCCGCCAGCCTCGCCGCCCGCGCCTCCGGCGGCACCCGCCGGTCCACCAAAGCGCCGCCATGCGGCGCGACCAACGACGCACTCACCTCACGCCCCGGTCGCATCCGACCCCACAGAATCTCGCACGGGCGCCAGTATAGCCCCGAGCACCGCGGCCATGGCCTGGGCGTGGTCCACCTCGGGCGTCCAGCCGGACGCGCGGGCACGCCCGCAGTCGATCTCGAAGCTCAGGTGGGTAAGGACGTCCTGGTCGGTGTACCGGACGTCCACGGCCGGCTCGATGCCACGGATGCCGTCGACCAGCTCCAGCACGCTGGGGTTGGCGGCCGCCACGTTGAGCGGGCTCGCTTCCAGCGCGCCGCCGAGCGCGCGCAGCACCGCCCTGGATGCGTCATCCACGTGCACCACGGGCCGCCGCTGGCGGCCGTCGCCGTAGACGGTCATGGCGCGCCCCGTGCCGGCCAGGAAGAGCAGGCGGTTCACCACACCCTCGAAGCGCATGGCGGGCGCCAGCCCGTAGAGCATCCCCAGGCGCAGCACGTTGACCGTCAGGCCGCGCTCGCCGGCGGCAACCACGGCGCGCTCGGCCTGCAGCTTGGAGTTGGCGTACGGGCCGACCGGGTGACACGGCTCGTCCTCGGCGAAGGGGCCGCCCGGCCCGTAGACGGCGGCGCTGCTCGGATAGACGAACCGCTCGACGCCCGCCTCCAGGCAGGCCTCGAGCAGTCGCGCGGTTCCCCAGTGGTTCACCTGCTCCATCCAGGTGGGGTTCTCGAAGCTCATCGGGGTGCGCACCAGCGCCGCCAGGTGGACCACCGCGTCGACGCCCTCGAGCGCCCGGCGAACGCTCGCGCCGTCGAGGATGTCGCCTTCCAGGAAGCTGTAGCGCGCCCCGGCCGGCAAACCGAGAAGCGCGCGATGCGTCTCCCTCTGAAGGTTGTCGAGGATGCGCACGGTGGCCCCGGGGAAGGCATCGGGCAGCGCCCGGATGAGGCTGGAGCCAAGGTAGCCGCAGCCGCCGGTGACGAGGATGGTGTTGGGCTCGGGCATGCGAGGCTGGCGGGGACCCGCGGCGCTCAGTCGACCCGCTCCGGGTCCGGCGCCAGGTGCAACCCGCACTCCGTCTTCCCGGAGCCGGCCCAGCGGCCGTCGCGCGCGCTCTCGCCGGGGCGCACGCGGCGCGTGCAGGGAGCGCAGCCGACGCTGAGGTAACCCTCGGACAGTAGCGGGTGCTCGGGCAGGTCGTGGTCGTGGAGGTACTGCCAGATATCGCGCTCGCCCCAGGCCAGCATCGGGCTGAGCTTGAGGCGGCCGCCCGCGTCCCACGCCACCGCCGTCATGGCGGCACGGGTGCTGGTCTGGTCACGGCGGACGCCGGCGACCCAGCCACGGTAGTCGCGCAAGGCATCCTGCAGCGGCTCGACCTTGTTGAGGAAGCAGCACCTGTCGGGGTCGGCGGCGTGCAGCGCGCCGTGCTGGCGGCGGAAGCCGTCGTGGCCGAGCCGGGGCGTCAGCACGCGCAGGTTCAGCCCCAGGCGACGGGCCAGCGTGTCGCGGAAGGCGAGCGTCTCCGGGAAGTGGAAGCCGGTGTCGAGGAACAGCACCGGCATCTCGGGCACCGCCTCGGCGATCATGTGCAGCAGCGGCACGCTTTGCGTCTGGAACGACGACGTCGCCGCCAGGGTGCCGCCCGACGCCCGCCATGCCCAGGCCAGCACCGCCGCTACCGGGGCTCGCTCCAGGGCATCGTTGAGGGTGGAGAGGTCGTCGCCGGGCTCGGGCAGGCTGTCGGGCCACGGTGTCATGCCTGGAACGCTAGCACGCGCGCCGCGGTCGGCAGGTGAAAGCCTGCATCATGGGTGGAAGGGCCACATCAGGGGAATGAGCGCCAGTGCGACGCCCGCCGTCACCAGCGTGACGGGCAGGCCGATGCGCACGAAGTCCGTGAAGCGGTACCCGCCCGGCCCCTGCACCATCAGGTTCGTCTGGTAGCCGATGGGGGTCACGAAGCTGGCCGATGCCGCCAGCATGAGCGTCACGGCGAACGGCAGCACGCTGGCGTGCAGATCGGCAGCCATGCCGGTGGCGACAGGGTACATGAGCACGGCCGCGGCGTTGTTCGTGATGAGCCCCGTGAAGACGGACGTGACGAGATAGAGGAGGGCCAGGTTCGCCAGCGCGCTGCTGCCGCCCAGGGCGACGAGGGCGCGCGCGGCGTCGGCCGCCAGGCCGCTGGTCGTGAGCGCGCGGCCGATGCCGAGCGCGCTGCCGATGACGATCAGCACCTGCCAGTCGATGGCGCGCCTCGCTGCCACGCCCCGAAGGGCGCGCGTTACAACCATGGCGGCCGCGGCCAGCAGGGCGGTCGTGACCATCGATAGCCACCCGAAGGCGACCACCACCACCATCGCCAGCAGGATGGCGGCGGCCAGCGGCGCGCGGTCGAAGCGCGGCGGCGCCGAGTCCGGTACCGCACTCACCAGGTAGAAGTCCCGCGTGTTCCGCTGCCGCTCGGCGAAGTCGGGTTGCGTCTCCAGTAGCAGGGTGTCCCCCGGGTGCAGATGGATGTCGCCGATCTTCTGGCGGATGCGTTGGTTGTTGCGCGCCACGGCGATGACCACGGCGCCATAGCGGGTGCGGAAGCGCCCGTCGCGGATGCTTTGACCTATCAGCGGGGACGAGTCGGAGACGACGGCTTCCACCAGGGTGCGCCGCGCTCGTGGCCCCTCGAGCTTGAAGACCTGATCGGGCGCCGGCACCAGCCCGGGGATGCGCTGCAGGTCCACCACCGAGTCGACCACGCCTACGAAGACCAGCCGGTCGCCCGGCTGCAGCGTCTCCGACGGGCCGACCGCGGGCAGCACGCGTCCCGCGCGGTCGATCTCCACCAGGAAGACGTGGCCCAGGCTGCGAAGCCCCGCCTCCTCGATGGTTCGGCCCACCAGCGGCCCGTCCGCCGCCACCGTCATCTCGACGGAGTACTCGCGTGCGTCCTCCAGCCGTCTCAGCACCGGAAGTCGCTCGGGGAGCAACCAGCGGGCCAGCGCCAGGACCGTCACGACGCCGGCCAGCACCAGCGGCACGCCCACCCACGCCAGGTCGAACAGCCCCAGGCCGGAGCGCCCGTCCTGCAGGAGCAAGCCGTTGACGATCAGGTTGGTGCTGCTGCCGATCAGCGTCACGCTGCCGCCCAGGATCGCGGCGTACGACAGTGGCAGCATCAGCTTGGAGGCGGACATGCCGAGCTTCTTGGCCCAGTCCGCCACCGCCGGGATCATGATCGCCACCACCGGCGTGTTGTTCAGGAAGGCCGACACCGCGCTCACCGGCAGCATCATCCGCAGCTGGGCGCCGGTCAGGGAGCTGGGTCGTCCCAGGAGCCGCTGGCTCACCCAGTAGACCGCCCCGGTCTCCTTGAGGCCCGCGGCGACGACGTACAGCACGCCCACCGTGACGAGGCCCTGGTTGCCGAACCCCGCCAACGCCTGCGCCGGCGTCAGCACGCCCGCCGCCAGCAGCAGCGTCACGCCGCCGGCCATCACCAGATCGGCCCCGATGGGTGTGAGGACCAGCGCCGCCAGCACGGCCAGCACCACGGCAGCCGTGAACAGCGCGGCGAACGTCACGGGTCGTCAGTCCGCTCGTGCCTCGACGAGGGAGCGGAGGTAGGCCCCGTAGCCGTTGGACCGCATCGCCTCGGCCAGGGCCGCCAGCGCCTCGAGGCCGATCCAGCCGTTGCGGAACGCCACCTCCTCGGGGCAGGCGATCTTGAGGCCTTGACGGGTCTCGATGGTCCCCACGAAGTTGGCCGCCTGCAGCAGGCTCTCGTGGGTGCCGGTGTCGAGCCAGGCCATCCCGCGCCCGAGCGCCTCGACGTGGAGCTCGCCGGCCTGCAGGTAGCGGCGGTTCAGGTCCGTGATCTCGAGCTCGCCGCGCGGCGAGTGGGTGAGCTCGCGGGCGAACCCAGGGGCGCGGTCGTCGTAGAAGTAGAGCCCGGTGACCGCGTAGTTGCTGCGCGGACGCTCCGGCTTCTCCTCGAGGCTCAGCACCCGGCCCGAGGCATCGAACTCGACCACCCCGTAGCGCGCCGGGTCGCCCACGACGTACCCGAAGACGCTGGCGCCGCGCTCGCGCGCGGCGGCGGATCTGAGCCTGCCGGTGAAGCCGTAGCCGTAGAAGATGTTGTCGCCGAGGATCAGCGCCACGTGCTCGCCGGCGATGAAGCCCTCGCCGATGATCAGCGCCTGGGCGATCCCCTCGGGCCGCGGCTGCTCGGCGTAGGCGAAACGGACGCCCCACTGCGAGCCGTCCCCGAGGAGCTCCCGGAACAGCGGCAGGTCCCGCGGCGTGGAGATGACCAGGATGTCGCGGATGCCCGCCAGCATCAGCACCGACAGCGGGTAGTAGATCATCGGCTTGTCGTAGACGGGCAGCAGCTGCTTGCTGAGCGCCAGGGTGGCGGGGTAGAGGCGCGTGCCGCTGCCGCCCGCGAGGATGATGCCCTTCATGGCACGGTCTCGCGGCGCAACCACGAGACGAACATGCGGATGCCTCGCTCGAAGCCGGTCGCCGGCCGGTAGCCGAGGTGCTCCCTGGCCCTGGTGATGTCGGCCCAGGTGCGCGGAACGTCGCCGGGTTGCTCCGGGAGGACGGTGCGCGTCGCCGCGCGGCCGAGCGCGCTCTCGAGGGTCCCGATCATGTCGTTCAACGACACGGTGCGGTCGTTCCCGAGGTTGAGGACGTCGAACGTCGCAGCCTGGTAGTCCATGGCCGCCCGTGTGGCCGCCACCGTGTCCGCGACGTAGGTGTAGTCGCGCGAGCTGCTGCCGTCGCCGTAGACCGGGATGGGGATCCCGTCGAGGATGCGGCGCGCGAACTTGTGGATGGCCAGGTCGGGCCGCTGCCGCGGGCCATAGACCGTGAAGTACCTCAGCGCGATGAAGCGGATGCCGTACAGGTGGCTGTAGACGTGGCCCAGGAGCTCGCACGCGACCTTGGTCGCGGCGTACGGGCTGATGGGCTCCAGGACGCAGGCGTCCTCTCTCCAGGGCACCTCGGGGCTGACGCCGTAGACGCTGCTCGACGACGCGAAGACGACCTGCTCCGTGCCCCACTCCCGCACCGCTTCGAGCAGGGTCTGCAGGCCACCCACGTTGTTGTCCTGGTAGCCGACGGGGTCCTCGAGGCTGGGCCTGACGCCGGCCTTGGCGGCGAGGTGGACGACCACGTCGATCGGCGTCTGCGCGCAGCGTGCCAGCGCCTCGCGGTCGCGGACGTCGCCCTCCACGACCCGCAGGCGCTCGTCGCCGGCGTGGGCCGCCAGGTTCAGCGTCTTGGCGGCCCGCGGATAGAACGGGTCGAAGTTGTCCAGGACGGTGACCTGCCACTCGCCCTCGTCCAGCAGCCGGTCCACCAGGTGACTCCCGATGAAGCCGGCCCCGCCGGTGACGAGCGCGTGTCTCAACGGCCGATTCCCACGTAGGTGAAGCCGGCGGATCTGGCCGCGTCGGGCTGGAGGAGGTTGCGAGCGTCGACCAGCAGATCGCCGCGCATGCGGCCGCGCATCTCGTTCAGCGGCAGGTGGCGGTACTGCGGCCAGTCGGTGAGGACGACCAGGGCATCGCACCCGGCGGCGAGCTCCTCCACGTCGTCGACGTGCTCCACCTCCAGATCGGGACGTTCCCGACGGAAGTTGGGTAGCGCCACCGGGTCGTGGGCGCGCACGCTCACGCCCAGCCCCTCGAGCCGCGCCACCACGTCGATCGCCGGCGCGTCCCGGATGTCGTCGGTGTTGCCCTTGAAGGCCACGCCGAGGATGCCGATGGTCGCACCGCGAAGGACCTTGAGATGCTCCTGCAGCTTCTCCACCACGTGCAGGCGCTGCCGCGCGTTGACGTCGATGGCGGCTTGCACGATGTCCATCGGGTACCCGTAGGTGCCCGCCGTGGCGATGATGGCGCGGGTGTCCTTGCCGAAGCAGCTGCCGCCCCAGCCCGCGCCCGCGTGGAGGTAGCGGGAGCCGATGCGGCTGTCCAGCCCGATGGCGCGGGCCACCTCGGTGATGTCGGCGCCGATGCGTTCGGCGAGCCCCGCGAACTCGTTGATGAAGCTGATCTTGGTCGCCAGGAAGGCGTTGGCAGCGTACTTGGTGAGCTCGGCCGAGGTGGGGCTGGTGGTGATCAGCGCCGGCAGCGTGTAGCGCTCCGGTCGCGGCGTCTCGCTGGGGGGCTCGAACGTCTGCTCCAGGAGCGGCGCGTACAGCTCCCGCAGGACCGCCACCGTAGCGCTCGTCTCCGAGCCGATCACGATCCTGTCGGGGAACAGGCTATCGCGCACGGCGTTCCCCTCGGCCAGGAACTCGGGGTTCGACGCCACGTCGACCGTCGCCGTGATACTGCGGGCCTCCAGCACGCGCCGAACGATCGCCTTCACGCGCCTGGCGCTGCCGATCGGCACCGTCGACTTGTTGACGATCACCACCTGACCGCCCTCCGCGACACGCTCGGCGATCTCCCTGGCGGCCGTCTCCACGAACGCCAGGTCGGCGTCGCCGTCGGCCTTCGGTGGCGTACCGACGGCGATGATGACGACGTGCTGCCCGTCGAGCTGCGGGAGCTCGCCGGCCACGTGGAAGCGGCCCGTGGTGCCGCGCAGCATCTCTCCCAGGCCCGGCTCGTGGATCGTCGGCTCGCCGCGCGCCAGCCGCTCGACGATGGCCGGGTTCTTGTCGACGCAGAGCACCTCATGGCCGACGTACGCCAGGGCGACCCCGGTCGTCAGGCCGACGTAGCCGGCCCCCACCACCGTCACCTTCACGCCGGGCTCCCGAGCCGTTCGAGCCGGTAACGTCCGTGCGTGACGGCTTCGCACCAATTCCTATGCGTCAAGTACCACTCCACGGTGTCGTGCATCGCTGAATCGAACCCTCCTTCGGGCCGCCATCCCAGCTCGTGCCTGATCTTGTCGGCGGCCACGGCGTAGCGGAAGTCGTGGCCCGGCCGGTCGCTCACGAAGGTGAGCAGCTCGCGATGATCCCGCTCGGCCGATGCCAGCTCGTTGAGGATGCCCAGGACCGTCTCCACCACCTCGAGGTTGCTGCGCTCGTTGCCGCCGCCGATCAGGTAGGTCTCGCCCACGCGCCCGCGCTCGAGGGCGGCGACCAGGCCGGAGACGTGGTCCTCGACGTAGAGCCAGTCGCGCACGTTGCTGCCGTCGCCGTAGACCGGCACCGGCTCGCCCGCGACTGCCTTGAGGATGGTCAGCGGGATGAGCTTCTCGGGATACTGATAGGGCCCGAAGTTGTTCGAGCAGTTGGTCACGATCACCGGCAGGCCGTAGGTGTGCCGGTAGGCGCGGGCCAGGTGGTCGCCGGCGGCCTTGCTGGCGGCGTAGGGCGAGCGCGGCCGGTAGGGGCTCGTCTCGCTGAAGGCGGGGTCGCCCGGCTCGAGGCTGCCATACACCTCGTCGGTGGAGACGTGCAGGAAGCGGAACGTCTCGGCGCCCGGCCGTCCCGCCAGGTACCGGCGGGTGACCTCCAGCAGCCGCTGCGTCCCCACCACGTTGGTTCGCACGAACGGCTCGGGCCCGTCGATCGAGCGGTCGACGTGGCTCTCGGCCGCCAGGTGCACGACCGCTGTCGGCCGCTCCTCGGCGAAGAGCTCCGCCACCGCCTCCGCATCCAGGATGTCCAGGTGGGCGAAGCGGTGGTTGGGCGCCGACGCGACCTCGGCCAGGTTCCGGCGGTGGCCGGCATAGGTGAGCGCGTCGAGGGTGACGACGCGGGTGGCCTCGGCCGCCACCAGCCGCCGCACCAGCGCCGAGCCGATGAAGCCGGCTCCTCCGGTGACGATGACGGTCCGCTGGACCTGACGGCTAGCCAAGACGAAGCCCCCTTAGGCGTCCGCTTAAGCCTACCCGGAAGGCGGCCGGTAGGAGAAGCCGGAGTCGAGCGCCTGCAGGGCGGGCAGCCCCGCATCCTTGTCCGAGATGAGCGGTGCCTCCACGCCCCAGTCGATCGCCAGTGCCGGGTCGTCCCAGCGGATGCCGGCCTCGGCGGCCGGCGCGTGGGGAGCGTCGACCTTGTAGAGCACGTCGGCCACCGGGCTGCGAACGGCGAAGCCGTGGGCGAAGCCCGCCGGCACGTAGAGCTGGCGCATGGTCTCGTCGTCGAGAAGCGCGCCGACCCAGCGTCCGTAGGTCGGCGAGCCGACGCGCACGTCGACCGCGACGTCGAAGATGCAGCCGCGGGCGACGCTCACGAGCTTCGCTTGCGCGTGTGGCGGCCGCTGGAAGTGCAGGCCGCGGATGGTGCCCTGCAGCGAGCGCGAGTGGTTGTCCTGCACGAAGTCGGCGTCGATGCCGGCCCGGGCGAAGGCGTCTCGGCGGTAGCGCTCCAGGAAGAAGCCGCGCGCATCGCGGTGGACGGCCGGCGCGAGGAGCTTGACCTCTGGGATCGCCAGGCGATCGACGTGGATCACGGTCCGCAGCTTAACGCGAGGCGCTCAGGGGGCGAGCTCGGTCTTCAGCTCCCGCCACCGCGACACGTCGAGCGTGATGTCGTCGGGAAGGGCGACGCCCGCCTCGCGCTTGCTGCCGGGGCGGACGCTCGGCCGGCGGCGGCGCGCCAGCTCGTACACGCTCTTTGGTTCGGTGGCGATGTGCAGCGTGCCGAAGCGGATCCGCGCCAGGTTGCGGACGGCCAGCGCGACGTCGGCCGCGATGACGTCGACGTAGTCCTGTGAGGTCATGACGTCGGTGAACGCCACCGGGTAGGGCCACTCGCGGGGGCGGAAGCTGGTGCGGATCACCAGCGTTCCCGCCAGTGTGCGCGCTACCTCCTCGGCCGCGAGCTTGCTGAGAGCGTAGTAGTTGCGGACCGGCCCGGGCGGGTCCTCCTCGCGGTAACCTGCGCCGCCCCTAGCCTCCCCGAAGAACACGTAGTCGGTCGAAACGTGCACCAGGCGCGCGCCCACGGCGCGCGCCGCGGCCGCCACCGATCGCGTGCCGCCCACGTTCACCCGCCAGCACGCCGCCCGCTCCCGCTCGGCGGCGGCGACGTCGGTGTAGGCCGCGGCATGGACGATCACGTCCGGCCGCAGCTCGCGGACCGCCTGCAGGACTTGCGGGGGCTCGGTCACGTCGAGCTCCTGGTGGGAGGGTGCCTTTACCTCCGGGAGGAGCTGCCGGAGCTCCCGTCCGAGCACGCCGCTGCCGCCCGTGAGGAGGATGCGAGTGTCGCTCACCGCCGTCCGCGGGGCTCACAGCCGCCCGGACGCGGGCGCGGTCCCATCGCCAGCCCTGGCGTCGTCGTCGCGCCGGCGCACGCCGCCGAGGGAAGGCTCGGCGACCGCCGCCCGCAAGAACACGCCCACCAGCATCACGATGAACGCCAGCACGAACGCCACGACCGCAGCAGTGACGGTGCGGTGCGACAGGGCCTTGTCCGGCGTCGAGGCGTGGCTGAACACCGAGGCCATGTCGGGCGCCAGGGTGCCGGCCGCTCGCAGGATGGGGGCCACGCTCGAGAGCTGCTGATAGGTCTGGGTAGCGGTGTCGACCTGCCGCTGAAGCTGGTCGGCGGTTTGCTGCTGGCCGGCGAGCTTGATGCGCAGATCGGCCTGCTGCTTGGCGAAGCTGGCGAGCTGCTGCTGGACGGTGTCACGCTCTGCCGCGTAGCCGGCCAGGTCGCCGGCTTGCTGCTGCAGCTCGGTGCGGGCCACCACGGTGGCGACGTCCTGCGGGCTCTGGGCCGTGCCCCCGGGCACCTCCGCCAAGGCGCCGGCGAGCTGCTCCGCGAGAGGAGGCTGCAGGACGCCGGCCGCCGTCAGCGCCTGCACCTGCTGGTCGAGGCTGGAGGTGTTCCCCGTGGTGCGCGCCTGCACCACGGCTCGCAAGAGGGCCTGCTTGGCCTGCGTTGCCGAGGCCTGGCGCTCGAGGGTGTCGAGCTGCTGTTGCGCGCCGGTGATGCGCGAGTTGAGGGCGGTGAGCTGCGAGCGCAGGCTGTCGCGCTCGTCCTGCTTCTGGAAGGCCGTCCACTTCGACTCGGCGGCGTTCAGCGTATCGGACGAGCTCACCAGCTCGCTCGCGAGCGTCTTGCTCAGGTGGCTCATGTCGCTCGTGATCGAGTCCTGGACGGCGGCGGTGCTGGCTGCCGCCCAGGCGTTGGCGAGGCTGGCCGCGGTGCCGGGGTCACGATAGACGACGGTCTGCGCCACCACCAGCGGGTCGGCGCCGCCGCCGGAGAGCTTGGTGAGCCTCAGGTGGTCCGCCACGTCGGCGACGGTGAGGCCCTTGGGCACGGTGTCCAACCGGTCCAAGGTGGCCTTGAGCGTCTCGCGCGACAGCGCCAGGGTCTTGTAGGCGTCGAAGCCGATCTGGGTGATCGCCGAGAGATCGAGCAGGTTCTGTTGCGCCTGCGGGCTCGCCGTCGCCTGCTGGGGTTGCGTGAACTGCAGCGGCGTCATCCGCACGGTGGCGGTGGCCTGGTAGCGGTTGGGTTGCAGGTAGAGCACCACGAAGACGAGGGCGGCGATGACCAGCGACACGGCCAGGATCCATACCAGGCCGCGCCTGAACACGAGGTAGAGCTCGCGCAGCGAGATCTCGTCCTCTGCCAAGGTGCCCCGCTCCCCCGATGGTCGTCGATCGTCAGGCGTCATGTCAGCACAGTATCGCAGCCCGGCGGGGCCGGTGGTCACTCGTCACTGTCGGCCTGTTGTCGGAAGGCGGGGCGGGCGGGCCGGGCTCAGGCCCGCTCGGCGCGCAGCAGCCCCTCGTCCTCCAGCCGCTTGAGCCACGGCTTGAGCTCCTGGAGGTCGAGGTGCAGACGCTCGGAGGCCTGCTCGAGCGTCATGCCGCCGCCGAGCGCCTCCAGCACCTGCTGCCCGGAGCGCCCGAAGGCGCTGCGGAAGTGCATGGCGAGCTCCGTCATGGGGTTGAGGGCATCCTGCCCCCGCAAGGTGAGGCCGTAGCGTTGCTGCTCCCAGCCGGGCGGTTCGTCGGGCAGGTGCAGGTCGGGCATGGCCGCGTCGTCGGCCAGGAGCGCGAAGGGCGTGGTGGGGCCGCCGGCTCCGCCCTCGATCTGGAGGTAGAGCTGGCCGTTGCGGACGAAGCGGGCGCCCTGTGCCTCCAACACCAGGCCGCTGAAGCTGCTGGGGTCGGCGTTGGGCGCGCTGCGCCCGAGCGCCAGGCCGAGCAGGCTGCGCACGACCTGAGGGTCGAGAGCGTCGAGCTCCAGCGGCGGCCCGCCCTCGTCGAGGCCGGCGCGCTGCAACATGCGCATGGCATCCGACGCTTCGTGGACGTACCCGCCGCGCTCGGCCGCGGCGGCGCCGATGCGCCCCTGGAGGAACAGCGCCGCGCCGCTGCGCCCCTCGCCCTGGAAGGACAGCGCGCCGTTGAAGGCCCGTGCCCGCAGGCTCTCCAGCAGCAGGCGCAGGTCGACCAGCGCGGGCGGAAGCATCGTCGCGGGCTCGAATCGCGGCAGCGATCGCAGCAGCGGGCTGGCGCTGTCGGTGCAGAGGCCCGGCAGGCGCGGCGCGCTGCCCGGCTCGTGCGGGTAGAGGTGGAAGCCCTGGCCGGACGCCTCCAGGCTGCCGTAGCTTCCCAGCTTGTGGCTCGCCTCCACCTGCCCGCGCGCCACCTGCAGCAGCACGCTGCCGGTTCCCGAGGCCAGCGCCAGCGTGCCGCTGGCGCGGAGGTTGCGCAGGCCCTCGAGCAGGTGCTGGCCGCTCAGCGTCCCGGTGTTCCCCAGGAGGCCGTGGCTCACCGCACCGCTCCCCTCACCTGTGGCCGCCCGCCTGCGTGTGAGCGCCGGAACCGTCGGCGAGCACGCGCCTCAGCAGACGCCGGTCCTCGGCGAAGCTCAGCCGATCGGCGGCGGCGTCCGCCGCCAGGAAGGCGCCGTCCAAGAAGAGCTTCTCCCTCAACAGGGGCGTCCGCGCAGAGGTGTGCATGCGGAACCAGGTGATCTCGCGAAGCTCGCCGCGGGCGTTGCGGTAGCGGGTGCTCCAGCGTTCGCTGGGGTCGTTGCAGTGGGCGAGCACGCCCGCTTCCTCGTCGATCTCACGGACCGCGGTCTCGAGCGGATCCTCGCCGGGCTCGATGTGCCCCTTGGGGAAGACCCACGAGCCGCTGGCATGCTGGAGGAGGAGCACCTCGCCATCCGGGTTGAAGACCACGCCGCCGGCGCCGGCTACCGCCTGCTCCCCGTCCGAGCGCTGCACCGTGTCGCCGTTAGCTGGCTCACGGCGCCTGCTGGAACGCGACATCGTGCGGCCATGCTACCACCTGCCTCCCGACACGCGTCGGTGGCGCGCTGGGGCGCTGCGCGCCCGGCGGAGTGCGTGGGTCAGCGCTGCGCCAGCATGCCGCCGCCGCGCAGGAACTGCAGGATGCCTGCCGCGAGGCCTTGCGCCAGCTTCTGCTGGTACGAGCCGGTGGCCAGCTCCCGGCCCTCGGTGGGGTTGGTGACGAAGCCCAGCTCCACCAGAATGGAGGGGATCCGCGCCGTACGCAGCACGTAGAACAGGTTCTTGCGCACCCCGCGGTCGACGGCGCCGGTGGACTGGATGAGGTGCTGCTGGACGTCGTCGGCGAGGGTCATGGAGAAGCTGTACTGCGTCTCGCGCAGGATCTGGCCGGCGATGTCGTCGGCCGCCTGTCGCGCCTTCTCGGTGAGCGCCTGCCCCTGCGCCCCGGAGCCGTTCTCCTGGATGGCCAGGTTGATGTAGCTGGGGTCGAGTGGCTTGCCGAAGACCCAGGTCTCGATGCCGGAGGCGCTGGCCACGGGCGCGCTGTTGGCGTGGATCGACACGAACAGGTTACGCTCGGGCGTCTCGAAGGCCGAGCGCTGGGCGAGCGTCAGGAAGGTGTCGTTGTCGCGGGTCATGATGACCTTGACGTTCTGCTGCTCCAGCAGCCGCTTGAGCTTCAGGGCCACGTCGAGCACCACCGTCTTCTCGACAGACCAGCGGGAGGAGGTGCCCGGGTCCATGCCACCGTGCCCGGCGTCGATCACCACCACCTGCGGTTGCGGCTTGGGTGCGGCCAGCGCCTGCGGTGCGGCGGGGTCGCTGCCGACGAGCTTGGCGATGGGCTCGCCCTTCAGCGATGGTGCGAAGTCGACGTAGAGGGTGCGGGTGTCGCCCTTGTCCAGCGTGCCGACCTGGAAGCCCTTGCCTTCCGGGTTCAAGGGGTAGGTGGTCTTGACCACCAGCGAGGCCTGCTTGTCGCCGGATAGCACATCGACCTCGTCGATGTTGGGCCCGCCGACGGCCTGCTTGCTGTCGCTGGCGCGGGCGTCGGGGAGATGGATCACCAGCGCCGTGCCGTCGGCCGCCAGAGCGTAGCTGGCGTCGCTCGGCAGGTCGATGGCGACGCGCGAGACGCCGTCGGTGATGCCGGTTCGGGGTGTGCCGAGAGCGTAGCCGAGGTGGTCGGCTGTCTCGATGGTGATCACGTGCTTGTCGGCGTTCCAGGGGCTGATGCCGCCGAAGGCCGCCACCAGCGGGGTGATGGCCACGTAGGCGGTGCCGTCGACCAGGATCGCCATCGGCGAGGGCACGCTGTGACCGTCGACCACCAGCCCGCCGTCGCGCTTCTGCAAGCCGCGCTGGATGTCGCCGGTGGCCTGGAACACGGCCTTGGTGCCGTTGCTTGCGAAGGTGAGGGTCTTGCCGGCGTCGTCGTAGCGGATGTCGAGGCCCATGGCCTTGGCGATGGCAGCCGCCTTTGCGAAGGCATCCTCGTTGTCGCCCTGCGCCAGGAAGTAGTAGGGGCCGGCGCCGTCGGCCAGGACGCCGTTCACGGCCAGGTAGTTGACCTTCACCTGGGCGGACGCTACCCCTGCCAACGCGACCAGGCATACCAGGAATGCCGTGAGGAAGGCGCGATTCACTCTAGCGTGCAGTCTACCACGCGAAAACTCGGGAGTTGAGTGGAAATTCACGCCAGGGGCGGGGTTTCTCGGCCCGGCGGGTGAGAAAGGTTAAGCCCCGAGTGCGCTCAGTGGCGCTCGCGACCGTCGAGGGGGTCGTCGGGCGCCCCCTGCGAGCCGGGTGCGTGCTGCGTCTCCGAGGCACGCTCGGGCTCCGTGGGCGCGCCGCTCTCGCCGCCCCGCTCCGCCGCGCCGCTGCCGGCGCCGCCGAAGCCCGGCGACCCGGCACGGTCGTCCCCAACGGTGCCGGCGTTGCGTCCCTGCGTCTCGTCGGCGCGGTCGAGCCGGTTCCGCGAGCCGTTGTCGAGGTAGCCCAACCGGCGCTGCAGCGCCTCTTCGCCGACCAGCGAGGTGGCCCGCTCCTGCACCTCGCCGTAGAGCTGGTCGAAGGTGGTACGCAGGCGGCTCAGCAGCTCTCCGGTCTGCGAGAAGTGACGGGCGACCTCCGCCTGGTACTGCTCGTGCTCCCGGCGGAGCCGGCGCATGCGCGCTTCGATGTCGCTGCCGCGCCTGAACAGAACGGTGCCGCCGACCCCGAGGAGCCCTCCGGCGACGAACGCGACCACCGCCCACAACCAGACGCTCATGCCGACCTCCAGGCCAAGCATAGCAGCCCCTCCCGGAGCGCCTCCGGCCGCGATCGGCGGCCGTGACGGGCTGGCGACCCGGGTGCCGGTAGACTGGCCGCACGATGCACGACCCAGCCTCCCGGCGCGTCTTCCTGCGCGCGCTTCCGGACGGCCTGGTGCCGGGGCGGCACTCGGCCGGCGCGCGGCGGCGTACCGCCTTCCTGCAGCGCTTCCTGTTGCCGCTCGAGCGGGCGGCGCAGGCGGCGCTGCCGCTGGACGGCGACGTCCAGCTGCTGGTGGTGGCGCCGAAGGACTGGCGGCGGATCTCCAGCTACCCCTACGGCCTGCCCTTCGCGCGCTCCAGCCCCAGGCTGGTGAGCCTGGTGGTAGCGGCGGACTACCCGCCGCGCCTCACCGCCCGCTTCGACAGCTTGCTGCTGGCCGCGGTCCGGGGCGGCGTGCGGGCGCCGGGCGACATCCGTGAGTTCCTCGACCTGCTGGTGGGGCACGAGTGGGGTCACGCGGCCGCCAACCGTGCGGGCCTGCGCACCCGGGTGAAGTGGTTCGACGAGCTGATGGCCACCTACCTCTTCGCCCAGGGGCTGCGGGCGGCCGGGGAGGGCGGCGCGCTCGAACGGCTGCGCGCCTGGGCCGCTCTGCAGGTCGCGGCCACGGGGGGCCAGGGCGGTGCGCTCGACGGCTTCGAGTACCCGCGCGGCAAGATGCGGCTGGCGCGCTTGCTGTGGTACCAGGGGGTGTTCACCGAGCAGGCGTTGGCGGTGGCGGAGCGTCGCGGCTGGGGGTTCCCGCTGGCCATGGCCGGGCGGTTGCCCGCGGCGGACCGGGGGGCGTTGGCGCGCGCCCTGATGGAGGTGGAGCCGGGCTTCCGGCGCTGGTTCGCGGTGTTCGCGCAGGACGGTGCGGAGGCGGCCGCCGGCTGAGCGCGTGACCGCCGGCGCCGCGGAGCGGCCGCTCGTCGGCCGGCCCTGCCGGCGCGTCGCTCGCCGCTAGCGCCCGAAGAGCGGCGCCGGATCGATGAAGGCGGACTTGCCGCCGGCGTCCGTTCGCGCGTAGAACGGCAGCAGAT
>CAZBZU010000064.1:0-17147 GCA_964496495.1 uncultured bacterium
GCGCGGTCGATCTCGGCGCGCTCGAGGTAGTAGACGTGCTCGGGCTCTTCGAGCACCTGCGCGTCCACCAGGTGCTGACCCAGCCTTCGGAGCGCCTGCCGCATCAGGGGCCAACCCAGCGTGGCGTCGAGCACCTGCTCGTCGCGCACGAGGGCGTAGCGCTGCGCCAACGTCAGCAGTCGATCGAAACGCTTCCGCAGGGTCGGGCGCAGCGCAGCGCGGCAGCGCTCCTCCAACTCCGTTCGTTCGCGTTCCATGGCGGTGATCCGCTCGGGCTCCGGGGCGCTCCACGATAGGTACAGCTCCCCCATGGTCGGTATGGCCGGGTCCAGCGAGACGACTGCGTGCGGGGCGGGCGGCGTGGGGGCCTTGAGGCCGCGCAGGAGAGGCTGGTGCGAGCCGCCGAGGTCGGGGCGCAAGCGCTTCGCGTAGAACTTGGCCAGGAATCCTTCCGTCTTCCAGCCGAAGCCGGCCACGAGCTGCATGGACCAGAACATCTCCCCGGACATACGCGCCAGGTCGGACACCAGGACCACCAGTTGCCGTGGATCGAGGTCGTCCAGCTCGCTCGTGCCCCGCTCGACGCGCTGGCGGTACCGCGGGAGCCGGTCCCCTCGCCAGCGCTTCTCCTCGGGGTCGATGGCCCAGCGCACGGCAAGATCGGGGTTGGCCATCGCAGCCATGAGCCCCACGATGGTCTTCGGACGCCGGAACAGCCCGAGCAACATCTGGGCGACCATGCGTATGTCCGACACCCCGCCCGAAGGCGCGTAGAAGCACCAGCCGTTCACCAGCGCGTGCGTTCCCGTCATCGGGTTGCCCCACCAACGTTGCCCCTCCTCCGCCATGGCGGACTCCATGCTCGGAAGCACGTGGGAGGCGAACAGCGGGGTCACCGGTTCCGGTAGCCACTCGCCGATCCGGAAGTTCCTGACCCAGGCCGTGTTCGGATCCGGTGGCTCCCATGCCACGGGCTCCGGCAGCGCGGTCATCGGCCGCGCCTGCAGCACGTGGAGCACGCCGTCCTCGTAGGCCCACTCGATGTCCTGTGGAGCGCCGAAGTGCTTCGCGATCCGCTGGGCCACGTCTGCGACCTCGAGCACCTGCTCAGCCGCCAGGGCCTCGACCGGCGCGCGCAGGCGTGTCGGCGCGCCCGCGCTGACGACCCACTCCTCGGCACGGCTCTCGCCCGACACCAGCTGCTCGCCCACGGCGGGCACCGCGCTGATGATGACCTCGTCGCGCGCTCCCGTCACGGGGTTCGCGGTGAAGGCGACCCCTGCCGCTTCCACCCGCAGCATGCGCTGGACGAGGACGGCCATCGCCGCGGCCGCCTGCCCCTGGCGCTGCTGGTACAGCGACACGCGGGGGTCGCACGCGGACCGCCAACAGTGAAGCACCGCGGCGGCGAGCGCGTCCCGCCCACGAACGTTCAGCACCGTTTCGTACTGCCCGGCGAACGACGCCCCGGCGAGGTCCTCCGCGATGCCGGACGAGCGCACCGCGACCGGCTCGACGGAGCCGACGAAACCGTACAGAGCTTCTAGCAGCTCGTGCGGCAAGGCGTCCGGTAGCTCGTCCGGCGCCCTGCCGCCCGCATAGGTCGAGAACACCGAGGCAGGCACGACGACGCCGTCCGGGACCTGGACGCCCAGACCCATCAGCGTTGCCAGGTTGGCTGCCTTCGATCCGCTCACGGCGACGTCGGCGGCAGCATGCAGCGGAACCACTGCGTCCATGGCCTCCCCTTTCTCGCGGTTCGCCATCCGTGGCCGTTCGGTACAAACCACTCCTGGCGGCGACCTGCTTGTCAACGAACTTCGCCTACTCTAGACGGCCAAGGCGCTCCGGTGGCGCTCTTGGACGACGCGCTCCGTCGCCGCAGGTCGTGCCGAGCCGACCAAGTCCGTGGTCGGCGGCCACCGTGTCGGCCCTTCGTGAGCGTGCGTCAGGGAAACCGCGTGACGACCAGCGAGGAGGTAGCCACGGTCACTTCTGTCTCCTACCGTGTTCCCAATCAGCTAGGGCGGTCACCTCGTGCGCCGCTGGACGCCCTGCAACGCCGGAGTGGCTTCCGAGAAGCGCGTCCCCCAGGCGGGGTCCCACGTTTACGACTCCCTGGAGCCACGTCCACACGCGGTTCCAAGTTGTGAAGGTTGGGCCCACCATGCAGGACGGGCGCCGCTGAGTCCGTAGCTATTTCTGGCCCGGAGATGCTCCCGTTTCGTGGGTGCGTCCGCGCTCGAGGGCGAGGAGCCTCTCCGGTCGTTCCGGTTGCACCGAAGCCATCGCTGTGGCGGTCGTCGGCTGGGCGGTGGCCCGACCGTTGGCAATGAGCGCGGCCCCCAGCCTCGTGGACGGTGCCGGTGCGGGTCGGGGTCCGGCAGGGCCCGTCAACCACGCACCCTTCGGGTTCCACGGTTCCCGGCTATCCGCGTGCCGCCGGGGCGGGTGAGGACGCGCTTGCTTCGTGCTTGCCCATGATGACCGTCACGGCGTGGTCCCGACCATCGTCACGCAGGGGCACGCGCCGTGTCGGCTGCGCGCGACCGTCGACGGTGACGGCCGTTACGCCTCGGGCGATGTGGTGAGGGTTCTGCACCTGGATCGTGTAGCAGCTGGCGCCGAACCGGTAGTCCACCTCGAACCCGTCCCAGTCGGGAGTGATGCACGGTTGGACGTCGAGGGCGTCGCCGTGGCGGTGGAGGCCGAGGATCGCCTCGATACCCAGCCGGTACATCCAGGCTGCGGATCCCGTGTACCAGGTCCAGCCGCCGCGACCGACATGGGGCGGGACGCCGTAGACGTCCGCAGCGATCACGTACGGTTCGACCTTGTAACGCGTGATGGCCTCGGCCGATGCGCCGTGCCGTACGGGGTTGAGGAGGTCGAACAGGCGGTATGCGAGGGCCCCGTCGCCGAGCTCCGCGAATGCCCAAGCGGCCCAGATCGCCGCGTGCGTGTACTGACCGCCGTTCTCGCGGATGCCGGGCAGGTAGCCCTTGATGTAGCCGGGGTCCATGTCACCTTGGTCGAACGGCGGCGTGAGCAGCAAGACGATGCCGTCCGTTGGGCGCACCAGGTGCTCGACCACGGATGCCATCGCCTGCGCTGAACGCGTGGGATCACCGGCACCCGAGAGCACCGACCAGGACTGAGCGATCGAGTCGATCCTCGCCTCGTCGTTCCGGTGCGAGCCGAGCGCGGTGCCATCATCGAAGAAGGCGCGTAGGTACCAGTTGCCGTCCCAGGCGTGGGTCTCGACCGCCGTTCGGTAGGCTTCCGCCTGGCGCCGGTAGCGGTCCGCGCGGGCTGCGTCGGCACGTGCGTCGCACAAGGGCGCGAAGCGCCCCAGGGTGGCGATGAGGAACCACGCGAGCCACGTGCTTTCCCCATGTCCGCCGATCCCGACCCGGTTCATGCCGTCGTTCCAGTCGCCGCCGCCCATGAGCGGTAGGCCGTGCGGGCCCACGGTGCAGGCTCGATCAAGCGCCCGACAGGCATGGTCGTACAGCGAGAACGTCTGCTCGGTCTCCGAGACGCGATCGTATCGGTCCTGTTCTTCGGGCGTTAGCGGAGGGGCCTGCAAGAACGGAACGCTCTCGTCCAGGACGGCACCGTCGGCCGTGTGGTCGATATAGCGTTCGATCACGAACGGAAGCCAGGCAAGATCGTCGGAGATGCGGGTTCGTACGCCGTGGGTTCCGCCCGGATGCCACCAGTGCAAGACGTCGCCTTCCTCGAACTGGTGTCGCGCCGCTCTCAGAAGCTGAGCGCGCGCCAGCTCGGGCGCAGCGTGCATCACCGCCATCACGTCCTGAAGCTGGTCGCGAAAGCCGAACGCTCCGCCGGCCTGGTAGAAGGCCGTGCGCCCCCACAGTCGACACGCGATCGTCTGGTACGGCAACCAGCGGTTGAGCATCACGGTCATCGCGGGGTCGGGCGTGCGTACCGTGATGGCGCCGAGGCGCTGGTCCCATGCCCGGTGCAGGTCCTCTTCGGCGGCGTCGAGCCGCGCGGGGTCACGGAAGCGCCGGATCAGGTCCCGTGCCGCCTCACGGTCCGCGCCAGCGCCGAGCAGGAAGAACACCTCCTCGCTGCCTTCGGCGGGGAGATCGACGTGGACCTGGAGGACCGCACAGGGATCCCGCCCCGCCTCCACGCGCCCGGACAGCCCTACCCGTGCCAGCGCTGCCGGTCGAGCCACGCTGCCCTCCCGACCCAGGAACTCCTCCCGATCCGTCGTGAGACCGTGCGGGGCGCGGTTGGCGACCAGGAACGCTGCCTGCGACGGGAAGGACGGGCTGTACGGATTGCGGGCCAGCAGGGCCTCGAGATCGCCGTCGTACTCGGGGATCACGAACGCCTGTGTGCCCTCGCGGATGCTCCCGAGCACCCATTCGGCGTAGTACGTGACGGTGATGCGTCGCGGACGTGCCAGGAGGTTCTGGAGCCGGAGCCGCGCCACCTTCAGCGGCGCGTCGGACGGCACGAACAGGTGGAGTCGCTGGTCGAGGTCGTGGCTGCCGTGGAAGAAGCGCGTGCTGCCGGCTGCGTGGTGTACCTGGTACGGGGTTCGGCCGGGTATGGGCTGCGGGGTCGGTGTCCAGACCTCGGCGGTCTCCTCGTCGCGCAGGTAGAGGACCTCGCCGCTCGGATCGGCGACCGGATCGTTGGACCAGGGCGTGAGGTGGTTCTCTCCGCCGTCGACCGCCCACGTGGTGCTCGATCCGGATTCGCTCACGAGGGTTCCGAAGCGGGGATTCGCGAGCACGTTGACCCATGGTGCCGGCGTCGGGCTTCCGGCCTGGACGATCCGGTAGGCGTGGCCCTCGTCGGTGAACCCGCCGAGGCCGTTGTCGAACAGCAGAGCCTCCGGCTGGGGCGGCAGCGGTCGCTCCGCTTCGGTCGGATCGGCGACGCTGCGGGTGGCCATCAACGCGGGCAGGCCGGCCTCTCGCCCGTCGCGCGCTAGCGCCAGGGCTCCCTGGAGCGGCACGCCGGCGCCCACCACCACGCGCGCCGCGCTCAGGATCAAGGTTCTCTGCGAGTCGTCCAAGCGGTTCGACGCGATCGCGACGATGCCGGCGGGGCGATCGAGCCAGCCGTCGTTACCGCTGGCGTGAACGAGGCTCCTGAGGCGGCCGTGCGTGGTCTGCAGGTAACCATCGTCGCGCTCGTTGAGCAGGACCAGCTCCGTCGCGAACCCCTGCTCGCGCCAGTACCGGTGCGCCGCCAGCAGCAGGGCGGCAAGGTCCAGGTCTTCGGCCTCACGCACGCGGACGACCACCAAGGGATGGTCACCGGAGATCCCGTAGCCCCACAGGGCTTGCTGCCCCAGTCGATTCTGGCTCAGGAGCCGCGGCGGGGCGCGCAGACGGCGGTTCGGGTAAAGCAGGTGGGAGAGCAGGTGCTCGGTCGTCCACCAGTCGGGCCCGCCGAGCGCCAGCTGCTCGAGGACCGTGGTCTGGCGCGCGCGGGCACCGAGGAACGCCTCCTCGACGGCACCCCAGCGATCGAAGCGTCGCGCGGCGCTCAGCACGCTCGACGCCTCGTCGCTTGCCAACGTCAGGAAGGCGAGACGCACGGTGGCGCCGGGGCCCAGGGCGCACGACGTGCGCAGAGCATAGGCGGGATCGAGAACTGCCCCGCTCGTGCCGGACAGGGCCCCGGTGAGAAGCGCCGCCGGACGCTCCGCGCTGCCGTGCCGGCCGAGGAAGCGCGAGCGGTCGCTCTCGAACTCCACGCTGTCGGGTCTTCCCGCCTCCACCACGAGGCGGTGCAGCAGGAGGTGCTCGGCCTCGTCGTCGGCGCGCGGCCTGCGGCGGAACAGGAGACCGTGCAGGTCCGGGAGCCAGCGGCTCTCGACGAACAGCCCTCCATAGGCGGGGTGGCGCACGTCGGCACCGTGCGGGGTGAGCGCGACCTCCCCGTAGCTGGCGACCGCCAGATGGCGCGTCTCGGCGCCCTGGTTCGTTACCGTGAGACGGCGGATCTCGACGTCGTCGTCGGGATCGACGGTCACATCGAGGCGCGTGATGATCGCGTCGACCTGTCGTGAGAACTCGGAGCTGTGCGGTTGGAAGGACACCCTCTCGTGCTCGCCGCGAACGCCGGTGGGCTGCCGGGTCGCCGACCAGAGGCGCCCGGAGTCGAGGTCCTGCAGGTAGATCCACGCACCGTGTGCGTCGCGGGTCGCATCGGCCCGCCAACGGCTCAGATCCAAGCCCGCCCAGCGGGAGCCGCCGCCGCCCGCGTTGGTGATGAAGACGGTGTAGCGCCCGTTGGAGAGCGCGTTCACCAGGGGTGTGGGCGTCCAGTCGGGGACCCGACGCGGGGCCAAGCGCACCGGTTCGGGGGCCGGCCGTCGGGCGCTGGGCCGCTCCTGCGCTCCTCCCGCCTCCAGCGACGGCATGTCGGCGGTCGCTTCGTACAGGAGGATCTCGCTGCTCTGGACGCGGACGTCCGCGTGGAAGCGTTCCACGAACCTGGATCCGTCGAGAACGGCGCAGAGTCCGAGGAGGGACATACCGTGGTGGTGCGCCATGAAGGAACGAACCACCATGGACTGGCTGCCCAGCGGCAGGTGGTCCGGCGTGTAGTCGAGGGCCTCGTAGAAGCCGTAGCGTCCGAGGGCCCCGGCCCTGGCGAGCCGCTCGAGGTTTCGAAGGGCGGGTCTCTGCGCGAACGGCAACGCCATCAGGCTCGCGTAGGGAGCGACGACCCGCGCGTCGGTTCCCGTTCGTGAGAGGGCCAGTTCGGGCACGCCGAACGCCCGGTACTGATAGTTGCCGTTCGCGTCGGTCCTGGCATAGCCGGATTCCGACACGCCCCACGGGATGGCGTGGGCCTGGCCGTAGGCGATCTGGCGATGCACGGCGGCGCGGATCGCATGGCCCAGCAGGCTGTCGTTCGGCGTGCGCATCATCAGTGACGGCATCAGGTACTCGAACATGCTGCCGCTCCACGACTGCAGCACGCGCTTGCCGCCGGCGAGCGCGAACGGCCGACCCAGATGGACCCAGTGTTCCTGGCGCACGCGTCCCAGGGCGATGGCGAGGAAGCTACCGATCCGCGCCTCGGACGCGAGCAGGTCGTAGGCGTGCTCGTCCTGCCGGCCCGTGTCCACCTCGAAGCCGATGCGGAACACCTTGCGGCGCGCATCGTAGAGCGCTTCGAACTCGGCCTCGCGGAGGTAGCGTTCGGCTTCGTCCGCGATGCCTTGCACCGCCATGCGGACCTCGGTGAGCGCCTTCTGGGCGGCGAGGAGCGCGCTTGGCAGGAGCTCGTCGCCGGGCGCCTCCTCCACGCTGCGCCTGGACTCCTCTCTGTCGGGTGCCCCGCCCAGGAGCGCGAGCCAGCGCGGGTAGATATCGCCGAGCTCGGCGAAGGTCGGGAAGGCCGGCAACGCCGGCATGGGAGCGCCGAGGCGCGCCGAACGGAGGCCAGGTGCCAGCCAGGGAAGGAAGAGATCGCGGTCGCGTCGCATGCTCTCGACGTGACCGTGCAAGCGTCCGGACCACGTCGCCAGCTCGGTCAGGACGCCCCGGTCGACGTCGGGCGCGGCCGCTCGCACGAGATCCAGCACGCGCGCGTCCAACCCCGGCAGATCCTCCGAGAGCAGCACGTCGATCATGCCCGGCCACCGCGCCGGCGCGTCCTCGAGCTCCGCGACCCTCGTGCGGATGTCGGCGAGGCCGGCCTCGATCGCGGTCGTGTCGGCCCGCATCGAGCGGGCGTTCTCTCCCAGCAGGTCGAGGAGGACGAGCACGCCCCTCCACGACGCGAGCTCCACCGGACCCCGTTCCAGGACCTCGGCGCAGCCGTGCTTCGCGATCACCAGGGAGACCAGGAAGTTGCCGCTGTCCACGAAGGACACGTACCTCGGGGGCAGAGGCTGCAGCGTCTGCGTCTCGTACCAGTTGAGCAGATGCCCGCGCGAGCGCTCGAGCGTCGCGATCGTCGCGAGGGTGTTGCTGACCCGGCGAACGGTCGTGCGCGCGTCGATGAAGCCCAGATCGTGCGCCGCGAGGGTGCTCGTCAACAGGAAGCCGATGTTGGTGGGGGAGGTGCGATGGGCGATGGCCCCCCGTGGCGACTCCTGGAAGTGGTCGGGGGGGAGCCAGTGGTCCCCGGGCCCGACGAAGCGCTCGAAGTAGAACCAGGTACGCCGGGCGACGGTCGCGAGCCAGCGCTGCTGGTCGCTGCTCAGAGGTGGATCGCTGGGCTCGACCGCGCGTCCCGAGCGGTATGCGATGGCCGGCGAAGCGAGCCATGCCAGGAGGAGAGGCACCGCGACCGTCAGGGCTTCGGGCCGACTCCAGGCGACGATCGCAGCGAGCGCAACGGCCGACAGCGGAGCGACCGCCATCTCGCGCCACGTGGCCAGCGCTCCATCACGCTGCTCGAGATCGCGGGCGCTCCGTGCCGCATCGCGCCACGTCAGCAGGTGGCGTCGCGAGACGACCAGGCGCCACAAGGTCACGCCGATCGCGGAGATCGTGACGGCCATCGTGGTCGGAAGGAATACGAGGTCGGCGATCCACCGCAACGCTTCGTGGGACCAGCTCGAGGCGCCCCGCTCTTGCCGCCGGATCGTCCGTGTCAGTCGTGTGAGGCGGCCCAGCAGGAACGGAACCATGGACAGGCCAAGAACCAGCAATGTCCAGGCCCATGGCGGGGCGGGCACGAGCGTCCATCCCAGAGCGAGCGACACTGCCAGGGAGGGCGCCACCAGGCTCCGAACGAGGTTCTGCGAGATCAACCACCGGGTGAGCGGCGTCAGGGGGTTGAGAAGGCCGCGGCCGGCGGGCGCGGGCACCCTGCGGCCAAGCCAGGGAAGCAACTGCCAGTCGCCCCTCACCCAGCGGTGGAGGCGACGCACGTAGGCGAGGTACCCGGCGGGGTAGCTCTCCAGCACGATCACGTCGCTCACGAGGGCGGCCCGGCCGAGGCCGCCCTCGAAGAGGTCGTGACTCAGAATGGCGTTCTCCGGCACCATCCCGCGTTGGATCCGGGTTACCGCTGCAACGTCGTAGATGCCCTTCCCAACGAAGATCCCCTCGCCGAAGAGGTCCATGTACGGGTCCGACACCGCCCGGGCGTACAGGTCGACGCCGGAGCCGCCGGCGAACACCCGACTGAAGAGGCTCCGCGACTCGTCGGTAGGAAGGATGTCCACGCGGGGCTGGAGGACCGTGTAGCCGTGACGCAGGCTGCCGTCCTCCGCGAACCGGGGTCGGACGAGAGGGTGCGCGATCGTGCCGGCCAGGCGGGCGGCGCCGCCGGGAGGCAGCACCGTGTCGGTGTCGAGGGTGATGACGAAGGCGTAGCCGATCGGTCCGGCAGCCGGGTCGTCAGGACGGCCCTCGGGACGAACGAAGCTGCCCCGCTCGCCGCGCTCGATCCACGCGTTCAGCTCGATCAGCTTGCCGCGCTTGCGCTCCCAACCCATCCAGCAACCTTCGGAAGGGTTCCAGCGTCGTTCGCGGTGCATGAGGTAGAAGCGCGCGTGCGGCTGGCGACCGCGAAGGGCGTCGAGGTGCGCTTCGAGGGACTCGAGCAGCGCGTCGTCCCCGGGGACGTCACGCTCGGGTGCGTCCGGGAAGTCGGTCAGGACGGCGAAGCCGATGTTGGGATCGGCGTTGCCGACGGCATGCCGTTCGAGTTGCCTGAAGAGCGGAGGGATGTCGCGCTCGGCGGACACCAGGGTGGGGATCACGACGAGGGTCCGGGCGTGGTCCGGTACGCCCTCGGAGAAGTCCAGCTTCGGGAGCCTCCTGGGCGGGAGCAAGTGGGTGATCGCGTAGTGCACGAGCGTCTCGGCCGCGACGATCGCGGGGGCGAGGAAGGCGACGAGCACCAGAGGCAGCGAGATGCCGACACCGTGCCACGCCGCCGGGAGCGCGACCGCAGCCAGGATGAGCCCGGTCAGCGTGCCGATGGCGGCGAGGTAGAGCGGGGCGCGCAAGCGTCGACCCCACTGGCGGAGCCACCCACCGGCGCCGGGGCGGACGCCGAGGCGCCTCTCGAGAAGGCTGCGCCCGTGCCCGAACAGAACGTTGCCGACATGCTCGGCATCGGCCGCCTCGCTCACGATGCGCACGGCCGCCGACGCGACGTCCGTTTCGGAGCGCCCGCTGCGTCGAGCGACGGCTTCGACGACCCTCCGGTAGGCATCCCGGGTCGGCAGATCCATGGTGGCGTAGAGGCCGGCGGGCTCGCTTCGCAGGCAGCGTTCGATGAGGCTGAGCGACTCGACGAAGACCGTCCAGTCCTGCTTCTCGATCTCGTGCAGGCCCTGCACGATCCCGGCGATCGTGCCCGCTTCGGCGGTGGTGTCACGTGTCGTCGGCAACTCCCGGTCGGCCGCGTCGACGAGCCGCTCGAGCACCTGCACGCGCAGGAGCGCGGGCAGGGCCCAGAGCTCGGCCAGCATGAGGGGAGCGACGCGTTGGTAGGCTTCGACGAACGTTTCGAGCACGCCGATCTGCACGCGCCCTCGGCAGCGGTCCAGGAAGCCGCCGATCAGGACCTCGACGCGCAGGGAGTTGGCGCTTCCGTCGGCCACGCATGGCAAGGCCCGGTAGAAGGCGTCGGATACGTCCTCGTCCGCCTGGCGCAGGGTACGGAGCACGAGATAGTCGTTGTCCAGCAGCCAGCGGCCGCCGTCGGCCAGCATCGGCTCGTCGCTTGGCAAACGCGCGTACAGCGACCGAACCCGTTCCCGCACCACGTCGATGCGGTGGTGGAACCGTCGCGGCCTGCCGTGACAGGGTGCCAGCTCGTACATCGCAGCGAGCGCTTCGGCCTGTCGCGTGAAGGTCTCGAGGTCGATCGCCGCCGGCGAGTCCCCTTCGGTCACGAGTGCCCAGCTTGCTCATGGGCGGCCGAGCGGGCCGGACTGGCCTCGATCTCCTCGCGCGAGCGATCCTGCACCACCAGCATCGGATGGCCGCCGTACAGGAGGAACTTCTCTGTGATGGCCCCGAAAGGCCGCCGTGTGCTGCCGGTGGCACCGTGCGCGCTCATCACGATCAGATCGGCGTCCTCGTAACCGGCGAGCTCCTCCAGCAAGGCGGCCGGGTCGTCACCGTCTAGCACGTGAACGCTCACCTGGCGACCGGCGTTGGCGAGGTCCCGGCCTAGTCCATCCAGGTAGGCCGCGGCGTGGCGGCGCGCCAGAGCGCCGAGGCCGTCGACGATGCGCTGTTCTTCCTCGCTGAGCGGCAGTCGATGGGGCACCTCGGGAAGCCTCACCACGTGGCTCAGCAGCAGGGACGCTCCGTGCTTGTCGGCGATGCGATGGACGATGGGGAGCGCGCACTCGGCCCTTCGAGAGCCGTCGAGCGGGACGAGAAGACGCTGGTATCGCACGTCGTCCGCGCCGTGCGGTCCTTCCCTGAACGAGCGAATCAAGAGCAAGGGCACGTGAACACCGAGAATCGTCTTGTGCGCGACCGCGCCGAGCTCGGATCCCGTGATCCCGGTCCGGCCATGACTCGCCAGGGCCACGAGGTCGACGCCCTCATCATGTGCGCAGGCGATGATGCAGGTAGCGGGATTCCCCTCGAGGATACGGGTCTCGACGGAGACGCCTCGAGCTCCCAACCGCTTCGCCACTCCAGCCAGATACGATCCGGCGGCGTCCTGGTGCAGTTGCCACGCGACCGGATCGGTCGGTTGTACGTGCCCTGCAGTCGTCGGGATCTCGAGCACGCGGATCAGCGTGACCCGAGCGCCGGTGAGTTCTGCGATCGCCGTGACGTGGGGGAGCACCGATTCGGCAGCGAGCGATTCGTCCAGTGGGACCAGGATGTGCTCGAACATGGTCTTCCTCCGTGACGCCAGGGCGCGCCCCCGGTCGCTCTCGGATGGCGGAGTGAGCGGCGTGAACCGTTGGGACAACGCGAATCTTGGGGCCGCGAAGGGCTCGGGGAGCGCGCCTCCCATGCTACTGCGCCAGCTGCGGTGTGGGGTTCCCTCGTGCCTCGGTCCGCTACGCCGTGCGCAGCTGGCGCTGCAGCCTCCGCAGTCCCTTGTCGCGGTACATCGCCCGGTCGGCGTGCGCTAGCAGGGCGTCCAAGGTGGCGCCGTCACGTGGAAGGTGTGCGACCCCGAAGCTCGCCTGGGAGTCGATGGCGAGGCCGTCGATGTGGAGGGGCTTGGAAAGGCTCCGCTGAAGGACCTCCATGACCCGGGCGACGTCGCCCGGCGAGACCTTGGCGAGCAGGAGCACGAACTCGTCGCCGCCGACACGCGCCAGGAGGTCGCTCTCCCGCGTGTGGCGTGACAGTCGTCGACTCACGACGCTCAGCGCCTTGTCACCCGCGGCGTGGCCGTAGCGGTCGTTGATGTCCTTGAAGTTGTCGATATCGAGGTAGACCAAGGCGGCAGGCCAACCCTGGCGTTTCGCGAGAGCGAGCATGTGGGCGCCTTCCAGCATGAAGAAGCGCCGGTTGGCGAGCCCGGTCAGGTCGTCGTGATTCGCGCGCTCGGCGAGGTCGGCGTCGAGAGATTTCCGGACCGTGATGTCGCGCTGGGTGACGAGCCCCCCGAGGCGTCCCTCTTGAAGGGGGATCGCGCTCAGCTCGAACCAGCTCGTACGGAGTGCCGGGCGAAGGCAGTACTCGCCATCGAACCGTGGGAGGTTGCCGGACAGGACGTCGGCGATACCTGCGTGAAGCCGGCCGCGAACCTCGTCGGCAACATGGTAGCGGACCGGGAGGATGGCCTGATAGGGCTGGCCGATGCTCACCCCGGCCCCCGGGTGCTCGTCGCGCAGGAAGTGCCGCCAGGAGGCGTTGGCCGCCAGTACGACGCCGTCGCGGTCCAGGATCAGGATGTGTTCGGGAAGGGCGTTCAAGACGCTCATCAGGGGCACATCGGCCATCTCCACGGGCTCACGCTCCAACTTCGACATGCTGAAGACACGTTCGCGACGTTCCGTGATCCGCTGAAGAACCTGCAGCGGCGTTCACGACCTTCCGTCTCTGCGGCGCGGGGCGTCACTCCATGACGAGGATCATGATCTCCTGCAACACGTCGCGCGAGACCGACTTCGTCCTCGATTCGGTCATGTTCTTCGCTTGGGAGACCCGCGCGACCGCTTCGTCGTACACGATCCAGAACGCGTCGTTCCCGTCCAGGCGAGCTCGCCGGACGGCTTCGTAGAGCGGTTTGAGGGCCTCTGCGACGTTCCGGCAGAAGGAGGCGGCTTCCGGGTCCGTCATGCTCGCGAAACCTGGAAGACGCGTTCGAGGAGCAGCGCGACGGCGGTGAAAAGCAGGACGTAGCTAACGCTGCCGAGGGTCGTCGACGCGACGGATCCCACGACCGAGAGGATGATCAAGCCGACAGCCGGCCATGCCACCATAGTCCTTACTCCTCCGCTCGCGCTGCGGCGCGGCGCCACGAAGCCCGGCAAGCACGACGGCATTGCCTTCCGTCGAGCGGGCCACCACCCGCGACGAGCAGCGACGCAGTATGTGGGAGTGTCTGCGGGTACCTGGCAGTGTACGGCTCCGCCGCGGGGCTCGACAGAAGCGGGGGACCCACGCGAGCCGGGGTCGTGACCCCTGCCGGGGCCCGTGCGCGGACAGGTGCGACCCGGGGGCAGCGACCGTCCTATCATTGGGCCATGGCCGAGCGAGGGTCCGCCTCCCGCGCCCGCGGCGAGCGGGCAGCCACCGGCGTTCAGGGCCTCGATGCCGTCCTGAACGGGGGATTTCCCCGTGACTGGATCTACCTCGTGCAGGGTGCGCCCGGAACCGGGAAGACCACGCTGGGCCTGCAGTTCTTGCTGGAGGGGGTTCGGGAGGGCGAGAAGGTGCTGTACGTGACCCTGTCGCATACCGAGCGCGAGCTGCGGGAGATCGCTCGGTCACATGGCTGGTCGCTCGACGACGTGCCTGTCTTCGAGGTTTCCGCCGGCGAGGCGGCCACCCGGCTTCCCGCCGACCAGACCGTGTTCCACACGGACCAGGTTGAGCTGGGAGAGACGATCGACAGCATCCTGGAGGCCGTACGCGGAGCGCAGCCGGAGCGCCTGGTGTTCGATCCGGTCGAACAGATCCGGCTGCTCACCGCCACCGCGCTCCGTTACCGCCGGCAGCTCCTCGTGCTGAAGCAGGCGCTCACCGACATCCCCTGCACCAGCCTGTTCCTGACGGGGCCGTCGACGGAGGGCGAGACCGAGCTCGAGAGCATGGTGCACGGCATCGTGGCGCTGCAACGATGGTCTCCTTCGTACGGCTCCGTGCGTCGCCAGCTCGAGGTCGTCAAGGGGCGAGGCATGGTCTACCGAGGGGGGTACCACAGCTTCCGGATCCGCACCGGTGGGCTGGAGGTGCATCCGCGCCTCGATACCACGAGCGGGGTAGATGATGTCGGTCGCGCCACGTTGGCGTGCGGCGTGGAGCAGCTGGATGCTCTCGTGGGAGGAGGGCTCGAGGAGGGGACGGCCTGCCTCATCCTGGGTCCGACGGGCACCGGCAAGACGACCATCGCCACCCTGTACGCCTACGCCGCGGCCGAGCGAGGCGACGCCACGGCGATCTTCCTGTTCGATGAGCGCCCTGAGACCTTCTTCAAGAGGGCTGAAGGGCTCGGGATGGATCTCCGGCCCTTCATCGAGTCGGGGCTGGTCCGGCTGCAGCAGGTCAGCACAGGGGAGATATCGCCGGGGGAGTTCGCTGACAGGGTGCGCCGCGCCGTCGAGGTCGACGGCGCCAAGGTGGTCGTCATCGATAGCTTGACGGGCTATCTCAACGCCATGCCGCACGAGCTCCTGCTCGTCACGCAGATGCACGAGTTGCTGACGTACTTGAGTCAGCGAGGTGTGTTGACCCTTCTGGTCATGGCGCAGGGTGGGCCCATGGGCAGTGAGGAGATCATCCCGCTCGATATCAGCTATCTCGTCGACAACGTGCTGCTGCTCCGCCACTTCGAGACCCAGGGGACCTTGCGGCGGGCGATCTCGGTCATCAAGAAGCGCTTGGGATCGCACGAGTCGACCATCCGGGAGTTGCGCCTCACGTCGTCGGGCGTCCACGTGGGCGAGCCCCTCACCGCCTTCCGTAACGTTCTGTCGGGGAACCCGAGCCTGGGTGCCGGCCGACCGAGCCGGCGAAGCGGTGCACCGCGATCCGATGCCGCTCCGGGGTCTGGCCAGGCCGAGCGCGACCGCGGAGATGGTGAGCGCTAACGCCCGCGAGTCGCGCGTCCTGGTCTTCGCTCCCCTGGGGCGGGACGTGGACCTCCTGCGCGACGCGTTGGCACGAGCCGGCATGGAGGTCGTGGCCTGCGAGGATCCTCCGGCCCTCCGGCGAAGGCTGGCTGAGGGGTCAGGGGCCGCCGTGCTGACCGCGGAGGCGTTGACATCGCAGACGGTGGACGTCGTTCGAACGGCCTGCCAGGCGCAGCCCGCCTGGTCCGATCTGTCGCTCGTCCTGCTGGTCGATCCGCCTTGGGAGGGCCCGGCCGAGCTATACCGCCGGGGAAACACGACGGTACTGTTCCGGCCCGTGCACCCCTCCAGTCTCGTCACGGTCGTCCGCGCAGCCCTGAGGGCTCGGGATCGCCAGTACCAGGTGCGGGAGCTGTTGGCGGAACAGGAGCGCGTCAACCAGGAGCTCGCGTCGCGGGTGGCGGAGCGAACCGCCGAGCTGCGGGCTTCGAACGACGCGGTCGCGGCGGAACGCAGGCATGCCGAAGCGATCCTGCAGAGTATCTCCGATGGCTTCGCCGTGATCGATCGGCAGGACCGCTTGACCTACCTGAATCCGCGGGGTGCGGAACTGCTCGAGCGCCTCACGGGGACGGCGGCGCCAGAGCTGATCGGTAGGTCGGTGTGGCAGATCTTCTCCGGCGACGGGGGGAGCGTGGTCGGGCGCCGCTACCGCGAGGCCGCGGCGAGCAACGGCCCTGTGACCTTCGAGACGTACGCGCCGGCGTTGGGCGTGTGGCTTCAGCTGCGGTCGTATCCCAGCGCGGAAGGCCTCACCATCTACGCCGCCGACGTGACCGAACGGAAGACGACCGAGGAGGAGCTGATGCGTGCCGTGCAGGAGGTCATGACCGACACCGCCTGGTTCAGTCGCTCCCTGCTCGAGAGGATCGCGCAGATCAGGAGCCGGGCGGGCGGGGCCAACGGCAACGATGCGGCCGTAGCGGAGTTGACCAACCGGGAGCGCCAAGTGCTGGAGCGCATGGCTTCGGGCCGGGACAACGGCAGCATCGCGGTCGAGCTGGGGATCAAGGAACAAACCGTTCGCAACTACGTCACGAGCATCTACGAGAAGCTGGGGCTCCACTCACGCGCCGATGCCATCGTCTGGGCCAGGGAGCGTGGCCTGGTGGGGGCCTGATACCCGGCCCCGGGGCGCGGGCTCACGCGTGCCCGGTCGAGCGCCGTTCGCCCCTTTCGGCGCCACGCGCTGGTTGCGGCCCCGGGCCGGCCTCCGGCAGGCGGCGAGCCTCTTGGAATGTCACGAGGCGCTGCTTCTCCTCATCCCAGAGGGTCAGCCCGGCTGTCTTCAGGCTGTCGCGCACGCTGAGGCTGGCAGCCTGTTGGAGGAGCGGATTCTCGTCGTGGCAGCGTTGGAGGTTGTAGTTGGGGATGCGGGGGCTCAGGTGGTGGATGTGGTGGAAGCCGATGTTGCCGGTGAACCACTGCAGGACCCGCGGGAGCTGGTAGTAGGAGCTGCCGTGCATGGCGGCGAGGGTGTAGTCCCACTGCGGCGTGTGCTCCCAATAGGTGCGTTCGAACTGGTGCTGCACGTAGAAGAGCCAGGTTCCCACGCTCGACGCGATCACCATTACGGGCAGCCAGATCATCAGCACCTCGAGGGGGCCGAAGGCGAGAGCCGCGGCGCCGAGCAGCGCGACGATCGCCAGGTCGGTCCACCACACCGAGGCGATCTCCCCGGTGCGCCAGCTCGCGCTGCCGTTCAGCGGGAAACGCTGCAGAACGATGAAGTTGACGGGGGGCGCGACCACGAACAGGAAGAGGGGGTTGCGAAACACGCGGTACGCGGCGCGTTTCCACCATGGCGCCGCCTGGTACTCCTGCACGGTCATGGTCCATACGTCACCGATGCCGCGCTCCTCGAGCTCGGCATGGTGCGCGTGGTGGATGGCGTGCGTCT
>CAZBZU010000065.1:0-3068 GCA_964496495.1 uncultured bacterium
CTACGTGCATATCGTCATGGACGCGTATCACGGGGACGTGGTGACGCTTCCCGGGAAGGTCACCGTGCCGGCCAGCGAGCCCGGGCCGGCGGCTGCCGGCAAGCGTGCGGCGGGGACTCCGGCCACCGGCGAGCCCGTCATCACCGTGCGGCTCGAGTCGGGCGCGGCGTGGCCGGTTCAGCCGGAGGCGGAGGGGTGGCACCTGCGGTTCATCGGCGCCCATCGCGCGGTGGACGCCCGCAGCTCCGACGGCACCCTGGCGGAGCTGCGCTGGGAGGATCACGCCCTCACCGCGCGAGTGAGGATCGCCGAGGTCGTTCCCGACCTCGATGTCGACCCGGCGGTGGCCGCCAGCCGCGTCACCCACGTGTTGGTGGTGCCGGAGCGGGACAAGGGCTGAGCGTCGACGAGGCGGCGGCCGCATGCCCTCGGAGGGTTCCCGTGGGGGGGACAGGCGTCCCTTGCGAGTGGCGGAGCTCACACCCGATCCTTGACATAAGCGGCCCGGGTCGCAGGGCCGGTGGCGTGACGCCGTCCTCCCCCTCGTACCATCTCTCCCGGGCGGGCACTGCAGCATTCCGAGCGGATTGCTCCGCAGCGGATTCGTCGCGTCTCGACCGCTCTAGCCGGCAGCCGAGCGCGACCATCGGTGCCCTCCCCGCCGGTTCCCGCCGTTCGCTCGAGCGGGGCCGCGCCACGGCCTCGGACTCCGTCCGAAGCGAGGTGACGATCGTGAAGGTGGACGCCCACAAGATCAAGGAGATCGCCCGCAAGCTCGGGGTTTCTGAACGGACCGTCGAGGAGTACCTGCTCGACCGTCTGACGTTGCAGACTCCGCACGAGCCGACGACGACCTTGGGTGAGCGAGCGTTCCCGTCGGCCTCGGGCCGGGCGCGCGCCCGTGCCGAGCCGCAGGACCGCTTCGAGACGCGACGGGAGGAGGACGCGGGCTAACCGGGTTTGTGTGCCCGTGTGGTCGAAATAGCCCCGCTCGCTCCCGTCGCAACCGTCACGCCGCCGCCCGGCCACGGGCGGCGGCTGCCTCGTGTTGGGGCCGGGTAGGGCCGGCCGGTGCCGCGGGTCAGCCGGACGTTGCCTCCGGCGGCGACACCATCGCCGCCAGCCCCGTCTCCAGCGGCGTGGCCGGGACGCTCGCACCCACCCGCCGCGCCGCCTCGCGCAACCGCGACACGTCGGCCAGCGAGTGGCGGATGTCGCCCGGGCGCTCCAGCTCGTGGCGTACCTCCAGCGGACCGGCCAGCTTCTCCAGCGTGGCGATGAGCTCGAGCAGGCTGGTGGCGCGGCCGGTGCCGACGTTGACCACCTGCAGCTCGCCCTCGGCCGGGTAGTCGAGCGCGCTCGCCAGCTGCTCGACGATGTCCTCCACGAACACGAAGTCGCGCGTCTGATCGCCGTCGCCGAAGACCGTCAGCGGCTCGCCCCCCGCAGCCCGCTCGAGGAAGATGCTGATCACGCCGCTGTAGGGGCTGGAGGGGTCCTGCCTGGGCCCGTAGACGTTGAAGAAGCGGAAGGCGACGCCTCGCAGCTCGCCCCGGCGGTGGTAGTGCGCCAGGTAGTGCTCGCCCGCGAGCTTGTCCGCCGCGTACGGGCTCAAGGGCGACGTCGGCGCATCCTCGGCGACGGGAAGCGCCTGGGCGTCGCCGTAGACGGCGGCGCTGCTGGCGAACACGAAGCGCGGCGCGCCACCCGGGCGGGCTCGGGCGCCGCTGCCGAGCCGCGCCCGCTTGGCCGCCTCCATCATGGTGATGGTGCCGAGCAGGTTGGCGCGGTGGGTGGCGATGGGATCGTCGATGGAGGCCTGCACCGACGCCACGGCGGCCAGGTGGAAGACGGCGTCGGCTCCCTCGCTGGCGGCGGCCGCCGCCTCGGGATCGGCCACGTCGCCCTCGATCACGCGCAACCGTGCCTCGTCCGCCGGCAGGTTGTCATGCTTGCCGGTGGAGAAGTCGTCCAGCACGACGACCTCGTGCCCCTCGCGGAGCAGCCGCTGAACGAGGTGAGAGCCGATGAAGCCGGCCCCCCCGGTGACGGTCGTGCGCATACGGCACTCCCCTTTCGGCGATCGTCGGCACCGCACCGGTGCGGGCCTCGTCCTCGACTCTCGCGTCGCGGCAGCCGGGTCTCCGGCGCCCCGAGGTCGCGGTGGCTTCCATCCTACGCCGGGGACGCCGCCTCGCCCATGCCGGACGGACGCGCCCAGTAGAATCGGCGGGATGCGCCCGGCCCGCCGTGATCCCTCGACCGCACGCCTGGACCCCGCCCCCGCAGGCACGCCACCGAGCTCGCTGGCCATCGGCCTGCGCGACGGCGTTCCCATCGCGCTGGCAGTGATCCCGTTCGGCGCCATCGTCGGGGTGGGGGCGGTGCAGGTGGGGCTCGGCAAGCTGCAAGCCGTGCTGATGCCGTACCTGGTCTACGCCGGCGCCTCGCAGCTGGTCGCCTACCAGCTGGTGAGCGTGGGCGCGCCGGTGCTGATCATCCTGGTCACCACCGTGATGGTCAACCTGCGCTTCACCATGTACAGCGCCGCGCTGGCCCGTTACCTGGAGGCGGAGCCGCGCCGCTGGCGCGCGCTGATCGCCTTCTTCATGACCGACCAGGGCTTCGTGCTGGCGGTGCACCGCTTCGAGTCCGAGCGGGCGCCTGCCGACCGCCGGGTCTACCTGCTCGCCTCGTGGCTGCCGCTGTTCGTGGCGTGGACCGGCTCGGCGCTCGCAGGCGCGTTGCTGGGCGCCACCGCGCCGCCGTCCTGGCACCTCGACTTCGCCGTGCCGCTGATCTTCCTGTCGCTGCTGGCGACCGCCTTGAACACCCGTCCCAAGCTGCTGGCGGCGGTGCTGGCCGGCGTCGTCGCGGTGGTGCTGGCCGGCCTGCCGCTCAACCTGGGGATGCTGCTGGCCTCGCTGGCGGGAATCGCCGCGGGCACCGCCCTCGACCGCCGGGCGCGGGCCGAAGGGACGCCGCCCGGGGACAGGCCGGGCGAGGACAGGCGGGGCGAGGACAGGCGGGGCGAGGACAGGCGGGGCGAGGACAGGCGGGGCGAGGAC
>CAZBZU010000065.1:3168-14109 GCA_964496495.1 uncultured bacterium
GCGGGGCGAGGACACGCGGGGCGAGGACACGCCGGCGTGAGGCCGCTCGCCTACTGGGTGATGCTGGCGGGCATGGCGCTGGCGACCTTCGCCTTCCGGGCGTCGTTCCTGATCCTCGGCGAGCGCATGTCGTTGCCGCCGCTGGTGAAGCGTGCGCTCGACTTCGTGCCTGCCGCGGTGCTGGCGGCGCTGGTGCTACCGCTGTTCGCCGACATCCGGAGCGCCTGGCAGGGCGAGGACAGCGTGCGGCTGGTAGCCGGGGCGGCCGCCTTCGTGGTGGCGAACCGCACCCGCAGCGTGCCTGCCACGCTGGTTGTGGGCATGGGCCTGCTGTGGCTGCTGCAGTGGCTGGTGCTGTGAGGCGAACGCCGGCCGCTCGCCGGGCGCCTCAGCGCTCCCAGACCATGCCGGCCGGGCCGTCGACCAGCCGCTCCTCGCGGTCCAGCCGGTGGATGGCCTGCATCTCCTCGCCGCTCAGCTCGAAGTCGAAGACGTCGAAGTTCTCCGACCGCCGCCGTGCCTGAGCGGACTTGGGGATGGCAGCGACGCCCTCCTGCTGCACCAGCCAGCGCAACGCCACCTGCGTGGGCGACTTGCCGTACCGGGCGCCGATCTCCTGCAGGACGGGGTCGTCCAGGACCTTGCCGCGAGCGATGGGGCAGTAGGCGGTCAGCAGCAGGTCCTTCCGATGCGCCAGGTCGATGAGCGCGCGCTGCGACAGGTACGGGTGGTACTCGACCTGGTTGCAGAACAGCTCGGTGACGGCCGCGGCGCGCTCCAGCAGGCTCGGGGCGAAGTTGCTGACGCCGATGTGGCGCACCGCGCCCTCACGCTGCAGCCGTGCGAGGCTCTCCAGCGGCTGCTCCAGCGGCACCTCGGGGTTGGGCCAGTGGAGCAGCATCAGGTCGACGTAGTCGGTGCCCAGCTTGCGCAGGCTCTCGCGCGTGCTGCTCGCGGCCGTGTCCCCCGCGAAGTTGTCGGGCATGACCTTGGAGACCAGGAAGATGTCCTCGCGGGGCACGCTGGAGCGTGCCAGCGCTTCGCCGACGTACTCCTCGTTGTAGTAGCCCTGCGCGGTGTCGATGTGGCGGTAGCCGAGGTCGAGAGCGTGCTCCACGCCCTCGCGGCAGGCCTCCCCGGGCAACCGGAAGGTCCCGAAGCCGATCGCGGGTACGGCTACGCCCTGCACGGTGTGGTGGATCATGCTCACTCCTTTCTGTCGGTGTCGGTAGGGGTGGCGGCGCTGGTGTCGGTCTCGGTGGTGTCGGCTTCGGTGGTGTCGGCTTCGGTGGCGGCGTCGGCCTCGGCGCGGCTGGCGGTTCCGGCGTCACGGCCGGCTTCGGCGTCGCCGGGGTCTTCGGGGGCCGCGGCGGCGCTGTCGAGGGCGGGCGGGCGCACGCCCAGGGCTTCCTCGATCCTCTCCATCCTCGCGTCCAGCACCTGCAGCGAGCTGCGGACCGTGACGACGTCGCCGAGGGCGTTGAACAGCGCCCATGCCACCACGCCGAGGAACAGGATCAGCGCGAACTCGAAGAAGCCGATGAAGAAGCTGCCGCGCTGGGAGGAGCTGCTGATCCCCACCCAGGTCGTGACGGACACGATCAACGCGAGGGCAAGCGAGGCGATCGCCGCCGCTCGGAGGACGCTCTCTTTCATGGGACCCTCCTTTGGGACGCACGGGGCGTACGGGCCGGTGCGGAACCGACGGTGCCGTAACAGCTTACCGGTAGGAGGGGTGCTTGGGGCGCTCGGGCACGTGGAGAGGCCGGCGGAACGCCGCGCACCGGGGGACCTGGGCCGCGGCGTGGGGGGCGCACGCGGCCAGGCGCCTGGCGCGACGCTCCGCCGGCGAGTCCGGCAGCGGGGACGACTGGACCTCCCGAGTTGGCGGCGCCCCCGCCTGGTGCCAGCATGCGCCGGCGGGCGCCGGGAGCGGGCGCTGACCTGGGCAGCTGCCTAGCGGGGCGCGGTCGTTGTCGCGCTCGAGGACATTTGTCCCCGCGCATGCCTCGCGGACGCTCCTAGACTGTTCGGGTGAAGACCCCCGATGCCGCAACCCTGAGCGAGTCGGTGGCGCGCGACAACCCAGCGGACGGCGAGAGCCTCGTGGAGCGCGTCCGCCGCCTCGACCGGCCGGGGCCGCGCTACACCTCGTATCCCACCGCGGTGGAGTTCACCGAGGCGTTCGGCGAGGACGACTACCGCCAGGCGCTGGCCCGGGCCGCCGCCACGCCGGACGCCCCGCTGGCGCTCTACACCCACCTGCCCTTCTGCGCCGAGCGCTGCCACTACTGCGCCTGCAACGTCGTGATCACGCCCCATCTGGCGGTCGCGAGCGCCTACCTGGAGCGCCTGCTCGCCGAGATCGAGCGGGTGGCGCCGCTGCTGGGCGAGCGCCGCGACGTGGCCCAGTTCCACCTCGGCGGTGGCACCCCCACCTACTACGATCCCGACACGCTGGAGCGCCTGCTGGGGCGCTTCCGCGAGCACTTCCGCATCCTGCCCGGCGCTGAGGTGGCGCTCGAGGTGGATCCGCGGGTCACCAGCGTGGAGCACATCGAGCGTCTGGCCGCCCTGGGGTTCAACCGCCTCTCGCTCGGGGTGCAGGACTTCGACCCCGACGTGCAGTCGACCATCGGGCGGCGGCAGAGCGTCGAGGCCACCGCCTCGCTGATGGCGGCGGCGCGCCGCCTCGGCTTCGGCTCGACCAACCTCGACCTCATCTACGGCCTGCCGTACCAGACGCCGGCCTCACTGCAGCGCACGCTGCAGCAGGTGCTGGCGCTGCGCCCGGACCGGCTGGCGATCTACTCCTTCGCCTTCCTGCCCAGGGCCTTCGCCCACCAACGGCGCCTGCCCGAGGAGGCGATCCCGCGCGGCGAGGCGAAGCTGGCGTTGCTCGAGCTCACCCGGGAGACGCTGGTGGGCGCGGGGTATGTCGACGTCGGCATGGATCACTTCGCGCTGCCGGACGACGGGCTGGTGCGCGCCCAGCAGGACGGCCGCCTGTGGCGCAACTTCATGGGGTACACCAGCGCTCGCGCGCCGGACATGATCGGCTTCGGCATGTCCGCCATCGGTGAGCTGGCCGGCGCCTACGTGCAGAACGCGAAGAAGCTGAACCAGTACCAGGATCTCGTCGACGCCGGCAGGCTGCCGGTCGCCCGGGGCCGCCGCCTCGACCACGACGACCGTCTCCGCCAGCAGCTCATTCGCGAGTGGATGTGCCACTTCCGCGTCGACAAGCGGACGCTGGAGGCGCGCTTCGGGGTCGACTTCGACAGCTACTTCTCGGCCGAGTTGACGGCCCTGGCGCCGCTCGAGCGCGAGGGCCTGGTGACGGTGCGCGAGGACGCCCTCGAGGCCGGCGAGCTGGGGCGGCTGCTGCCCCGCAACGTGGCCATGGTCTTCGACCGCTACCTGCAGGCGAAGGCCGGCGGGCCCTCCCCCTTCTCGCGGACGGTCTGAGCGGTGGCGGCGCGCATCGCCGTCGTCGGCGGCGGCGTCTCCGGCCTCACGGCGGCCTATCAGCTGCTCCAGAACCTGCCCGACGCCGAGGTGCTGGTGCTGGAGAAGGACGGCCGCACCGGCGGCACGGCGACCAGCGACGCGGTCGGCGGGTTCCTCGTCGATCGCGGGCCCAACGGCTTCCTCACCAACGTTCCCGACGCCTACAACCTGAGCCTGGAGCTCGGCCTCCGGGACGAGCTGCTGCCGGCGTCGGAGGCGGCGCAGAAGCGCTTCCTCTACTTCCGCGGGCGGCTGGTGCCGGTGCCGACCGGGGCGGGGGCGTTGTTGCGCTCGCCGCTGCTGTCGCCCATGGGCAAGCTTCGCATGGCGCTCGAGCCGTTCCTGCCCGCGGCCGATCCGGACGCCGACGAGAGCGTGCATGCCTTCGCCGCGCGGCGCCTGGGGCGCGAGTTCGCGGACGTGATGGTGGCGCCGATGGTCGCGGGCGTCTCCGCCGGCGACGCGCGGCTCTCCAGCCTGCCGGCGCTGTTCCCGCGGATGCACCGGCTGGAGACGGCCTACGGCGGGCTGGTTCGCGGCATGCTGGCGCAGCAGCGGGCACGCCGTGCGGCCAAGGCTCGTGGCGAGGCGGTGGGGCCCGCCGGAGGACCCAGCGGCCCGGGCGGCCGCCTGACGAGCTTCCGGCACGGGGGAGCGGGGAGGCTCTGCGAGGCGCTGACGCTCGAGCTGGGCCAGCGGGTGCAGACGAGCGCCGCGGTGGCGCACGTCGAGACCGGCCGGGAGCGGCACTTGCGACTTCTGCCGATGGATCTGGAGGTAGACGCGGCGATCCTGGCGGCGCCCGCCTACGCCAGCGCGGCGCTGCTCAGGCAGCTGGCGCCGGCCGCCTCCGAGGCGCTGGCCGCCATCCCCTACGCCGGCATCCGGGTGGTGGCGCTCGGCTTCGAGCGCTCCTCCGTGACCCATCCGCTGGACGGCTTCGGCTTCCTGGTGCCGCCCGGGCAGGACCTGCGCATCCTGGGCGCGCTGTGGACCTCGACGCTGTTCCCGCCGCAGGCGCCGCAGGGCATGCTGCTGGTCCGCGCGCTGGCGGGCGGCATGGGCGACCCCGGATTCCTCGAGCTGGACGAGTCCGAGGCCGTGGCCGTGGTGCGGCGCGACCTCGAGACGAGCCTGGGGATCGCCGCCGAGCCGGTGATGACGCACGTGGTGAGCTGGCCCGCCGGCATCCCGCAGTACACCCTTGGCCACCGCGAGCGCGTGGCCGCCGCCGGTGAAGCGCTGGCGGCGGTGCCCGGGCTGGCGCTCACCGGCAACGCCTACCGCGGCATCGGGCTGAACGACTGCGTGCGCGACGCGCGCGCGGTGGCGCGGGAGGTCGCGGCCCGGCTGGCGGCTGCCTGACGCGCGCCGAGCACGACAAGCTGCTAGGCAAGCTGCTCGACGAGGGCTCGCTCGGCCAGGTGCGGCCCGCCGCCGAGTTCTTCCCCAAGGGCGCGGTCGCCGATCTCAAGAGCTGATCGGGCGCCGCGCTGCCGACGCTGCGTGGGGAGGGGGTCTCCAGGACCCTGGAGCGTAACTACGGCGATTAGCTCCCAGGCTTATGGGTGTAGTCTCTAGTTTTCTCGTGTGGGACGGCGACTTGGCAGATGCCCGGCTAGGCGCGGATGAAGTGTCGGCGAGTCGAGTGGAGTGCGCCTAGACACTGGGGGCGGTTGCCCAGGGGGCATCGGCGGGTGTCACTTGTGCCGGCGACACTTCGCCCGTGCCTAGCCGGCCTCATCCGGCCCGCACGTTCCTGACGGCATAATCTCTAGCTGTTGGGGGAGGGTGGGCAGCTGCCGGGGGGCCGAACGCACCAGGGTGTCGGAGAAGGGGGTGGGGCTCCGCGCGCTCGCGCGGCCGGGCGGCGGCCGGCAGTCCCCTCGCTCGCGCGGCCGGGCGGCGGCCGGCGGCCCGCGCCGGTGCGAGCCGCGCCCGCCCCTGTGCGAGAATTGCCTTCGTGGGAGAGCGCGCTGCAGGCGATGACGGCGGCCGTCCCGGCGGCGAGCCGCCGGGAGGCGTCGACGCCACCGTCCGCGAGCGGCGCAGCTCGGCGGCCGGCGCGCTCACCATGATGGGCGGGACGCTCGCCAGCCGCGTCACCGGCCTCATCCGCAACTCGCTGCTCAACGCGCTCTTCAGCAAGGAGATCAGCGACGCCTTCGTCACCGCCTTCAAGGTGCCGAACCTGTTCCGCGAGCTGCTGGCCGAAGGCGCCCTCACCAACTCGTTCATCCCCGTCTATGCCGAGCTCGAGCCCGAGGAGCAGCGGCGCCTGTCGGGGGCGCTGCTGGGCCTGCTCACCCTCGTCAACGGCGCTCTGATGCTGCTCGCCTACCTCACCGCGCCGCTGCTGGCGCGGCTGCTCATCGCCGACCCCGCCAACGTCAACGTGGCCCTCACCGCGCACCTGGTGCGCATCGTGTTCCCGTTCCTGCCGGCCATCAGCTTCTCCGCGCTGGCGATGGGCATCCTGCAGGCCGAGGAGCGCTTCCTGGCGCCCGCCTGGGCCCCGGTGGCCCTCAACGCCGTCACCGTGGCGCTGATGGCGCTGTTCCCGGGGCAGGCGGTGATGCTCACGCTGGCCCACGTCATCGGGGGCGTCTTCCAGCTCGCGGTGCAGGTCCCGGCGCTGGTCCGCTTCAGGCTGCTGCCTCGCCTGGCGGGGCTGTGGCACCCGGCGGTGAGCGGCGTGGCGCTGCTGATGCTGCCCTTCGCCTTCACCACCGGGGGGCGGCAGGTGCTCAACGTGGTCGCGTCAAACGTGGTGACCGACATCGCCGCCGGCGCCCAGACTGCGTTCTACAACGCCGATCTGTTCCTCGGCCTGGCGCTGGGGCTGTTCAGCATCTCCCCGGCGCTCGCCTACTACTCGCGCCTGGCCGACAACGCCGTGCGGGACCCGCACGAGTTCAACGGCACCCTCGAGGGCGGCATGCGCTTCATCACCTTCCTGACGGTCCCCGCGGGGCTGGCGCTGGCGATCCTGGCGCGGCCGGCGGTCGAGGTGATCTTCAACTGGAAGAGCCTCTACGGCCCTGGCCTCGACAACGCCAGGCTGACCCTCTCCATGGCGGCCACCGCGCCGCTGGGGCTGGCGGTGTTCCCCATCGGGGTGTTCAACCTGCTGGTGCGGGTGTTCTATGTGCGGCGGCGGGTCACCACGCCGGTGCTGGTGGTGCTGGTCTTCCTGCTGCTGCAGGGCACGCTCTACGTGCTGCTGGCGCGCCCCTACGGCATCGCCGGCCTCTCCTGGGGCACGGTCATCGCCTCCTGGGTGCAGCTCGCCGTGACGCTGGCGCTGGTGTTCCGGCGCGAGCGCTTCGCCCTGGTCGACTACCTCCGTTACCTCGCCCGGGTGTGGCTGGCGGGGCTGCTGGGGGCGGCGGCGGCGGTGCTGGCGCTGCGGCTGGCAGGGCTACCGGCCGGCTGGCTGGGGTCGCTGGCGCAGGTGGCTCTCGGCAGCGCCGTCGTGGCCGTGGTGTACGCGGCTCTGGGCGCCGCCCTGGGGCTTCCCGAGGTCAGGCGGCTGCTGCGGTCGCTGCGGCGCTGAGCGTCGGCGCGCTCGCTAGCCGTTGCCAGGCTCGCCGGCTGCGGCCAGGGTCGCGCGAATGTGCTCCGCCATGCGGCGGCCCACCGCGTCCCAGCTGTAGCGCTCGTTCGCCAGCTCCTTCGAGCGGGCGCCCATGGCGGCCGCCGCCTCGGGGTCGATCAGCACCGCGATCAGCTGGCGGGCCAGCCCGTCCACGTCGGTCGGAGCCACGAGATAGCCGTTGACCCCGTCCTCGACCATGTCCGGGAGCGCGCCGACGGTGGTCGCCACGATCGGTATGCCGTAGCTCATCGCCTCCACGAACACGATGCCGAAGGGCTCGAGCTGGGTGGGCACGCACAGCACGGTCGAGCGCAGGTACTCGTCGCCCACACGCTCGAGCGGGAGCTCGCCGAGCACCGTCACGCCCGGCTCGTCGACCGCCGGCGTCTTCCCGACCAGGACGAGCTCGGCGTCGGGGAGCTCGGCGCGGACCTTCCGGAACGCCTCGAGGAGCATCGGGCCGCCCTTGCGCGGCCAGTCCGACCCGACGAACAGGATGCGCCTGGCGGCGAAGCGCTCGCGGCCAGGCTCCTCGCCGGCGGCCCGCGAGGAGCTGGCGTTGCTGCCCGCGTAGACGATCCTGATGCGGCTCTCCGGGACGCCGTACTGCTCGACCAGCGAGCGCTCCACGTGGCGGCTGCGCACGAACAGCAGCGTGGCGTTGCGGTAGATGGTCGCCTCCAGGCGGCGCCAGCTCTCCGGGTACAGCACCGCCGTGGTCGCCTGCCGGTAGTAGAGGTTCGCGAGGTTGGTGTGGTCGGTGTAGATGAAGTGCGGCAGCTGCCCAAAGCTGGCGTCGAAGAGCGACTGCATCTGGAAGCTGAAGCGGTACTGCTTCTGCTGCAGGCGCGCGAGAACGAGGTCGCGCGCGGTCCTGAAGAAGTAGGGCGTGTGGACGTAGGCGGCGCGCAGGAGGCGCCGGCCACGGGCCATGTCGACGCCGTAGAGCCGCACCGCCTCCGTCACCAGGCGGGCGACGCGCGTCCGGCTGGACCTCACCAGGTCCAGCACGTTGATCACGTCCACCTGGTACTCCGGGAAGCTCCGCCTGAGCTGCTCCTCGACGAAGACGTTGGCGTAGGGGAACGGTCCGGTCTGCACGAACGCGATCCGGTCGTGTTGCCGGGCTGCGCCGGCCGTCATCGCTGGCTCCGCGGCGCGTCCGCGCCGTCGCCGGGCCGCTCCTGGCGCGCCACCAGCAGGTAGCTGAGCGGCGGCCGTGCCGGCAGCTGCTGGAAGGGGCGGTAGACCATCGAGATGTCGTGCGGGTGCTCCTCGAAGCGCTCGAGGGTGAGGCCCGCAGCCAGCACCCCGCCGATGACGTCGCCGAGGGTGTGGTGGAACCAGTAGGAGGGCCGCTCCACGATCGTCTCGGGCTCGTAGTAGTCGGGGCCGCTCTCCTCGGCCTGCGGCTCGCGGTCGAAGTAGTCGCGCACCGGCTCCAGGCCGCTGGCCGCCTCGAACATGTCGAGGATCGGGTGCATCTCGTAGATGACCAGCCGGCCGCCGGGATCGAGGCGGGCGGCGATGCCGCCGAACAGCGGCTCGAGCCGCGGCAGCCACCCCAGGGCCCCGACGGTGAGGACGGCCAGCTGGAAGCGTCCCAGGTCGTCCGGCAACTCCAGGGCGTTGCCGTGCACGAAGCGCACGGACTCGAGCAGCCCGGCCGCCCGCGCCAGGCGGCGGGCATCGTCGAGGTTGCCCGCGGCGAGGTCCACGCCGACGCCGCCGGCGGCGCCCAGCCGCACCAGCGAGAGCAGCTCGCGGCCGTTGTTGCAGCACGGTTGCAGCACGCGCCTGCCCTCCACCCCGATGGCGGCGAAGGCGTCCTTCTCGACGTCATCGAGGGTGGTGAAGGCCGGGTCGGCGAAAGCCTCGAGCAGCCGCGGCAGCTGGCTGGCACGGTGCAAGGTGGCGGTCTCCTCCCACGCCAGCCTGTTGGCCGCGATCATGCGGCGCTCGTCATCGCGCTGCGGGCTCATGAGGCCATGATCGTACCCCGCCGGGGCGCCCGGCGCTCCACGGCGGCGGCGGCCAGGCCCTGCCATTCTGCTATGATGGATGTGCAGTATGGAAGGAGCCGCCATGGCTGCGTTGGCAACCTGGACCCCGGACGCCCGGGCCGCCGCTCCCGACGTCGCGCAGCGCGTTCTCGCCCGGCTGCTGCGCAGCCGCGACGTCAGCCCCGCGGCGCTGAGCCGGAGGGTGGAGGAAGGCCTGCCGTTCCGCGTGTTCGACGAGCTGGCGGGCCGGCTCGGCCTCAGCCACGAGGCGTTCGCCGGGCTGTTGCGGGTGAGCCCCAGCACCCTCTACCGCCGGCGGCGCGCGGGCCGCTTCGACATCGACGAGAGCGACCGCCTGTGGCGCTACCTGAGCCTCTACGCCGCCGCCGTGGACGTGCTCGAGGGTGCCGAGGGGGCCGCCGCCTGGCTGGGAACGGAGCTGCCCGCTTTGGGCGGCAGGACCCCGCTGCAGGCCGCCAGGGACGCACCCGGCGCGCGCGCCGCGGAGGACCTGCTGGCCCGCATCGAGTACGGGGTGTTCGGCTGATCACCGCCTGGAGGATCGTCAAGGCACGCCGCGCCGCCACCGCCTTCGACGGCGAGGGGGCGCGGCGGGTCGGGGGCCGCTGGAACCGCGCGGGCGTCGCCATGGTCTACCTCGGCGAAGGGGTGGCGATCGCCACGCTCGAGGTGCTGGTGCATCTGCCGAGGCCGGCCCTGCTTGCCGGCGCCTACCGGCTGGTGCGGGTAGACGTCCCCGACGAGCTGGCGCGCGACCTCTCCGACGCCGCGCTGCCGCCGGGCTGGGACGACCCGGTGTCGACCGCCGCCTCCGCCCCGGTCGGCAGCGCCTGGGTGGCGAGCGGGGCCAGCGTGGCGCTGCGCGTGCCGAGCGCCGTGGTGCCGTTCGAACGCAACGTGCTGCTCAACCCCGCGCACCCGGACATGGCACGGCTGCGCTTCGGCGAGCCGGCGCCCTTCCTGTTCGACCGCCGCCTGGCTCAGCGCCGCTGAGCGCCCGACACGGCGCCCTGTGCGCCCGGCCGTCGCCCGGGACGGCGCCGCGCCCGGCCGCCGGCTGGCGCAGCGCGGCCGAGTGCCCGGCCGAGTGCCCGGCCGGCGCCTACACCCGGCGGAAGATGAGCGCGGCGTTCTGCCCGCCGAAGGCGAAGTTCTGGCTCAGCGCCACGTCCACCTGCTTGTCGCGCGCCTCGTTGGGCACGTAGTCGAGGTCGAGCTCGGGGTCGGGCTCGAGGTAGTTGCGGGTGGGGGGCAGCACGCCCGTATGGAGGGCCTGCACCGCAGCGATCGCCTCGATGCCGCCGGCCGCGCCCAGGGTGTGGCCGGTCATGGACTTGGTGGAGGAGACCGGAGGCACCCGGCTGCCGTCGCCCCAGACCTCCTTCAGCGCCAGCGTCTCGTTGAGGTCGTTGGCGGGGGTGCTGGTGCCGTGGGCGTTGATATACCCCACCTCGGAGGCGTCGAGCTGCGCCGACTTGAGCGCCAGCTTGAGGCAGCGCACGGCGCCGGCGCCGCCCGGCGCGGGGGCAGTGACGTGGTAGGCGTCGGCGCTGGTGCCGTAGCCGACGATCTCGGCGTAGATGCGGGCACCGCGCCGGCGGGCGCGCTCGTACTCCTCGAGCACCACCACCCCGGCGCCCTCGCCGGCTACGAAGCCGTCGCGCGAGGCGGTGAAGGGGCGGCTGGCGGTCTCGGGACTGTCGTTGCGGGTGGAGAGCGCCTTCATCACCGCGAAGCCGGCGATGCCCATGGGCGTGATCGGCGCCTCGGTGCCGCCGGTGAGCATGATGTCGGCCTCGCCGCGCTGGA
>CAZBZU010000066.1:0-14079 GCA_964496495.1 uncultured bacterium
CAGGATCGAAGGCGCTGTGGGCCGTGAGCACCACGATGGCGTCGGCCCGCTCCAGCTCCTCATCGGCGAGGACGGCGATGCCCTCGATCTCGCGGTCCAGGACGGTGAGGCGGGGGATGTAGGGGTCGACGAAGCGCACCTCCGCGCCGCGCTCGATGAGGCCCTGCATCACCGGTAGCGCCGGGCTCTCGCGCAGGTCGGGCACGTCCGGCTTGTAGGTCACGCCTACCGCGAGGACGCGGGCGCCGCGCAGAGGCAGGCCGCGCCGGTTGAGCAGCTCCATCACCTGGAAGGTGGTGTAGCGCGGCATCTCCATGTTGATCTGGTCGGCCAGGGCCACCAGCCGCGGCTCGAAGCCTGAGAGGCGTGCCTTGAACACCAGGTACTGGGGGTCGAGCGGGATGCAGTGGCCGCCAATGCCCGGCCCCGGATAGAACGGCATGAACCCGAAGGGCTTGGTGCTGGCGGCCTCGATGACCTCCCAGACGCTCGCGCCGAGGGTGTCGCAGATCTGCTTGAACTCGTTGGCCAGCGCGATGTTGACGTTGCGGAAGGTGTTCTCCAGCAGCTTGGAGAGCTCCGCCACGCGGGCCGACGACACCCGGAAGACGCGGTCGAAGACGGCCGCGTAGAGCGTCTCGGCCAGGTCCCCGCTCGCCTGGCTGACGCCGCCGACCACCTTGGGGATGGTGTGGAGCGGGAAGTCGCGGTTGCCGGGGTCGACGCGCTCGCTGCTGAAGGCGAGGAAGAAGTCGCTCCCCTCCTTCAGGCCGCCGCTCTCCAGCTGGGTGACCAGGTACTCGTCGGTCGTGCCGGGGTAGGTGGTGGACTCGAGCACCACCAGCTTGCCGCTTCCCATGCGGGGCAGGAGCGAGGCGAGCGCGCCCTCGACGTAGGAGAGGTCGGGCTGCCGTGACTTCGAGAGCGGCGTCGGCACGCAGATGAGCACGACGTCCGCCGACTCCAGGACGTCGGCGTCGGAGCTGACCTGCATCCCGCCAGACGTCACCGCCTTGGCGAGCGCCTCGTTGGAGACGTCGATGATGGGCGAGGTGCCGGCAGCCAGTAGGGCTACGTGACGCTCGTCGACGTCGAGGCCGGTGACCGGGAAGCCGGCGCGGGCGAAGGCGAGCGCCAGCGGCAGGCCGACGTAGCCGAGGCCGACGACGGCCACCCGGCTCTCACGGTGGTGGATCCGCTGCAGAAGGCTTGATGCTGACAAGGACACGTTCGGACCCCCCTAAGGGTTGTGTGCCACGCAGCAGCGCGCAGGACGCGACCCCGACGACCCCCGGCACTCGCCTCGGAAGCCGCGGTCCTGCGGCCGATCGCTACGCAGTGGCCTATTTTACATCAGGACGGACACAACCACCGCAGACGCGACCTAGACGGGCGCAACTAGGGTGCGCACCCGCGAGCGCCCTATCGGGCGCGAAGAGTCCCGCTGGCTACCGTCGTCACCCCGGCGCGAACAACGCCCCCCGAGGCGGCCGAGGCACAATGGGACCCGTGGAGGCTCATCCGCCTGACCCGAGCCCCGGCCGCGGCCAGGGTGACGGTGCCGACCTCGACGCCGGCCTCGACGCCGACCTCGACGCCGACCTCGTCGCCGCCATCCACGCCACGCCGCAGCGCCTGGTGATGGCCTTCGCCGGCGCCGGCGCGGAGGCGCTGGCGCGGCTGCATGCCGTTGGCGGGTCGTCGCGCACGGTGCTGGAGGCGGTCGACGTGTACGCCGCCCGGTCGATGGCGGAGTGGGTGGGCTTCACGCCGGCGCACACGACCACCCGGCGGGTCGCGGCGGCCATGGCGGATGCCGCCTGGCGCCGCGCGCGCGAGCTGGTGGCGGGCGAGGAGGGCCCCGCGGCGGTGTTCGGCGTGGGGGTCACCGCCGCCATCGCCACCGACCGCGTCAAGAAGGGCGAGCACCGGGTGCTGGTGGCGGTGCGCGACGGCTTCGGCACCCTTACCAGCACGCTCACCCTGCAGAAGGGCGCGCGCGACCGCGCGGGCGAGGAGGCGGTGGTGACGCAGCTGGTGCTGCGGGCCGTCGCCGACGCCTGCGGCGTGCTGAGCGCGCCCGAGCCCGCGCTGCTGGCTGGCGAGCGGCTGGAGACGGCGCTGGCGCCCAGCGAGCTGCTGGGCGAGCTCGCGGCGCAGGAGCGGCCGTTCGTGGTGGTGCGAACGGACGGCACGCTGGCGAGCGAGCTGCCCGCCGCGGCGCGCCTGCCGTCGGGCGGCGCGGTGATCCTCTCCGGCGCGTTCAACCCGCTGCACGCGGGGCACCGCGAGCTGGCGAGGGTCGGCGCCCAGCAGGCACGTCAAGGCCAGCCGGCGGCGGGCGGGGCGGTGACGCCGGTCTTCGAGCTGCCGCTGGTGAACGCCGACAAGAGCGCCATCGACCTAGCCGAAGCACGGCGGCGGGCGCAGCAGCTGGTGGGGCGCGAGGCGGCGGTGCTGACCCGCGCACCGCTGTTCGTGGACAAGGCGAGGCTGTTCCCGGGCAGCGTGTTCGTGATCGGGGCGGACACCGCCGAGCGGATCGTCGAGCCGCGCTTCTACCAGGGCGACCCGGCCGAGACGACACGGGCGCTCGAGCGTGTGCGCGCGGCCGACTGCCGCTTCCTGGTGGCGGGCCGGCAGGTAGCCGGGCGGATGCTCACCCTGGCTGACGTCGCCGTGCCGGCCGGCTTCGAGGGGCTGTTCGAGCCGGTGCCGGAAGCGGCGTTCCGCAGCGACCTGTCGAGCACGGCGATCCGGGAGTCCTGGGCGAACGGTCCCGACTAGACTGGCCGGCGTGAGTCTGGGTCAACGCGCCTCCGGGGTGCGCGCAACGGCGCTCGAGATGGGGTCGGTGGTGTTGCCGTCGGCGCCGGCGCGAACCCGGATCGTGACTACGACCCGGTGGAGCTGACGATGGTCCAGACCCAGTAGGCGGTTGCGATGATGGTGTAGGCGGCCGCGATGACGGTGAACGGTGCCCCGATGCGGCCCAACGATGTCCGCCCTAACCGCCCTGTGAGCGTCAGCAGCACTTGCCGCAAGAAGAGGACCGACGTCGCGAAGAAGACCCAGGGTGCCAGATTGACCATGTCACGGGCCGCCATGCGGTGCTCTGCTGGCACGTGCGGGGGTGACGGGGTATCCATGCCTGGCAAGACCCCAGCAGGTCAGCAGGCTGACGATCCACTTGTCTCGACCGGACATCTGGGTTGTCCAGCGGTCGTCGACAGCCAGCCGGACCCCACCCGCCTGGAAACGCACCGGGTTCCCCGAAAGCGTGTGGGCGGACCCGATGTCGACCAGGCCGTCGTCGTCTCTCTTCAGTTCGAATGGCGCCGGGATTCCGATTCGCGCCAGGATCGGGCCAAGAGCTGCTTCTGGCGAGGCCACGACAGCCTCGTAGCGAGCCAGGTGGTAGGTCTTGGCTCTGTTTCTGAGCCGCGTCGTCAGCCAGTTCCGGATGTTCCATTCGAGCGCGCTCCTCACGCGCGCGTAGCGCGGCATGTCCGTGGCTGCCCCTTGAATCTCCGGCCGTCGCTTCGGGGCACCCCAGGAGAACGCCACCGCTCGGCTGTCTCTGACGAGGTGGATGACGTGGAGGTCTATTCCCGGGGTTGCGGCCAGGAGTAGCCCGTGTCGCGGCTCCTTGGAGGAATCGACCAGGTACTTCGCGCCGCTCGCACGTGAGACCGCCGTGTACAGGTTCCGGAGTCCGGAGAGATAGCGGTCGCGAGCACGGGCGAAACCGCGTGGAACGAGCTTAGGCACTATCAACGCAGGCACGAACCAGGGCTTCTCGAGCCACCTGCGCAGGCGCTCCATGTCCGCGGGACTGCTGGGCGTGGCCTCACCGTGGTAGTACTCCATGACCTGCTTCCAGAAGGCGCACGCGGCGAAGGCTTCGCCGCACCCGCACAACTGGTTCTGGTGTACGCCGCGATCCCAGAGGAACGTGAGCTCGCCAAGGGATGCCACACCCTCCTGCGAGCCCAGCAAGCGGTCAACGACCGTGCTGCCGCTGCGGCCGAAGCCGCCGATGAAGATGACGCTCACGCGGCCTGACGTCACTTGAGGCGCCTCGTTCCAGTCACTACCGTCGGTCACTCTACGACCATCCTCGAGTTGGTTGCCGGCGCATTCGCGGGAGGGTCTGTCGACGGTTCACCGAACGTTGCGAGGCCGGGCGGAGCTCGTGGCGCCTAGGACAACGACTGAGCCAAACGCGCAGGCGGCGAGGAAGAACGACGTCACCTCGCCGAAGCCGATGGCCGGCACCTGTGTCACCAAGAGCGAGAGGAGGGTGGAGATGGCGAGGCTGAGCGGGATCGCCAGTGCGAGGTGGGTGCGCAGGTCCCGCCCCAGGTGGATGAGTTGCGTCAGGACCAGGCCCGGTACGGTGAAGAAGAAGAGCAGTGATAGAGGCAGCCTCAGGGCGGGGGAAGCCGTGAAGGCCTGGCTCACCGAGAGCGCTACGCACACCACGAGCGCGTACAGGGCGAGCAGACGGCGGCTAGCGCGCCAGCTCACGGTCCTGCTCCGCTACTCAGCTCGAAGACCTTGCCTGCGGAGTTGGCGTAGACCAGCCGAAACTGATCGGACGCCTCGACGGCCCGCTCCAGCGCCCCGACCGAGCCCGGACGCAAGACCCTCTGAAGGTAGATCTGACGGCTCGCGGTGTCCGTGAACACGAAGTACGCCCGGCCTCGATCGAGGTTCTGTCGCATGAACGCAATGATCCACGGAAGGTCGGCTGCCGTGATGCTCGTGTATCGGAACTGTGGAAGCCACGTCAATGAGAACGCCTGGTACTGATCGTAGTCGGGGAGCAGACGCGTCGGGTAGTTGAAGGAGGTCCCCAGGAAGAAGGAGCCAGCCGGCGCGTTCCGATAGAGGTACTCCGCGAGCGACACGTCACTCGGGGTCATGTAGTTCATCGACTCGTTGGAGAAGTCCGATACCAGATACCCGGAAAGCAGCACCAGGCACAGGCATGTGACCGTCACTCCGCGCAGCCTGGGCGTCAGCCAGCGGGTGAGCTTCACGAAGGCCTCGGCAGCAAGATAGGCCATCCAGGGCAGGGCGAAGAGGTACACCCGGAACTGCATCTCTCCCCCGTACGGCGCAATCAGGAAGACGAAGGGCACGGCGGCGAGAATGGGGGCTAGCGTTGCCCGCCTCGTTCGACGCCACTGCAGCACGGCGCCGAGCCCCCCCAACCCCCAGACCAGGGCGGAAAGCACCCGTGGCACGAGAGTCACCACGCGTCGTGGCCACGGAAGCGGCGATAGGCTCGCGAGACTGGACTCCACGTTCTCGATCGGATGGCCGAACGTAGCGAGCTGGCCCATGTTGTGCGCCATCCACGTTCCTGCACCGAATACCGTCCACGCAATGGCCAGCACTAGCATGATGCCGACGAGAGGCAGCAATTTCGGGCGTGCAACGGCGATGCAAGCCCCGTAGCCGGCGATCATCATGTAGGGCGTCAACTGGTGACTCACGACGATCGCGCCGAAGATCAGGAGCGCGAAGACCAATGCCCACTGCGCCTGCGGCCGCGCGGCCACCGTCGGGAGCGCCGCGTCTGACAGACGGCGCCGCCAGGAGCCACGCGGCAGAACCGAGGGCACGAGGTATCTGAGCAGCAGCCCCATCCCGAAGAGATAGAGGGCAAACGCGAAGGCCTGGGGCGCATAGTAGTCCTGTCCCACCCAGTTCGTGCTCGTGAAGAACCAGAGCGCAAGCGCTATCGTGCGCGGATTCTCGGTCAATCCGCCGAGCAAGAACCAGACAGCTATCAGGTAGAGCCCATTGAAGAACAGCTGGGCCCACAGGGCCACGTGCAGTGCACTATGGAGCCCTGCCGACCTGAGGATCAGCGCTGCCAACCCGAAGAAGCCCGGCCAACCGAGGTTCGCGTCGGTAGGCACGTACTTGGCGTTGATGAAGCCGTGGCTCAGGACATAGCCCGTTGCACCGATGTGCTTGTACACCCAGGAGTACCTGGGAACCTGGTACAGGAGCGCGGTGGTGCCGTGCAAGATGAGCACGGCCGCCGCTAGATGCAAGGCAACCGCCCACCATCGGAGGCGTGCGCCCTGCAGCACCGATACGAAACTGAGCGTGAGCAACAGGATGCTCAGGTAGAAGGTGCCCGGAAGTCTGGCTGTGAGGCCCAAGTCCCCCATGTCGGCGAGGTTGACGCCGCGCAGGCTGACAGCCCACAACGTGATCGCAAGGGCGGGGCCAGCTAGGTAGCGGATCATGGCCGATGGAGTCAGCGCGAGAGGAGCCCCACGCCGGCTCTCGCTGGTATCGAAGACGCCAGATCTCGATGGTGCAGGGCGGCGCTGGTACCTGTCGTTTCTGCCGCGCATCAGCGCCCCGTTCCCAGGCGCCCGTCCGCCCCTCTGAGCGCTTTCCCGTCGGCTGGCGGCACCGCGACAACGACACCAGATTCCACTGGGCGCACGGTCAAGGTGTGACCTCTATGTCGGATGTCCGTGAAACACCGCAACCTCGCTCGAACTGCGACACAGCGCTCCCACTCTACCCGACGCCGATACGACGCGACACATCTCGAGGGATCTCGTGGTCGGCCGGAGACTAGAAGCCGGTCAACGCGTGCAACAGGTCCGCGTGCCACGCTCCGGTCTGGGAATCGTACACGCCGAAGCCTGTGTCGAAGTCCCAGTAGGCCCAACTGAAGCGGTGCGCCTCGGCCGCCTTCCTGACTGCTTCCGTCCAAGCCACGCGGGACGTGGGGTCGGCATCCTGATAGGTGCCGAACTCCCCAACGAAGACTGGAACGTTTCCGTGACTGGTCGCCCAGGCGCCTACCTGGTCGAAGGCGGTCGAGATGCGGCCACGCTCCGTGGTCAACAGCGCCAACGTGTGTCCGCCGCCAACGAGCTCGAGCCGACTCAACACGAACGGGTCGATGGATGACGCCGAGGCGTTCTGCAGGACGACTCGGGGCACGGAGTAGCCTGAGCCTGACGTGGATGGCTGAGCGCCGCACGCGGAGAGACTCACCTCCGTCAGGGCAGCAGCCTCGCTCTTGACCGTTACGGCGGTGGCATCCGAGGGTCCGCAAAGGACGCGAAGCTCGACCGCTCGGGACGTGCGGAACTGTATCCGGTCATACCCGGATACGGCGGCATCGGCATGGAGGCTGAACCCGGCGGAGCCCTTCTCATACGAGACGGTCGCCCCGAGCGTCGACATCGACGTGCTCGTATCCCAGGACCAATCTTGCCAGCCGAGGGCCAAGGCAGCGCGCTTGGCAACCCAGGTCTCTCCCACGGGTATCGGAGGACTCACCCACCAGGCACCTTGATGCGTGAAGCTGAACGGATCGTAGTAGTGCACCGTAACGATCAGATGCGTGTCTGCTGGAAGCTGGAGCGAACCAAGGGCCTGGTACGAGTTCCAATCGACGGGCCCCACAACGATCCACCTGGTGGGATCGGAGCGGCGAATCGCACTCACCGTGCGTGAGATGAGGTCGTTCCAAGTCTGGGCATCCAGGGCGCCGTTGGGTTCGTTCAGGAGCTCGAACGCCAGTGTCTTGGGAGCGTTCGCGTAGTGCTCGGCCAACTGTCGCCAGAGGGCCAGGAATCGGGGCGTCTCCGACGCCGGGTCGGCGTACATCTCGGTGTAGTCGTGCATGTCGAGAACGACGTTGAGGCCTGCATCCTGAGCCCACCTGACGACACGGTCCACGCTCGACAGGAAGGCCGGGTCGATCGTGTACGGAGGTTGGACCTCTGCATGAGCCGACCATCGGACCGGGATGCGTATCGTCTGGAAGCCTTTCATGTCGACTGCTTCAGGCAGCCATTCGGGCACGATGCCATCCAGGCCGCTGCTGGCGGTGGCATCGACCCCCCGACCGAAGCTGATGCCCCGGCCGAGGAGGGTGTTGGGCTCAGGGGAGATGCCAGACGCCGTGCTCAGCTGACTACAACCTGGGGCAACGCCCAGGGCTATTACGCATGCCGCGACCACGAGGGCTCTCCTCCAACGCCCGCTGAGTCGCCGTCTGCCTCCGATGTGCCCACGGGAAGGGGCCTGTGCGCTGCTGTTCAAGGTGCCCGGACCTCTCGACGTGAAGCAGTGCCGCTTGCGGCGGCCGTCACGGATAGCCAGAATCATAAGGCAGGGGCGTCTGAGGATTCAGTGGCTTTCCGGACTGAGGAGCCGGACGCGGCACCCCCAGCAAGGTGCGATAATCACTCACTTTGCATCGGCCCAAAGGCCCTCTTCGGGAGCCCGAAACCACCGGCCCGCCTCGCCGCTCGCCCGTGGCCGGGGTAGTTGCGGGCTCAGCGACCATCCTCGTGCTCCGGGCGCTCGGGGCCGGGGCGCGGTACGTGACCCTCGTGGTCCTTGCTCGCGGATTGTCCCTAGCCGGCTTCGGGCGCGTTTCCGTGATCTTGGCGGTGCTCGTGATCCTCGGGCTTCCTGCCACCCTCGGCATGAATGGCGCTGCATTGCGGTTCGTTCCGCTCTACGCCACCGGCCAGAGGAGACTCCTGATCGGATTCCTCCGGCGTTCGTGGCAGACGGTTGCCGCGGCGAGCGTCGGCGTCGTCGTGATCGGCAGCTTGATCGTCGGGCTCTGGCATCGCTCCATCGGCTACCCGACCCTGTGGATCCTGGGCCTGGTCGCGGTTCCCGGCTATGCCACCGTGCTGCTCCTCACCGACACCCTCCGTGGTCTCGGCCGATCGCGCATCGCCTATCTGCTTCAGCAGGCCTGCGAGCCCTTGCTCCTGCTGATCGCCGTGTGGGTCCTACGCCTTCTCGGACTGCTCTCAGCGGCCTCCGCCCTGGTCGCGAACGCGGCTGCACTGTCCCTGACCGCGCTGGTGCTGCTCACCGTCGTTGCCGCGCAAAGCCGTTCGGGTGATGCGCGGGCCGGCCCGGAGTTCCGCACGCGCGAGTGGCTCACGGTTGCCCTTCCCCTGCTGCTGACCGGCTCCTCGCTGGTGGTGATGAGCCAGAGCGATGTTGTCATGGTTGGGTACTTCCTTGGCCCCGGCGCGGCAGGTCAGTACGCGGTGGCCGCCCAGACCGCGATGCTGGTTGGGTTCGTGTTGTTCGCGGTCAACGGCTACATCGGCCCTCACGTGTCGGTGCTGTCGAACCAACGTCGCATGGCGGAGCTCCAGTGGCTATTGAACCGCGCAGCGCACCTGCTCTTCTGGCCAAGTGCGGCGTTGGGAACGGCAATCATCGTCGCGGGCCCCCGACTGCTCGAGATCTTCGGCGGGGACTTCACCGCCGGCACGACCGCCCTGGTGATCCTCGTGAGCGCTCAGGTATTCAGTGCCGGGGCAGGGCCCGTCGGGCTGCTGTTGGAAGTGAGTGGTCATCAGGGAATCAGCGCCGTCGCCCGAGGCGCCGGCGCTCTGCTGAACCTTGTCCTGAACGCGGCCTTGATCCCCGTCCTGGGGATTGCCGGAGCCGCCGTGGCGACAACGGCATCGATGGTGTTCTGGAACGTCTGGCTCCATCGAGCCGCCGGTCGGCGAGTCGGCGTCGGTACTTCGATCGTCTCTGCTCTCGGCCGCAGTCGCAGCTCCTGATTCGCGAGGCGTGAGGAACCCGGCCGCATCGGCCGCGATCTCCCGCTCCGCCCCAGGCCCGGCCTGGCGAGCTACCAGGCTGCGTCAGACGGCACCCGTCTGCCTTGCTGGCCTGAGCCGCCTGGCGATGGTGGCACCTGCCTCCCGGGCGCGCCTCAACTCACGCTGTACGAACGAGGGTCGGGTGGTGAGCAACGTCCGGAACTCCTGCGGCGTCGCGTCGGCGGGGACCAGGATGCGGTTGAGCGCATAGAGATCGTCCGTCCGCTCCGAGTAGGCATGTCCCACCTGGCATGCCGCCCTGTATCCGGCGGACCGGACGGCGCGCCGGACCTGCCGGTCGTGGTAGCCGAAGGGGTAGGCGAAGGACTCGACCCCGATCCCCAGGGCTTCCTCCAGGCAGGCCTTCGACGCCCCCACCTCGGCCACCATCGCGTCCCGGGGAACGCGGTCGAGCTCGACATGGTTGTGGCTGTGGGCGCCGATCTCGACCCCGGCATCCCGTACGGCCCGCAGCTCGGACCAGGACAGCATCTCGCGCCCCTGCTCGCCCTCCGCGACGAGCCATCGGCTGGTGGCGCCGACGAACGCGGTGGGGACGAACAGCGTGGCGGACATGTGGTGCGCATCGAGGATCGGTAGGGCCTGGTGCAGGAAGTCCGCGAAGGCGTCGTCGAACGTCAGCACGACAGCGTCGTCCGTGGGTTCGCCCTGTCTCAGACTGGTGGCGAATCGCGCCACGGTGAGAGGTCGCAGGCCGAGATCCTCAAGACAGGAGAGCTGGCCGTCGAAGGCCTCAGGCGACACCACGAACGGTGCGAACGCCGCGCTCGAGGCGCGGGAGACGCTGTGGTACATCAGGATCGGCGTGCTCGTCGGGTGAACCATGGCCACTCCCGGTGGGCTCCTGGCCTGCGAGGGGCGTGGCCGAGGCCGACGCCTATCGGTCCCAACCCGATCGCGCTGCCGGTCTCGGCGCGGACTGAGTGAGGTAGGCGGACGGGCCGCGAAGCATCCCCGCCAAGCGCGCCCGCCGGAGCTCGGGCGGCATGACGAACGTGCCGTTCCCGTCGGCGGAACCGGCGTTGGGGCCCATGAGGTGGCGGACGGCCCTGGGAGAGAGTCGGGCCAGGTCGGGGATGCGGCCAGGGTATCTCAGGACGAGGCGTGTGTAGAAGGCGGTGAGGCCGGCGCCATAGCCTCGGACCTGGCGTTCGAGGTCCTCGAGATCGCGGCGGTGCGCGTGACGCACGATGGCGCTCGGCTCGAACACCACGGTGTGGCCCGCGAGCATCACGTCGGTGAACGCCGCCGTGTCCTCGCCGCCCTCGACCCGGGTCCCTGCGCCGAGGCGCTCGTCGAAGCCGCCGAGGCCGAGAATGATGTCCTTCCGGAACGCCATGTTCCCGCCCGCGCCGAAGGGCGGGACCGGGAAGAGTGGGCTGTGGACCTCCTGCGAAGCCCGATCATATACCGCCGTGCGGAAGTCGCGGCCCTTGCTGTGGCCGCCGATCTCCTCGAACAGGACCTGCGCCGGCGTCTCCAATTGACCGGGCAGGATCGGCCCACTCGCAGCGGCCACGCCGTCGAATCGTACGAAAGCCTCCACCAGCGAAACGAGCCAGGCGGGATCGGGGAACTCATCGTCGTCGAGGAACGCGATGATGGTGCCGCTAGCCTCGCGCAGACCCCGGTTGCGGGCCACGGACAGGCCGGGCCTGGCCTCGACGACGTAGCGTAGATCGGGCCGGGCCCGGAAACGCGCGTCGAGAAGGTCACGGGTGGCAGCGCTGCGTGGGGCATTGTCGACCACGATGGTCTCGAAGGTCGGGTAGGCCTGGTCGAGGACGGTCTGGAGCATGCGTTCGAGCCGCTCGGCCCCGTCGCGGCTGCAGATCACCACCGATACCGCGGGCCGGGTGCCGGCGAGCAGGCGCCTACGCTCGACCACCGACCTCGGCGGCCGGGCGCTCCGGATGCCGGTCAGCGGAAGATCGTCGATGAGGGGGAGGCCCTCCTCGTGCAGGCGCGCGCGAATCGCTCCTGCGAGAGCTTCCCAGACCGCTGCAGAGACGACGGCCGCCTCCGCCTTGCCCTCGGCCAGAGGCACGCGCACGCTTCCCATGGGCCGTCCGAAGAGGCGCACGAGCACCTCCGCCCAGCGGTAGGCCGGCCCTGGCGCCTCCAAGTCCGTCACTCCGCTCGAGAGATCCAGTTCCGCGAGCAGGCCGGGGGCCGCAGGCGGGAGTGGCGTGCGATGCTTCGGCTCCGCGTCTTGGAGCCGCCGGGCCGGGGCCGGCCGGCGGATCAGTGCGAACCCGTAGCCCGCCCCGGTGGCTGCCACGCCTACGAGGAGGGCGCCGATCCGTCCGAGGCCGGCGATATCCCCGCGGAGGCACTGCCGCAGCTCGCTCACCACCGATGCAGGCACGGCCCTCGTTAGGTAGCCGGCCTCGGTGCGGAGCGCTCGGCGGCCCCGGAGCTTCGTCAGGGCCGCCTTGCCCGCCCCCTCCGAGAAGGAGCGGCGCAGAAGGAAGCCTGCCGTGGCACGGTCTGGTGGGACGTGGTGGCCCACACGGGCGTCTGCCGCGAGGTGCCAGCGCCGACCGCTCCAGCGGTCTGAGACCCTCTGGCTCAGGTCGGTATCCTCGGGAGCGCTGACGCTGCCGAGCTTGCCGAAGCCGTTGCGGAAGCCGCCGACGGCCCGGAACACCTCCGTGCGTACCGCCATGTTGACCGTCCACACGTTGCGCGTCGGCTGGCCGTTCGAAGGCCCGTCGAGCTGCCCGGGATAGCTGGCGCCCACGAGCCACAGCAGAGCGTCAGGGAACCAGACGGGGCGGCCGGCGTCCCAGATCGGATCGGTGCGACCGCCGACACCAACGACGTCCGGCCGTTCCAACGGAGCCAACAGCTCTTCCAGCCAACCGGGCCGGCAGAGCGCATCGTCATCGAGGAACACCAGCACCTCGCCGCCGGCCGCGTCCGCGCCGGTGTTGCGGGCGCCGGAGGCGCCCGGCGGCTGGTGGTTCTCGATGACGATGGCATCGAGGTTCGTTCGTGCCCAGGCGAAGAGTGATGGAGAGTGGTCCACCACCACGATGGTCTCCTTGGGCTGAGGCCGTTGTGCGCGAACGGAGTCGACCGCCTCCGAAAGCTGCCGTCGGCGGCGGTCGGTGTGGGCACAGATGATCACGCTCGCCAGGCTCGCGTGTGCGGTGCAGGCGCTACGTTGAATCGGCGACGCGGCTCCCCCGGGAGCCACGGTTCCAGGCCCCAACCCCGAGGACTCGGTGCCCGAGCGCGACACACCCATCGTCTCGGGTCATCCTTCCTGCGGGTGCAGAGGGCCCGCCACCGCGGGCCGGCGCCGCTGAGCTGGGGCGCCGAACCTGCCGCTGACCCGTTCCCGGAGGATGGTCTTGAGGATTCGCCAGCCATCGCGCAACGGGTGGAGGTTGCTCTGCCCACTGATCCTCGATAGCTCGACGCTCGGGACCTCGAGGATCCTGAGGCCGGAGCGGAGCGCACGGATGTTCAACAGCGTCTCGATCTCGAAACCGCTCACGTCCGGTTCCAGTAGCGTGAGCGTGTCACGCCAGAATCCGCAGAAGCCGTAGCAGAGGTCCGAATAGCGGCCGCCGAAGAGAAGCCGGACCATCACGGTGAGCCCCAGGTTGCCTAGCCTTCGAATCGCCGAGATGTCGTGGGAGCCTGCACCCTGAAGAAACCTCGAGCCCTTGACGAAGTCGGCCCCGTTGCGCAGTGCGCGTACGAAGTCCCCGATCTCCTTCGGATTCGTCGACCCGTCGGCGTCCATCATCACGATGATGTCGCCTGTGGCGTGCTTGAAGCCGGCCTGTAGCGCTGCGCCCTTACCGGGGCTCGGCTCCAGCACGACCCGTACGCTCGGCATCATGCGCCTGGCCACCTCTACGGTTCCATCCGTGGACCGCCCGTCAACGAGCACAACCTCGTCGACCCAGCCCGGGATCAACGGAAGGATGTGGGGCAGATTCTCGGCTTCGTTCAGGGTCGGCACAATCACGCTAACGCGCGGAACCGCGCTTCTGAGCGGCGACTGCTCGGCAACCGCCGCCAGGACGGAAGTGCTGTCCTTGAGCAAGGTCAAGATTACCCTGGCCCCTTTCCGGCAACCCGATAGGCCTTCGTTCAGAGGTCGGCATGACAGTCACGGGTCAATACTCGGTAGCGACACTGCCCAAGATGGAACACCGCCCTCCTCGGTGGTGACCCGCTCGATCTCGCATTTGGCGTAACCATCCGTCCGGAGGCAGCCGACGCTCCTGCCCGGCCGCCGCCGCTGACGTGCCTATGTGTGGTGCCAACCGCAACCTGCTCAGAGGAAAGGTCAGCCCCCCTCCTAAAGTGCCACTCGGCGACGCCGGGTGACATCTTGCTCTCAACAATACTCTGCAATGAGCGCGAGGTGAGCGAGAGGTGAGCGAGAGCGCGCGGCGCG
>CAZBZU010000067.1:0-13841 GCA_964496495.1 uncultured bacterium
TGATCTTGAGGTAGCGCCTGGCGGCGGGTTGCAGGTTCTCCCGCCAGGAGCCGCCTTCGAGGCGGGCTTGGAGGTGCTCGAGGATGGCCTGCCGCTGCCGCGCGTCTTCTTCCGCTCGCTCTTGGTTCCTGCACACCAGTAGGCGCTCGTCGCCTTCACGAGTGATCTCCTTGACCTCCAGCCGGGGCGCGACCTTCTTGTAGCGCCCTGCGCGGGCGAGGGCCTCGCTGGCCTTGCTGCGCCGCAACCGCTCGGCGATGACGTAACCGACACCCTCATCCCGCAGCGCCTGCAGGTTGCTGTCGCTCACCATGCCCCTGTCGGCCACCACCACGAACGAACCCAGATTCAGCCTGGAGCGGAAGTCCTTGCTGGCCTCGGCCATGCTGCGAACGTCCGACTGCCGGCCCGGGAACAGCCAGTGCGCCAGCGGGATGCCCTCCCGGCTGGTGAGCAACCCCAGGTTCACCTGCGGCCGATCCCCGCGCTTGTCGCGCGAGTACCCGAAGCTCGCCAGGCCCTCCGGCCCTACCCCCTCAAAGTAGGTGCTGGTGGTGTCGAACAGCACCAGGCTGGCGTCAGCGAACAGGCGCTCGGTCAGCACGCCCGTCAGGCGCTCCTCGAGCTGCGGCCCGACCTCCGCCAGGAAGCGAAGCGCGCGGTAGGCGTGCTGCAGCGAGATGCCCTCGAACTCCGGCGCGTACACGCCCCTCAGCCAACTCCCCACCAGCGCCCGCTCCGAACCCGGCGCCAGCACCCGCTGGAACACGACCGCCTTCACGATCGTCGCGACATCGAACGAGAAGCGCCGGCCAGAAGCCAACCCCGACAGGATCTCGGTCAGCCCGAGCTCGCCCCACAACGCCTGCAACGGCAGCAGCGCCCCCACCCTCCGGCCCGGCTCCAGACCGACCTCCTCGAGGGTCACCGACACCTCGCCAGACTCCGCGGAGCCGTAACGCTTCAGCGACGCCCGCAGCCGATCCACGTCCTTCGGGTCCAGCTCATCCTCACGGCCCAGGCTCTTCAACACCCGATGCTTGCTCTGGCCATTCTCCCAGTACGACTCCACCAGTTGCAGGTACACCACCCCGCGAGTGTGCACGCGCTTGATGAACACCGTGCCACCAGCTTACCACCGCCCTATCCCGCACGGCAATAGGAAACAAACCACACAGTGCCACTAGGACACCGACCGCGGACCATGAAGAAGCCGCGTGCACCACGCACGCGGCCGATCAACCTACATCAAAGTGTCGAACTTGGGCCAGAACGGCCCACCGCCTCAACGACTCTAGGTGCGAGCGCTTAGCCGGCCGTTCGCCACCGACTATCGCTTCACCTTGAAACGAAACTATCCTGAAGAGCGGAAGCGCCTCCGGCTTGGCTGCATTTGGTCCGTGCAGCGTCAAGCTGATGAACAAACGGAGCAAGGCCTCAATCGGACCCTCCGCTTGGCAACATTCGTTCTTCCACTCATCAAGCCGCGCGACCGCTTCCGCATGCTCACCGCGCTCCGGGTCGTGGCGCATCGTCAAAAGGAACCCGTCACGACGCTGCGCCATCGCGTCAACAAGCGCGCCGAACTCGCGCCATCCCACCCGAACCTCATCCCGCTGAAGCGGCGATTCTGACCCGAAGCTCATCCCGCCAAGGGAGACCGGGAAACGCGCTGGCTCGAGGTGGTTCCACAACCACATGAGTTCCGTCGCAGTCTCTGCACCCGTCAGAGTGCCGGGCCAGTTGCGAAGGAACTGCACCGCCCTCCCGCTCATTTCGCGCCGCACTGTCACTACTCAGATGATAGGTGGCAGGTGGCACGCGCGCCGTTGCCGAGCGCCGCAAGCTTCGTTCAAGCGACCGCCCACTGCGCGGCAGCTGCCTCCGCCTGCTCCAGCACCGTCCTCGTCGCCTTTTCCTGCTTGTCCGGGGGATATCCGTGCCGGCGAAGGATCCGCTTCACGAGCACCCGAAGGTGTGCCCTAACGTTCTCTCGCAACGTCCAATCGATTGTCACGTTGTTCCGTACTGCCTCGAGAAGCTCCCTCGCGATCACGCGGAGGTTTTCGTCCCCGAGCACTTTCACGGCGCTATCGTTGGCGTCGAGCGCGTCGTAGAACGCCAGCTCGTCCTCGCTGAGCCCGAGCGTTTCACCTCGAGCGTGCGCCGCCCGTATCTCCTTGGCCAGGCCTATGAGTTCCTCGAGCACCTGCGCCGCTTCGATCGCCCGGTTCTGATAGCGCCGCAACGACTGCTCGAGCATCTCGGCGAACGATCGCGCCTGCACGACGTTCCGGCGCCTACGCGAGGAGATCTCGCCCTTCAACAGTTTCTGCAGCAAGTCGACGGCTAGATTGCGCTGCTTCATACCGCGCACCTCGGCCAGGAACTCGTCGGACAGGATCGAGATGTCGGGCTTCTCGAGCCCGGCCGCAGCGAAGATGTCCACCACCCCGTCGGGTGCTACGGCCCGCGAGAGGATCTGTCGCACCGCATGCTCGATGTCCTCATCCGTCCGGCCCGTTCCGTCGGCCTGCTTGGCCAGGACGGAGCGTACGGCCTGGAAGAACCCCACATCGTCCCGAATCCCCAACGCCTCGTCGCTCGGCACAGCGAGCGCGAACGCCCGAGAGAGCAGCCGGACCTCACGGAGGCACCGATCCTTTCCGTCCTTCTGGGCGAGAATGTGTTCCTGCGCGGCCGGCAGGAGCGACAATCTCTCCTTTGGCCCTCCTGAGATCCACGGAGACCAGTCGAAGCCGTGGAAAAGGCTGCGGCAGACCTCGTACTTCTCTTGCATGATCCGCACGGCTTCGTCCTGATCGATGGCCGTACGCCCCTTGCCTCCGCTTGCGGTGTAGGTAGCCATGGCGCGCTTCAGCTCGTGGGCCAGACCGAGGTAATCGACCACCAGGCCACCAGGCTTGTCCTCGAACACACGATTCACGCGGGCGATAGCCTGCATCAGCCCGTGCCCCCGCATCGGCTTGTCAACGTACATCGTGTGCAGGCTTGGGGCGTCGAAGCCAGTCAACCACATGTCGCGCACCAGGACCACCTGCAGCGCGTCGCTCGGGTCGCGGAATCGCTTGGCCAGTTCTTGCCGCCGGGGCTTGTTGCGGATGTGCTGCTGCCACTCGACGGGATCGGATGCGGACCCCGTCATCACGACCTTCATCGTCCCCTCTTCATCGTCCTCGGCAGCCCACTCCGGACGAAGTTCGGCGATCTCGTCGTACAACTCGACGCAGATGCGCCGGCTCATGCAGACGATCATCGCCTTGCCCTCGAGCGCCTCCAAGCGCTTCTCGAAGTGTTCCACCATGTCCTGCACGACCAGCTTCAGACGTTTGCCTGTCCCAACGATGGCCTCGAGCTGCGCCCATTTCGTCTTTAGCTTCTCTTTTCGCTCAGTCTCTTCGCCCTCGGTGACCTCGTCGAACTCGGGATCGATGTGGGGGCGCTCGTCCTTGTCCAGCTCCAGCTTCGCCAGGCGGCTCTCGTAGTAGATCGGCACAGTGGCGCCGTCCTCGACCGCGCGTTGAATGTCGTAAATGCTGATGTAGTCCCCGAACACGGCCCGGGTGCTGGCGTCCTCCAGCTCTATGGGGGTGCCGGTGAAGCCAATGAATGAAGCGCTCGGGAGAGCGTCACGCATGTGCCGTGCGAAGCCATCGATGAAGTCGTACTGACTGCGGTGCGCCTCGTCCGCGATCACCACGATGTTGGGGCGATCGGAGAGGGTCGGATGCGTGTCGCCCTTCTCCTCCGGGAAGAACTTCTGGATGGTGGTGAACACCACGCCGCCCGCGTCCACGTCGAGGAGCTTGCGAAGCTCCACGCGGCTCCGCGCCTGCACCGGCGGCTGGCGCAACAACTCGCTGCAGCGCGAGAACGTCCCGAAGAGCTGGTCGTCCAGATCGTTGCGGTCCGTGAGCACCACCAGCGTCGGGTTCTGCATCGCCTGCTCCCGGACCATCCGCCCCGCGTAGAACGCCATTGTCAGGCTCTTGCCCGAACCCTGGGTGTGCCACACCACGCCCACGCGGCGGTCCCCGAACCGTCCACCATCAGGGCCTATGCTCAGAGAGTCCTGGTCCACGAGCTGGGCAGCGCGAAGAGTCTGTCCGATGGCCTCCTGGACCGCATGGAACTGGTGATAGCCCGCCATCTTCTTGACGAGCCGACCACTGCCGTCGTCGTCGAAGACGATGAAGTCGCGCACCACTTCTAGAAAGCGGCTTGGCTCTAACAAGCCCTCGCACAACACCTGCAACTGAGGCAGCGCCTTGTCCGCTAGCTCTTTGCCGGAGATGGTGCGCCACGGCTTGAACCACTCCCAATCGGCCGTCAAAGTGCCGACCCTTGCCTGCACGCCATCCGAGATGACGAGTGCATCGTTGAATGTGAACAGCGACGGGATCTCCGCCTTGTACGTCTGCAGCTGACGGAATGCCGTCTGGATCGTGGCGTCCTCGGATGCGGCGTTCTTCAGCTCCATCACGGCCAACGGCAGTCCGTTGACGAACAGGACGACGTCCGGTCGTCGCACATGCTTGCTCTCCTCGACCGTGAACTGATTGACCGCCAGAAGGTCGTTTGCGCCGATGTGGTCGAAGTCGATGACCCGCACCTGCGCACCCCGGACCCCGCCCGAGGCCGTCCGGTACTCAACCGCCACTCCGTCGACCAACATCCGGTGTAGCGCTCGATTGCGCACCACCACATCCGTGCCCTCGAGGCGAGTCAGCTTGCGGTACGCGTCGTCGATCGCTTCTTCGGGGAGTTCAGGATTCAACCGAGCAAGGGCATCACCGAGGCGTTCGGTGAGTACGACCTGGCCGTAGTCCTTTCGCTCACTGCAGGGCTCGCCAGGAGCGATGTCCGGCCCGCTTACGTAATCCCATCCAACATCCTGCAGCCACGCCAGCGTGGCTTCCTCAACATCCGACTCCGCGAACTTGCTCATGTGCCCCCCGTTGATGCCTCCTGGATCTCCTTCAACGTGCGACCCTTGGAATCCTTCCACTCGATCCGGCCGTTGCTTGACCTCCCCAGCATCACGCCCGCCGCCGTCGAAGGAGAGCTGAAGGTGTAGTCCTGCGCAAGCTTCAACGTTTCACCGCCATCGATCAGCACACCCTTCGATTGCAGTGTCGCGCTTAGCTCGCTCAAGAACGGCTGAATTGAGGGCGCCTCGCTCTTCGCTGCCAGTGAGCCCTCGCGCACCACGAAGCCCTCGACCCCCTCATAGCCCCTCGCCTCGATGCCCTTGCTCCGAAGCACCAGCCCCCGCTTCCCGGAGACCGGGGCACGCGGCTTGTCGAAGAAGCTCACGCCCACGACCGGAAGGCACAGCAGCAAGTCCGCCAGGAACGCCTCCGCATCCGCTGCATCCGCCTCCGACAACGACGGCAACTGCGGGACGTTTCCGTTGTCCAGCTCACATCGCTTCGCCGCTGTAGCCAGCTCCACCAAGCGCGACTCCAAGTACTGCACGTGCGCCTTGTTCAGATTCTGATCCTTGCTCACGAACAAGACCGCATGTGTCCAGAAGTCCTTCGCCTTCATATGGCTGTCCAAGCGCGGCAGCAGCGCATCCCCCTCGCCGACATACGCGCGAGGCAACTGACCAGCCTCGTTCAAGCCCCACAACACGTACACGCCCGTCCGGCCCAACTCGGGTCGCGCCCGGACTTCTGGGAACAAGGACCGCGGAAACACCAACCCCTGACCCGTCCAGTTCGACTTCTCCACAATGCGGAGGCTCTCAGGCTCACCCGACGGGATGAAGATGCGAACCGAAAACCCCCCTGGCCCCGCCATTACGTCGCACTCCCCACGAGCTTCTCCGCCTCCGGCACGCGTAATTCCCCAGAGACTAGCTTGGGCAACAGCGCGTCTCGCATCGCCGCAAGGGCGCGTGACTCGCGGCGGCTCGCAAGCACCCGTTCCAGCAACGGCTCGGCGAGCCGCTCAAACTGAGCCAGAAGCGCATCGTCTGGCCGTACCACAGGAAGGTCAAGGATGGCGTTGACCTGTGCTCGCTGGTGACTCTTGGAGGTCCCGGTAACCAAACCCTCGAGATCTCGCCGGAAAGGACCCGAGCGAGCAAGACAGTAGAGATATGAACGTCCAAAAGGAGGGCGAGGGGACAGTACCAAGAATTCCGTCGAGCACACAGATCGTTCGCCTGAATGGACATCTACTAGCCATACTCGCTCGATCTCCGGGTTCAACTTTGAAAGAAGTACGACGCCATCTGGGACGCGTGACTTCTGACTCTTGATGAGTCCCCCAAGTTCGACCTTCGGCGCCTGCCCGTCATCGAACGCGGGGATGCTGTAATGCCAGTACTCGACGTCCGGCGACTGCAGCGGCGCTTCTTTGCCACGGAGATGCCTGCCGACGTCGCCAAACTCGCATACGCTCCACCCATAGGGGATTGCTCCACGTTCCGAGTCAGCAAGTCGTTCGGGGAAGAGGTCAGCAAGGGGCCGCGGAAGGCCAGGGTCACGCCCTACAACCTTGGCAATCACGGGCTCGAAGTCCACGAACCACGACTTGAACAGCGCCCGCGCCATCGCGTCCAGCGTCTCGCTCATGCGCCGGTTCAACTCGATCTTGTCATCAAGCGCGTCCAGGACCTGGGCGATAGCGCACTGTTCTTCAAGCGGCGGCAACCGAAATGCGAATGCGCGGATGATGCCTTCGTTGAGGTTCGGCATCGTCGCTCCAATTGCATGGGTCTTGAACCACCTTATGGAAGAGGGGTCGGCCAAGACATGCGAGACGAACGGCGGATGTACCGTGCTACGGGTGGGTTCGATGCGCAGTCGAATAGCCCCTGTACCGCAAAGGAACCCGCTTTCGGCATCACGAACTATCGCGGTTCGCCCGGTAGCCTGAACACCACGGCGCGCGAACAGGATGTCTCCTTCGTGCAGCCTATGCCTAGAGAGCTGCGTTGCCTTTTCTGCGCCAACTTTCGCAAGACCTGAATGCTCAATACGCCGACCCCGAATAGCCTCCGTAGGCACAACGGGAACGCCGGCCGAGGCGTAATCAGATGCGTGAAGCTGAGAGCCGAAGGGCCCAGTCTGCAGCTCCGCGAGGCCCGCATCGCACAGATCGCCAATCGTAACCTGACGCCAATTACTTGCCATATCCGAGGTCTCTTAGATTGGCAGCGATAGCAACGTCGAGCCTTGTGGCCTCAGCCCCCTGTTCACGCAGGAATGTGACCAGCCGGTCCATCTTCTCCTCGAACGGCTCGTCGTCGTCCTCGACCTCTTCGGCGCCAACGTACCGCCCGGGCGACAGCACGTACCCGTGCTTGTGGATCTCCTCTAACGACGCGCTCTTGCAGAAGCCAGGCACGTCCTGGTACGCCCTCGCCCCCTTCTCGCCGCGCCACGCGTGGTAGGTCTCCGCGATGCGAGAGATGTCCTGGCTTGTCAGCTCGCGGTGTGTGCGGTCGACCATGGTGCCGATCTGGCGCGCATCAATTAGGAGAACCTCCCCACGCCGGTCACGGAAGTCGCCGTTGTGCCGATTGCGGGCCAGGAACCACAGGCACGCAGGAATCGGCGTGGAGTAGAACAGCTGCCCGGGCAGCGCTACCATACAGTCGACCAGGTCGGCCTCAAGGAGATTCTTGCGGATCTCGCCCTCGCCAGACTGATTTGAGCTCATCGAACCGTTGGCAAGCACTAAGCCGGCCACCCCCGTGGGCGCCAAGTGGTGCACGATGTGCTGCACCCAGGCGAAGTTGGCGTTGCGCGCTGGTGGCGCGCCGTATTGCCAACGCTTGTCATTCTGCAAACGCTCCCCACCCCAGTCAGAGATGTTGAAGGGCGGATTTGCGAGGATGAAGTCGGCCCTCAGGTCGGGCTGTTGATCGTTGTGGAAGGTGTCGCCGTATGCAATCTGGCCGTCGATCCCGCGAATGGCAAGGTTCATCTTTGCCAGCCGCCAGGTCGTGTAGTTCGACTCCTGGCCGTAGACCATGATGTCGCGTTGAGCATGGCCGCCGTTTCCGTTTCCACTCGCGTGAGCCCTCAGGAACTCGACCGACTGCACGAACATGCCCGATGATCCACAGCAAGGGTCATAGACCCGGCCCCGGTATGGCTCGAGCATCTCGACCAAGAGCTTGACGACACAACGCGGCGTGTAGAACTCCCCGCCCTTCTTGCCCTCGGCGCTGGCGAACTGCGAAAGGAAGTACTCGTAGACGCGCCCGAGGACGTCCCTGGACCGCGCATCCTCGTCGCCGACCTTGATGTTGCTGATCATGTCGATGAGCTGCCCAAGCCGCGTCTTGTCCAGCGCCGGCCGGGCGTAGTCCTTCGGCAGCACGTCCTTCAGTGACGGATTGTCGCGCTCAATCCCCTCCATGGCGTCATCGATCAGCGTGCCGATCGTTGGCTGCTTCGCCTGCGCCTTCAGATGTTGCCAGCGCGCCTCCAGCGGCACCCAGAAGACGTTGACGGCGCGGTATTCGTCCGGATCCTCAGGGTCAGCTTCCTCTCCCTGTTGGGCCTCAAGACGAGCGTGTTGCTCCTCGAATGCGTCGGAGATGTACTTGAGGAAGATCAGGCCCAGCACCACGTGCTTGTACTCGGCAGCGTCCATGCTCCCACGAAGTGCGTCGGCCATCTGCCAGAGTTGTGCCTCGTAGCCGACTATCGCGCCACTTGAATCCGATGGAATCGAGTTGTTGGACACATTCGTCATCGTTGGCCTCGGTCAATGGACTTGGCCCAAGGGCCACAGAGCCGGGGATTAGCCCCCAGGGCAAGAAGGAGAAACTGGGGGACTGCGATGGAGCATGGCAGTGGCCGCAATTGACGATGAACCCGTGAAAGAGGCTCCGACAATTCAGCGTTTGGGACAAAGAACATGATGAACCCCCAGAACGGCTGATCCGCGATGCTACCTTAATGCGTCACGGTAGCGCACTCATTGAAACCGTGTACACGGGCCCTCTCTGGCAAGTGGACCTGTGCGCCACCGATTCATCCAGTGCGTCGCCCATACCCTCGATCGCACCGAAGCATGGTGGGCTTAGTAGGGCACGAAGCCGGATGGCTCAGGACCATGGCTTGCCGCGCGCATCTCTTGCGTGCCGTGCCAAACAGCACAACATCATCTTCCAAGGCCTCGCCTAGTTACGGGGTCATTACGTAGTAGCTGTAACTTAGCTGTAATTGGCGGCGAGTCTTGGCGCTCCCCGCAAACAGGAGTGCACGCCAGTTACGTCCTGGCGGGAAGAAGAAGTGGTGGGCCCTGCTGGACTTGAACCAGCGACCAATCGATTATGAGCTTTCGCGAGCCGCGTTGAGATTGGCTTGGTACGGAGGCGTTGTCCTAGACGGTAATGTCCAGGGGTGACTCTTGGGTCAGGGTTGTTGCAGAACGAGTGTCTTGGTCGAGTGGGCGCCCGAGAGGCGCCCGAGTGCCAGGAGCCGGTTCTGTTTCCCTGGCGCGAATTCGAGGGCGCTGGCCAGCAAACTCCGCTTGCGTGTTATTCCTTGGGGCTCAGCACGGGGGTCGAGGAACACACCGTGATCGCTTTCGATCCGCGTGTCATCGCAACATATAGGTTGCGCGCATCCAATTCTCCTGCGTTCAGAATCACTGCGACCTCCGCCTCAAGACCCTTCAAGAGCAACGTGCTGCCGACGGCACGCCGTGGTAGCGTCCTCCCAAGAACCCGATTCTGTTCCCGCACGGCAATGGCTACTTCGTAGAAGGACACCGCTTCGGTTCCACCGGAAACTCGAAGTGCCTCGATACATGCCCTGAATACCGTGGGGCGGTACAGGCGAACACCTCTCTGCCTCCTGATCGCAGTTAGCAGCTCTGCCGCTCCCCGATATGTCGGCGCTTCCACGAATGACAGAGCCACCTCCTCCACATGCGACGGTGCAACCCGTGCCGTTCCGCGCCTATGGGTCTGAACTCGACGGACAAGGGCAGTGGCGCCCGCGTTCGTCATGGTGGTCTGTGCGAACCCCGCAAGACGTGCCAGAGCGTCGTCTGCTCGGAGGTCGAATTCTCGAGCGAAAGCCACGAAGTCCTTCAGGTCGATGGCTTCAACCGTTATCGCACCTGCTGTCCGGCTGGCGAACTGGCGCTGGCTGTAGGGACTTGTGCTCTTCCCAATAATCAAGACGCGATCGCCATCGTCAGGCGGGGAAGTGCGCGCAGCGGTCAGTTGCCGAGCAAGGTCCTCGGTGCCGTCAAGGTCAATCCACTCAACGTTCGAAGGTCCAGTACGAAGGTCGATTGGTTCGCCACGTAGCAGCTTCCCGCGAATCTCAAGCAGCCAATCGCCAAGGGCCCCGGCACCGACATTGATCCACCGCCATGGCGTGTCGAGTTCGCCAACTACTGGAAACACATCACAGACCTCGCCGTTCCAATCTGGAAGAACGTTGTCACCAAAGCCGAAGATTGCTTGCAGGGGGTCGCCCAGAACGCACGTCGGCAACGCATTCGCAGAGTGCGTCACAACGGCGTGTTGCTCTACGGAGCAGTCCTGATACTCATCAACGAGGAGCCGGTCATAGGTCGCCTTCAGGATCTCATCTAGGTGCCCTGCTTCCAGCAGTCGTGCAGCGGCAGTCCGAATCCTAGGGTAGTCCCTGCGCGGATTGCCAAGCGCGAGTATTGCGGCGTCGTGCCCACTTCGTACGGGGAAGGTGGATATGAGCCGCATGCACCAACCGTCAATTGTGGAGAGCCGGTAGGCGCTTCGAGGCACGCCAGCCTCGTCAAGTCGCGCGCGCAGGGCGGCGACTCCGGCATTGGTGTGTGTAAGTACCAAGACAGGCTTCTCACTGCGATGCCGTGCTAGGGCCTCTGCAATGAGCTGAGTCTTCCCGCATCCCGCGGGTGCCGTGATAGTGCCCCGGTCAACCGCGAGAATGTCAACGCTATCCCGTTCCATCGTGCGCCCACGCGAAGATGCCTTCAAGCAATGCCCTGAAGCCTTCATCGGCATTGAGCAGGTCAGGGCCGACAACTTCGCGGCCAACATCCTCCATGTATGTGACCGATTTGAACCACTTGTTGCGTCTTGAGCCTGCGGCTTGCCCAAGGACGGCCCGGCTGTCGCCGCCAATGCCGGCAGGCACCTCGGCCCGGATTGCACCCAGGTCTTTGGCGTTCTCTGAGGCGGACTTGATGTGCTCGTCTATGAGTTCCTGCCCATGGAACCCGATTGCCTTGTCAACCAGCTTCGTCACACCATCGTCGGACAAGCTCAAGAACAATTCCTCCTCAAGCTTTCGCCCCTCCCGACAGGCAACCACCATGCCCCCACCCGCGATGAAGGCCGCCTCCACATCCGCCGGCGGTGGCAGGTCATCATCGCGCATCACAGCCGTTCGATAGCCTAGGGCCCTGAAAGCGGCGGCGCGCTTGAACGGGATATCTGGAGTACCGCCGCCACAGTCCACGAGGGCTACTCCTTGAGCGGCAATGGCTTGTGACCCCCCGCCCGTCCGATACTGATCGAGCCCACGCACGAGTCCTACTTCGCTTGCCCCCTCGCAGACGATTACGGATGCCGCAAGAAACGCCTCCGGGAACTTGCGAATTGTGCTCTGCATGTCGTCTTCTACGCCAACCTCCATCACCTCGTGGTGTTCTGCCGCGGGGCGGATAACGAACAGCTGGGCTCCCGAAAGCTCTTGAAGAACAACGGGAGAATGGGTGGTCATGAACACCTGAAGAGGGGGTTCGTCTTCCTTCGCCCCCAGCGAGCCAAGCAGACGCATGATTCGGTGTGGCTCGAGACCGTGCTCCAACTCATCAATGAGAATGATGGTGGACTGCTCTGCCGCCTTCCGCTGAAGACCCCCGATGAGGAGCCGGGTCGACCCGGTCCCGAGTCCCCGCAGCGGCACGCCATCTTCATCATGCAAGGAGATAGTTCCACCACTAAGTGAAACGGAGTGAGCATCAAGCATCGCTTTGACGCTCTCGCCGACGGGAACCCCTAGCTCCCTTGCTGTGCCCGTGACGATTCCAAGGGTCTCGCCGAGTTGAGCCTCGGCTCCATCGCCAAACGCGGCGCGAACCGTTCGTGCAACGCTCGCTAGCTCCGCGGAAGCGTCCGCCCGCTCTTCAGAAACTCTGTTCAGCACGGATCCGGGTCGCCACCCAAGATGGTATTGGGCCACCGTGCCAATCCGTGTGGGAGCCAAGCGAACGCGATCACCCCAGGTGAGATTCCGGGTCAGCCCTTGGGCTTCGGCCCGTTCCGAGATCAAAGACCATGACGGTTCGAGGTCGCTTCCCACCGTCATCCGGATGGTGATGACTGTCTCGGCCTCACTCTCTGGTTCATCGTCGAAATCACGGGTCTCCGCATCAAAGCTTCGGAGGTACATGCCGTAGGCGTCGAGATTCTGAAGTCTGTCGTCAAGCTCGCCGAGCGTCACCGACACTCTGATGGGGTCCTGGACGTCAAGTCGATGGAAGTCGGCGTCCGTAAACTGGATGTTCCGTCGTGCGCCCAAGCAAAGGTCTATTGCATCTAGTACCGACGACTTGCCGCTATCTCCAGGCCCTATAAGGCAGTTGAGTCCCTGCGCGGGAAACCACGAGAGCGACTTGATGCCGCGGAAATTCTCGATCTGGACATGTCTAATGCGAGTCATCGCCAACCGCCCCCATGCGTGACTGTCGAGAACCCGTCATCCTTCCCTCTCCTGAAGGCCCCAAGGTCCTGCCTCAAACAGTCGCTCAGCTTGTTCCAGCCTACGCCTTTGACATCCAGAGGGGCCCACGGCTAGGGCGAATCACCAGATCCCACAGATCGTCCGTCACTCGACATCGCCTCCGGCCGGTCGACCTTCATTTCGAAGACTGGTCCTCGCCGATTGCCTAGCCAAGAGGCCCCGTCGCAGTGCTCCGCGCCATGCCAGTCCAGAGTTCTCGAGCGCCCGGCTCAATCGGGTCAGCGCCTTTAGTGCATGCTCACGTGTTACGTAGGCAGTCGGGCTCGCGCCATACGCAGCAGCAAGGAATCTCTAACGGTGGAGGACGGCAGCGTAGTAATTGCAGTTGCCTGAACCAGTCTGCTTGGTTTCCATTGCAGCGAATGCAAGCACTTGCGCCTCTGGAGGAAACACCTTGCCCTGCCAGCCTCTCTTGGCCGGCGTAACCTCCTTGCGGCTCTTGCTGCTCTCCCGGTAGAGCCTGACCGCCTCGATCTTGAAGGCCTTGGGGTACGGGGCGTTGGAACGCTCTCGATGCATGAGACACTGTCTCCTTTCTGAGGCTGATTCGGTGTCAATGTCGCGCGTCGAAGACGAGTTGTCACTTCTGGCCATGTCTTCTTGAGTCTGGTCCCGGCATGTGTGTCGTTGCCGGTCGCAGGCCTCGTGCCAGACACCGTCAACCACGGCGAGCCTTGGTGGACCTGAGCCAGGATTCCGTCGATTCCGCGATGGCCCACCGTCGCGGGGGCGGGGGCAGCAAAGTTCCCCGGAACGATCGAACGTTTGACGCGACTGCGTGGCCCTGTACCTCACCAACGCGTGGCAGTGATCCATACCAGCCGCCTGGAGATCGGAGAGCGTAGCGTCGCGCTTCACTCCGCGCAAGACCAAGCCCTTCGGGCGCTCGCTTCGCTCGCGGCCTTGCGCTCCGCTGCGCGCGCCGCAATGGACGGACCATCTCCAGTCGGAGAAAGAAACGAGAGGAGGTTGGCTCGCGCAAGGTCGGATTCCAAGGGAGCGTGCTCATCGAGGTTCGCCCGTGCCAGCGGGCTCGCCCGCTCATGTTGCTCCTCGGCCTTGCTCCCAACCCGAAACGAACATACA
>CAZBZU010000068.1:0-12740 GCA_964496495.1 uncultured bacterium
GCGCCACCGGACATCGACAGGTCGTCGCCGTAGTAGAACACCGTGTCGTTGGTGGTCACCAGCATCCCGAACGCCGACAGCAGCTGGTGGCCGTCGTCGACCTTGACCTGCAACGTGACGCTCTTACCGGGCGCCAGGGGGCCGTCGGCGATGGCGTAGTCCAGGATGGCCGGATCCACCTTCGCCACCGTGACGAAGTCACGCGTCATGCCGTCCTCCGCCAGTGGCACCAGCTCGCTATATGCCGGTTGCCCCAGGGCGAACGGTTGGTAGTCGACATTGTGCGACAGCAGTACCGGCGCGCTGAACGTCTGATGGCTGGTGTCGTTGGTGATGGTGACGGACACGGTATGCGTCCCCATGGCACTCTGTGCCGCGGCGACGCCGCCTACCAGGAACGCCGTCACGAGACCGATTAGCACTCTCCGCAAGGCTCTCACCCCTTCCCTTCGGAGCGAGCCTAGGCAGGAGGCCTGACATCGGTGTCACGACCGGTCACCGAACCATCACGACGGGCCGGCGGCGGGCAGGTCGAAGGCGAAACGGCTCCCCTCCCCCGGCCGGCTGTCTACCGTCAAGGTGCCGCCGTGGAGCTCGACCACGCGCGCGGCGATGGCCAGGCCCAGGCCGGCGCCGCCCGGCCCGCGACTGTCGTCGTCGACCCGGTAGAAGCGCTCGAAGATGCGGGCCTGGTGCTCGACGGCGATGCCCTCGCCGGTGTCGCGCACGACGACGCTGACCCGGCCAGGTGGTGCGGCCGCGAGGATCACGGTGACCTCGCCGGCGGCGCCGGTGTGGCGCAGCGCGTTGTCGAGCAGATTGGAGATGGTGCGCTCGATGAGGCCGAGGTTGCCCCGAACGAAAGGCAGCCCGTCGGGCACGTCGAGCGTCAGCCGCACCCCCCGCGCCTCGGCCCGTGGCCGGTCCTTCTCCAGCGCGTCGAAGGCGAGCTCGGCCAGCGGGAAGTCCTCCGTCTGCCAGGGGGTCAGCTGCCCGTCCAGCAAGGACAGCTCGAAGAGCTGGTCGATCAGCCGCCCGAGCCGCTCGCTCTGGGCCTGTGCGGATGCCAGGAACGCGGCGCGCTCGGCCGGCGCCAGCTCGTCTCCTTTGAGCGACAGCGTCTCGAGCGCACCACGCACCGCCGCCAGCGGGGTGCGCAGATCGTGGGAGACGTTGGCGACGAGCTCGCGGCGCACCTCATCGGCCCGCTCCAGGGCCTCGACCTGCGTTCCGATCCGCTCCGTCAGTACGATGAACTCGTCGTGCAGGACGTCTATCTCGTCGCGGGGTCGACCCACGGGCGTGAGCCTGGCCATCCCGGCGGACCCGCGTCCGGCATCGCGCTCCCCCAGCCCGGCAGCACGGAAGGCGGTCATGGCGCGCTGCAGGTTGCGCAGCCTGCGTGTGAGGGTGAAGAAGGCGAGCGCGCCGCCCGCCAGCACCAGCACCAGCACCAGCACGCTGCCGTATAGGGCGACGCGCAGCGCGGTGCTCCCCTGCACGTCCCTCACGATTCCGGACCGCATCTCGTCGGTGAGCACGACGTAGAGGTAGCCGCCACCCCCTGCCAGCGGCGCCGCGGAGAACACCGTGCGCCCGCCACGCCGCGGGTCGGTGCCGAGCACCGGATACCTGCGCGGGACGGCGAGGAAGCGCTTGATGGCTTCGAGCGACACCGTCTCGCGCTGCAAGCGGCCGGCCGGCACGCTGCCGGCAAGCACGTGGCCCGCCGGATCGAGCACGTACACCTCCACCCCCGGGTTGGTCATCGCGAGGTTCTTGGCCACGTCGGCGAGCTTCGAGCGGTCGACGTCGTGGCCGATCATCAGGTCGTGCTGCGCCACCAGGTTGGCCGCCACGTCGGCGTTCTGCCGCTGCGTCACCTCCTGGTAGTAGCCGCGGGCGCTGCGCACGGTGAGGAGCAGCAGCGCTGCCCCGGCCGGCACCAGCGCCAGCGTCAGCGCCAGCATCAGCCGCGCGTGGAGGCTGCGCATCGGCCTCAGCTGCGCTCTCCCACGAACTTGTACCCCACGCCCCACACCGTGCGGATGTAGCGAGGTCGCGCCGGGTCCGGCTCGATCTTGCCGCGAAGGCGGTTGATGTGGGAGTTGACGGTGTGCTCGAAACCGTCGAAGCCGTGGCCCCACACCAGGTCGAGCAGCTCGGTGCGGCTGTACACCCGCCCCGGGTTGCGCGCGAACTGCAGCAGCAGGTCGAACTCGCGCGCCGTCAGGTGCACGGCCGTCCCGCCCTGATGCACCTCGCGGGCGCGGCCGTCGATGTCGAGCTCCCCGAACACCAGCCGCTCGGGGACGCTCTCCGCCCGGATGGCGTCGCGCTTGCGGCGGAGCAGCGCCTTCACCCGGGCCTGCAGCTCCCGCACCCCGAAGGGCTTGCCCAGGTAGTCGTCGGCGCCGAGCTCGAGGCCCACCACGCGGTCGAGCTCCGACGAGCGGGCCGTCAGCATCAGCACCAGCACGTCCGGCCGCTCGCTCCTGAGCGTGCGGCACAGCTCGAGCCCGTCGAGGTCGGGGAGCCGCAGGTCGAGCACCACCAGTGCGAAGCGCCCCGACAGCGCCAGGTCGAGCCCCTCCTTGCCCGACGGCGTCCAGGTCACGCCGAACCCGAGATCCCGGAGGTGCAGCTCCACCACGCGGGCGATGTCGCGGTCGTCCTCGACGACAAGCAGTTCGTCGCTCGTCATGCTGCGTCCAGTCTGGCACGCGGGTATCACGCTTGCATCCCGCGACGCGGCGCGCCGCTCGGCACGCCCGCGTGCCGAGCGCACCCCCCGCAGCACCGAGGACCCTGGACGCGGGACGATACACTCGCGCCATGGACGGCCTCTTCAACCTGTTCGTGATCGCGCCGCTGCTGCTCTGGGGAGCCATGCTGCTCTTCCCCAGGCGCCGCTTCACCATCGCAGCGGTCCAGTCGCCCTGGCCCTTCGTGGCGCTCGGCGCGCTGGTGCTCATCCCTTTGATCGGAGCGCTGGCGACCGCGGGCATCCCCGGCCTCAGCCTGGAGGCCGCCGCCCGCTACCTCGCCACGCGCTGGGGCGCGCTGCTGGTGGTCGCCGATCTGGCCACGCTGTACCTCTTCGCCGGCGTGTGGATCTTCCGAGACACCCGCTACTGGAACGTCCCGGCCGCCCCCTACGTCATCGCCACCCTGCTGCTGGGACCCGTCGGCCTGGCCGCCTACTTCATCGCCCGCTGGCGACGGGGGACGCAGGAGCCCACGCACGTGGTCAACTGAGCGTGCGCGCCCGGCGGGCGCGGGCGCTCGCGCCGGCGCGGCGCCGGCTGCGCGCGCCTACGGTTACAGCGCCGTCAACGTCTGGGCGCCCGCCGCCGGCAGCGCCGTGGCGCCCTCGAAGGCGTTCACCTCTTCGATGAAGCGTCGGAACAGATAGTTGGCGTCGTGGGGGCCGGGGCTGGCCTCGGGGTGGTACTGCACGCTGAAGACCGGGTAGCGCTGATGGGCCATGCCCTCCAGGGTGCCGTCGTTGAGATTGACGTGGGTCGCCACGAACTGGCGGCCGGGGATCGAGTCGATGTCGACGGCGTAGTTGTGGTTCTGACTGGTGATCTCCACGGCGCCCGTGACGACGTTCTTCACCGGCGTGTTGGCGCCGTGATGACCGAAGCCGAGCTTGAAGGTGCGCCCGCCCACCGCCAGGCCGAGTAGCTGATGCCCCAGGCAGATGCCGTAGGTCGGCAGCAGGCCGAGAAGCTGCCACACCGTGTCGTGGGCGTACTTCGGGCCATCCGGGTCGCCGGGTCCGTTGGACAGCACCAGCCCGTAGGGATCGAGCGCCATGATCTGCGCGGGCGTCGTCTGCGCCGGCACCACGATGACCTCGGCGCCTGCCTGCTCGAGCTTGTAGACGATCGAGTGCTTGATGCCGAAGTCCATCACCACCACCCGGGGATTGTCGCTGAACGACGGCCGGGCGTAGGGCAGCGGCGTCGTCACCTCCGGCGTCATGTCGCGCCCGTCGATATCCTCGTGCTCGCAGGCGATGCGCACGAGCTCGGCCTCGAGCGCCTCGTCCACGCCACCATGGTGGATGACGCCCTTGACCACCCCGCCCGTTCGCAGGCGTCGCGTCAGGGCGCGCGTGTCGATCCCCTCGATGCCCACGATGCGGTGCTGCTCCATGAAGCTCTGCAGGTCCTGGTTGGCGCGGTGGCTCGACGCGGTGCGGCTGAACTCCCGCACGATGAAGCCCTGGGCGTAGGGCCGGTTCGACTCCATGTCGTACACGCTCACCCCGTAGTTGCCGATGTGCGGGTAGGTCATGGTCACGATCTGACCCTTGTAGCTCGGGTCCGTGAGGATCTCCTGGTAGCCCGTCATCGAGGTGTTGAACACCACCTCGCCGACGCTCCGGCCCGGGTAGCCGAAGGCGTAGCCGTAGTAGACGGTGCCGTCTTCCAACGCCAGGACCGCGGGGGGTTTGTCGAACAGCGACATCTCTCCTCCGCGGTGCAGGATAGCACCCGGGCTGTCACGGCCCCAGAGCCCCACTTACGCGACAACGAGAGAGCGTCTGATAGCCTCAGGCTTGGGAGGCCAACCAGCGCCCATGCCAGGCAGTCGACGAGCGAACGACGGACAGGGTCTCATCATCCAGATGTTCAGCGTTCACGGCCTCATCCGGGGCCGCGATCTGGAGCTGGGGCGCGACGCCGATACCGGCGGCCAGACGAAGTACGTGGTGCAACTGGCTCGAGCCCTGGCGCGCTGCGACCGGGTTCGCCAGGTCGACCTCTTCACCCGACTCATCGACGACCCCCGCGTCTCCGACGACTACGCCGTTCCCGTCGAGGAGCTCGGCGAGGGCGCCCGGCTGGTGCGCATCAAGGCGGGCGGCACCCGCTACCGCCGCAAGGAGCTGTTGTGGCCGCTGCTCGACGAGTTCGTCGAGGGGGTGCTGCGCTTCAACCGCGAGCGCGGCCTCACGCCCGACGTGGTGCACGGCCACTACGCCGATGCCGGCTACGTCGCCCTGCAGCTGGCCAGCGTGCTGGGCGTGCCGCTGGTGTTCACCGGCCACTCGCTCGGCCGCAACAAGCTTCGGGTGCTGACGCGCGCCGGCATGAGCGAGGAGGAGATCGACCGCCAGTACCACATCAACCACCGCATCGCGGTGGAGGAGGAGGTGCTGGAGAAGGCGGATCTCGTCATCGCCAGCACCAACCACGAGGTGCGCCGCGGCTACGAGCTCTACCAGGCGACGGCCAACGTCAGCTACGCGGTGATCCCGCCGGGCATCGATATCGACACGTTCTACCCCTTCTACTACGACCTGGACGAGGCGTTCGACCCCGGCGAGGCCGTGGTGCGGGCGCGGGTACGGCAGCGCCAGGAGATCGCCCGCTTCCTCTACGATCCCAACAAGCCGCTCATCCTGGCCATCAGCCGCCCCGATCGCCGCAAGAACATCGACGGCCTCCTCACCGCCTACGGGGAGGACAAGGAGCTCCAGCAGATCGCCAATCTGGCCATCTTCGCCGGCGTGCGCAAGGACATCACGCAGATGGACGACAACGAGCGCGAGGTGTTGACCCGCATGCTCCTGCTGATGGACCGCTACGACCTCTACGGTCGCCTGGCCCTTCCCAAGAAGCACGACCCGGACACGGACATCCCGGTCCTCTACCGCATCGCCGCAGCGAGCCGCGGGGTGTTCATCAACCCCGCGCTGGTGGAGAACTTCGGCATCACCCTCATCGAAGCGAGCTCCTCGGGACTGCCGGTGGTCTCGACCGACCACGGCGGGCCACAGGACATCATCGCCAACTGCAGCAGCGGCATCCTGGTCGACGCCAGCGACACCAGCGCCATCCAGCAGGCGCTGAAGCGCGTGCTGGTCGATCGTGACGAGTGGGATCGCTTCTCGCAGGGCGGCATAGAGGGGGTGCGCGCGCACTACGCCTGGGAGGCCCACGTCGACAGCTACCTGAAGGAGCTGGAGGCCCTGACAGCGGGTCTCGACGAGCTGCGCCGTGCGCCCTGGCGCACGGGCGCCGGCGAGCACCTGCGCCGTGGCCGCCCGCTGCTGGTGAGCGATATCGACCATACCCTCATCGACGAGGACCGCGGTGACGATGTCGAGGGGCTGCACGCGCTCGCCGGCGCGCTGGCGGAGGCCGACCTGGCCTTCGCGGTGGCCTCCGGGCGCAACCTCGAGCAGGTGCAGCATGCCCTGCAGACCCACGCCATCCCCACCCCCGACGTGCTGATCTGCGCCGTCGGCAGCGAGATCTACTACGGCCGAGAGGCGGTCGAGGACCGCGGCTACGCCCACTACCTCTCGCACGGCTGGAAGCCGGAGGCGGTCAGGAAGGCGCTCTCGCCGCTGGACTTCCTCGAGCCGCAGCCAGAGGAGGCGCAGCGGCGCTTCAAGGTCAGCTACTTCCTGAGGGCAGCGGACCCGGACGCCGGCGAGCGGAGCAGCGACGAGCTCGTGGACGAGGTACGCCGTACCCTCTCTCGGGCGGGCCTGCAGACCACCGTGGTGCACTCGGGCGGGGTCTTCCTGGACGTGCTGCCCTCGAGGGCATCCAAGGGCAAGGCGATCCGCTACCTGGCGCGCAAATGGGGCCTCTCGGCGGGCGACGTGGCGGTGGCCGGCGACTCCGGCAACGACATCGAGATGCTGGCCGCGCGCTACGCCGGCATCGTGGTCGGGAATCACGGTCCCGAGCTCCAGCCACTCAAGGGGCGGCGGGGGATCTACTTCGCTCGGGCGGAGATGGCCAGGGGCGTCCTGGAGGGCCTGCGTCACCACGGCTTCGTCGGACGCGACGGTGGGCGCGCGGACGAGCGCGTGGAGAGCGAAGCACGCCAGTGAGCGCGACGAAGGGGGCGTGAGCGTCGTGTACGCGGGATTCGGCTTCCGGGTCAGTGAGATCGGCGACGTCGAGGTCGTCCACCACCAGGGGCTCTACCACCTCTTCCACCTGGTTCTACCGAACCACGACTACATCGCCCATGCCGTCTCCCCGGACGGCCTCTCCTGGGAGCGCGTGGAGAACGCCGTGTTCATCAGCGATCCCGGGGGCTGGGACGACGACATGCTGTGGACCATGAGCGTCTCCCCCGATCCGCACCATGAGGGGCATTGGCGCATGTTCTACACCGGCCTCAGCATGCGCGATCGCGGACGGGTGCAGCGCATCGGGCTGGCTCGCTCGTCGAACCTCTCCGACTGGTACAAGGACGAGTCGAGCGGCTACCCGCTCGAGCTGACGGCGGCCCCCTACGAGTCCGACATCCGCCAGGGGCGGCACTGGGTGAGCTTCCGCGACCCGTACTTCGTCGAGGCGGACGGCACTGGCTACCTGCTGGCGGCCGGCCGGGTCGACCGCGGTCCGGTCATTCGCAGGGGCGCGGTGGCGTTGCTCGAGGAGGTGGCGCCCGACCGCTTCGAGGTCCGCCAGCCGCTGTTCCACCCGAACCGCTACGACGACATCGAGGTGCCGGTCCCCGTACGGCTGGGCGGCCGCTGGTACCTGCTCGGCTCCATCCGTGAGGACGTCAAGGTCCACTACTGGGTCGCCGATGACTTCGGCGGGCCGTACGGCAACTTCTCGGACAACGTCCTCCTCCCGCAAGGGAACTACGCCGCCAGGGTGTCGCGCGACGAGGAGCGGCTGCTGGTGTGGAACTTCTTCTACAAGGGCAAGGTGGCGGACGGCCAGCACCTGCTCCCGCCACCGAAGGAGCTCAGGGCCGACGAGCGGGGCGAGCTGTACCTCGCAAGCTTCAGCGGCTTCGATCGCCGGGTCACGGGGAGCCGCAGCGCGCAGGAGCTGTTCCCGCTCGAGGCGCTCTTCGGGCTCGGGTCGACGGACGTCGAGGTCGCCGGGGGCGTGGCTCGCTTCGGGAGCAGCAGCGGCTTCGAGGCCTTCGTGCTCCAGGGCAGCTACCGCGACTTCCGCTTGCGCGGCGACCTGCACATGGACGGCGCGGGCAAGATCGGCATGGTGCTGCGCGTCGACGACGAGGGCAACGGCTACTATCTCAGCCTCGACCTGTACAAGGGCATCGCGCAGCTCAGGGCCTGGGCGGCGCACCCGGGCGGGGACGTGGACAACGCCTTCGACTACGTCCCGCTGCAGTCCAACTTCTACGTGGCGCACGGCGACCCGCACCCGTTCATGCTGCTGGCCTACGGTGCCTACCTGGAGTTCTCGCTCGACGGCGCTGTGTTGCTCACGCTCTCCGACGAGCGCTTCAGCGAGGGCCGCGTCGGGTTCTACACCGAGAGCGCACGCCTGCGGCTTCAGAACCTCGCCATGGACACGCTGGAGTGCCCGGAGGACGAGCCCTACACCACCCACGCCGCCCGCGGCGGCGCCCCGGGTGCCGACGACTGAGGCCCGCGGCGAGCGGCCGCGCCAGGCGCCGCGATCAGGACGTGTCGAAGGTGCGCCCCTGGGCGCAGGCATGCGTCGGCACCCGCGCCCCGGCCGCCACCAGGCAGTCGTCCAGCACGGCGTAGGCACCGATCCGCGCGCCCGCTCCCACGCGCGTGCCGCCCCGCAGCAGCACGCCGGGCTCGAGCACCACGTCGGGCGCCAGCTCCACCGACGCGTCGATGAAGGTCGTCTCCGGCGATTGCATGGTCACCCCGGCAGCGAGCCAGCGCGCTCGGGTGCGCGCCCGCAAGAGCGCCTCGGCCCGCGCCAGCTCGGCGCGGGTGTTGACGCCCACCAGCAGCCGCATCTCGTCGTCGCCGCGGTGGGCGCGGAGGCCGCGACCGCTGCGACGGTAGAGGTCCACCATGTCCGTGAGGTAGTACTCCCCGGCGGCGTTGTCGTCGGTGAGGCCCTCCGCCAGGTCGAACACGCCGGCGTCGAAGCAGATGGCGCCGGGGTACACCTCGTGGATGGCGCGTTCCTCCGCGGTCGCATCCTTCTCCTCCACCACCCGTAGCACCTCGCCCGCCGGGGAGCGCACCACGCGTCCGAGCCCGGCCGGCTCGGCCACCTCGTAGGAGAGCATCACGGCTCCCCCGTGGCGGCGGTGCTCCGCCACCAGGTCGCGCAGCGTGCGGGTGGCCACCATCGGCTGATCGCCGTAGAGCACCAGCAGGCTGCCGCCGAAGCCCGCCAGCGCCTCGCGCGCGCACAGCAGCGCATGCCCCGTGCCGCGCTGCTCGAGCTGCTCCACGAACGTCACGCCCTGCCCCCGGAAGCGCGCCCGCACCGCCTCGCTGCCGTGGCCCACCACGACCGCCACGCGCTCGGGCTCGAGCCCCCGCACCGCCGCCAGAACGTGTCCGAGCAGCGGCCTGCCAGCCGCCTCGTGGAGCACCTTCGGGAGCTCGGAGCGCATGCGGGTACCTTGACCCGCGGCCAGGATCAGCACCGCGAGCGGCGCCTCGCTCACCTCAGCCGCTCCGAGCGAGCTCGGCACGCCGGGATATGCGCCACAGCATGATGATCGCCACCGCGATGATGGGGATGCTCGCGAGCTGCGTCAAGGTGAAGAAGCCGATGCCCGCCTGGGCGTTGTCGTACACCTTCCAGAACAGCGGGTTGTCGCGGAAGGGCTCCTCCAGCAGGCTGCGCAACACCGAGTACCAGAGCGCGAACTGCCAGAAGGCATACCCCGGCGCGCGGCTGCGCCGCAGCGCCCACAGCACGATGAAGAGCAGCACGAAGCCGACCAGGAAGCCGTAAGCCTGCGCGAAGTGGACGTGGCAGGCCTGTCCGAGCGGCACCGCACGGCACGACGGCGGCGCGAAGCGCCACAGGTCCCGCCCGAAGATCACCCGCCCCACGCCGTCCAGGAACGGCGTGCCCGGCTTCGGCCAGTCGATGCCGATGGCCAGGTTGGTGAGCCGCCCGCCCGTGTCCGTTCCGTTCATGATGTTGCCGATGCGGCCCGCCATGATGCCGAGCGCGCCGAGTGGCGTCAGCACGTCCATGTAGGCCCACATGTCGATCCCCTTCGCGCGGCTGTACAGCCACATGGCCACCAGCACGCCGAGGATGCCGCCGTGGATGCTGATGCCGCCCTGCCACACCTTGAAGGCATCGAGGGGATGGCCGCCGGGCCCGAAGAACGCCGACGGGCTCGTCACCACGTACACCAGCCGGGCACCGATGACGCCGGCCAGCACCAGCCACACCGCCGCATCCAGCAGCTTGTCGGGGTCGAGGCCGCGCCGCTCGGCCAGGCGCAACCCCCAGAGGGCGCCGATCAGCACCGCCAGCGCGATCAGGAAGCCGTACCAGCGGATCGCCAGCGGGCCGATGTGAAGCATGATCGGATCCATGAAGTCGTCCTCCCGCGCACACCGGCAGCCACCGGGGCTTCGCTGCCCAGCCGTTCGGCCGAGGCTCAGGAACCGAGCTTACCAGCAGCCCGCCGCGCGCCTCTAGGGCACCTCTTCTTCACAGCAGCCGTGGGATCCCCACCACCGCCATCGCCACCACGATCAGCAGCTTGACGACCGTCCCCCCGAGCGCCCCCACGAACGCGCCGACGCCGGCACGAAGCGCCTCGTCGAAGGCACGGCCGGTGGCCAGCTCGAACAGCACCGCTCCCACCAGAGCGCCGAGCAGGAACCCGAACGGTGGGAACAGCAGCAGGCCCGCGAGCGAGCCCAACACCCCGCCCCACAGCCCCGCCCGCCGGGCCCCGTAGACGCGCGCTCCCAGCCAGTTGCCGGCGAGGTCGATGAGCTGCGCCAGCACCGCCAGCCCGAGGATCGAGAACAGCGGCGTGAGCCCGAAGCTCTTGAAGCCGACGATCCACGCCGCCAGCACCGCGCCCAGCGCGGCCACCGGCACGCCAGGCAACACCGGCACCACCACCCCCACGAGCCCGACCAGCAGGAACAGGACGAACAGCGCCAGCGCGAGGACCGTCACGCCGCCATGCTACACGCAGGCGCGCCTCCGGCAGCCGGGTGCGGCCATGGGCGGCACGGCCCTGGAGCCGGCCGCGTCAGTTGTGCCAGGACTCGGGCGCGCTGCGCTTCTCGCCCAGGATCGTGTCCACTGCGTGAGGCAGGACCCCGATGACCGCCTCCAGCGACTCCGCGGCGCCCTTGGCGCTGCCCGGGAGGTTCACGATGAGCGTCTTGCGGCGGACGCCGGCAAGCCCGCGCGACAGCGCCGCACGCGGGTTCTGGAGCACGCCGTGAGCGCGGATCAGCTCGGCAAGGCCCGGGACCTCCCGCTCGATCACCTCACGGGTGGCCTCGGGCGTGCGGTCGCGCAAGGTGAGGCCCGTGCCGCCCGTGGTGAGCACCAGGTCGACCGTGTCCAGATCGGACCAGAGACGCAGCTTCGCGCGGATCATGGCCTGCTCGTCCGGCACCACCTGGTAATCGACCTCCACGAACGGGCCGTCCTGCAGCAGCCGCCGGATCTGCTGCACGGCGGTGTCCTCGCGGAGGCCGGCTGCGCCCCGGTCGCTTACGGTGAGGATGGCGGTACGGACCATAGGCGTATGCTATCCCCCGCCGAGGGGTTCGGTGTTGAAGCCTTGCACACCGACCGAGGCGGTACCCGCTGCCTGCCCGACCGACCCGGCCCGCCACGGCCGTCGGCTTGCGTCCGGCGGCGTCGACTCCCCGACGCCTCGGCGTTTGGCCCGTTTGTCGGCTGGGCGGTAGGCTGGGTCGGCTAGAACCGACACGCTGGAGGTCACCGTTGAAGATCCACGAGTATCAAGCCAAGCAACTGATGGCAGCCCGCGGCATCGCCGTGCCGGTGGGGCGCGTCGCCACCACGCCGGACGAAGCGGCCGCGGCTGTGCGCCCCGTGGTTGAGGCGGGGGGCCACCCTGTGGTGGTGATCAAGTCGCAGATCCACGCCGGCGGCCGCGGCAAGGGCAGGTTCAAGGAGCATCCCGACCTCCCTGGCGTGAACGTCGTGACGGACGGCGTCGAGGGCGGCATCGCGGCGGCCGAGGCGAGGGTTCGCCAGCTGGCCGAGCAGATGCTCGGGTCCACCCTGGTCACGGTGCAGACCGGCCCCGAAGGCAAGCAGGTGAACCGCGTCTATGTCGAGCAGGGCATCGACATCGCGCGCGAGCTCTACCTCTCCGTGGTGCTCGACCGCGCGAGCGGCCGCAACGTGGTGATGGCATCGACCGAAGGTGGGATGGAGATCGAGGAGGTCGCGGCCCGCGCTCCGGAGAAGATCTTGCGCGAGACGATCGACCCGGCCACCTCGCTGGCCGACTTCCAGGCCCGCCGCCTCGCCTACGGGCTGGGCCTCGACGGCGAGGCCTTCGGGAATGGTGTCGCCTTCCTCGAGGCGCTGGCCGCCGCCGCCGAGAGCCTCGACACGGACCTGGTCGAGATCAACCCGCTGGTCGTGACGGCGCAAGGCTCGGTGATGGCGCTCGACGGCAAGATGAGCTTCGACAACAACGCGCTCTTCCGTCACCCGGACGTGGTGGGGATGCGCGACCTCAGCGAGGAGAACGCTGCCGAGGTGGAGGCGGGCAAGTACGGCCTGAGCTTCATCAAGCTCGACGGCAGCGTCGGCTGCCTGGTCAACGGCGCCGGCCTGGCTATGGCGACCATGGACACCATCAAGCAGGTGGGCGGCGAGCCGGCCAACTTCCTCGACGTCGGCGGCGGCGCCACCGAAGAGAACGTCACCGCGGCGTTCACCATCATCACAAGCGACCCCAACGTCAAGGGCATCTTCGTCAACATCTTCGGCGGCATCATGAAGTGCGACACCATCGCCAACGGCGTG
>CAZBZU010000069.1:0-12636 GCA_964496495.1 uncultured bacterium
CGCGGATCTTGGTGGCCTGGTAGAGCTCGGCGCACATCTCCTCCATGCGCCGGATACGCACCATGTCGAGCAGCAGCTCGTGGACGTGCGGGCGATCGAGAGTGGCGGGCGCGCTCATCGCTGGTCCTCCAGGGTGGAGATGTCCCCCTCGGGCAAGCCCAGCTCCCTCGCCTTCAGGAGCCGGCGCATGATCTTGCCGCTACGGGTGTGGGGCAGGGTGTCGCGGAACTCGATGGCCTTGGGCGCGACCGCCGGGCCGAGCCGCTTGCGGGCATGGCCCTGGATCTCGAGCTTGAGGGCCTCGGTCGGGTCGAATCCCTTGTGGAGGATCACGAACGCCTTCACCAGCTCGCCTACCACCGGGTCGGGCACCCCGATGACGCCGGCCTCGGCGACCGCCGGGTGCTCGAGCAGGGCACTCTCGACCTCGAAGGGGCCGATGAGGTGGCCGGCGGACTTGATGACGTCGTCGGCGCGGCCCACGAACCAGAAGTACCCGCCCGCGTCGCGGCGCGCCAGGTCGCCGCTGAGGTACCAGCCGTCGACGAAGCACTTGGCATAGCGGGCGTCGTCGTGGAGGTAGCCGCGGAACATCGACGGCCAGCCGGGCTTCAGCGCCAGCTCGCCTTCGGCGTCGGGCGCGCTCACCACCTTCAGGTGACCGCCCCCCACGCGCTTGACGATGGCGGCCTCGATGCCTGGCAGCGGGCGCCCCATGGACCCGGGCTTCACGGCCATGGAGCGGTAGTTGGCGATCATGATCCCGCCCGTCTCCGTCTGCCACCAGTTGTCGTGGATGGGGAGGCCGAAGGCCTCCTGGCCCCACACCACCGCTTCGGGGTTGAGCGGCTCGCCCACGCTGCCGATGAAGCGCAGGCTGGAGAGGTCGTACTCCCGGGCCACCTGGGCGCCCACCCGCATGAGCATGCGCACCGCGGTAGGCGCGGTGTACCACACCGTCACCTTCTCGCGCTCGATGATGCCGTACCAGCGGTCGGCATCGAGGTCGCCTTCGTCGATCACGTTGGTGATGCCGTGCAGCAGCGGCGCGATGATGCCGTAGGAGGTGCCCGTGACCCAGCCCGGGTCCGCCGTGCACCAGAACACGTCGCCCGGGTGGAAGTCGAGCGCGTAGAGGCCGGTGAGGTAATGGTGCAGCACGGCCTGGTGCACGTGCACCGCGCCCTTGGGGGTGCCCGTGGTGCCGCTGGTGAAGTGCAGCAGGGCCATGTCCTCGGGGTCGGTGGGCGGGATGAGGAACTCGGTCGGGGCCGAGGCCATCAACTCCCGGTAGTCGCGCGTGCCCTCGGGGGGCGCGGCCTCGTTCTCGCCGGTCACCAGCAGCACCGTCTCCAGCGAGGGCAGGGTGCCGCGCAGCTCGGCGACCTTGCGGCGGTAGAGCGCTGGTGTGGTGACCAGCACCTTCCCCTCGCCGATCTGCAGGCGTTGCCGGATAGGGTCGGGGCCGAAGGCGGAGAACAGCGGGCAGAACACGGCGCCCGCCTTGAGCGTGCCCAAGGCGGCCACGTACAGCTCCGGCACCCTGCCCATCAGGGCGAACACGCGGTCGCCCTTGTGGACCCCCAACGATCGAAGCACGTTGGCGAAGCGCGAGGTCTCCTCGGCGAGATCGCCGTAGCTGAGCTCGCGCGTCTGGCCCGACTTGCCCAGCCAGCGCAGCGCGGTGCGCCGCCGGGAGGCGCCGCGGGCGTGCCGGTCCACGGTCTCGTGCGCGATGTTCAGTCCGGAGCCGTGGGGCAAGCCCTCGAGGAGGCGGCGGACGGACTCCCAGCGGAAGCCGGCCACCGTGAACTCGTAGTCGCCGAGGTTGGGTTTGGGGCCGCGGAGGTTCTCCTTGGTGATGATCTCGAATCCCCTGGTGGGCTCCAGCATTCCGTGCATGCGGCGTCACCTCCAGCGAACACGGGCTCGCGTGGCCGCCACGCCTGAGCGCGTGACGCGCCTGGTGCTCCCTCCGGGGTCGCCCGCAGCCTAGTGGAGAGACCGCCGCCGCGCATCGGCGAAAGTCCGACAACGGTGTGGGGAGAATGGCTGACAGGGACGGGACTTTTGGCTTTGCAGGGCGCTGCGGCGAGCGGGCGCGCCGCGGCGCTCCAGCTCGGCGGCGTTACCCCCGCGTGATCATCGAGGCGATCAGCTCCATCACCACCACCAGCGCCACCAGCGCTTCGGCCAGGCGGCGGGCGGCGGTGTAGTAGGTGAGGGCTATCAGCACGCGCACGCCGGGCAGCACCGCCAGCACCACCAGGCCGAACAGCATGAGGCGGTGTGAGCGCTGCGCCAGCCCCAGTCGCAGGGGTTGGTCGGCGCCGCCGTGGAGGAGTGCCAGGGCCAGCCCCAGAGCCATCAGCGTCAGCGCGAACGCCGACAGCCAGCGAGACACCCGCTGCATCGTGGTGTGCATGCCGCTGGGATGGCGGGCGTTGCCGGGCACGGCTCAGAATCCCTTCCACAGCATCTGCACGCCGATGCCGGTCATCAGCAGCACCAGCGCCCAACGCAGCCAGGCGACCTTGAGGCGGCGTTGCACGACGGTGCCGATCGAGGCCCCGATGAACACGCCGCCGGCGGTGGCGACGGTGATGAGGGGGCGCACGTCGCCGCGGCCGAGGTAGACGAAGACGCTGGCGGCGGCGGTGATGCCGACCATGAAGTTGCTGGTGGCGGTGGCGATGCCCAGCGGGACGCCCATGATGGCGTACATCGTGGGCACCTTGATGAAGCCCCCACCCACCCCCAGCATCCCCGACACCATCCCCGCCAGGCCGGCAACGCTGTACCCAAGCGTCCAGCGGCGGGGACGGTAGTCGCGCCGGAACATCGCCTCGCCCGGCGCGCCCGCCTTCTTGAGCGTGTAGACGGCCGTGCCGAAGACCGCCGCGGCGAACACGAAGCTGAGGGCCCTGGCGGGCACGAAGGCGCTCACCACGCCACCGATGACGGCACCGGCGGCGGTGCCGATCTCCAAGCGCAGCGCCAGCGGCACGTCGGCACCGCTCTCCTCGGAGGCGAGCGCGGCCACCCCGGCGGAGGTGGCGATGACACAGATCAGGCTGGTGCCCACCGCCACGCGCACCGGCAGGTCGAACACGACAGTCAGCAGCGGCACCAGGAAGATGCCGCCGCCCAGGCCGAGCAGCGCGCCCAGGGTGCCGGCGGCGATGCCCGAGACGAAGAGGGCGACGAGGAACGACACAGCGGCCCAATGCTACCGCCTGTGAGCCTCGCCGCGCGTCGTAGCCGGCGGCGCGCTGTGGCCCGCTGGGGCGGCGGGCTCGAGTGCGCCTCCACCCGAAGCGTGACTGCCGCCACGTGCAACGCGCGGGCGCGGCATAGGGCGAAGGTCCCAGGCTGGCACCGGCCGCGCCTAGGCGCGTCGGCACTGGTGGCATGGCGGCCACCCCCCTATGGTCGAGGCGTCGACGAGGAGGATGAGCAGCATGGCCGTCATCACACGACAGCTACGTGAGCCGAGGCGCGACGGTCTGGAAGGACACTTCGGGCCCAGTGACCCCGATCCCCGCTTCGAGCTGACGCGCTTCCCGTGGCTCAAGCGCCTGCTGAAGAGCAGGAAGTTCCAGTTCTTCTTCATCCTGCCGAACCAGATCATCTTCTGGATCGTCATCGTCACCGGACTCGTCGGAGCGATGCGGCCGACGCGGAATTTCTCCACGGTCATCACCTGGTACATCTGGTTCATGGTGGTGTTCGTCCTGATGGTGGGGGTCGGGCGTGCCTGGTGCCTGATGTGCCCGTTCGGCGGCTTCGCCGAGTGGGTCCAGCGGTTGACGCCGTGGGGCAGGCGTCCGCGCTCGATCGGTGCGGGCAGCAGGTGGCCCCGGTTGTGGAGTCGCTACGGCATCATCAGCTCGGCGGTGGTCTTCGTCGTGTTGACGTGGATCGAGGAGTTCTTCGGCATCGCCGGGCCGGGCGTGCCCGCCTACACCAGCTACATGGTGTTCGGCATCATCGCGCTGGCGCTCGGCACCTTCCTGGTGATGGAACGCCGCACGTTCTGCCGGTATCTGTGCCCGCTCACGTCGCTGATCGGCACCGTGGGGTCGACCGGGATGGTGGCGGGCTTCCGCACCAAGGACCGCGACGTCTGCCTGGCGTGCTCCACGAAGGACTGCATGCGCGGCAGCGAGGACGGCTACGGCTGCCCCTGGTACGAGTGGCCCGGCAGCGCCACCTCGAACGCCTTCTGCGGGCTGTGCACCGAGTGCGTCAAGAACTGCCCGTACGACAACGTCGGACTCTACCTGCAGGCGCCGTTGACCTCCGTGGTGGCGCCGGTGCGGCGGCGCTGGGACGTCTCAGTGGCGGCCGCCATCCTGCTCGGGCTGGTGCTCTACCAGCAGCTGAACGCGTTGCAGGCGTACGGCGTGGTGGACGACGCGCTGAACGGCTGGATGCACTTCCCCGGCTACCCCAACCCGGTGGATTACCTGGTGATCACGGCCGTCGCGGGCGGCGTGGTGATGGCCTGGGCGTGGTTGCTGAAGGTCATGCTGCAGCGCCGCGCGCCGGCCGGCTGGGCCGGCGACGTGGCCGCGAGCAGCGGTGCCGGGGCCGGCGTGGCGGTGGCCGGCGGCGGCGGTCCGGTGCCGAGCACGACGGCCGAACCCGGGCTCGGCAAGGGCCGGCGCGGATACTTCGCCTGGTTCATGCCGATCATGTACGGCCTGCTGCCGCTGCTGGCCGTGGACTACCTGGCTCGGCAGCTGCCGCGCTTCTGGAATCACGCGCTGCGCATCGTCCCCGCCATCTCCGACCCCTTCTCGATCGGGTGGAACCTGTTCGGGACCGCGCACTCGAGCCTGTACCAGGTGCACATCCTGTCCCCGGCCGGCGTGGTGTGGAGCCAGGTGATCGTGGTTCTCGTGGGGACGGCGGCGTCCGTCTATGCCACGGTGAGGAACGTTCGGCGCGACGTGACGCCCTTCACCACCCGGGCAGGGTGGCTGCAGGCGCTCAGCATCCTCTTCGTGGTGGCCCTCGGGGCGGCGATGGTGGTGCTGTACGTAGCGATGGGAGGCGCGGAATGACGAGAGCCACGACGGCGCGACCGCGCCAGACGGACGTGCCGTCCTTGGCGGCGATGCCGCCGGGCGACGGCTATCTCGAGGCAACGCCGCACGTCCTCGTGAACGACGAGCGCTGCGCGGGTTGCCAGGAGTGCGTGATCCGGTGCCCGGCGGGCGCTCTCGACCTGGACCCGGTTGCCTGGAAGGTGGTCGGCTCGGACCCGCTGTGCGTGGGTTGCCGTCAGTGCGAGCGAACCTGCCCGTTCGGGGCCATCGCGGTCACGGGGCCGTTGCTGGTGGCTCCGCGTGTGACGGTCGAGCAGCCAGTGCCGAGCGACATTCGCGGCGACATCACGCCGACACGCCCGGCGTTCGGCTATGCCGACGCGATGCGTGAAGCGGAGCGCTGCCTGCAGTGTCCGGACCCCACCTGCGTGCTGGGCTGTCCGGCGGACAACGACATTCCCGCCTTCATCGCGGCGATCCGCGACGAGGACTGGGACGAGGCGCACGCCGTGCTTCGCCGCACCAGCATGATGCCGGACGTTTGCAGCAGGGTGTGCGACCAGTCGCTCCAGTGCGAGGGCGCCTGCAGCTGGAAGCTCGCCGGCGGTGACCCGGTCGCCATCGGCCAGCTCGAGCGGTTCGTGACCGAGCAACGCCCCGTGCCGGAGCTGCGCCGTCGAGCGCCCGGGCCGTCGGCGAAGAGGGTGGCCGTGATCGGCAGCGGGCCCGCCGGCATGGCCGCGGCCTGGGAGCTGCTGGAGAAGGGCGCTCGGGTGACCATGTTCGAGCGCGAGAACGTGACGGGCGGGGTGCTGGCGTGGGGCATCCCGGGCTTCACGCTGCCCGAGGCGGTGGCGCGCCGGCCCATGGCGGCCCTGCGACGCGCCGGGCTGGAGCTGCGGACCCGGGTCGAGGTCGACGAGGACGCGCTGGCGAAGCTGCGGCGCGAGTACGACGCCGTCGTGCTGGCGCAGGGCGCCAGCGAGCCGGCACGCCTGCCGGTTCCGGGAGCGGACGCCGAGGGGGTGGAGGACGCCACCAGCTTCCTCAGGCGGGCCAAGCTGGCGCTGCTGTCGGAGTCTCGCGACGACCGACACCTGCCCGATCTGCCCGAGGGCGCCCACCTGCTGGTGGTAGGGGCCGGCAACACCGCCATGGACGTAGCGCGCAGCGCGCGCCGGCTGGGCTGCGAGGTCACCGCTATCGACTGGTTCGATCGCCGCTTCGCCGCGGTGCGCGAGGACGAGCTTCTGGAGGCCGAGCGTGAGGGAGTTCGCATCGCGTTCAACCGCATGGTCGAGCGTTTCGAGGACGACGACGGCGGCAACGTTGTCGCTGCGGTCCTGCTGCACACGCGGCAGCGCCGCGCGGACCGGCTGCCGCAGCGGGTCGCCGGCGCCCCGGAGCGCCTGGCGGTGACCCACGTGGTGCTGGCAACCGGCTACCGGGTGGGCGGACCGTTCCCCGAGCAGACGGATGCCAGGCTGCCCGTGAGGCCGCCCCGGCCGGGTCGAGCGGTGCCCCCGCGCAGCCTGACGGCGAGCGGGCTGCCGGCTGGCAGCCGCCGCCTCGGCGAGCTGGTGCGCGGCCGGGCGTACCTGCGGGCCCGCGCCGCAGAGCCACTGGCGGCCTCGCTGTGGGCCGCCGGCGACAGCCTCTCGGGTCCGTCGACGGTGGTGGGGGCGATGGCCCAGGGGATGGCCGTCGCTCGCGAGATCGTGCACGATGCCGCGACGGACGGTGCGGGGGCCGGCGCCATCGCGGCTCCGGAGCGTGGCGATGGCGCGCCCATGGCGAGGGCGGCGGTGACCCGCTTCGGCGGAGCGAGCGCGTCCTCGCGGCGGCTGCCCGGGCTCGGCCTGGCCGCGGGCCTGCTCCTCGAAGCGACCGGCGTGCTGCTCTTGGCGGTCACGGGGCGCTGGCTCCCGGCCATCCTCTTCTTCGTGCCGGGCGCCGTCGCCGGCCTGGCCGGTCTCAACGGTTGGGTCGGCGGCTGGGTGCGAGCTCAGGAGCGGTGAGCTCGTCCTGGCGATCCCGGCGCCGTGACGGTGGCGCGGTCGCGTCGGGGCTATCCTGCAGGCGAGGAACGCCAGCGGGCCCGGGGAGGCGATCGCCGGGTGGACACAAGCAACGCGCCTGAAGCCACGGTCACCTCGTCGCGGCCACGCTTCTTCCGGTCGCTCAGGTGGCTGATCATCGGGATCCTGGTGGCCGTGGAGTTGCTCTTCGGCCTGGTGGTCGAGCCACGGGGCGACGCCGCGCCCGGGCGGTGGCGCGCGGTCATCGAGCAGTACGCCTGGGTGCTCCGCTTCGGCATCCTGGTGACCGTGGTGTGGTTGACCTTCACCCAGCTGGCGCGCGTGGAAGCCATCCTGGTGCGGCAGCGCGATCGCATCCGGCACCTCTACGACGAGGCGATGGCGCGCCAGGAGGAGCTCCGGCTGCTCTACCAGGCGTCTCTGGAGACGAGCAGCGGAAGTGACTACCGCGACATCCTGAGCACCATCGTCGAGGTGGCCGCGCGCCTGGCCCACGCACGATTCGGGGCCCTGGCCGAGCTCGACGAGCACCAGCAGGTGGTGGAGTTCGTGACCACGGGCGTCGACCCGGGCACGGCGGCCGTCATCGGGCTGCCGCCGACGCACCGCGGGCTGCTGGGCCGGCTGTCGCGCCACGATGTCGTGCGCATCGATAACGTCACGATCGAGCCCGACATGGCCGGCTTCCCGGACGGCCACCCGCACCTCAGGGCGTTCCTGGGGGTCCCCGTGCGTTACGAGGGGGAGCTCTTCGGCCATCTCTACGTCGCGGACGCCGAGCCCGGTCGCTTCACCGAGCGCGACGAGCACCTGCTGGTGCTGTTCGCACATCAAGCGGCCGTGGCCATCGGCAGGGCCCGCGTCGACAGGGAGCGCGGCGAGCTGCTGCGCATGGAGGAGCAACGGCGCGTGGCCTCCCAGCTTCACGACGGAGCCCTGCAAGGCCTGTACGCGGTCGGCATCCAGCTGCACCGGGCACGTCGCCGCGGGCTGGCGGTGCTCACGGACAGCATGACCACGACCAGCGCCATCGGGGCGATCGAGCGCGCCATGGCCGCGATCCGGGGGCAGCTGAGCCTGCTGACGGATCGCGTGCAGCGCAGCAACACCTGGGAGCAGCTCCAGAAGCACGTGGCGGACGTCGCCGGCCTCTACGGCGTGGATCTGGCCTGGCGTTGCGAACGGGTGCCGGAGGTCTCCGAGGAGGTGGCGTCGGCGCTGTCCTCGGCGCTGGCGGAGCTGGTGGCGAATGCCGTCCGCCACGGTGGCGCCGACGAGGTAGCCGTCACCTTCGCATGCCGCGAGCGCGAGTTGGAGGTGCGGGTACGCGACGACGGCCGCGGTGTGCCGGCCGGCGCGGAGGTGGTCGAGGGAACCGGGCTCGCCGGTGCCAGGCGCCGCCTCGAGCGGGTTGGCGGGCGCTTCACGACGACCCTCGGTGACGGGGAGTTCGGCGCCAGCATGGTGGTGCCGATGGCGGCAGGCGACGGGTGAGCGAGGCGCGGCGCACGCCGGACGGCCGGGCGGCGCGCGGCCCCGGAAAGGATGTCGGCATGCCTATTCGCGTTGCCATCGTCGACGACCATGAGATCGTCAGGGTGGGGCTGGCGTCGCTCCTCGAGGACGAGGAGGGCATCGCGGTGGTCGCCGTGGCGGGCAGCGCTGCGGAGGCCCGGGCCGCCGCGCGGCGGGAGCAACCGGACGTGCTGATCCTGGACGTGCGCTTACCCGACGGCAATGCCATCGACATCGTGCCGGAGCTGCGAGCGGACTCGCCCGCGACCCGCATCCTGGTGCTGACCTCCTACTCCGGCGAGGACACCGTCGCCAAGGCCGTCGCGGCCGGCGTCGACGGCTTCGTGTCGAAGACCACCGACGCGGAGACGCTGACGCGGACGATCTACGAGCTGGCCGAGGGTCGTGACGTGCTGCGGGCGCAGGTGAGCGCGGCGCTCATACGCTATCTGCAGAGGCAACCCGTCAAGCAGCCGCCCATCCTCCGCGAACAGCTCACCGCCCGCGAGTCGCAGATCGCCGGGTTCGTGGCCGAGGGCCTGTCCAACCGCGAGATCGCCGAGCGCGTGGCGATCTCCGAGAAGACGGTGAAGAACCATGTCAGCAGCATCCTGAGCAAGATGCACGCCCGCCGCCGCGCCGAGATCATCCGCTACTTCCTGTCCCTGGGCGACGCGCGCGAAGCGCCCTGACGCCGGCGCGAGCGCCGCCGCCGCGCGCCCCAGTCTCGCTGGGCCGAGCGGTGCGGCTGCTACGGGCGGACGTCAAGCGGGGCGCGACCCACGCCGGTCGCGCCCCTGTCCCGAGGAAAGCTTGGTGGAGCTGAGGGGATTCGAACCCCTGACCTCCTGAGTGCGATTCAGGCGCGCTCCCAACTGCGCCACAGCCCCAAGCGGACTGTAGTCTACGGGGTTGCCGTCGCCGTTGTCAACGAAGCCCAGGCGCGAGAGGTTGCGTCCACGGCGCAAACTTCGGACCTGCGAGGGAGGCGCGACGAGGTCACGTCGCCACCGCGTGCAGGGCCTCGGCGGCGCGATCGACCTCGTCGGGCTTGACGTAGATGACGTAGCCGTAGCGCCCGGAGCCGGCGGTGACCCCGCTGGTGGCATAGACGTCGACGCGAGCGTCGCAGAGCCGCTCGTGGAGCTCCGCCAGTGCGCCCAGGCGGTCGTCGCCCTGCACCAGCAGCGCGTCCTGGACTGCCGAGATGGGCAACCCGATGTCGTGGGCGACCGCTTCGAACTCCTTGGTGTCGGCGGGGAAGAGCGACCACTGAACATGGTTCGGCCCCACCGGCGCGGCCGTGAATGCCAGCAGGTCGACGTCGCAAGCGGCCAGCTGCGCGAGCACGCCGTAGGTCTGCCCCGGCACCTCCTCGAGGGTGGCGTAGTAGTAGCGGACGCGGTGGACGGAGACTGGCATGGCTCCCCCTCTCCAGCGACGCGAGCACGATCGTGCCTCGCCCGGAGTATGGGCGGCAGCCGTGGCGGGCGCCAGAGGCAAGCGTCCTGCGAGCCGCTGCCGGACGGGATCGCTAGAGGCGGAGGAACTCGTCGACGGACAGCACGAAGAGGATGGCCCCGCCCACCGGCACCGCCAGGGGCGGGCTGGTGAATACGCCCTCGAGGGCGTGAACCGGTGAGCTCGCGCTCATCGCCTTGGTGCGCTGACGGCAGGTCTCCTGCACGATGGCCTTGACGCGCTCGAGCTCAGGCTCCTCCACGCCGATGATCAGGGTGGTGTTGCCCTCGCGCAGGAAGCCGCCGGTGGATGCCAGCTTGGTCGACTGCAGGCCCTGACCGGCGAGCGCCTCCTGCAAGCGGCCGGCGTCAGCGTCCTGAACGATCGTCAGGATCAGCTTCATGGGTACCTCGAGGATAGCACCCGTGCCGGATGCGCCCGCGGCCGCGCCCCGCCCGCCGGGATGCCGCCGGCAGGGAAGCGCAATACCGAACGCCGACCGGCCGAGCCGGACGTTTACAATGACCTTCGTCACGGGGGCGGACGTATGGCAGAGACTCGGTTCGTGGTGGAGGTGAGTGAGCCGGTCGCCGGAGAGCTGGTCGGCGAGATCGCCGCTCGGATCGCCGGGCGCTTCGCCATGGACGAGAGCCGCGTGCGCAAGCTGGTCGAGGGCCGGACCGGGCCCGTGACCAGGCCCCTTCCGAAGGACAAGGCCGAGCGCATCGCCCGGGCGTTCAGGGACGCCGGCGTGGCGGTTCGGGTGCTGTCCGAGCCGCACCAGCCGGCGCCTGCCGCGACCGCGGGGCGCGCGCCGCCGGAGCCTTCGCGGCCGGGTCAGTCCGAGTACCAGGAGCCCCCCAACGTATTCCTCTCGTCGACCCGGTGGGTGCCGTCGCCGCACGAGGCGCCGGCGATCGCCGCGGAGAGCGGAGCGGTGGTGGAGGGGCCGCCCACCTCGGTGCCGGCAGAGGCCCGGGAGGGCGCACCGTCAGCCACGCCGAGGCCGGGCGCGGAGCCGATCGAGCGAGCCCCGGCGTGGATGGCCGACGACGCCTGGCGTCCCGGCGGCCCGGTGGCGGCATCCCGCGCTCCTGGGCTGCGCCGAGGGCTGTTCATTGGCTTCCTGGTGGCGCTGCTGCTGCTGCTGGCGCTGCAGGCCCTGATGAGCCTTCGCTCTGGCGCACGGTCTCAGGCGGGCGTGGATGCCGGCATGCGCGCCTACAGCAGTGGCGACTTCAGCGAAGCGCGGCGCGTGTGGACGCCTCTGGCGAAGTCCGGCAGCGCGCGCGCCGAGTACATGCTCGGGTACATGGCCGAGAACGGACAGGGCCGCGCTTGGAGCAACCACGACGCGGCGACCTGGTACCGGCGTGCCGCCGATCAGGGCTACCCCCAGGCGCAGGTGGCGCTGGGGCAGCTCTTCGCCCGCGGCATGGGCGTCGAGCGCAATCCCACCAGGGCGGCAGGGCTCTACCGGGCCGCCGCCCGGGAGGGCTACGGCCCCGGCCAGTTCCAGTACGCCCTGGCGCTGTTCCACGGGACCGGGGTGCCGCAGGACTTTGCGGCGGCGCTCACCTGGTTCAAGGCTGCTGCCGCCAACGGCGTGGCGGAGGCGCGGCCGTACGTATCGTTCGCGGGCTCGGCGGGCCAGGCCGAAGGAGCGGGACCGCCCGGGGGTAGCGCCACCGATGCGGTGGGGACGCCGGGGCCCGCCACCGGCGGGGGGCCGGCCGCCGGCTCGCAGTGAGTTGCGGCGGGCGCCTGGCCGGCGAACCTTGACCGTTCCTTCAGGGAGCTTTCAAGACCGCGTCATGCTGCCCTGGTAAGCTTGATCGATGACAGCACGAAGGTACGCGCTTCCGCTGGTGGCCGCGCTGCTTGCGATGGTGGCCATGAGCCCGGTGCTGGCGCAGGATTCCGGTTCGCAGCCGGCCGCCGGCCAGTCGGCAACCAGCAACCCCATCCAGCTCCGCACCGAGATCTACATCGTCAGTGAGGTCACCAACAAGGACGGCTCCAAGGGCGAGAAGCTCACCAAGGCCGACACCGCCCGGCCGGGCCAGATCGTGGAGTACCGCCTGTTCGCCAAGAACGTGGGCGACACCACGCTTCCCGCCGGCGTGGTGGTGATCAGCACGCCCGTTCCCAGCGGCATGGAGTACGTCGCCAACTCTGCCACGCCCTCGAGCGACAGCCTGCTGGCCGAGTTCTCGGCCGACGGCGGTCACAACTACTCCAAGCCGCCGGTGCTGACCGGCAGCGGCGACGCCAAGAAGGTGGCCGAGCCCACCAGCTACACCAACATCCGCTGGACGGTGCTCACCGCCATGGAGCCGGGCAAGGAGATCCCCTTCTTCTACCGCGTGAAGGTGCTCAAGCAGTAGCGGCACGCCGCGCACCGTACCTGCAGATGTCTTCGTGCCCGGCGGCTCGACCCGCCGGGCACGCCTGACACCGGCCGCGGACCGCGGCCGGATGGCTTCCGTGCAACAAAAGTTGAAAGGCCGGCGAGGGCGGTCCGGCCTTTCGTGGAGGGGTCACGTGTCTCTAGGAGGTGTTACGAC
>CAZBZU010000070.1:0-11775 GCA_964496495.1 uncultured bacterium
GGTACGACCCCATGGAGCCGGGCAAGATCGGCTCGCTGGACAAGCACGGCTGCCCCAACAACCTGACCAGCGACCAGCCGAACTCCAAGCTGTCGGACGGCAACCCCACCAAGACGGCGCTGGTGCAGGTCGAGAAGTACACCGGCACGCTGCCGTTCGTCACCGCCTTCCAGCCGCCTGAGGAGGCCTGATCCCAGGCGTGACGCCTCGCTAGCGAGTCGAGGCTACCGTCGGGGCCCGGAGCGCGTCTCCGGGCCCCGACGCGTTGGTGCAGCGCGGCCGCCTGCTTCCTTGACTCAGGTCATGGCCGGCGCTCCGGGGCGCGGGCGATGCTAGCTGGTGACGGCCGGCGCGCCCCACTCCGCTCGCGAGAGCGGAGGCGCCGGCCACCGTGATCGTCCCGCCCCAGGGCACGCCGCGAGAACAGCGATCCGATTCGAGGAGGCACTACAGAGATGAGCGACAAGCTTGGTCTCGGTCGGCGCGGCCCGACGTGGCCGGCCCTCCTGGCGGCGCTGGCGCTTGCCGTCGCGCTGCCAATCGCCGCGGCCCAGGGTACGACCGCCGCGCCCACCCCACAGGGCAGCGCGGACGGCGCGTCGAACGCACGCATCCGGGTCATCCTGGGCCGGCTCACGCAGCAGCCCGACGCCTACAACACCCAGTCCGGCGTCCTGAAGCCGATCGTGACGCTCGAGGCGAGCGCCCTGATCCCCGGCCTGCCGGTACGCCAGCATCCGGTCAACCTGGGCAAGTTCCAGACGGCAGGCTGCAGCCAGTGTCACCGTCTGGCCGGGCCGCTGCCGGCGGATAGCGGCGCCCCGCAGGACGTCTTCGCCCAGCTCCACCTGCCTGCCGACAGCGCGGCCGCGCCGGCGGGCTTCACGCGCCTCACCGCATCCGCCGCGGAGGAGACCACCCCGCTGTGGTCGCCCGACGGCGCCAGCATCCTCTACAGCGTGCGCGCCGCCGACGGGAGCTGGAGCCTGTGGCGCATGAACGCCGACGGCTCGGCGCAGCGGCAGCTCACCACCCGGGGCAACGCCGGCTGGGCCAACTGGAGCCCCGACGGCAGCCGGATCGTCTACTGGCGATCAGATGCCCCCGACCAGAGCGCGCTGTGGCTGATGAACGCCGACGGCAGCGACAAGCAGCGACTCACCCACGCTGCCATGGTGGCGTTCCCGGTGTGGAGCCCCGACGGCCGCGCCATCGCCTACCAGGCCCGCAGCGGGCGGGACGACTGGCAGATCGACCTGCTGCACGTCGCCGACGGCAGCATCGTGCGACTGACGCCGCCCGGGCAGTCCAGCCCCAGCCGGCCGCAGTGGTCACCGGACGGTCGCGAGATCGCCTACCAGGTGGCCAGCGGCGGCGCGTACGGGCTGTGGCGGCTGGACTTCCCGCTCACCTCCGCGGGAACGCCTGACTACGCCGCGACGCCGCGGGCCGTGCCGGGCTCCACGCTCCTGCCCATGGACATCGGGCAGGCCAAGGGGAACACCAATTGGAGTCCGGCGGGCGGGCGGCTCACGGTGCAGATGCCGGCCCTGGTGACCGTGCCGACCGGGCAGCTGACGCTCTCGTACAAGACCTGGATCACCGACCCGAACGGCAGCAACCCCTCGCTGCTGGTGCCCACGCAGACGCTGGCCGACCGCGACCCGACGTGGAGCCCCGACGGCCGCTGGATCGCCCAGTGGTCCTGGAACCCCGACCTGATGGCGGCGGTGTGGCTGGTACGCCCGGACGGCAGCGGCGCGCTGGAGCTGACCGCGGCGCTGGGCGGCGATGCCCTGGCACCCGATTGGAGCCCCGACGGCGGCAAGGTCGCGTTCAGCAGCGACCGCGCCGGCCACTTCGACATCTGGGTCGCCGACCTGGCGGACGCCGCCCCGGGCGTCACCCCGTGAGTACGGTGGCGGCCGGCGCCGGGAGGCGCTGAGCCCGCCTCGCGCCGCGACCCGCACGAGCGTGGCCGGCCCGCGAAGGGCCGGCCACGTCACCTCGTACCGGAGGAGCGAGTGGCGGCGGTCAGCCTCCGAGCGCCGACATCGAGACCGGCGACACCTCGCCGGTCTCCCAATGGTGCTCCTTGGGCTTGTTCAGGATGATGCCCTCGATCAGCTCGCGGACGCGCTCGGTCCCACCGTCGTGGAGCGCGTTTCGCAGCGACACGCCGAAGTCGTAGGCGATGCAGGGACGGACCACGCCGCGGGCGTCGAGGCGCAGGCGGCTGCAGGTCCCGCAGTACTTGTCGGAGATCGGGGTGATGAACCCGACGAGACCCGCTCCGCCCCGGACGCGCCAGTAGGAGGCGGGCCCGTGGCCGCGGTTGATCTCGGCCGGCTCGAGCCCGTACTTCGCGGTGAGCTCCTCGCGCTTGGCGGTGAGGTCCACGTACTCGAGGCCCGCGCGGGGCGCCTCACCGATGGGCATGTACTCGATGAAGCGCGCGGAGACCGGCTTGTCGATCGTTAGATAGTCGATGAGGTCGATGATCTCGTCGTCGTTGAAGCCCCCCATCACCACCGTGTTGGTCTTGATGGGGTCGAAACCTACCTCGAGCGCGGCGTCGAGGCCCCTGAGCACCGTCTCCAGGTCGCCGCCGCGCGCGATCCAGCGGAACTTCTCGGGATCGAGCGAGTCGATGCTGATGTTCACCCGGTCGAGACCGGCGTCCTTGAGCTCGCGCGCGAAGCGCGGCAGCAGGAAGGCGTTGGTGGTCATCGAGAGATCGTCGATCTCGCAGTGGTCGCGCAGGGCGCGGATGAGGTCGGGCAGCCCGCGCCGCACGAGGGGCTCGCCGCCGGTGATGCGGAAGGCGCGGATGCCGAGCTCGTTGGCCGTCCTCGCGATGCGAACGATGTCGTCGAAGCTCAGCATCTCATCGTGGCGCGCGGCCGGCACGCCTTCGAACGGCATGCAGTAGCGGCACCGGAAGTTGCACCGGTCCGTGACCGAGATCCGCAGGTAGCTCACGTCCCGGCCATAGGAGTCTTTCATGAAGCGCTGCCACCCTCCAGCCGTGCGCGCTCGCCTTCGAGGAAGCCCATCATGAAGCGCGTCACGCCCCGGTAGAACCCCGTCTCCGCGTTCTCGGCGACGTCCTTGCTCCACTTCGGGAACCAGTTCATGACGTGGCCGTCGTAGAACTCTCGTGCCTTCTCGGGCTGAGCCGGCTTCGCCGGCTCCTCGTCGCTGGCCCCGCCGACGAGGTAGGCCATGATCGCGAGCTCCACGGCGGCGTGGTCCGCCGGAGCGTGGAAGTCCTGGGCGACGCCGATCTGCTCTCGTTGCAGGACACCGACCACATCGCTGTAGGCCTCGGCGAACAGCCGCCCCTTGGGGCTGGTGTAGACCGACTCGAAGGGCGGTGCCTTGCCGGGCCCGGGACCCACGAACAGGCGAGCGTAGTCCACGGCGAGGTCGAGCACGGCCTTGTCGGGGGCGTCGTTGCGGTGCGTCACCAGATAATCGCGCAGCTCGGCGGCCTCGGGGGTGAGATCGAGCTCCTCGGCCTGCTCGTCGAGAGCGCCCAGGAACTCGCCGCCGACGTGGCTCGTCCACGCCGCCGTATCGAGCTCGCGCGCAAGCAGCGACGAGAACCAGCGGTAGAGGTCCGAGCGCTCCTCCGTGCTCGGTTCGGTTCGTGTGGCCGTCTCCATTCCGATCCTCCGTTCAAGTCCTCGGCCCTGTTGGCGCCTCGGGGCGCGGCGCTTCCGTGCCTGGACGGCAGGGAACGCCGATCCCGTCGGCGGGCTCCGGGGGGGTGGGTCGCGGTGAGCGTGCCCTAGACAAGGTCCATCACCTCGATCTGGCCGCCGGCGGGCACATCCTGCCACGGCGCCGTGATCGCAAGGCAGTCGGCCTGGCCCAGCAACGCGGGGCCATCGCCATGGCCGCCGCCGGCCGCTTCGACCAGCGCTGCATCGTCGGCCGTGGCGCGTGACCGCAGCGCCGGCCACAGCCCGGTCTTGTGCTTGGCGTGACGGAAGGGCCCGGCCGCCCGCGCGTGGCTGCGGGCCAGGTAGGGCGGGAGATCCGTCCGTCCCAGGTAGCGGTAGAGCCAGGCGGCCCCGAGGACCTGGAAGATCACCGCTGCCGCCGCCGGGTTCCCCGGCAGCGCCAGCAGCGGCACGCCGGCGTAGCTCCCGAACGAAGCCGGCCCGCCGGGCCGCACCTGCACGCGCGTGAACTCCGCGCGCCCCAGCGGGTCGCCGGTGAGGAGCGCATGCACCTGGTCGTAGCGCCCGGCGGCCGCGCCGCCGGTGGTCACCAGCAGGTCGACGTCGAGGCCGAGGTCCCGCAGGGTGCGGGCCAGCTCCTGACGGTCGTCGCCGGCGTGATGGACGTCGACCACGGCCGCTCCGAAGGCGCGAGCGAGCGCCGCGATCGCCGGACCGTTGGCGTTGACCACCTGACCGCGCGCCGGTTCCTGGCCCGGGTCCACGATCTCGTCGCCGGTGACCACGACCGCGACCCGCGGCCTGGCCGCCACCGCGACAGCGCCGTGCCCCATGGCTGCGGCGAGCAGCACGGCGCGTGGCGTGAGCAGCGTGCCTGCGTCGAGATAGGTGGTGCCGGCCGCGAGTTGATCCGCGCGGGCGCGAATGTCGCCCGGGGTCGCCGGCGCCTCGAAGGTCACCGTCTCGGCGGACCGCCACGCGTCCTCGAGTCGGAGGATGGCGTCGGCGCCTTGCGGCACCGGCGCCCCCGTGAAGATGGTCGTGGCCTCACCGGGACCGACGGTGCCGGCAAAGGGCCGGCCCGCAGCGCTCTCGCCGACGAGCCGCAGCGTCGCGGGCGCGCCGCTGCGGGCGTGGGCCGTGTCGGAGGCCCGACAGGCGTAGCCGTCCATGGCGGAGACGTGGCAGTTGGGGAGGTCGCCTCGGCTGGCGAGGTCCGCCGCCAGCACGCGGCCGGCGGCGTCGTCAAGGGTGACGAGCTCGGTGTGCGCACGGCCCGCCGTTTCGGTCACCCGTGCGACAGCCTCGTCCAGGGCGACGGCTGTTGCGGTGGCTTCGGCGGGTTGTGTCGCGTGCGGTGCCACCATGCTCGTTCGCCTCCGTAGCGGGCAGGTTGCAGAGCTCGTACCGATCTGCAGCATGGCAGCTGCCGGGTGCCAGCTCGTTGCGGGTGCGGGATCGCCGGTCTGGTGCTCCGGGATGTCCCGTCGTACCGGCCGCCGGTCCGTTCGGACCAACGCCGTCGGGGGCGCGGCGAGCCGCGCCTGCCGACGTCCCGACCCTATCTCGAAGCGCGGCATCCCCGCGAGGGACGTGTGTCCCTTCATTCCGGGAGGTCCCGCGCGCGTATGCTGCGAGCGTGTCCGGCGTCGCGGACGGAGGCTCCATGCGGGGCTCGATCCGCAACGCGCCGCACGCCGGGCAGGACTAGAACGCGGGCGGCCCTTGGGGCGATCGGCCCCGCGCCTTGGAGTGATGGTATGCGGATTCGTTTGCGTGAGAACGGCTCGCTCGTGATCGACCTACCGTCAGGGACGCGGTTCACGGTGAACGGGGAGGAACGCGTCCTGGACAAGCCCAAGCTGGCGCTGTGCCGCTGCGGGTGCTCGTCGAACAAGCCCTTCTGCGACGGCACGCACAAGCGGGTGGGATTCGAGGCCGAGGCGGGGGCGCTGGATGTTCCCGACCCGGAGTTGGTCGAGGTATAGGCCAGGACCCCGTCCAGGCGGGGCTTTTGTCCTACTCCCATGATGCGAGACTCACGCCATGTACCGTCGCGGGATGCCTCACGGAAGCGTGAGGTCGCGAGTTCCGTCCCCAGCCACGCCACCCCTACCCAGCTCGTCCAGCCCGCGTCCGCGGAGGTTCGGCGCGCTCGGTGGCTCGCGGATGCGCGGGAGACCTCAGGAGGCAGATACCAGTGAATGACGCCAACAGCCCTTCACTCGGGCCGACCGTGCGGCTCGAGCTCTACTTGGATGGCGGCACGGCACCGGCCGAGGTGCTGACCGAGGGCCCCTTCCACGTAGATCTCGACACCACGGCGTTGCCCAACGGCGAGCACACCCTGCGGGTCGTGCGGTTCGATGCCGCCGGCGCGTCCACGGAACGCACCATCCCGTTCACCGTGAACAATGCGCCGGAGCCGGACGTCACCGGGCTCGAGCCCGGGGCGGAGGTCGCGGGCCGGATCGGCATCGACTTCGCGCAGCCGGCGCCACCGCCCGCGCCGAAGCGGGTCGGCTTCTCGCCATGGTGGTATTTCGTCGGCAGCGCGGTCATCTTCCTCGGCGTCTACCTGTTCTTCATCCTGACGCCCGGCTACCACATCCTGGCGCCCAGCGCTGGTGAGACAGCCGCAGCCAGCGAGCCCGTGGATCAGGCGCTGATGGCCGTGGGGCAGAAGGTCTACACCGACAACTGCCAGGCCTGCCACCAGGACGCCGGAACGGGCATGCCGCCCGCGGTCCCGGCCCTGGCCGGCAACGCGGTCCTGAAGGACGCCGACACCGTCCTGAACACCATCCACAAGGGGTCCGGCGCCATGCAGGCGTTCACCTCGCTCGATGCCCAGCAGCTGGCCGGGGTCGCGACGTACGTCCGCAACTCCTGGGGCAACGACTTCGGCGGCGTGAGCCAGAAGACCGCCACGGACGTCACTGGGGCCGCGGCCCCCTCGACGGCCGCGACGCAGGCTCCGGCGGCGCAGCCCGCGCAGCCGAGCAGCCAGGCGGCGCAGCCGAGCGCGCAGCCCGCGCAACCGTCCGCCTCGACGACGCCTGCACAGACGCCGACTCAGACGCCTGCGCAGCCGAGCACGCCAGCGGCCCAGCCCGCGCAGCCTGCGCAGCCGTCCGCGTCGACCACACCCGCGCAGCCCTCCACCTCCGCGACCACCGAGCAGGCCCCGGCGGCGTCGTCCCAGCCTGCGCAGCCGAGCACGCCAGCGGCGCAGCCCGCCCAGCCGAGCACGCCAGCGGCGCAGCCTGCGCAGCCGAGCGCGCAGGCGCCGCAGCCGTCCGCCTCGACGACGCCCGCGCAACCGAGCAGCCAGGCCGCAGCGCAGCCGGCGGCACCGGCCGCGCAGCAGCCCAAGGCGGCCGCGCCGGCCAGCACGCAGGCAGCGGCCGGCGGCAAGCCGGTGTACGTGCACGCACCGACCGAGCTCGCGGCCAGCGACGGCACCGAGCTCGCCACCCTCAGCATCGGTGCCAAGCTCGTCTCCGACGGCGACGACGCCGGCCACGACCAGGTCACGATCAACGGCTGGTCGATGAAGGGCGCCGAGTCGGTGATCTTCCTCGCCATGGGAACGCGCGTGGACGTGGCCATGCTGACCGACGCCGGCCAGAAGGCCGAGAAGGTCGTCCAGACGAAGCAGGACGACTACGGCACCACCTGGATGCAGGTCTCGCTCAGCGGCGTGGCGGGGACGGACAACCTGGTCGATGACCCCGACGCGCTATGGCAGCAGGCCGCCGACCTCTACGCGGCAACCTGCAGCGCCTGCCACGCCTTGCATGCCCCCGACTCCTACACGGCCAACCAGTGGCCGGGGACGCTGAAGAGCATGATCCCCAACACGGCGCTGACCCAGCCGCAGGTCGCGCTGATCACGAAGTACCTCCAGTACCACGCGAAGGGGATGTGAATGACGCCGTTCCGCCCTCTGCAGTCACGACGGGAAGCGTGGTGACATGTATCGCAACGACCCGGTAGTCCCCATCTTCGCTTTCCTGCTCTCCCTCGGGCTGTTGTTCACGGCCTATCTCGACTTCGTCCATATCACGCAGCTCGAGGGAAAGGCCCCGGCGGAGTTCTCGGTCGGCATGATCGGCCTGGTCAGCCTCGGCGTCGTCTTCCTGCTCTACGCGATGATCGGTCTGGTGTCCGTGTGGCTCGAGGGGTACGAGCTCCGCCCCGCCACGCACAAGGCGCGTCCCGGCAACACGCTGTGGATCCTCGGCGTGCTGGTGTTCATCGTGGTGGCGCTCTCGGGCATCTTCGCCCAGATGATCCTGTACAGCCAGCGGACACAGACGACCCATCCCACCGTGGAGGGCATCCTCTTCGGCCTCATCGCCATCGGGGTAGGGGTCGTCCTGGCGCTCTACAAGCGCTACTTCCAGGACGAGGACGTTCGCGCAGAGTCCGAAGACTCGGAGGTTCCCTGGTGATTGACGACGACATCAAGACCGGCGGCGCCGGTACGGCAGCGGCGGCCATCTCCCGCGGCGAAGCGCCGGAGACCGAAGGCGAGGAGCTGATCCGGCGCAGGCGCTTCCTGCAGGCCGGCATCGGCGTCGGGATCGCCCTTACCGTCGGCGGCATCTCGATCCTGAGCGTGACCAGCAGCCTTCGCCCCGCCCCAACGGTCACGCCGGAGACCGAGCCGCCGGCACCCGGCGACAAGCTGGTGTTCGCCGAAGACCAGAGCCACGTTGTCGTCCCGGACGACCTGCAGCTGGCCGCGGCGCCCAAGACCGTCTACGCCATGGATCCGGCCTCGAAGGTCGTCAAGTCCGGCACCGACAACAACCTGGCCCTGGTCTCCCGTTTCGACCCTTCGAGCCTCAGCGCCGACACCAAGCCACACGCTGCGGCCGGCGTCGTCGCCTACTCGGCGATCTGCACCCACCTGTGCTGCATGGTGAGCCTGTGGGATGCCCAGCACCAGTGGCTCCACTGCCCGTGTCACCACGCGGAGTACGATCCTCGCAACGGCGCGAAGGTGATGGCGGGTCCCGCCCCTCGCGCGTTGCCCGTGCTTCCGCTCAAGATCGCCGATGGCCAGCTCACCGTGGCCGCCGGCTTCCTCACCCTCGTCGGGTGCAACAGTTGAGGGGGTTGGCCGATGCTCAAGTGGTTCGATGAGCGCGTATATCTGAAGCGCTTCTACAACAAGTTCCTGCGGAAGGCATTCCCCGTCCATCACTCGTTCTTCCTGGGCGAGATCACGCTGTTCTCGTTCGTGACGCTGGTCCTGACGGGGATCTTCCTGTCCATCAACTTCGAGCCGTCCATACGGATGATCACCGAGGGAGGGCAGAAGCTGCCCGCGGCCTACGCCTCGGTTCGTTTCATCGACAGCCTGCCGTTCGGCATGGTCATCCGCAGCATCCACCACTGGGCCGCCAACGTGATGATCGCGGCGGCGTTCCTGCACATGATCCGGATCCTGATCACCGGCGCCTACAAGAAGCCGCGCGAGATCAACTGGATCCTCGGCATCTGTCTGCTGGGCTTCTCGATCTTCGCCGCGTTCACCGGCTACTCGCTGCCCTTCGACGCCTTCTCGGCCACGGCCACCAAGATCGGTTACGGCATCGCCTCGTCCTTGCCGATCGTCGGGCGCTGGTTCGCGGGGGTGTTCTTCGGCGGGCAGTTCCCGACCGAGCACTCCATTCCCAGGCTGAACGCCATCCATATCTTGTGGCTGCCGCTCATCCTCGGCGTGTTCATCGTCGGGCACGTGCTGATCATGTACCTGCAGAAGCACACGCAACCGCGCTACGCGGAGAAGGTGGCCCCCGGCAAGATCCTGGGCGTGCCGTTCTTCCCGCAGCAGGCGCTCATCATGGCCATCCTCTTCAGCTTCTTCGTCGGGGTGGTGGCGATCCTGGCGGCCGTGTTCATCGCCAACCCGATCCAGGTCTTCGGCCCTCCCGGACCCACGACGCCAGAGGTGAAGCCGGAGTGGTACTTCCTGTGGATCTACGGCTTCCTTCAGATGATCCCCGCCAGCTGGAAGTTCAGCGTGATCGGCATCGAGTTCGGCCCGGAGTTCCTGGGCCTGGTGGTTCCCATCCTGGTGGTGATCCTGGGCTTCATCTTCCCGTTCCTCGACGTCTCGCGCCGCAAGTTCCGCTACCTCGAGCTACCGAGCCGCTTCCCGTGGCGCACCGGGGCCGCCATGGGCGTCATCGGTTTCTTCGCGGCGAGCACGCTGATAGCCTATCGCCACGACCTGGGGATCTCGATGGCGCTATCGTGGGTCATCGTGATAGGGACTCCGCTGCTGTTCACCGCGATCACTGCCGGCATCATCCGCCTGGCCTACGGGCCCAAGGAGCGCAGGCTGCCGGTGCCGCCGGCTGCGGTGCAGGTGCAACGGGGAGGCTGAGAGATGCGCGCATGCACCCCGGAGGAGCTCGGGGCGGCACTGCGCTCTGGCGCTGACGTCTTCGACACGCGCCCGCCCGCGATGCGGGCGGGCGTGCGTTGGCCCGGCATGCGGCCGCTCACCCTCGAGGCGGTGCAGCAGGGGCAGTTGCCGGACATCGCCAAGGATCAGCCGGTGTACCTGGTGTGCGACCGCGGCCACTTCAGCGAGTTGGTGGGCCTCTACCTCGAGCAGGCCGGGTTCGAGGATGTCCGGCACCTGCCGGGCGGCTTCGGCACGCTCATCGGGCAGAGCAGCCGCTAGCGGCCGGGCGGCGCGGGGGGCGGCGAGAGCCTAGCTGCGAACGACAGTCGAGCCGCCGCGCCTGCCAGTCCGGAGGCCCTCATGGATGCTGTTGACCGCCCACAGGCTGAGGAGCACCACGACGGCCGCGGGCAGCGCTTCCACCAGCGACGACGCGTGTGCCGGCGCGAAGCCCGGTAGCCAGGGCGTGACGACGGCCCACACGCCCACGACGCCGACGGCGCCGACCGCCCGGTACGAGCATGGGCAGACGAGCGACCACACGCCCAGGCCGATCAGCAGCGCTCCGGAGGCCCAGGCGGACACGGCGCCGCTGGTGGCGGGAGCCAGCCCCACGGCCCACGGCATCACCACGAGCCACACGCCCACGGCGAGGAACCCCAGTACCCACGGCGACAGCAGCAGCAAGACACCCACCACCGCGTTCGCGCAGCATTGCCAGTGACTCAGCGTCCGCACCCGAGCACCTCCGTCCTCGCCGGCTAGCGAAGGATCCGCCCGTGAGCGCGCCGGCAGCTCTCGGCCAACCGAGGCCGCGATGACTGCCCGCTTCGGGCGGCGCCTTCCGATGCCCTGCGCGCAGTTTCGCAGCGAAGCGCGATCGTCACCAGAGGCAATCGTCCTGGACGCGAGATCGACCACCCGTGTGCTCCGAATTACCGGGCTGGCGGGGAACGGCCTGGAGAAGCTAGGGAGCGGCGCTGGACGACGTGCCCGGCGCGCGCATGGCCACCGTCCAGATGTCGAGCGTGCCGGCACGGTCGCTGGCGAAGGCGATGGTGGTGCCGTCGGGGCTCCAGCCGGGGTCGCGATCGGCGAGCGTTCCCGTGCCTGCCGGTGTCAGCGGCTCGGTCAGGTAGCCGTCGGCATCGCGTCGTTAGCTGCGGGGAGGGGCGCGGCCAGCAGGTGACACTGCCCGCAGGACTGCTGGAAGCGGCCGAGGATCAGGCTCTGGCGCGCCGCCGCAGCGGTGGCTGCCGGCCGAGCGCTCCCGCCCCGGGATCCGCTGCCAGCACGACTGCGACCGGCGCTGCGAGCGGCACGGCCCACAGGTTCGCGAGACCCCGTCGCCGCCCGCCCGTCGGCGTTCCTTTCCAGCGCGGTCGCGTGCGCATGCCGTGACTCCTGTCTGGTGGTGGGGCCGGCCCCGAGGCCGGCCCCAGACTGCCTGGCTAGATTGCCTGGCTAGCTTGCCTTGATGGGCGCGTAGTCGTTGGGCTGGATGCTGCCCTGGTACTTCTCGATCTGCACCAGGTTCGATCCGACGACGGGGCCCTGCGCGAGCTGCGACGTGCCGGTCTGGCGCGTGAACATGTTGGCGCAGCCGCCGCGGTCGATGCTGCCGATGGTGCCGGGCTCGGCCGGGCGGTACCAGGAGCC
>CAZBZU010000071.1:0-11190 GCA_964496495.1 uncultured bacterium
CTAGCAGAACTGCCGGAACTAGGGACGCTCACGGGCAAGGAGGCCGCAGCATTGACGGGGCTCGCGCCGATGAACCGCGACAGTGGGCGGATGCGCGGAAAGCGGAGAATCCACGGCGGTCGGGCACGCGCTCGCAAAGCGCTCTACATGGCCGCCCTCACCGCCAGCCGCTACAACCCAACACTACGAGACTTCTACCAACGCCTCATCAGCGCAGGGAAGCCTGTCAAGGTCGCCCTCACCGCCTGCATGCGCAAGCTGCTACTGATCCTCAATGCGCTTCTCAAGCACCACTCCACCTGGCAGGCACCCCAACCGGACAGCGCCTGAACTTGACACCGAACACGGTTGCTCTGTCCTTTCTGAGGCCGAACCTCAAGCGGAAAAGTGTCCACTAACTTCGCCCAACTCCATCTGGTCAGCCATCACCGGTCACCTCCCAAGGTTCCAAAGCACCTCAGGATGCTCTGCCCGGTGACGGCTGACTACCCTTCCGCTTGTACTACGGCAGCGAGTTCGTCAGCAAGGCATTGGACCGCTGGGCTTATGACCACGGTGTCACGCTGACCTTCAGTCGTCCTGGGAAGCCGACGGACAACGCGTTCATCGAGTCGTTCAACGGCAGTTTCCGGGACGAGTGCTTGAACGTCAACTGGTTCTTGAGCCTCGAGGATGCTCAGGAGAAGATCGGATTATGGAGGTGGGACTACAACAATCATCGGCCCCATTCGGCCCTGGGAGACGTGCTGCCCAGGACCTACGCCCAAGGGATTTCGGAGAGCCAAAGAGCTCCGAACCCTAACCCATAGGCTGGAACAAGAACGGGGAGAGGCTCAGGTCCTCCGGCCCGAGCCCTCACGCGGGGGTTCGCTTTCCGGTGCCTGAAAGACACTGGATGCTGGGAACGTCCTCGGAAAGCAGGAACCCGTCGTCGCGGCCAGTAGCAGGCAGTCGGCCCCGGCTCTCCCACCACGAAGAGCCAGATCACGGCGAGGATCATCGGCAGGGCCAGGCGGCGCTCAGATCGCGGCGGTCCCGGCAAGACGAAGGCCGGCTGCGCGTACGGCGATCCCGGCGACGACAGCACGACTACCGATCAGAACGCCAGCCGCGAGCGGACGGCGAAGCCCTCGAGAGGTCCGAAACCCACGGGCTTCGCGCCAGGCTGGTGCCACTCCGTGAAGGCGAGGACGCGCCTCGACAAGGAGCGCGTCGCCACGGCGGTCAGCGCTAGCACCACCGCGCCGAGCGCCAGACGGCACCTCGGCTCGGCACCCCGGCTCGGCTCCTCGAGTCGATCGCGGAGCGGCATCGTCGGGCCGAGGCTGGCGCCGTCGTGGCCACCATCGCCCTGAAGCGAGTCCTCCCTCTAGGCGGGCTCGCTCGGAGCCTCACCCCGCACGGCTGCTTCTTCCTGCATGTCCACCGTGCTCTTGAGGTCGTCGGCAACGCCGTTGCTCGCTTGCCTGAACTCGCGAATGCTCTTGCCCAGTCCTTTCCCGAACTCGGGTAGCTTCTTCGGGCCGAAGATGAGCACGGCCGCGAGAACGATCAGCACGATGTGGATGGGTTGCAGTCCGAACATGTCTGGTTCCTCCTCATTACCAATGGGTTACGTCGAATGTAAGCGCGAGCATCGATCTCCAGCGCGCTGTTTGGCGTCTACGCCCTCCTTCCAGATCCGATTCGTTCGACGAGCCGGAAGTCCGACCCGCTGCTAACCGACGACCGCACGCAGGCCGCCTACGAGCTGCTCGACGAGGCCAGGGTCCGTCTTTCCGGTAGACGGGTCTGTGACGGCGCTGAAGACATGCGCGATGACCTTGATGTTCGGGAGCCCGAGGAGGCGCTCCGCCAGCCGCGGGAGGTTGGCGGCGTCCAGACCGCCGGCCGGCTCGAACCCTGTGAGCCCCTGCTCGGCGGCGAACCTGGCCGCGGTCAGGGTCGCACGGAAGTCCCGCAACGGATCCGTGGGATGGACCTTCAACGCGTCCAGCTGCCCTTCGCGCAAGAGCCTCGCCGCCGCACGTGCCGACACTGTCGGTCCGCCGGCTCCGACGGCAATCAGGCGAACGCCGCGGGCAGCGGCCCGTGGCTCGACCACGCCGTTCACCCACGCGCGCGGCAGGCGCCCCTTCACGAACGACGCCGTAGCGAACGGTTGGTTCAGGTGCTGCGCTCCCGCCTCGCCGGCCGCGAGCACCTTCGCCCACTGCGAGGGGTCGGCGCCGCCTCCGAGGGCGACGCTGTGTACCGGCACGCGCTTCGCTACCTGCCGGACGACGTGGACGAGGGCCTCCGCCGAGGCGAAGTCGGCGCCCTGCAACGTCGGCAGGGCGGCCCCTGCTCCTGCCTCCCAGATGACCACCGCGCTCTCGGCGTCGTGCACGGGGACCGAGACGGCCAACCTGCCTCCGACGAAGCTCAACCCTGCCAGAGCATCGGTCACGCTAGATCCCTTCGCGCTCCAGGAAACGCTCGACCGGGTCGTCGCCGGACCGGATGTGGTGGAATGCCTCCGCGTAGTCGACGCCGAACTGTCTCCCCAGCTCTCGGTCGTCGGCAAGGAGGAACTGCCGGATGAACGCCCGGTCGGCATCCCCGTCGGTGTCGCCGAGGAACGACGCATCGCGGCCTTCCTCGAGAAGGCGGGCTCGGAGCCTGGCGCCCGCGTTTCCCGCAGGACCTTGCGTCACGTTGGCCAGGTTCGCGGCCACCTTCTGCTCGACGTGACCGCTGATGTCGACGACCCGATTGACGAGCTGCGGACCCCGAGCGTAGTAGTACTTCTCCGTCACCGCGTGCGGCTCCAACCCGGCGTCGAAGTGCTCGGGGTAGTCCAGGGGGCTGCCGGCCATCCAGCAGGCGGCCTCGACGACCTCCGCCGTGACGACGTGATCAGGGTTCTCGTCGTAGTGGGCCCAGGGATCGTAGGACACCACGGTGTCGACCTTCAGCAGCCGGAAGAGGAAGATCAGGCGCGCCCGCATCTCCGTGCGCGAGACCCCGTCCAGCAGGTGATTCCGGTATCCGAGGTCGTAGACCTTGTGCAGGCCGAGCCTCCGGGCGACCTCGAAGTTGTCGCGCTCGTTGTTAAGGATGACCTCACCCGGCGTACGGCCGGTACCGGCCATCTCGTCGTTGGTCGTCCTGATGAGAACGCCGGTGTAGCCTTCGGCCACCAGCTTGGAGACGGTGCCACCCGCGAAGATCGGGATGTCGTCGCAGTGTGGCTGGATGGCCGCGAGCACCTTCCCGGCGTGCGTGTCCGGCGCGGACCCGCTCTCCAACTGGATGTCGACGGCCCGTTGCTGGTTTCGCGCCGGGCCGGACGCTCGGGACGTGGCGGCGCCGCTCGTCCGCGTTGGCAGTTGCCTATCCATCGTGCACCTCCTTGGTCCGGCCTCCCGGCTCGGTCCCGGCTCCGAGCTATCGCTCGGCGGCTGAACGGCTCACCGGAAGGTGCTTGCCGCGCCCGACATGAACGACTCCAGCTCGGCCCGGCCCGGCAGCCCCTCATAGTCGCCGAGACTCAACATGCTGTACGCACCCATGGCGTTGCCGATCTCCAACCGCTCGGACGGGCCCAGTCCCCACAAGCTGGCAGCGAGGTAACCGGCCGCGAAGGCATCTCCCGCCCCCACCGGGTCCACAACCTCGACATCGATGGCGCGGCACGATAACCACTCGCCGTCGATACAGCCCGTGCTCCCGTCGGCTCCTTGCTTCAAGATGACCTCGGATGGGCCGAGCTGGTGAAGCCGTGCCACGAGGTCCCGTCCTGACTCCCCCCACAGCGCCTCGGCTTCGTCGGCGCCGACGAAGAGGACGTCCACCTCGGGCAGCACGGACTCGACGTAGGACCTCGCGAGCTCGGCTTCCCAGAGCCTCGCCCGGTAGTTCACGTCGAAGCTGACCTTCAGCCCGCGGCTCCGCGCCTCCGCCACCACCCAGGACACGAACTCCTGGCAGCTCGTCGAGAGCGCAGGCGTGATCCCGGTGACGTGAAGGTAACGGGCGCCGTCCAGATAGTCGGGATCGAACGCCATCCTCCCCATCATCGACGCCGCCGACCCGTTGCGGTGGTAGTACACGCGCATCTGGTTCGGAAGCCGCTCACGCACGTAGAGGCCCGTGGGAGCAGCGACGCGCTTGACTTGCCGGGTGTCCACGCCTTCGCCGCGCAGGCGAGCAGCGACGAGGTCTCCGAGCGCATCGTCCCCAAGCCAGCTGGCCCAACCGGCGGGCACGCCGAGCCTCGCCAGCGCGATCGCCACGTTGGACTCGGCGCCGCCGACCCTGACCTCCACCGTCGGCGCATGACGCAGCCGCCCTGCGCCCTGGGGGAGCAGCAGGGCCATGGTCTCGCCAGCGGTGACGACCTTAGGACGGAACCCAGCCGAGCTCACGAGATATCTCCTCTGCCGTTGCCATGACGTCACAAGCCAGCCTCTTCATCCGCGCCTCATCCATGAACGGCAGCGCGCTGGAGACGCTGACGGCGGCGATGATCTCGTCTCCGCCGTCCCGGATCGGAGCCGCAACGCACCGGATGCCTATCTCGTTCTCCTCCAGATCCGTGGAGTAGCCGAGCTTCCGGACCTTCTCGACCTCGAGACGGAAGGCCTCGATCGTGGCCACCGAATGCTCGGTGCGTTTCATGCCGGTACGGAAATATGCCCCGAGATCGGCGTCCGCGACGTCGGCCAGAAGCGCCTTCCCAAGCGCGGTGGTCTGGGCGGGCAGCCGAGAGCCGATCTGCGCCGCCATCTGCAAGCCGCGCTGGCCCGCCACGCGGTCCAGGTAGGCGATCTGGTTCTCTACCAGCACCGCGAGGTGAACGGTGTCGTGGCACTTGCGCGAGAGCGCCTCCAGGTAAGGACGGGCGACCTTCGGGAGGTGGAGGTCCGCATGCGCCTTGAAGCCAAGCTGGATCAGCTTGGAGCCAAGAGAATACCCATCGCTCGGCTGATACCGCAGGTAGCCCGTCGCGGCCAGCGCCGACAGGAGTCGGTGCGCCGTGCTGCGGGTCAGGCCGGTGACACGCACGAGGCTCCGGAGGTCAGCGACTCCGTCCGCAACCGCCTCGATGAGGCTCAGGCCGCGGATGAGGGTTTGGGAACCTTTGGGCACCTCGCTCTCCAGATCTCCTTGCATGAACTTCGATCCTGCGCTCGCTTCCTTCATGCCTCGCTCACTGTGTGATACGGCTCGGATAGCTGCGGCGTGGGCGGCCGGCCCGCGTCGACGCCGGTATCTGGCGGGAGGCCCCCATCCGACGTCAGTCGGATCGGAGCGCGATACAGTCGATCTCCACGAGGATGCCGAGGAGCCCGGTCGCGACCGTGGTTCGCGCCGGGAACTCCGGCGGCATGAACTCCCGATAGACCTCGTTGAACTCCTTGAACCTCGTCAGGTCCGTCAGATAACAGCTCATCTTGACAACGTCCTCGAGGCTCGAACCCGCAGCCTCCAGAATGGTGGCGAGATTCCGCATCGTCTGTCGTACTTGCCCGGCGAAGTCGTCCGGCGCACGCCCTGTCGCCGGGTCGATCGGCCCCTGGCCCGAGACGAAGACGAAACCGTTGGCCATGACCGCGTGCGAGTACGGACCGATCGGCGGAACGCCGCCGGGCGCGACCACGATCGATCGCTTGCCAGCCTCGCTCAACTCAACTCACCCCCTTCCACGCCGCTGACGCTAGCTTGCCCGTGATGAATCCGGCCAGCGGCTCAGAGAGCCCCCTTGCCCTTGCTCGTCCACCGTGCTGCCCCACGGTGTCGAGGCCAGGTCCACGACGGGCAAGCCGTTCCCAAGGTACTTCGAGTGGCGTGGGCCGAGGTCCCGGGACGCCTCGGGGGCCGCAGGCGTCTCCTGCCGACGCCGCTCGAGCAGGTCGCGGAAGCGCTGTACTATCGTGTCCACGTCGCCCGGCATCAAGTTGCACGGGTCGAGCTCGAAGTAGCCGAGGTCCAGGTCGTGCCCCCTCACCACGATGGGCGGATCGCCTTGGAGAAGACTCCGGGCGAGTTCCTTGGCATCCTCGTGCCTGCCCACCATTACCTTGAGTCGCGTGATGGGATTGCCGGTTGGATCGGGGATCTCCTCGACGGAGATGCCAGGAAGCCGCTCGATACCCTGCCGGATCGCCACCAGCTTCGCGTACTCTTCCGCATGCAGGGCGGCGTGGTCGAGCTGCGCCCAGCGATCGAGCGCAGCGATCGCACCCACGATGCCTTCCTTGCCTACCTTCATCGCGCGACCGATGCCGATCGTCTGGTTGACATAGCAGGCCTGCACGAGCTCCTTCCTGCCAGCGATGATCCCCGCCGTCGGTCCGCCCAGGAACTTGTGAGCGCTGTAGACCACGAGGTCCGCTCCTGTCTGCACGAACGTCTGGAGGTCGTACTCGGAGGCTGCGTCCACGACCACCGGGACGCCGCGATCATGGCAGGCTCGGACGAAGTCCCCGAGACCGATCATGCCTGCCTGCACCGTGTGGTGGCTGACCACGTAGAGCGCGCACGCGGCGCCGCTCGACAGCGCGCCTTCGAGCTGATACATGCGGCACGCCGTGGCCGTCCCGACTTCCACGACCGTCGCGCCGGAGAGCCTCACCACCTGATGGATCGAGGCTCCGAAGTTCACCTGGTGCCCCTTCTGGATGATGGTGCCGGTCACCGGGATGCGATCGGTATCGGGAAGCTCTTCGACCAGCGAGAGATCCATTCCGGTGAGACAGGCGGCGACCCCGACAGCGATACCGGCCGCCGCCGAAGACGTGACGCAGCCGGCTTCGGCGCCGGTCGCCTGCGCGATCCTGGCGCTGGCGAACGCCTGCAGTGCCGCGATGTCCACGAAGCGGGGCAGAACGTAACGCACCGTCTCGGCCACGGCTTCGCTAACGGAGGAGGCGCCGAGCGCCGTCATGGTTCCCGACGCGTTGATGACCCGGTTCCTCTCGAGCCAGTCACGCACCTCGCGACCAACACCAGCCTCGCTCATACGGACAACTCCAATCGCGCAGCAGGACGCTGCCAGACAGCAGAACGCGCCGGCGCCCCCCGTGCTCCTCGTGGCACATCTCGCTCGGCGGGCCGCCCCCATCCCGCAACGGCTGCGGAGCCGCGGGTCCAGCGTGGAGACGGGGCTCCCGGCCTCCCATGCTCCGCGTGCGGGCGGTCCGCCCGGTCGGCAGCCATGGGTCTCACAGGAAGATCCCCTTGAAGCGCTTCAGGAACGCCTTCATGCGTTCCGACTCCGGATGCGACAGCAGCTCGCTCGGTTCGCCCTCCTCGACGATCACGCCCTCGTCCATGAACACGACCCGGTCGGCGACCTCCTTGATGAACAGCATCTCGTGCGAGACCACGATCATGGTCATCCCCGACGAGGCAAGATCACCCATTACGGCAAGCACTTCACCCACGATCTCGGGATCGAGCGCGGAGGTCACCTCGTCGAACAGCATGACGCGCGGCTCGAGAGCCACGGCCCGGGCGATCGCCACCCGCTGCTGCTGGCCGCCCGAGAGCTGGTAAGGGAAGGCGTCCCACTTCTCGGACAGTCCCACCCGGCTGAGCCAGGTTCGAGCGGCCTCCTCCGCCTCCTTGCGGCCCTTTCCCCTCACCTTCCGCAAGCCGAACACGATGTTCTGCCCGACGGTGAAATGAGGGAAGAGATTGAAGCTCTGGAAGACCATGCCGATCTCGACCCGCTGCCGCACGATCTTGGCCTCGCGGAGTCGGGTACGTCGCCCGTTCGCGAGGTCATAACCGATGACTTCCTCGCCGAGACGGATCTCCCCGCCGTCGTACTCCTCGATGAAGTCGATGCACTTCAGGAAGGTGCTCTTGCCCGAGCCGCTCGGTCCGATGATCCCGACGACTTCCCCCTCGGCGACCTCCATGCTCACGCCCTTGAGCACTTCCAGCTTGCCGAATCGCTTCCGGACGTCCTTGGCGATCAGGAGGGGTTCCGGTTCTACGGGCATCCTCTTCCTTCCGGGTGGATCGAGCCAGACGGCTTAGTACTGGAGGTACGCATATCTCTTCTCGAACACACCACCGAGCCTGGAGATGCTGAAGTTCACGGCGAAGTACATGATGGCGGCCAGCCCGTACGCGGGGATGACGATGAACGTGCTGCCCGTGAACTGCTGCGTGGCCAGGACCAGCTCGACGACCCCGATGAGCGACACCAGCGACGTTCCCTTGATCACCTCGACGGTGGCGTTGATGGCAGGGGGCACCATGCGGCGGACCGCCTGCGGCAAGAGAATCCACCGCATCAGCGGCCAGAAGCGGAGGCCGATGGCCTTCGCCGCTTGCGTCTGGGTCTGCGGGATCGAATCGATGCCGCCTCGCACGACCTCCGCGAAGTGCGCTCCGGAGAAGAAGGCCAACGCGATCACGCCGGAGTAGAAGGCCGACACGTTGATGCCGGACACGGGTATCAGGTAATAGGCGCTGAAGATCAAGACCAACGGAGGAAGCCCGCGGACCACGTCGACGTACACCCGGAAGATCCAGCCGACGTACGCCGGGAGGTACAGCAGGCCGACGCCGACCAACACTCCGATGACGATCCCCACGATGCTGGCCTGGAGGCCCATCCCGACCGTAACGAGAAGCCCTTGAGCCATCTGGGGCAGCCCTTGATGCAGCAACGTCGTCAGCATGGCTCACCTCCGACGGTGGCGACGCCAGCTGGAACCGGCAGGGGCAGCGAGATGCGGGACATCATTTGATCACCGCATAGCGCCTCTCGAGGAGACGGAGGAGGCTCGCGAGGATCGCAGCCGTCACAAGGTACATCGCGGCCACGACGGACCAGGCTTCGATCACCCGGAAGAAGTTGACGTCTAGATAGACCGCCCCGAAGGTCAACTCCTTCACGCCGATCGCCGACGCGATAGAGGTGTCCTTGAACAGCGAGATGAAGGTGTTGCTCAAGGCTGGGAGGACGATGCGGAACATGACCGGCAGTACGATGTAGCGCCCACGCTGGAGCGGAGTAAGCCCAATCGCCTTGGCCGCCTGCACGTACCCTTCCGGTATGGCGGCGAGCCCGGACCGGAAGACCTCCGTCAGATAGGCCCCGCTGTAGAAGATGAAAGCCGCTTCGAACGAGGCGACGTTGTTGAGGAACTTGATCCCCATGATGGGAAGGGCGAAATACGCGAAGAAGACCAGGACCAACAGCGGGACGTTCCGCACGAACTCGACGTACGCGGCGAAGACGGCAGCCACGACCCGGTACTTCGACGCTCGCGCCCACGCACCGGCGATCCCGATGACGCTACCGATGAAGAGCGCGACGACCGCGAGCTTGAGCGCGAGGAAGAGACCGTCATACAGCATCGGAAGATGCTGTATGACGATCGACCAGTTGAAGTGGTACCCGCCGCCTGCTTGAAACATCGATCCCTTGACTCCTCTAATGCCCGGGAGCTACACGATGAGCGGGTAGCCGATGTGCGGGCTGGGCAGGTCCTCGCCGAACCACTTCTTGAAGGCGGCGCGATAGAGCTGGAAGTCGTCCCCTGACATCGCCGTCCCCAGTACGGCGTTGAGGAACGTGAGCCACACGAAGTCGCCCGGCTTGATGGCGAAGCCGTAGTTCTGCGGATACCAGCCGTATCCAGAGTCCTTGTATTGCTTCGGGTGGAGCTGCGAGAGGTACTTGGAGGTCGATTGGTCCACGGCGGCCGCATCGACCCTGCCGGACCCCAAGGCCTGGATCACGGCGCCCTGCGTCGAGAGCTGGATGACCTGGGCGTCGGGCAATGCCTCGTGCACCAGGTCCTCCGCGCTCACGTTCTGCAGCACCGAGACGCGCACGCTGGAACCCGCAGCCTTCAAGGCCTGGTAGTCTGCGTACTTGCTGTTCGTCTGCAGCATGAGGGCCACGCCCTCGCGGTAGTAAGGGTCCGTGAACTCGACCTGTTGCGCCCGTGGATCGTTGATGGTCATGAACTGGATGACGACGTCCACCTTGTTCGTCAGAAGATTGGGGATCCTCGCGTCCGGGCCTTCCAACACGAAGTCCACCTTGCTCGGATCGTTGAACAGACCGTGGGCCACCAATCGGCCCATGTCGATGTCCATCCCGACCAGGTCGCCCTTGGCGTCCTTGAAGTGCCAGGGCGGGTTCGCAGTGTAGGTGCCGACCGTCACGCGGCCGCGTTTGAGAACCTTGTAGAGCAGACTCGTGCTGGTCGCAGAGGTCGTCTGGGCCTGAGCGAACGCGTCCGACATCAGGAAGCCGGCCGCCAACGACCCGGCTCCCATGGCTCCCCACTTCAGCACGTCTCGACGCTTGAGGCCGGAGGCGTTCTCCGCCTCGGGCTCGGGATCTGGGCGGTTGCCCGGCTTCGGATCCTTCTCGTTCATGACCATCCTCGCCTTCCTGACGACTTGAGGGCTACGGCAAGCGCAACCGGCCAACAACGATGGGGCACACGAACCTCCCTTCGTCCTTCGCGCTGTAAACGTCAAGTGGGTCGTATGGTAGGCCAACGGCAGCCCCGTGTCAATATTTGTGTCGCAATCTCACATAGTGGGAGCCAATACGCGCTTGGCATCAAGCGCTTCGCGCCCGGCCGGCGCCCGACGAGGAAGCCGATTAGGGCGTGTTCACGCTATCGGAGCATGTCGGCGATGAGGGTGACGGTGATGAAGGCGCTGAACATCAGGTCGGTCTTGTCGTAGCGGGTGAAGACGCGTCGGAAGCGTTTGATGCGCCCGAAGAGGCGCTCGATCTCGTTGCGGCGCTTGTAGAGGTCGGCGTCGTACTCACAGGGGTCGCGGCGGGTGCGCAAGGGTGGCACCACCGGCTCCAGGCCCATGGCTTGGGCGAGCCAGCGGGTCTGGTTGCCTTCGTAAGCGCGGTCCATGATCAGGGGCACCTGCAGGTTGTCGAGCCCCAGGCGCTTCAACAGCGCTCTTCCGGCGGGCGCGTCGTGTTCCTGGCCGGGTGTCAGCGCGAAGCCGAGGACCTGCCTAACACCCGCGGCAACCAGATGAGTCTTGGTGTTGAGTCCGCCGCGGCTGCGGCCGATGGCTTGGGGGCCCCCTTCTTGAGCGCCTCCGTGCCGTCCGGGTGCACCTTCACGCTGGTGCTGTCCAACTCCAAGACCTCGATTCGCACGCTCAGGAAGTTCAGTACCTGCAGCTCTTCGAACACCC
>CAZBZU010000072.1:0-10754 GCA_964496495.1 uncultured bacterium
CCGGCAAGCCCCGCCCCGCCGCCAAGCGCAAGGAGCCGGCCTGAGCCTGCCCGGCCGTGAGCGTCTCCGCCTCCCCCGGGAGGGACCTAGCGTCCATGAGGAACCGTCAGTTGACGGAGTCGTGACAGAAACCACCTACAGGAGACGCAAACAGGCGCCCGCCTGGCTCGACCTGGGGCTCTCTCTCGCTGCCCGCGGTGCTGGTGCGCCCCTGGCGTTCGTGACGAACGTGATCGTGGCACGGCTTCTTGGGCCCGCCGGCTACGGGTCCTATCTCTCGCTCCTCTCCGCGGGACTCCTGGCAGGAGCGGTCGCCCTCTTCGGCGTCCACCGGGTGACAACTCGGGAAGTCGCAACGGCCCCAGAGGATCGGCAGCACCGGGCGCTTGCGGAGGTCCTCCGGTGGGCGTTGAGATTCGGTACGTTCACGTCAATCGCGGCCATGCTGGCCTTGCTGCTGTGGCTCTGGTCCGGACTCGGGCTGGTGCCGTCAGGCTGGTTGGAACGGCTCCTCGTCGTTGCCCTCGTACCCCTTGCCGCTGGAACTCTCCTGACGAGTAGTGTCCTACTCGGCCTGGGAAACACAGCCGCCAGTCAGGCCCTGACCAACGCCATCAAGAATGGCGTCCTCCTGGTGGCGGTGTTCGTGCTCTACCTGTTCGCAGCGCACGCGACGACGGCCCTCGTGCTCGCTTGCCAGGTAATCGCCTACGTCGCCAGCATCGGCCTCGGCATCGTCTGGACGCGAGCGGCCTCGATGCGGCTGCCGCGAGCTGGCACTCCAGAAGCAGCAGCGGGGCATCCCCCACCGTCCCAGGCACCCAACTGGCGTCGCGCTGCCTCCTTCTTCTTCATCAGCTCTGCCGCAGTGCTCCTTATGGGTCGCCTGGATGTCGTTCTGGTCAATGGCCTCGCAGGCCCGACTGCTGCCGGAATCTTCGGCGCGGCAAACCGCCTCATCCAGATTGCCATGATAGGCGGGCTCGTTCTCATGGGATGGCTGCAACCGCGTCTGGGAAGGGCGCTGGCCAACCGTGACCATCACAGGCTCCGGACGCTGTGGTGGCGGGGGACGGTGCTATCGGCTGGGCTCACGCTCGTCCCCGTGGCAGCGGCGTGGCTCCTCGCGCCTTGGCTAATGGGCCTGCTCGGAGCCGGGTTCGGTGCCGCCGTGTCTCCTTTCAGGTGGCTCCTCCTGGGTACGGCCCTGTGGGGTACCACCTTTCCCGTAGGCAACGCGCTATTGAGTGTGGCAGAGCGCGAGCACGTGCTCGCCAAGATAACGTGGGTTCAGCTCGCCATAACGGTAGCAGCAGTGTTCGTCTTGGCCCCCAGGCTCGGGGCCCTCGGAGGCGCCATCGCCTACGCCCTCGGAGTGACCGTCGCGTCCGCGTTGGCCGGAGCAGCCAGCATCAGGACCGCGGCAGCACCCTGGCTGGACGCGGGCGCCGTGGGACGCAAGCGGTGACCCCTCTCGATCGGACGGTGCTGCAGCTGGGCCCACCGCTGCCCCTCGAACGGGCTCGCGCCCTCGAGGTCGTGATGCCAGAGCGCTCGGTCGTACCAAGGTGAACCTGTTCGTCGGGTACCCGCTGATCGCGTTGGCAAGTATGGCGACAGTGCTGTACCCACCGGTGGGGCTGGCGATCTGGACCCTTGTCGGGGTCCGAACGCGAGCGTGGCGCCGTGACTCCGCGTGGCCCGTGATCGCCCTGGCGTTCGCGGTACTGGCATGCACCGCACCCATTCTCCGTGCCGATCTAGGCGTTGCGTTGCGCCTGCTGGGCGAGGCCCTGTTGGTCGTGCTGGCAGGGCTGGTCATGAAGGGAGAGAGGCGTCAGGTCGCCATCGGCTTGTGCGCGGCCCTGGTCGTCATCGCCGCAGCGGCGGGCCTCGACCATCTCGCGAGGCCGCACACGTGGGGAGATGCGAGGCGTGGCGTGACTCCCCGTCAGGCGATCGCCTGGCTGATGTCGCGTCCAGAGCACCTGAGCGTCTCCTCGGCGCCGGTATACCGCACCTGGGGCCTCAGCCGTCCCGGCCGGGAAGTGATGCTCCGCGCCGACCTCCGGCTCGATGCCGGACGCCCTGGCTGGGCCTGGTCTACGAGCACCCAGCAAGCGCAGATGAGTCCACGGTCGACAATGGGAGCGGTCTGGACGCACTTCTCGCCAACCGGGCCCAACCCCTTCATCTACCGCAGCTTCGATACGGGCTCACCACTCAGTGGCCACACATTCAGAGCGAGCGTGGACCTCAGATCGGGCCGTGATAGCGCATGCGGCTCGATCTATCTTGCCGAGCAGGGTGCCGAACACCGCGCGGAACGTCGGGTGTGTCCCGGACGGACGTGGGCGACCTATACCCTCTCGTGGACGGCCCCACCAAGCGCTCACCGCCACACCGTGGACATCATCGTCAACGGCTTCCATGGAACTTCGCTGGAGCTCAGGAAGCCCGTCATCGACGAGCAGACTGACGGTGGCTGGACGGCGCTCGCGCCGCTCGCTCCCGAGGGGGTCCAACTGACACTCTCTTGGGGACGAGGCGCTCCCTGGTCACCCCAGGCTGGACATACCAGGGCACTCCAAGTGGTGCCTTCGACGACCTGGCACCCCTACACCTTGCGTATTCGCGAGGCGGACCTCGACGGCGCCTCCCAGGTCTGGGCCAGGCTCACGCCGGAGCAGGGGCTGGCCGTGTCCGTGCGCCGTACCGCGCTCATCAGCCTCGGCCCGGGAGGAGGCCGACCCACACCGCTTCCACTGGACCGGCCCGGCAGGGATGCCCTCTGGTTCGGCGCGTTCAACCTGGCTGCCCACACGACCGTGGTGGCCGCTCTCGCGCTCCTGGCGGTCACGGAGTCATTTCTCCTCGGGGCGGGCGGGGCTCTTCTGGCGATCCTGGCGATAGCGGCCACGGGCTCCCGGTCGGCCTTCGGCGTTGCCCTGATCGGATTCCCTTGGCTCCTTTGGTTCCTCGTGGCACGTCGGCACCGCCGTGCGTACCTCGTTGTGGTGGGAGTGGCAGCGGTGACCCTCGCGGAGATCGCGCGCTCCGGCCTACTCGGCCGGCTGCGCCTCTGGCTCCCCGGGGGGGCGTCAGATCCAGTGAGCCGGCCGGCGATCTGGGACGTCGCGCTGAGGGCATTCTTGACACACCCGCTCCGCGGAATCGGCGGCGGCGCGGGCCGCTTCGCAGCGTATTGGCAGACACATGCAGTCACGGGAAGCCACACCACGGTGGCGCACGCACATAATCTGTGGCTCCAGTTCGCCGCGAGCTACGGCCTCCCGGGCCTCGCGGCGGCCATTGTGCTGGCAGGGGGGATGGCGCTCCTGGCCTGGCGCCGCGGGAGGTGGCGAGGGCTCGCCTTGGTGGTTCCGATACTGACCCTCCAGCTGTTCGACTACACCCTCTTCTTCAGCGCTGTGCTGTTCACCGCCATCTTGGGCGTGAATTCGATACAACCGCGCTCGGACGGCGCGGCGCCCGATCCCGACCGCATCAGCTCGCCTGCGAGCCGTGATCGAGCTCGTCGGCAAGGCCACTGAGCCCGGCACTGACGGCGAGGTACGCCGAGGCGGAAACCCCCACCAGCAACGCCATCAGAGTCCCGGAAACGAGGGCATCTAGGCCGTACCATCCGGTTCGAAACAGCAGCACCAAGAAGTCGGCCGCAATCAACGTCGTCACGAGGTTCACGCGCGAGCTCTCCTGGAACCGTTGCACCGTCCGGACAGCCAGGCTTGCGAGCAGCGACATGACACCAAGAAAGACGACGATCCCCGGATAGCCGAAGTTGGCGAACGGATCGCCCAGGACGTACTGACCGGCGTTGTGGAGGCTCCCAAAGGCCTCGGCCACGTAGTCCTTCAGCTCCGGGGCCCTTGGAAGGTGCAGGAGTCGCGGCGGAGTGTTCTGCGCCAGCGAGAGGTAGGTTCGTCCCGGACCGAAGGGTTGTTCGCCGCTCACGTGCAGCTCGTAGGCGCCAACCCAAGTCAGCAACACGTTTCCGGGTGCGCCCGGCAGCTGGACGTACTCGCTCGCCCGAGGATTGGTACCGCTGCCAGATGGTCTGACGTAGCCGACCAGGCCCAGCAAGACCACGAGGGGCACCAGCGCAAACAGCAGGCGGTACAAACGGAAGCGGGCCCCATACGTGAAGAGAAAGAACGGGATCAACCCGGCGACCTCGGACCGCCTTGCATGCAGCAACAACCACAGGATCGACAGCACCAAGACCAGGTAGAACGCGATCCGGGCGACTCGAGCGCTCCACCCCGACGAGGATGCCCACTGACTCACCATCATCCCCAAACACGCGAACACAACCCAGGCCCCGCCCGCGAAGTTGGTGTCCGGGATCCGACTCGCGAGGATCACCTTGTAGGAGGCCACCAGCCCGAGGGGCAGGCCCGGCTCCGCGAGCCAAGCGGAGAAGCCCATGCACAGGGCAGATACCAGCAATAGCAGCGGAAGGCCCGGCAGCACCGGTCGCTGGTTGCGCCGACCGGGAGGTGCCGAGCCGCGCCGGATCGTCAGCCCAAGCACTAGTGACGCCGCAGCTGCGATCAGCACAGGTACCGAGAGGGCGCTGGGAGTCTGCAGCAGGTTCGGCTGTCGTGCGGAGATGTATGGGTAGCCAAGCACGACCTGAACCAGGTATGGGGTCAGCGCCGGGTACCCGACGACGAAGGCGAACCAGAACGGGTACCCGCGGACACCCCCACGAATGAGACCGACGCCCATGGCTCCCATCGCGACAATGAACGCGACCACGGTCGCGGGGTGCTGGTTCCCGTCGGGTTGCAGCAGCCATGCCGCCCCCGCCGAGGCCGAAGCCAAGAAGGTCACTGCCAACGCGAGCAGTACGAGAACGGTTCGACGCCTCGTCATCGGCAGGACGCCCCAACGCTCACCGGAGCAGGTGCTCTACTATGCCTTCGAACGCCTCAGCCCAGCGCGCCGGTGTCCGGCCCATGACGCGCCGCTTCGATGCCTTCCCCATACGCAGACGCAGCGCTTGGTCGGAGGATATCCGTGACATCGCCTCGGCAAGGCGTACGTCGTCCCCGGGTGGCACGATGAAGCCGTTCTCCCCGTCAGTCACGCGCTCCCGGATGTCCCCCGCAGCGCTCGTCGCGACAACGGGAAGCGAGCTCGCCATCGCCTCGTCGACGACGAGGCCATACGGATCTCCCAACGTCGGGAAGACGAACACGTCGGCGGCGGCATAGTAGCCGGGAAGCTCGTCCTTGGGCTGGAAACCCGCGAACACGACGTTGCGAAGCCCACGCACGCTGCACTCGCGCATCACCCGATCCACATCGGGACCGTCACCCACGAACAGCAGACTCACCGGTGCCTCGCTGTCACGTTGAACGCGCTCGAAGGCCGCAACGAGGGCAAGCACGCCCTTCTTGCTCCAGAGGCGCCCGACATAGATGAAGGTGGTGCCAGCCAACCCCAGGCCGTCCCTGAATGCCTCTCGCTGCGGCCAGGCGCGCTCGCGCCCCTCTGCGTAGTGGGCCACGTCGATCGCGTGCGGCAGGATGAGCGCGCGATCGGGCGGAGTCCCGAAGCCAATGGCGAAGGCGCGGCTCTCCTCGCCTGCACTGAGAGTCGCATCCACCCGACTGAAGAGCGCACGCTTGATGCCGTTCTTCAGGCTGGTGCGTCTCACCCAACTGTCGCTGGTGGCGACGCACCAGAACGCGGTGCGTGCGCCGCGGAGCCTAGCCAGCAACCAGCCAGAGACGAACACCGGATCGGCATACAGGGAAACGAGCGCGTCGGGCAAACGGCCAAGGAGCGGCGTGGGCCAGTGGAGGCTGTACCCTGCCAGGTTCAGGCGGGGTAGGTAGCGATGCCGGAACCGCCACTCGGACTCGTCCACGGCCCAACTCCTGCCCGGAGCAGTCCGCTCGTTGAACCAGGCTTCGAACTCGAGGCTCCCCCTGTCCGCGAGCGCGTTGAATCTCTCGACCATGTACGGTGCAGGGATGTTGTTCCAATACACGACGAAGGGTCGCGTGTCGTGTCTCACGGTGACCCAGGACTCACGCAATCGACAGGACCCTCCCCCGCTTCTTCCTCCACGGCAATGCCGCTCCGAGCACCTGTGATGAACTGCCTCACGAAACACCAGCATACGCTGAATCACGCGGAGGGCATCCGAGCCCGCGACCCGGAAACGTGCCGTCCCGGTCACGGTATGCTGTGACGCATGCACCTCCAATGCAGCGACGTCTCGAAATCGGTGCCGCGAACGAAGGTCGCCGCAAGCATGACGCTCTGCACCAAGAGGGGCGGGGCTCGCTTGCGTAGTGGCAGAGCTGGTGACGGCTCCGTGGAAACGGAAGGGCCCACGGCCGGATGAGCTGGTTGATATCGGGTGGGTGCGGCTTCATCGGGTCCAACACGGTGGCGGCATTGATAGCCGCGGGCGAGCAGCGGATTCGCGTGCTCGACGACCTCTCTACAGGATCTGCGGAAGCCCTCGGCGATCTGGTCGAGGTGGAAACCGTCGCGGCCGACGTGATCGACGGAGGACCGCAACGTGTCGAGCTCGTTGAGGGGGATATTCGGGACCCAGACGTGACCGCGCTGGCAGCCACAGGCGTCGATACGATCGTCCATCTGGCAGCGAGCACTGGGGTCCAGCCCTCGATCGAGGACCCCAGGCTAGACTGCATGACCAATGTCATCGGCACACTCAACCTGCTGGACGCGGCGAGAAGGAAGGGCGTCCGCCACTTCGTGTTCGCCTCGAGTGGCGGGACGGTCATCGGCGACCGGGAACCGCCGGTGGACGAGGAGATGGTGCCTCACCCGAAGGCGCCTTACGGGGCCGGCAAGGCGGCCGGCGAAGCGTACTGTTCAGCCTACGCTGGGACGTTCGGCGTCCACACCGTGGCGCTCCGCTTCAGCAACGTGTACGGCCCGCGTTCCGCCCACAAGAACAGCGTCGTGGCGCGCTTCATCCAACGAGCTATCGAGGGGGTCCCGTTGGAGATCTTCGGTGACGGCAACCAGACGCGCGATTTCCTGTACGTCGACGATCTTGTCCGCGCGATCTTTGCCGCGGTCAAAGCCGAGGACCAGGCCGGGGAGGTCTTCCACATCGCCAGCGGGCGCGAGACGACCATCGCCGCTCTCGCCGCTGCCGTGACCGAGGTGCTGGCCGACGCCGGCATCCGCGACGTGCGCATAGGCAGCGCGGGAGCGCTGGCCGGCGAGATCCGGCGCAACTTCTCGACCGCCTCCAAGGCTCGTGAGAGGCTCGGCTGGCAAGCTGCGGTGCCGCTCGAGACGGGCCTCGCGCGCACCGTCCAGTGGTTCCTCGACGCCGCCGGCAGGGCGGCGTAGACGACCTGGAGCCAGCCGCATTGCACGTCCTCAACTGCCTTCATCGAAGCTATCCCGGCGGTGCGCACTGGCGCGTCGCCTGGGTGGGGGCGCGCCTGCGCGAGCGCGACATCCGCACGACGGTGCTCCTGCCCAGCGGCGGCAGCGACCTGTTCGAGCGTGAGCTGAACGCGCTGGGCATCCCGCTGGAGCGGACCTTCATGCCGGTGATCAAGCGGAGCCTGCTCGCCAATGCGTTCTTCGTCGCCAGCCTGCCCGTCGTGGTGTTGCAGCTCGTGCGGCTCATGCGCCGCCTGGCGCCGGACCTGGTCCACGTGAACGGGGTCACCAACCTTCAACCCGTCCTGGCCGCGAGGCTGTGCGGCGTCCCGGTGGCCTGGCATCTCAACGACATGCAGACGCCGTCCTGGTACGTGCGCAGCGTGATGCCGCTGATGCGCGCGCCCTCGGTGCGGCTGCTCGTGGCCACCGAGGAGATCGTGAGGCACTACGGGCTCGCCGGCGAGCGCGGCATCGACTGGCACCGGATGCCGGCTCCGGCGCCGGGCCAGGGGACGCGATCCTCGAACGGCGTGTCGCGGGGTGCCATCGGGGTGCCGGACGAGGCAGCGGTTCTCGGATTCGTCGGGATCCTCGCTCCCATCAAGGGCTGCCGTGACTTCCTCGACGCCGCCTTGCCCGTCATGGAGGCGCATGCGGACGTCCACGCCGTGATCGTCGGCCCTGCCGTGCCGGGACAGGAGGCGTATGCGCAGAGCCTGCGCGCGCGCGCCGACGCCTCTGGCGTATCCGAGCGCATCCATTTCGCGGGCTACCGGACGGACGTCGCGTCGTGGCTGTCGCTCTTCGACGTCTTCGTGTTCCCCTCCTACTCCGAGGCATGCCCGATCGCGGTCCTGGAAGCCATGCAGGCCGGCGTTCCCCTCGTGGCCACGACGGTGGGAGAGGTACCCAGGATGCTCCGCGGCATCGGCATGCCGACGGTGTCGCCCGGAGACGTGGATCGCCTGAGAGCCGGCATCGAGGCGACGCTCGGGCTCAACGGTCCGGCGCGCAGGCGCCTCGAGGCGCAGCTCCGCGAGCGTGTCGAGCAGGAGTACTCGCTCGACGTGGTGGTCGACCTGCACGAGCGCGTCTACCGGGAGGCGATCGCCGGAGGCGGCCCCGCCCGCAGCTAGCGGCTCTGGGCGCCGTCCCGCCCAGCGCCCGGCGCCGATGACGGCGCCGCCACGCCTCCGGAGCGCGCGAGCTCGACCAGGGTCCGCTCGAACGCCTGCAGGATCGGCGTCTTGGCCAGCCGGCGCTCCGCATAGGCCCTGCCCCGCACGCCCATCGCTGCCCGCCTGTCGCGGCTCGACGCCAGCTCGCTCACGGCCCTGGCGAGCGCGCCTGCATCGCCGGGGGGCGTGGCGACACCGGCCCCGCTCTCCCGGGCCAGGGCACCCAACGCGGTATCCGGGTCACAGGTGGCGACGAAGGGCCTGCCGGCCGCCAGGATGTTGCCGACCTTGGAGGGCATCAGCAGGTCCGCCGCTTCGCTCCGCTGAGGAACCAGGTGGATGTCGCCCGCCGCGAGCAGCTCCGGCACCTCGGCCCAGGACACCAGCGGGAACACGCGGACGCGGTCCAGCTTCCGGCGACGCACCTCGCGAACGAGGTCGTCCTTCGCGGCGCCGTCGCCCCACAGCCCGAAGGCGATGCCAGGCTGGCCCGCCACCGCCTCCGCCGCATCCAGCACCAGCCCGAGACCCTGCTTGGCCCCCATGTTCCCCGCGTACTGGACGAGAACGTCGGTCTCGCTCAACCCCAGCTCCGCCCGGAAGCGGTTCGCGGCTGGGAGTGGGCGAATCGCCTCGGTGTCGGCCCAGTTCGGGAAGACGGCGACTCTCGAGGGGTCGATCCCCTTCGCCACGATCCGCTCGCACATCTTGCCCGTCACGCTGGTGACGAGCGACGCCCTGCGCAGGAGCGCCGCCTCCACGCCGTAGAGCAGGCGCGACAGGAACGGGTAGCGCCGGAAGAACCCGAGGCGCATGGCGGCGTCCACCTGCAGGTCCTGGACGTGGATGATGAGGGGTGTGGATCTCGAGAGCGCGTACGCCGCCGGCCACAGCGCGGACTGGAGTGGCGGAATGACCGCCACCACCACGTCGAACCGCTCACGCGCGAGCCCGAGCCGCGCCCACGTCAGGCCCGACGCCCCCGTGAAGGACGTCTCCGCAGCGAGCCTGGCCCGCGTGGCCACGCGCCCGGACCGGCTCAGGTAGAGCGGTGCCCGGTGAACGCGCACGCCATCGAGGACCTCCTCGGTGAAGCCCCTGCCTCGATAGCCCTCGTAGATCCTCCACTGCGGATAGTAGGGCGGAGCAGCGACGACGTCCACCTCGTGCCCGCGTTCTGCCAGCCACCGCGCCATCTCGGCCGAGTACTTGCCGATGCCGGTCGGCTCGGGTTGGTAGTTGAGGCTGTTGAGCAGGATCCGTAGCCGCGTCACGTGGCACCGCGGCCGTCTGCAAGGCGATATCCAAAGGGGTCGGGCAACACCGGCCAGTATACTTTGGGGCATGTGCCCTGCAGCCGACGCGCCCTCGGGTAGCCCCGCAAGGCCGGCATCCGAGAAGCGCGCTCTGATCACCGGCATCACCGGCCAGGACGGAAGCTACCTCACCGAGCTCCTCCTCGACAAAGGCTACCAAGTCCACGGCATCATCCGCCGCGCCAGCACCTTCAACACCGACCGCATCGACCACCTCTACCAAGACCCCCACACCCAAAACGCCCGCATGACCCTCCACTACGGCGACCTCGCCGACGGACCCACCCTCCGCCGCATCCTCGAACACATCCAACCCCACGAGATCTACAACCTCGCCGCCCAAAGCCACGTGGCGGTCAGCTTCCAACAACCCGAATACACCGCCGACATCAACGCCCTCGGCACCCTCCGCCTCCTCGAAGCAGTGCGCGACTACCAACACCGCACCCACCACACCCCCCGCTTCTACCAGGCCGGCACCAGCGAGATGTTCGGCGCCACCCCCCCACCCCAATCCGAAACCAGCCCCTTCCACCCCCGCAGCCCCTACGCCGCCGCCAAGGTCATGGCCCACCACCTCGTCGTCAACTACCGCGAAGCCTACGACCTCCACGCCAGCAACGGCATCCTCTTCAACCACGAATCAGAACGCCGCGGCGAAACCTTCCTCACCCGCAAAGTCACCCGCGCCGCCACCCGCATCCGCCTCGGCCTCCAAACCAACCTCTACCTCGGCAACCTCAACGCCAAACGCGACTGGGGCCACGCCAGCGACTACGTCCACGCCATGTGGCTCATGCTCCAACAAGACCAACCCGACGACTACGTCATCGCCACCGGCAACACC
>CAZBZU010000073.1:0-10008 GCA_964496495.1 uncultured bacterium
CGCTGCGCGGCAGCGACCTGGTGTTCATCACCGCCGGCATGGGCGGCGGCACCGGGACCGGCAGCGCCCCGGTGGTCGCCGAGGTCGCCCGCGAGCTCGGCGCCTTGAGCGTGGCAGTGGTGACGAGCCCGTTCATGTTCGAGGGACCCAAGCGCATGCGCCAGTCCGAGGACGGCCTGCGCAAGCTCGAGGACAAGGTCGACGCCCTCATCGTGGTGGAGAACCAGCGGCTGCTCTCGGCACTCGATCGCAAGGTCAAGCTCACCGACGCCTTCCGCGTCGCGGACCGGGTCCTCTACCATGGGGTCCGCGGCATCAGCGACGTCATCAACGTCCCCGGCCTCATCAACGTCGACTTCGCCGACGTCAAGACGCTCCTCGAGGGCGCCGGCACCGTGCTGATGGGGATCGGTGCGGGCCGCGGCGAGAAGCTCGCCGACGAGGCGTCGAACAGCGCCACCCACAGCCCGCTGCTGGCGCGCGGGGTGGAGGGCGCCCGCCACCTGCTCATCAACATCACCGGCTCGGACGACCTCACCCTCTTCGATGCCCACGAGATCGTGGAGAAGATCAGCGAGGCCACCGAGGTCGAGGACGTGAACGTCCTCTTCGGCGTGACCTACGACGAGGACGCCGCCGACGAGGTGCGCGTCACGGTCATCGCCGCCGGCTTCGACCAGTCGCCGCAGGTGAAGGTGCTCAGGCCCACCCATCTGCGCGCGGCGGCGGGCGGCCGCTCCTACGACCCCAGCAACTACGACATCCCCGCCTTCCTGCGTTACAACCCGGATAGCACCGAGAACTGACGGCCGCCGCCTGGCGGCCGTCCGCCACCTCCGTCCCCGAGGCTCACGCCCGACCCCGTCGAGGGTCGGGCGTTCTCTGTCGAGGGTCGGGCGTTCTCTGTCGAGGGCCGGGCGTGATCTCTGGCGGCCTGCCCCGCAGGCGCGCCGGCCCCGTCGCGGCCGCTCAGGGACGCCCCGTCTGGTAGTCTGGCCCTCGTGCGCGAGGAGGTCTACCGCGGGAAGATCGTGACGGTGGCGGTGCTGGACGGCAAGTGGGAGATGGTCGAGCACCCCGAGGCGGTGTCGGTGCTGGTGCAGCGCGGCCGCAGCGTGCTGGGCGTGGTGCAGCACCGGCCGGCCACCGGCGTGGACACCTGGGAGCTGCCGGCGGGCCTGATCGAGCCCGGCGAGACCCCGGAGGCCGCCGCCCGGCGCGAGCTGGCCGAGGAGACGCAGCTCGGCGGCCGCTTGACGCTGGTGGCACCGGTGTACGCCTCCCCCGGCTTCACCGACGAGCGCGTCTGGCTGTTCGAGGCGCACGACGTGAGCGCGGCCGACGGCACCCCCGACGAAGGCGAGGAGTTGCGCATCGAGTGGCGCGACGCCCAGGAGTTGTGGCGCGCGGTGGCCGCAGGCGAGGTAGCGACCAGCGCGGTGACGATGCTGGGCCTGCGCCAGGCGCTGGCCCGGCTGGGGGTGACCCCGTGAGGGTGGTGGCCGGCGTCGACGAGCTGCCGGTTCGCGGGGCGGTGCTCTCCATCGGCAACTTCGACGGCGTCCACCTGGGGCACCGCATGCTGCTCACGCGCATGCGCGAGCTGGCCGACCGCGACGGGCGCCCCGCCGCCGTCATCACCTTCTTCCCGCCGGCCAAGGTGGTGTTCGGCAGTGCCACGTTCCTCAACAGCGCCGAGGAGAAGCTCGAGCTGCTGTCCGGCTTCGCGCCGAGCGCGGTGGCGATGGTTCCGTTCTCGCGCGAGTACGCCCAGACCGACAAGTCCGCCTTCGCCGGCCAGCTGCGCGCGCTGGCGCCCTACGCCATCATCGTGGGCGAGGACTTCCGCTTCGGACACGATCGCAAGGGTGGACTGAACGACCTGTATCCGCTGGCCGAGCGGCTCGAGCCGTACGGTCTCAAGACCGTCGACGACGAGGTGGTGAAGTCCTCGGGCATCCGCGTGCACCTCGGCGCCGGCCGCATCGAGCGGGCCAACGCGCTGCTCGGCGCCCCCTACCCCGTGCGCGGCCGCGTGGTGCCCGGCGAGGCCCGCGGCGCCGGCATCGGCTTCGCCACCGCCAACGTCGAGACGCCGGAGCGCAAGGCCCTGCCCGTCGGGGTCTACGCCGTGACCGTGGACACCGAGCTGGGCAGCTACGGCGGCATGGCCAACGTCGGCCCGCGCCCGAGCTTCCCCGAGGCGCCGCCCGCGCTGGAGGTCCACCTCTTCGACTTCGCCGGCGACCTCTACGGCCGCACCATCACCACCCGCTTCCATGCCCACCTGCGCGACCAGACCCGCTTTGCGGGCCTGGAGCAGCTCCAGGCCCAGCTCTCCCGCGACGAGGTCGCCGCCCGCGCCGTCCTCGCCGGGCTGCGGGCGTCGCGTTCGGGCTGAGCGCCGCCCGCGCGGCCGGCGCTCTCCACCCGGGCCGAGCAGCGCCACGCCGTATACTCGCGCCATGCTGATCTACGGCCGCCGCGCCGTCCTGGAAGCGCTCCGCGGCGGGCAGGCGGAACGCGTGCTGGTCGCCCGCGGGGTCAAGCCCGCGGCACTCGAGGAGCTCACGCGAGCGGCCGGTCGCGCCGGCGTGCGTCTGGACCAGGTGCCGCGGATCGAGCTCGACCGCGCCCTCAAGACGACCGCTCACCAGGGGGTGGCAGCCGAGCTGCCGGAGCCGCGCAGCGCCGCGCTGGACGACTGCTTCGCGCTCGCCGAGGCACGAGGCGAGCGCCTGCTGCTGGTCCTCCTCGACCATCTGACCGACCCGCACAACGTCGGCGCGATCATCCGCAGCGCCGAGGTCCTCGGCGCGCACGGCGTGGTCGGCGAGACGCGCCGCAGCGCCCCGCTCTCGCCCGTGGTGGTCAAGACCGCCGCCGGCGCCACCAGCCACCTGCCCGTGGTGCAGGTGGCGAACGTGGCGCAGACCATGCTCGAGCTCAAGGAACGCAACGTCTGGGTCTACGGCGCCGACGACCGGGGCGCGCTGCTACCCGACCAGCTGGACTGGGACCGCGACGTGGCTCTGGTGATCGGCTCCGAGGGCACGGGCCTCAGGCGACTGGTTCGGGAGCGCTGCGACGACACGGTGCGCATCCCGGTGCGCGGCCGCGTGAGCTCGCTCAACGCCTCGGTGGCGGCCGGCATCCTCATCTACGATGTCGTGCGGGCGCGCGCTGGCGGCGGCCCCGCCCCCGGTCACGGGCCGCGCCGATAGGAGGAACGCCATGCCCAGGCGACTCGAGAGCAGCGACCTGCTCGGTCTCGTCTTCGTGTCCGACCCCCAGCTGAGCTCGGGCGGCAGGCTGGGGGCGGCGGTGGCCACCCGCATCGAGCGACCACCCGACGACGCGCCTCCCCGCTACCGCTCCGAGATCGTGCTGGTCGACCTGCGCGCAGGCGAGACGCGCCCGTTCACCAGCTCGGAGCACAGCGACAGCTCGCCGCGCTTCTCACCCGACGACACCCGGCTCGCCTTCCTCCGCCGCCGCAGCGAGTCGGCCAGGCCGCAGCTCCACCTGATGCCAGTGGGTGGCGGCGAGTCGCGGCCGCTGAGTCGCTTCGCGTCCGGGGTCGGCGAGTTCTGCTGGCACCCGGACGGTAAGCGCCTGGCGCTGACCACGCGCGGCGACTGGACCGACAGCGCCGCCGAGCGCGGACGCGCCCGCCGCATCACGCGCCTCCACTACAAGGCCGACGGCGCCGGCCTGACGCCACCGGAGCCAGCGCAGATCCACTTGCTCAGCCTCCGCGGCGGGCGCGCCCGCCGCCTCACCGACCTCCCGGTCGGCGCCTCCAGCCTCATCTTCTCCCCCGACGGCCGCACGCTCTACTTCGTCAGCGCAGACGACACCGAGCAGGACGACTTCTGGCGCGGCGGCATCTACGCCCTCGATGTGCGCAGCCGCAGCGTCCGCACCGTCGCCGGCGAGCTGCTGGCACCCTCGGGCCTGGCACCGTCCCCGGACGGCCGCCACCTGGCCTTCCTCGCCCCGTCGCTGGCGGACGACATGGCCAGCCCCATGGGGGTCTGGGTGGTCGACGCCGGCGGCGGCGCGCCGCGGCTGCTCACCGGCGGCAGCGACGCCACCGCCGGCGTGAACGGCGACAGCCGCTATGGAGACTACCCTCAGCGACCGGTCTGGGACGACGACGCCAGCGTCATCTTCAACCTCAACCGCGAGGGCGCCAGCGGCCTGGCCCGGGTGGCCCTGGAGGGCGGCGTGACGCCGCTGATGGACGGCTTGCGGGCCGTGACCGCCTTCGCCTACGCCGCCGGCCGCGCCCTGGTCACGCTCGAGGCCCCCGACGCCCCCGGCGAGCTGCTGCTGCGCGAGCCCGGCAGCCAGGAGCGCACGGTCAGCGCCTTCAACGCCGCCTGGAGGGACGCCGTGCGACTCAGGCGGCCGCGCGAGGTAGCCACCTTCGCCACCGACGACGGCACCAAGGTCCCCTACTGGACGCTGCCGCCGGTTCGCGCCCGGCGCGACCGCGCCATGGTGCTCGAGGTGCACGGCGGGCCTCACGGCAACTACGGCTACGGCTTCAGCCTCGAGTTCCAGCTGCTGGCCGCCCGCGGCTTCACGGTGATCTACGGCAACCCGCGGGGAGGCACCTCGTACGGCCCCGGCTTCCTGCGCGCGGTGCTGGCCGACTACGGCGGGGGCGACGCTCGCGACCTGCTTGCCATCGTGGATCATGCCCTGGCGGGCCACGCCGACCCGCGCGCGCCCGTCCACCTGACCGGCGGAAGCTACGGCGGCTTCATGACCAACTGGCTGGTGAGCCACAGCGACCGCTTCAGGAGCGCGGTCACCCAGCGCAGCATCTGCAACTGGCTGAGCATGTACGGGGCGTCGGACATCGGCTACCGCTTCTGCGAGACCGAGACGGGCGGCAACCCCTGGGACGACACCGAGCTGCTGTGGCGGCAGAGCCCGCTGAAGTACGTCGCCAACGTGACCACCCCCACGCTGGTGGTCCACGCCGAGCAGGACCACCGCTGCCCGATCGAGCAGGGGGAACAGCTCTACGTGGCGCTCAAGCGTCTCGGCAAGGCGGACACCGCCTTCCTGCGCTTCCCCGACGAGGGGCACGAGCTCTCCCGTTCCGGCCGCCCCGATCGCCGCATCGAGCGGCTCGACGCCATCGTCGGCTGGTTCGAGGACCACCCCTAGCGCGCGCTCGAGCGGCAGGCGATCGCGACGTGGAGCACGCCGGGCCCGCGGCCGGCAGGCACGCCGGCACCCTGTCAACCGGCAGCCAGGAACGTCGCGACCAGCATCCGCGCCCCGCCGGACTCGCGGAACTCGCACAGATAGATGCCCTGCCAGGTGCCGAGCGCCACCCGGCCCCCCGCTACCGGCAACACCAGGCCGGCGCCCATGAGGCTCGCCTTGAGATGGGCCGACATGTCGTCGTCGCCTTCCAGGCGGTGCTCGAAGTAGTCCGCGCTGTCCGGGACCGCGCGCGCGAACCAGCGCTCGAAGTCGCGCCGCACCCCGGGCGAGGCGTTCTCGTTGAGGGTGAGTCCCGCCGAGGTGTGCTGGAGGAACAGGTGCAGCACGCCTTCGGCATCCCGAGGCAAGTGCACGCCCGAGAGCACCTCGTCGGTGACCAGATGGGTGCCGCGCCGCTTCGGGGCGAGCCTGATCAGCCACTGGCGCTCGCTCATGCCCGAGGATACGTGTCACACGCGCTTGGACATGTGCCGCAGCTTCGTGCTAGACTCTCATACTAGTGTTCTGGTGCGGTACCGTATCTATCCCGAGTCCGCACCGGTCGCGCCCACCGGAAAGGCGGAATCTTGCATGATGGACCCCTCCAAGAAGCTCGAGATCATCAAGCAGTACGGCCGTGACGAACGCGATACCGGCTCCACGGCGGTCCAGGTGGCTCTGCTGACGGCACGCATCGACGAGCTCAGCCAGCACCTGCGCACGCACACCAAGGACCACCACAGCCGCCGCGGCCTGCTCATGATGGTGGGCCAGCGAAAGCGCCTCCTCGGGTATCTGGAACGCACCGACTACGACGGCTACAAGGGCCTGATCGCCAGTCTCGGCCTGCGCCGCTAGAGGAGGCCGGTCGACGCACGCGTGAGCCATCACCTGCACGTCCACCAAGTCACGTCATACGCGTCGACGTTCATCGCCGGCGAGGCCGCAGTCGCCTCGCCGGTCCGTTGTGGGCGGCGGGCGCCGCCCGCCGTGGCCGGAGGGCCCGCAGGTGCCCGACGCTCACGGCAGGAGAGCGCGGCAGGCCGCAGGAGCCTGCGCGCTGGAGGATGAAGGAGAGAACGTGAACCTACCCAGCTACCGCCGCTACGTCACGCAACTCGGGGGGCGCGAGCTCGTCCTCGAGACCGGCAAGTACGCCAAGCAGGTCTCCGGAAGCGTGACCGTGCGCTACGGCGACAGTGTCGTGCTCGTCACGGCGCACATGAACGACAACGCCTCGCCGCTGCCGTTCCTGCCGCTGACCGTCGAGTACGAGGAGCGGCACTACGCCATCGGCAAGATCCCCGGCTCGTTCCTCCGGCGCGAAGGCCGCCCCGGCCAGCAGGCGACGCTCAACGCCCGCATCACCGACCGGCAGATCCGCCCGCTGTTCCCCAAGCAGCTGCGCAACGAGGTGCAGGTCATCTGCACGGTGCTGTCGGCCGACCAGGTGTCCGACCCCGGCCCGCTGGCCGCCATCGGCGCCTCGGCCGCGCTGTCGATCAGCAACATCCCCTGGAACGGACCCACCGCCTGCTGCATGGTCGGCTACCAGGACGGCCAGTACGTCATCAACCCCTCCATGGAAGACGTGCGCAACGGCACCTCGCAGCTCGAGCTGACCATCGCCGCCAGCCAGGATGCCGTCATGATGGTGGAGGCCGCCGCGCAGGAGCTCCCCGAGGACGTCATGGTGGGGGCCATCGAGGCCGCACACGAGGCGCTCAAGCCCGTGGTGCAGCTCATTCAGCAGATGCGGGACGAGCTCGGCAAGCCCAAGGCCGGCTTCGAGCCCGCCATCGAGCTCGACCCCAGCGACATCGAGGCCATGGCACGCGAGGCGGCTGCCGGCGGCATCCGCGAGACGCTGCTCACCAGCGGCAAGCACGAGCGAGCGGATGCCCTCAAGGCGCTCCGCGACGGCATCATCGCGCGCCTGGTGCCGGACGCCGACGCCGACGGCGCGGACGTGCGCATCAAGCAGCTCAAGGCCGCCTTCGACAAGGCCGAGCAGGCCGAGATGCGCCGTCTGGTGCTGGACGAGAACCTGCGCACCGACAGCCGCCGCCCCGACGAGATCCGACCCATCTGGATCGAGACGGGCGTGCTGCCCATGGCGCACGGCTCGGCGGTGTTCACCCGCGGCGAGACCCAGGTACTGGCCTCGGCCACCCTCGGCACCGGGCGCGACAACCGCCTGGTCGACGACCTCGGCCTGGACAACACCGAGGAGTTCATGCTGCACTACAACTTCCCGCCCTTCTCCACCGGCGAGGTGAAGCGGCTCCGCGGCACCTCCCGGCGCGAGGTGGGGCACGGCAACCTGGCGCGTCGCGCGCTGGTGAAGATGATCCCGTCGCAGGAGGACTTCCCCTACGTGCTCCGGGTCGTGGCCGAGACGCTCGAGTCGAACGGCTCGAGCTCCATGGCCACCGTCTGCTCCGGCACGCTCGCCCTGATGGACGCCGGCGTCCCCATCGTCAAGCCGGTGGCCGGCATCGCCATGGGTCTGGTCAAGGAAGGCGACAGCTACAGGATCCTGAGCGACATCCTCGGCTCCGAGGACGCCCTGGGGGACATGGACTTCAAGGTGACCGGCACGGAGGACGGCGTCACCGCGCTGCAGATGGACATCAAGATCAGCGGGATCACCCCCGCGATCATGCGCGAGGCGCTGGCCCAGGCTCGCGCCGGCCGCCTGCACATCCTCGGAAAGATGCGCGAGGCGCTGCCCGGCCCCCGCGAGGAGATCTCCCCGCGCGCGCCACGCATCCTCAGCGTCCGCATCCCGGTCGACAAGATCGGCACGGTCATCGGCCCCGGCGGCAAGCAGATCCGCGAGCTGGAGGCGCTGGGCTGCACCATCGAGGTCGCCGAGGACGGCATGATCAAGATCTACAGCGAGCAGTCCGAGGTGGCCAAGGAGGTCAGCCACCGCATCGAGCAGCTCACGGCCACGGCCGAGGTCGGCCAGGAGTACGACGGCGTGGTCGCCAAGGTGACCGACTTCGGTGCCTTCATCACCCTCTTCCCCGGCACCGACGGCCTGCTGCACATCTCCCAGATCGCCGAGGGACGGGTCGAGCGCGTCTCCGACCACCTCAAGGAAGGCGACCGGCTGCGCGTCAAGGTCAACGCCATCGACGATCGCGGCAAGATCGACCTGGTGCGTCCCGAGCTCGAAGGCAAGATCCCGCCGCGCGGCGGCCGTGGGGGCGGCCGCGGCGGCCGCGGCGGCCGCGAGGGGCGCGGCCCCAGGCGCGACGGGGAGCGCGGCCCCCGCCAGGGCGACGGTGGCCGCCGCCCGCCCCGCGAGCGCGACTGACGACGTAATCACCCGCCTGCCCGGTCCGTGACGGGCAGGCGGCGAGCCTATCTCCCGGCACCCTCACGGGCGCCACGCGGCGCGGACCGCATCCGCTCGGCCGAGCGCCGGGTACCGGTCGCACCCGGCGCCCCCGCACCGCACGGGCGACAGACCGGGCGCGACCCCGCGCCACCTATCTTGCGAGCACGGCCGCGGTCAACGGGACCGCACCGCGCAACAACTTCGCTGGCACGGCGACCGTCGCCGCCGACGTGCTGAAAGACGTCGTCGACGTTTGTCTGTGCCGACGTTCGAGAGAGGAGCGTCATGGCTGCGGAAGATCGCAAGCTGCGCATCGTCCCCCTGGGGGGGATGGGCGAGATCGGCAAGAACATGTTCGCCTTCGAGTACGAGAACGAGGTTCTGCTCGTCGACGGAGGTCTGGCCTTCCCCGACGCCGACATGCTCGGCGTCGACATCCTGGTGCCGAGGATCGACTGGGTGGTGGAGAACGCCCACAAGATCAAGGGCTGGGTGCTCACCCACGGCCACGAGGACCACATCGGTGGCCTTCCCTACATGATCCGGCTGCTGCCGAAGGTGCCCATGTACGGCGCCAAGCTAACCCTCGGCCTGCTCAGAGGCAAGTTCGAGGAGTTCCACCTGACGGAGTCGGACGTCGACCTCCACGAGATCACCCCCGACGACCGCATCAAGATCAGCAAGTACTTCACCGTCGACTTCTTCCGGATGACCCACTCGATCCCCGACAACAGCGGCCTGGTCATCCACACCCCGCTCGGCCGGGTGGTGCACTCGGGCGACTTCAAGCTCGACTACAACCCCGCCGACGGCAAGACCAGCCACCTGCACAAGCTGGCCCAGGCCGGCGAGGACGGCGTGCTGCTGCTCATCTCCGACTCCACCAACGCCGAGCGTCCCGGCTACACGCCCAGCGAGCGTGACGTCATGACCGCCGTGGAGGAGCTGGTGGCCAGGGCCAAGGGCCGCGTCATCGTCACCACCTTCTCCAGCCACGTGCACCGCCTGCAGAACTTCGTCCGCGTCGCCGAGGCCCACGATCGCCGGGTGGTGATGGAGGGGCGCTCGATGGTCAAGAACGCCACCATCGCCCAGGAGCTCGGCTACTTGGAGTCGAAGCAGCCGTTCGTCGCCAGCGAGGATGCCGCGGACCTGCAGGACGACAAGGTGTTGATCCTCTGCACCGGGTCGCAGGGGCAGCCGATGGCGGCGCTCTCGAGGCTGGCCTCGGGCAGCCACCGCAAGATCAGCCTCAAGGCGGGCGACACCGTGATCATGTCCTCCAACCCCATCCCGGGGAACGAGGAGGCCGTCGGCCGCGTCATCAACCAGCTCTACGAGCGCAGGGTGAACGTGTTCTACCCACCCACCTACAAGGTGCACGCCTCCGGGCACGCTTCCCAGGAGGAGCTGAAGCTCATCCTCGACCTCAC
>CAZBZU010000074.1:0-9935 GCA_964496495.1 uncultured bacterium
CTGATTGCTGCGAGTGCACGATGCGCGGATATCGGTGCGCGGCCAACAGGCCGTGGCTCCCTTTCCGCGCTCAATCCATTTCGGGTACGGTCTGCACGGACCGGAGAGGCGCGCGGTGTTCAGGTTAGCTGGGCCTTGGGAGCGCCTTGCGCCAGTAGAATGCTGGAAAGAGGAGGTTCTGTGTCTCGAGCGCTGCGGCGCGTTCATTAGGCTGAGGGCTTCTCTACTTGTTCCTCTTTGAGTGCCGACTTGCTTTGGTCAGCCTTGCTCCATTTTGCCGGTTCAGTCTGGTGCTGAACGCCTGGAGGTTCCGGGTGGAATCGGAGCCGCCGTGCGACCTGGGCTTGATGTGGTCGAGTTCCCAGCCCATCTCGGAGCTCTTCCCATATGAGTGACGGTAGATGACGACGCCATTGGGGTCGCGGCGGTATCGGGCAGGATCCTTGCCGCGAACCCGTCGTGCGTTGTTCCAAGCCTTGTCGCGAGCCTCTTGGGTTGCCATCTTCACCTCTCCTCGGTCGCGTGGCCATGCTCGAAGTTGTCTGCTTTCATGACGCACTTCCTGGTTCCTGGACGGTCGGGTTGTCCTTGTTCAGGACAATCTCCAGGGGTACTCTGGCTTCCTCGCGCCACGTCTTGCTCACGTATTGGTCTATGGCCACCTCGTATTCGCCTTCGGCCGCGATCGTCAGGCCGCCGATGTTGATGTTGACGCGCTGGCGCTTCTGATCGTCGAAATTGAGCTTCGTCGGGACCTCGTAGTTCACGACCTCCTCGTTCTTGGGGGACAGGACGCGTACGCGCATTCGCAAGGATTCGCTACGCCTCCGGCGTATCCATACCGTCGCTAGCATCAGTGGGGGTAGAGGAGAGGGCAATTGAGCCGCAGCAAGCGATTCCACTCCATCGATGTAGCTGACCGAGTTTGTGTCGCGGTCGGTGATGACTCTTTGGCACAACAGCGCCCACATAAGTCTAGGCATGAGCCCTCCTGCTTCCTCCCGCCAACGCGAAGTCTCTGCTGGTACTCGCCGCGGAGGCTGCGGACATCCCTTGGGCCTGCTTGCTGGCTGCGGGTTCAATGGAGAACTCTTGTCCACTGCTGGCGAGGAGCGCGACGCTCATGAGGGCCGCGAAGTATCCCTGAGTGGCGCCCAAGTGTGTAGTGAGGTTCCGCGCCAGCGTCTCGCGGAGGATCTGTTGAGACTCGTCGCGGCCCAAACCTTGTGCAACGTAGGAGACTACGAGGGCGTTCTGAGATACGCCCTCTTCCTCTGCACGCTTCGCGAGCTGAAGGTGCATAGTCTTGGGGAGCCGCGCCCGGAACTCCCCGCTAGGGAGCGATGTGCTCGGGGCCCGCTTCGGGTCGGGCAGGGGCCACCCTTCGTCGCGGTAGGTGTCGATCGCGAGTTCAAGCACGACCTGGAGTTCTTCGATCGCCTCTTGCCGGGAGTCCCCGAACGCTGACAGCGAGGGAAGCTCGGGGCACACTGCAACAAACCCCTCGCCATCCTCTTCGCGGTAGACCTGCACGCTGTATTGAGCCAGAACGTCCATGCTCACCGCCCCTTGTCCGATTCGAGTTCTTCAATTAGCGCCAAGAGTTGCCCGACCTGGTAGGCCTTCGCCATGCCCTTCACTTCCTGTAGATTCACGAGCGCCCTCACGCCGGGCGCTTTGTAGATTCTGTGGCTTCCCCGCTCACGGGCGAGCTCGAAGCCGTAGCACTCAGCGAGCTGGCACGCTTCGTCGAACCTCAGATTCGAGGCCGATTGGCGCGCTTTCGTGAGCAGTCTGGAGCATTTCGCCATCGGAGCGTACCGCCACTGAAGGCATGGTACCGCATGCGGTACCACCACTTCAAGCTGTCTTGTACGACACGCCACTTTGCAAGATGCTGGTCTTCTGCACGGACTCTTGGGCCGACTCCATGGGCGGATCGGCTCGCGCGAATGTTGATTGCCGCATCAGTGAATGGAGGAGGCTGTTGAGAGCCAGATAGGTCCGGCTATCCTGGCATTGTGCGCACCACTGGGGGTGGGTCATGGTCGACATCTGCCTCGTCGCTTGCGCCAGCAAGAAGCTGCCTTTCGCTGCTCAGGCCAGGAATCTGTACGATTCGGCGCTGTTCAAGAAATCGCGTGCGTGGGCCGAGAATGGCTTCGATCGCTGGTTCGTCCTCTCGGCAAAGCATGGCCTCGTGGAGCCGGATACGGCGCTAGAGCCGTACGACCTCACGCTGAACGAGCTGGGTGTGGCCGAACGCCGAGCATGGGCTTTTCGGGTTTGGGAAGTGCTCTTGCGATTCGTCGGGTCGGGTGACGCGTTCACCTTCCTGGCTGGTAAGAGGCACCGAGAGTCTCTTGCGCCGTGGCTTCAAGCGGAGGGAGTGAGGATTCTCGTTCCGCTGGAGGGGTTGCGCATCGGCGAGCAACTGCAACGGCTGGACCAGATGGCGAGCCGAGACCGGTGAACGCCGATCTGGAGCGGTTCTAATCTATCCTTGCTGGTCAGATGGCACGCCAGGGCGGCCCGAGCTTCTCGGATCTTGACGGTGGCGTCGCGTGGCCCGAGCGAGGCGTGTATTTTGTGTTCGAGCCGGGCGAGAACCGACGTTCCAACTCTCACGTAGCGAGGGTCGTTAGGGTAGGCACACATGCCCTCAGGGCGTGGTCGAACACGACCCTGTGGAATCGTCTGCGGCAGCATCGCGGTGCTAGGGATGGCTCTGGAAACCATCGCACCTCGGTGTTCCGCATGCACGTGGGACGAGCGCTCATTGCCCGCGACGGACTCCAGGACGTGTACCCGCATTGGGATCAGGGACGCAATGCAACGGTCGACATCCGCCGTGGTGAACAAGACTTGGAGAGGCGGGTTTCCGAAGTAATCGGTCGGATGCGCTTGGCGTGGATTGCCGTGAGCGATGACGCCGGACCGGGTTCGGATCGCGGGGTGATCGAGCGCGGAGCCATTGCGTTGCTTGCCTCCGAGGGGCGGAAAGCTGACCCGCCGAGTCCCGGGTGGCTTGGCAGGCGCGCACCTTCCGAACAGATGCGCCTATCCGGGCTGTGGCACGTCCACCACGTGGGCGATTCTCCGGACCCGACTTTCCTGGACGTGTTGGAGGATTGGGCCACTCGTCGCTGAAGCGGAGCCCGGCACCGGATCTCGCTTCCGTATCCGTTGCCAGCCTGGTTGGCTCGACAACCCTGACATGCCTGGTTTTCGCGTGGAGCCTGGAATCATCTCGGCCCGAACCTACCTGGCGTGGCCAGTGGAGGGCGCCAGGTGTTTCCCGGCCCAGGGTTGGCTGGATGCGCCTTTGAGGTTGACGCGGCCGTTGTCTCTGCGAGGGCTAGGGTGGCAGCGTCTAGAGTCTGACGAGGGACCAGGCGCGATCGATGGCTGCGCGTAGGTTTCGCATGTGGCTGCGGATCGCGTCGTCGGCTAGATCCGAGTCGCGGGCCTCGAGGGCCTCGAGGATCGCTGCATGCTCGTCAAGCGATTCCTTGTCGCGGCCAGGGATCAGGATGGTCCTGAGTTGCAGACGGGTGAGGCGTAGCCTCAGGAAGCCAATGAGCTCGGGAATGGTTCGGTTACCGGAGGCCTCGTAGATGACGGCATGGAAGGCCTTGTTGGTCTCGGAGTAACGGTCGTAGGCATGCTCGGCCAGCGCGGCGCGCATGGTGCTGACGTGTTCACGCAGTTGCTCAAGCTGCGAGGCCGTGATGTGTTGGGCCGCCAGCCGGGCGACGCTGGCTTCGAGTGACTCGCGGGCGACGAGGATGTCGAGGGCCTCTTCGAGGGTGAGGGTAGCTACCGTGGCACCGCGGTTGGGCTCGAGCCGAACGAGCCCGTCGGAGCTGAGGCGGTCGAGCGCGAGCCGGACGTTGTGCCGGCTCACGCCGAGGGTGGATGCTAGGTTGGCCTCGACGAGTCGTTGGGACGGGTAGTACTCGCCGTCGAGGATCCTTTGCTTGATGCCTTCGTAGGCCTCATCGGCCGCACTCTTGGTGGTCACGGTCGTGTGTGTTCCCCCTGCTCCATGGGCGGTTGGGATTGCGGTGAGGGAGCGCTGCGTCGGGCGCGCCGCGCCTGGTAGGCAAAGACGGCGAGGCCTAGTGCCAGGCCGCCTGCATCCGTGAGCAAGCCCTTGCTGATTAGCATAAAGGATGCGGCCAGGAGAGCGATGCGCCCGAAGATGGGGACGTTCCCGTTGAAGAAGCCCATGACGGCGATGGTGAACAGCCAGATGCCGAGTGCGGCTGTGATGGCGCTCTGGATGATTTGGAGGGGGGTCCCCTGCATGAGTAGTGCCGGATTCAGGGCGAAGAAGAAGGGTACGACGAAGGCGGGTAGGGCCATGCGGAACGCTGTCCAGCCGGTGAGGTCAAGGGAGCTGCCGGCGATGGACGCGGCTGCATAGGAAGCCAGCGCGACGGGGGGCGTGATGGCAGCCAGGACGCCGAAGTAGAAGAAGAAGAAGTGGGCGGCAATCGGCTTGAGCCCCATGCTCTCGAGGGCGGGGGCGACCAGGGCGGCGAGAAGAACGTAGACGACCGTCGTGGGCATGCCCATGCCGAGGATGATGGAGGCGATCATCACGAGGGTCAACAGGATCAGCACGTGGCCCATGGAGAGGCTGACGAGGACGCTGGCGAGTTGGGCGCCGATGCCGGTGAGCTGTACGACGCCGACCACGATGCCAGCGCCGGCCGTGACCGCGCAGAGGATGGCTGCGGATTGGGCGGCCGTGAGCATCACGTCTACGGTTTGCCGGATGCCTGCGCGCTTGATGAGGGCTAGAACGGCGGCGGCGATGACGCCGACGAAGGCTGAACGGGTGGGGGAGAAGCCGTAGACCAGGAGTCCGTAGACGAGCAGGATGAGTACTAGGAAGTACCAGCCGTTCCGCAACGTTGGCAGCATGCGGGGGAGCTCGGAGCGCGGCAGTCCGCGGAGGCCGTGGCGGCGGGAGTAGAGATCGATGGCGACGCCCGCGCTGAGGAAGTAGAAGATGGCGGGGATGATGGCGGCGGTGGCGACCTTGATGTACGGGATACCGAGGTAGTCCGCCATTAGGAAGGCGGCGGCGCCCATGATGGGGGGCATGATCTGCCCTCCGGTAGAGGCGACGGCTTCGATGGAGCCGGCGAAGTGCGGTTCGTAGCCGCCTTGCTTCATGGCTGGGATGGTGACGCTGCCGGTGGTGGCGACGTTGCCGGCGGCGCTGCCAGAGATGCTTCCGACCATGGCACTAGCGAGGACGGCGACCTTGCCGAGCCCTCCGGTGTAGCGGCCGGCGATGACCTGAGCGAAACGCACGAGGAACTCGGCGGCTCCGCAGGACTGCAGTAGGGCGCCGAAGACCATGAAGAGGATGACGTAGCGGACCATGATAGCGAGCGGGATGCCGTAGATGCCGGAGTAGCTCAGCACGAGCTGGTTGGCGGCGCGCCCGAGGGGGTAGCCGCGGTTGATGAGCGGGCCCGGCATGTAGCGTCCGAAGATGGCATACAGCAGAAAGATGATGGTGACGATGGTGAGGGGCCAACCCACCGATCGCCTAACGGCTTCGAAGGTGAGGAAGAGGCCGATGAGCGAGACGACCTGATCGGTGCCGGTGAAGGCGCCTTGGCGGAAGATGATGGCCTCGTAGTTGATCGCCACGTAAAGCCCGACCAGGATGGCGCCGGCGAAGAGCACGAGATCGAGGGTGGTGCCCGCGTTCACCAGCCAGCGCGCGCGATGTTCCTTTGGTGCGACAAGGGGCTTCTTGGCGAAGAGGCCGACCATCACGAGCATGAGGGTGATGGGCAGGAGGCGCTCGATCGGCAGCAGGTAGAGTGGCTGTGCCACAACGACGAACAGCACAGCCACCAACCACGCTAGGTTTCCGAGCCAGGCCCGGAGTCGGGTCACGCTACCAGGCACCCACTTCCTTGGCGTACTTCACCACGCCCGGATGCACTGTGAGACCGAGGTGCTGGGCTCCGGACTGGCTCAGCAGGGCCGCTTGGTCGCCCGAGGGGTGCGCCGACTTGAGCGCGGGGATGTTGGAGAAGACGTCCTTGACCATCTTGTAGACCAGGTCGGTGGGCATGCTGGGGCTGATGTACACGATGGAGCGTACCAGCACGGCGGTGCCGGCTTCCTTCGTCTTGTACAGACCTACGGGCTCGTCGACGCCCGTGAGGGGGAAGCCCTTCTGGGACTCGAGGGCGGCCTTGTCGAACTTGAGGATGTTCACGGGCGTGCGCACCGCCAAGGACTCGATGGCGGGGAAGGGCTGACCGCCGACCATGATGGCGGCGTCAATGGAGTTGTCAGCGATGGCGTCGGCCGACTGCTGCCAACCCATGTAGACCGGCTTGTAGTCGCCCTTGGAGAGCCCGGCGCTCTGCAGGACGCGTTCGGCGATGACGTTGCCGGAGGAGCCGGCGGCGCCGAGTGAGACCTTCTTGCCCTTGAGGTCGGCCACGGTGGTGATGCCGGAGGAGGCCTTGGCCACGAAGACGGCGTAGCTCTTGTTGAGCACCCAGCCGCCATCGACCTTCATCGGCTTCTTGAACGGAGCGTTGCCCTGCGTGGCGTTCCACGCGATGTTCTCGTTGGCCATGCCGAGCTCGATCTGGCCGTTGTCGAGCATGTTCATGTTGGCGACGCTGCCGCCCGTCTCCTGGGCGCTGAAGTGCGTTCCCTGGATGTCCTTGTTCCAGATGTCGGCCATGGCCACACCCAAGGGGTAGTACGCGCCAGCGGGAGAGGCGGTTCCGATGGAGACGAACTTGGGGGTGGATTGCCCGAAGGCGGGGCCGGCCATGACGAGGAAGGCAGCCGTCAACAAGGCTATCCAGGGAGCGTGTTTGCGCAGCGAGCGGACTTGAGCCATACGTTCGTCCTCCCATGTTTTGAGTTGCACCACCATACGCTTGGGCTGCTAGATTGTCAACAATCCTGTAAAACGGTATCGTTGACAGTAATGTTGGGCGCTGGTATCATCCAGGCCAACGCAGTCGGTGACGGAGGGGAAGGCGGTTGAAACGGGTGATGTCGGGGGATAGCGCCGATGCAGGAGCCCGACCGCAGTTCGGCCTCTGCTCCATGCTTCGGTGGCATTGAACGCGCGGTGATGCGGTCGTCTTCCGCGCGATGGTTTGAGGAAGGAGACGTTCATGGCCCAGTCAACCCCGTCTTCGCGAGCGCGCGAGCTGATTGAGGGCGCGTACGATATCCACGTCCATAGCGGGCCCGATGTGATGGCGCGCAGCGCGAGCGACCTGGAGCTCGCTCGCGCCTTCGAGAAGCGGGGCCTGGCGGGTTACATCATCAAGTCGCACTACACTTCGACGGCGGGCAGGGCGGCCTTGGCGCGCGAGGCGGTGCCGGCCGTCGATGTGGTCGGCGCGATCACCCTCAACTCGGCCGTGGGTGGCATGAACGCCATGGCCGTGGAGATCGCGGCGCGTGAGGGCGCGCGGTTGGTCTGGTTCCCGACGGTGGATGCGGCAAACGAGCCTGCTGGCCGTGAGGACCCAAAGCCAGGCGCCAAGCTTCCATTCTGGGCCAAGATGCAGCAGGAACTGCGTGCCGAGGGCGTCGTGAGTAAGCCCGTGGCGGTGGTGGATGAACGCGGGGAAGCGCTTCCCGAGGTGCGCGAGGTACTAGCGAGCATCGCCAAGCACGACATGATTCTGGCAACGGGTCACCTTGGTCGCGACGAGATCTTCGCTGTCGTCGACGCCGCGGTTGAGGAGGGTGTCAAGCGCATCGTGGTTACACATCCGGAGTTCCCTTCGCAGAACCTGTCGGCGGATGATCAGCGGGCGCTGGCGGCGAAGGGGCCGTACCTGGAGCGTTGCTTCACCACCGCCCACACCGGCAAGGTGGCTTGGGAGACGATGTTCGCTAACGTTCGAGCGGTGGGGGTCGAGCATTCCGTGATGTCGACGGATCTTGGGCAGCCGGTTAACCCGCCCATCGAGGACGGCCTTGCGCTCTTCGCGGACCGTTTCCTCGAGGCCGGTTTCAGTGAGGACGAGATCCGACGGATGGTGGTCGGCACGCCCCGCCTCCTGGTGCGGGGGGACCACAAGTGAGCGCGCGCAAGCTTCTGGTGGTCGGCGCCCACTCCGCAGACTTCGTGTGGCGTGCGGCCGGTTCGATCGCTGCGGTTACCGCGGCGGGTGGGGAAGCGCTGGTGCTGGCGTTGTCCTACGGGGAGCGTGGGGAGTCGGGCAACCTGTGGAAGCAGGAGGGCCAGACCGTCGAGAACGTGAAGCGCATCCGACACGAGCAAGCGGAGAGCGCGGCCAAGGAAGTGGGCGCGCGTTTCGCCTGCCTGGACCTGGGCGACTACCCGCTCCGGATCACCGATGAAGCGATGGAGCGGCTCGTTCAGGTGTTTCGCGACGAACGGCCCGACATCGTCATCACGCACACGCCAGAGGACCCGTTCAACCCCGATCATCCGGTGGCCTTCGAGGCCGTGCGCAAGGCGCGTCTGCTAGCGTCGGGGGCGGGTGTCGCGAGTGCCTTCGACCGCATCACGCCTCCGGACTTCTACCTCTTCGAGCCCCACCAGCCTGAACTCTCCGGCTTCACGCCGAACACCTTCCTGGATATCACGGCCGTGTTCGAGAAGAAGGTGGCGGCCATGGCGGCCATCGGGGCGCAGAGCTACCTCAAGGACTACTACATGGAGCTGGCCAGTCGGCGCGGCAACCACGCCAGGCGCATCTGCGGCAACCAAGCGATCAGCTACGCCGAAGCCCTGCAACGGGTCTTGCCACGCGTGGTGGAGGAGCTGTGAGCGCGGGCGCGGCGGACGCCGCCGTCTTCGAGGAGCTCGCCCGTTTGGGTACAGCGACCGTCTACGAGGCCGCCGGTCGGACCGGCCTGATCGACATTCCCCTCCACCGGATTGTTCCGGGGAGCCGAGCTGCCGGTCGGGCGAGGACGGTCCGCTGCGGCCAGGGCGACAACTTGATGGTCCACGCGGTGATGGAGCGGGTGGAACCGGGTGACGTCGTGGTGTTGAGCATGCCGGAGCCGGCGCCGGTTGCGCTCGTCGGAGAGCTGCTCGCCACCCAGGCCAAGGTAGCCGGTGCCGCCGCGATGCTGGTCGACGCGTCGGTCCGAGACGTGGAGGAGCTGATCGAGCTTGGATTGCCAATCTGGGCGCATTACATCCGGGTGCGCGGGGCAACCAAGACGAGCGTAGGAAGCATGGATGTCCCGGTTCTAGTTGGCGGGGCCACCATCCACCCCGGCGACGTGGTCGTCCTCGATGCCGATGGTGCCGCCGTGGTCGAACAGGCACGTACGCAGGAGGTCCTGGAGAGATCGCGGACGCGGCTGGAACGTGAGGCCCATATGCGCACAAGACTGCAGGCTGGCGAGCTGTCCTTCGACATCCACGGGTTGCGGAAGGTCGTAGAGGGGGGCTCTTAGAGGCGCCGGCCGCATCACGATCCCTTCACCCGAGCTTCGGCGATGACACGGTTGTGGCCAGTGCGTGTTCTTAGCGAAGAGGGCGACCGAAGCACGCAAAGCTGATAACGCCCACTGCGTTGCCCCTGCCGGGTATGTGTCAACGCCGGTTGAAAACTGACCCGGCGGTTTCAATTGACCATCGCAACACCTGGCCTGCTGGCGTAGGGTCGGCAGGAGTTCGGGGGGTGCGATGGACAGATCCAGGAGGTGGGAGGGCCGTCGCTTCAGTGACGAGGAGCGGCTGCGGATGTACCGGCGGGTGTTGGAGGGCCGCTCGTACCCGGAGATCGCGGCGGAGTTCGACTGCTCTCTGAACGCCATCTACCGGGTGTTCGGAGCGCGCCGCGAGCGGGCAGTGGTTCGGCGACGCTCTGCCCTTCGCTTGTCGCTCGAGGAGCGTGAGGAGATCAGCCGGGGACTGACGCAGGGCTTGTCGG
>CAZBZU010000075.1:0-9458 GCA_964496495.1 uncultured bacterium
GCACCAATCTATCGATTCACGACGAAGCCAAGCTCGAGGAAGTGGCCGACAGCCTAAACACCCGCCCCCGCCAGACCCTGGGATGGAAGACCCCGGCGGAGGCGTACGCTGAAACCGTTGCGATGACCGATTGAAGACACCAAGGGAAACTCCACGTTGCCGAAACTCTTCCCAAACGCAAGCCAACCGGAAGTGCTCGAGCTTCCATTGCGGTCAAGCTGAATTTCCACCCACCGGTACGGCATGTCCGTGATCAGATGCGCGTTCATCAAGTTCGCCATGATCTTCGACATCTCGTAGTCTGCGCCGGCGAAGAATGAGGTCAACTCACCTGATATGCCCCGCTCAATTAGGTCGATGAAGTACGGGTGATCGCGCCTCATTCTCTGAACTTGAGCAATGTACTCATCGGCTTCAGACTCTGAGATTCCTGGATCATCTCTTTCGAGGTTCCGTCTGATCTGATCGTCGGGCTGCTGAAGGTAGAGATACTCCTTCAAGAGCCGCTCTGATGCTGACACTTCTTCCGTATCTCGCTTGAGCTGCGCCTGCAGCTCAGGTGAGGACTGATGTCGAGCACGATCCAGTGCAAGGCAGTCCAGTTGGAGAGCGACGTCAAACTGACCCGGTGATGGAATGAACACCACAAGTCCAGCTTCGATCCACTTCGCGAGCCGGACCCACAGGTAGAGAAACTTGAGCGTGTTCGATATGTGCTCTGCTGGGCGTTCAAGTGGATTGAACTCGGGTCGAATGATCCGGGGGTCCGGAAATGGGTCCGCCAGCACGATTTGATCCACATACAAGGAGTGCCGTGTTACTCCCCGCAAGATGTGTTCCGGCTCATATTGCCCCAAGTAGAGCCCCGCGAGTCGGCCTTTACCCTCCTCAAGTGTCCGCAGATAATCACGCCGGTCCGGCCACAATACTGCCCGTGCCGTGAAGATCTCTTCGACCACCGCCGGCGTGATTGCGTTCTTAACGTCAGTCCAAGCATATGGTCTTGTAATGTCAACCCCGAGTGCTCCGAAGGCAGCATGCAGAAACGCCAGATTCTTCCCTCGGGCAGTCAAGTGGTAGGGGATCTCCTGGGGTCGATGGCTACGGATTTCCTCCCACGGAACCTTGCCTTCGCAGCAGTCCTTGTACTTGCGTTGGCTTCCACAAGGGCACGGCGAGTTCCTCCCCAGGCGTTTTCCCCTAGCCATGGGTCAATCGTACCTGTCCCCAAGCTTGTGTGAGAGCACCCTCCGATCTGACCGGACACTCGCCCGCACAGAGAAACTGGTTTGTGTGTTGCGGCTTCTAGGATCAGCAGGGGGGTGCAGTGATTTGACCCCCTTGTCTACTAACCCGTCAACGCGGGGGTGGGCAAGCATGATCTGACCCAAGTTCGACAGTTTGATGTAGGTTGATCCGCCGCGTGCGTACTGCACGCGGCTTCTCCATGCCTTGTGGCGGCTGTCCTAGTGACACGTTGCTGCTTGTTTCCTATTGTGGTGCGGTGCGGAATGATGGTATGCTGGTGGCACGATGTTCATCAAGCGCGTGCATACTCGCGGGGTGGTGTACCTGCAGTTGGTGGAGTCGTACTGGGAGAATGGCCAGAGCAAGCATCGGGTGTTGAAGAGCCTGGGCCGTGAGGATGAGCTGGACCCCAAGGAAGTCGATCGCTTGCGGGCGTCGTTGAAGCGTTACGGCTCGGCAGAGGCCGGCGAGGTTTCCGTGGATCTGGATGACGTCGGGCTGGAGCCGGGCCGGCGGGTGGGAGCCTTGCTGCCGCTGCAGGCGTTGTGGGGCGAGCTCGGCCTGGCGGAGATGCTGGGCGAGCTGGCTTCTGGTCGGCGCTTTTCGTTCGATGTCGCGACCATCGTGAAGGCGATCGTGTTCCAGCGGGTGCTGGCTCCGGGCTCGGAACGCGCGCTGGTGGGGAGCTGGTTGCGGGGCGTGCATGCACCGGAGTTCGACGGCATCGAGTTGCAGCATGCCTACCGGGCGCTGAAGTTCCTGGCGGAGGTCGGGGCCGAGCTGGAAGCCAAGCTGACCTCCGTGTTGACGCAGAGGCTGTTCGCGGATGCCAGCCTGGTGCTGTTCGATACCACTAGCACCTACTTCGAGGGGGTGGGGCCGGAGGGCCTGGCGAGCTTCGGGTACTCGCGCGACAAGCGCGGCGACCGACCCCAGGTCAACTTGGGGCTCTTGACCAGCCGGGAGGGCATCCCGCTGGCGCACTGGCTCTTCCCGGGGAGGCAGAGTGACGTGCGGAGCATGGCGGAGGCCAGCCGGGACTTCCGCTCGCGCTTGAACCTGGGCTCGTTCGTGGTGGTCGCCGACAGGGGCATGGTGAGCGACAGCAACCTGCAGGCGTTGAGAGTTGACGGCGTCGAGTACGTGATCGCCGAGCGCCTCCGGCGCAGCAAGGCCAGCGAGGCCCTCGCCAGAGCCGGCCGCTACAAGCGGGTCACGCCCCGGCTGGAGGTCAAGGAGATCACCCGCGACGGGGAGGAACGCCTGCTGGTGTGCCGCAACCGGGAGCGCGCCGAGGAGGACGCCCGCCAACGGCAGGCCATCCTCGAGCACCTCCAGGCCCGCCTAGAGGGCGGCTCGTGGCGGGAGAACCTGCAGCCCGCCGCCAGGCGCTACCTCAAGATCCAGGGCGCCAGCGCCGAGATCGACACCAGCAAGGCCAAGAACGACGCTCGCTTCGACGGCAAGTGGGTGCTCCGCACCACCACCGATCTCCCGCCCGAGCAGGTGGCGCTGGCCTACCGCGGCCTGTGGCGCGTCGAGCGCGCGTTCCGCACGTTGAAGACTCCGCTGGAGCTGCGCCCGATCTACCACAGCAGCGAGCCGGGCATCCGCGGGCACGTGCATGCCTGCGTGCTCGCCTACACCCTGGTGCGCATCCTCGAGGACCGCCTGGACGCCGCCGGCATCGACCTCAACGCCCACGCCGCCCTCGACCGGCTGGACAGCATCCAGCGCGCCACCATCACCCTGGGCGAGCACCGCTTGGAACGCACCAGCACCCCCGACGACGAGCAGGCCATGATCCTGAAGGCCTTGAAGGCGCCACTACCCGCCACCATCAACGCCTAGTGACAACACCCCACCGCGAGGCGCGTCACCGACACAAGTCAATCACCGAAGTGTCGAAGTTGGGTCTGATCCTGGAAACCTGAACCAGGTGGCGTGTGGGTCGAAGGAGTTCCGGGACCTGACTGGGGTCCACTGCTCAACGCGGATAGGCTAGCTGCACCTTGAAACTACGCCGCGCATTGTGGAAGATTCTGGTGAGGTCCCCTTCCTGAAGGAAGAGGGCGAGGGTTTCTCAGGGTCGAAACGGCACATCTCGCAAGCAGGCGCTCTTTGTCTCGCTTCTGCTTCCCTAAGCTTAGGGCTCCGAGGGAGGGTATCCAATCCAGCCGACGGAATTTACGTGCCACGCGGAAGTCCCTTGGTGGGCGATGTCGAGTGCGAACCGCCGAACTACCGCTCAGGTGGCGGGTGCACTTCCCCTGAGTTGATCACCCACGCGTCCCCCGCGCACGAACCGCTCGTCACGGGCCACCAGCGTCGCCATGACCTCAGCCACGGCAGTCGCCGGGCCAGGAGGAGGGTTTCGTGTCGCCGGGCCGCCCTGGCGCCACCCGCTCGAAGCCTTCGAGGAACGTTCACGACGCTTTCGACCGGCCCCCTAGAGCAGCGTGCGAACCTCTGCTTGCGGAATGAAAGAGGCAATCCATGGTGACTCCTTCTACTTCAAGGGCTCGAAGAGCCCGCGCCAACCGATTTCAGCTACGAGCCTTCGTCTCGCTGCTGTTGATCGTTTCAGGAGTGCTCGTCGTTGGCTCCGGCGTGATCCTGCTTCTGGCACCCACGGGCCGCACGGCGTTCGCGACCGGATGGTCGGCGCTCGGCGTCGGTCGCCAGGGTTGGACGGCCCTCCACGACGTGTTCGGCCTACTCTGGATACCACTCCTCGTGTACCACGGCGTCCTGAATCGCAAGCCGATTCTGGTCTATCTGAAAGACCGCGTGAGCAAGTCGTTCACATGGCGCTGGGAGGCGCTTGCAGCGGTGGCACTCACAGTCCTGCTCGGAACGCTGACCCTTCTACCCAACTCCCCCCTGTTGGCCCTCGGTCACGACGGGTCAGGTGGGCAGGCGGTGGAGCGGAGCGTCGGCTCCACGCCGTTGACGCCTGTCTCACCGCTTGGCGGCAAGCGCGGTTCGGCGTCCGGAACCGGCGACTGACGGAGGAGGCCCGCAGTTGTGTGAGCCGGCGCTCACAACAACGAAGTGGGCCCGCCCTCGCGGCCGGCCCGTGGCGCTGGTTCGAACGAGGGTCAGGGTTTGAGCACGAGGTAGCGGGCGTCGCCCTCGTCGGCCACGATCAGGGCCTGGTCGGCGTGGAGGAACCCCGCTGGGACGGTGAGGGCGCGAGCCGTCGGTGTGGCCCTTATGCCGGACTCACCGTCATCGTTGGCGGTTGGGATGTCGGGCGTTCCTTCGTATGGGTTGCAGTCAGGGCCCGAGCGGCAGCTTCGACCTGCAAGCTACCGGTCGGGGCCTGGCGCTGAAGGTCGCACCACAGAACGGTTTCACCGGTAGGGCGAGCCCAAGGCTGCTGAACGATCAAGTGGGGTTGGGCGTACTTCGTGTACACCCTGGTTGTTGGGATTCAACCTTAGAAACGACACAGTGTCTCATGCGTCGAGAGCGTTCCGCGCGCACGCGGTCCCAGGAGGTTGTGTGATGCCATCGAAGTTCCTGCTGTACGGCGCGACGGGTTTCGTGGGTGGGGCCATCGCCCGCAGGGCGGTCGCAAGGGGGCTCCGGCCGGTGGTGGCGGGGCGCGATCCCCTGCGTGTGGCCGCGCTCGCATTCCGAAGTCGCAGTCGTCTATTCGGCACCTAGCAGACTCTGTGTCAATGACGCTTGATCCTCGGCCCGTAGACACTGCCTCGTACCTAAGCTTATGCCGATTGATAGCCACGGCGAGGTCACGGGAGGATGATGCAACTACGGTTGACTGGACTCGGAGCCGCTAGGCTGGTGATCGATAACCCGGCGTGGACATACCGACAGCTTGGCTGAGGCCGCCGTTGTCCCCACACTCCACCATTGAGCGGGGAACTCAGTTGCCTGCGCCTTCGCGACGCGCCATAGCCTCACGCACGATGTCTTCCGGCGTAGCGAACATAGTCAGGAAGCTGTCGATTGTGTCTGCGGCTTCTTCCATCCCACTCGGATTCTTGTTGGGCAGCGGATCTCGCGCATCGTGGAGGAACTCCTGAAGGGTCCGCACGTCGATGACTCCGCCTTTCCTCGCACTGCAATAGTAGAGGAACATGGAAAAGGCGTGCGCTATGTCGAGTTTAATGGAGGTCTCGTCTGCGTCGATATTGCGCAGAGTGTGGTAGTTGTTGCGTGCCATCTCCGCGACATCACTAGCTGTGAACTCACCGTCCAGAAGGCTGCCGAGCAGAGATGCAGAGCCCCCGAGTTGCTCCGAGCGTCGGGGCTCCCTAGCCTGTCGCATGAAAGCCTCGACACTGTCGCCGTCAAACCGAGAGCCCCTCACGACCTCACAGAACACTCCGAGGGTGAAGAGGGCCATTCGCATCAAGTTGGCCCCCTCAGCCCCCAACGGCGCAGAAAGAAGGCCGCGATCAAAGAGCATGTCTGTGGCTTCTTTGGGGAGGGGGCTCCCGTGCTCCCTGATGAGCGCGACAAGGCGGTCTGGCGGAAGGTAATACTGCACTCTCCAAACGCGTCTGCCAAGCGAGAACAGGGCTTTGCCACTGCCGAAGGCCGTCGCGTGCACCGTGCCGCATGCCAAGCAGATCGTCGCGTTTACGTTTAGGCCGTCATCCTGTCGATACCACGGGAAGTGGGCAATCGTGCCTGACTCGTGCAGGGCAGCATTATTGGCTTCGGTAAACGGATGAACCGCGCCGCAATTTGAGCACTTGAAGTTCGGCACAGACCCCCTCAAACCAATGGCGAATGCCATCTGACCACACCATAGCCCCACATTTGCCAATGCAGAACCGGCCATGTTCGCCCAACTTGCCGCCTCCCACTTGGCCGGGACACTCCAAGACCACGTTTGCAGGCTGTCGGGAACGAGTGGGGTAGGACCCGATGATCTTGCTCCGTGGGTCCTCAGCATGGACTGGGTGGCGTCGCACTGCGGGCCGCTGGAGTGACCCTAGAGGTACGATCATCTATGGACCAGCTACCCGGAAGACTGCGCGAGGCACCATGCCGGTACACATATGACCCGACGCGACGCGCGTACCACATGATTGTCAGCCAGGAACGCTACTACCAGCACCTCGACGACATCGCGAGTGGCGTCCCCACGGACGCGGTGTTCACACCGGTCACCGGCCCACGCATTATGCTCGCTTGCCAACTTCTGCGACCCGATGCCGTGAACCGAGATCCGGTCACAATCTGGGGCTTCGAGAAACACGCTGCCTAACGATTGATTACCATCTGAACCCGGTGCTGGCCGTCCGAACCGTCACCGGCCTTTCCCCGCTACCGTGCGCCATGATCCGCAAGGGCGAGCGCGTACCGCACGTCCGCCACTGGCCCGCGTTGCGCGAATTGGTGGCCAGGAAGACCAGCAGACTGTGACTGACAGTCAGCTTGAGGTTCGTACGGCCGGGTTCCGAGGATTTCAGCGAGTAGAGCTTTGGTCCTCGTCACGCGCCTGGGTGGGCGCGCTGAAGCCAAGGACTCAATGGGTTCCCAGTCTGTTGGTCGAGATCAATCAGCTAGACCTACGGCGTATCAAACGCAGGAATGACCACTCAGCGTCTTGCCATCATGGGAAGGTGGCAATGCTTGAACTTCTTGCCACTGCCGCAGAAGCACGGGTCGTTCCTTCCAGGAAGCTTGGCACCCGGTAATGGGGACACAAGGAGAGGAGCTTCTTTCTGGAGCGCAGATTCAACCGCGGCATCCTCCTTCCACGGTGACTCAAGAAGGACTGCTACCTCAAGGGCCTCGTCCAGCGCACCACCGAATCGAAGTCCAAGCCCCAAACCCACCGGGGCCCTGGACCGATACTTCTCCAGGGCCGTCTTTCCCCAGACGTGCGTTGAGAAGCTTGATGGAGGATCATTCCAGGTAGTACACAGTGTGATCGAAATGCCTTCCACAACTCCGGATATGCGCCGGATAGGGGAACTCTGCCTCACCGCGTTGTCATATAGCTCACGCGCGCCCTTGGCAATTGCGTACAGGACAACGTCCGGTGCATCAAGAAGCCACTGACTGACCACGACTGAGTTGTCGTCCCTACGCGAACGAAGGCCATCAAGTATCGCGCGGATCTCGTCAGGTACCCGTAGTGGTGACCCAGCTGGGTTGCTGGACGACCCGTTCCGCTCCTTGTTCGCTTTCTCCAGCTCTTCCTGGTAGCCGTCAATAACGGCGAGCCCTGGCTTTGGTCGTCCCTGCCCCCAGAACCTCTGTGCGCGCAACCTCGTGCTCAAGTATGCACCAACTAACTCAACCTCATCTGTCAGCAGCTCCACGCCTTCGAGCTGGAACTGCGCCCTCGCGCGCAGATATCCTAGGAGGACATCGGGTCGGTCAATGGCCCTTGTAACGTAGTCGAGGTCGAGCAACCCTACGGAGACCGGGAACTCGCCCTTCGAGAATAGGCCGAGTTGCTGCATGGCAGCGACGCGGTCGCGTATCCCTCAAACGAGTCCAGGGATACTGTCAAAACGAGAAGGTCCTGCAACTGTCCACCGCGGACCTCTAGGATGCGGCCCGTCGACTTCTCCGTGAACTGAGCGACGTCCGATGCGTTGATGTACCGTGCCGCCCGTTGTGCCTGCTCGAAGGCGTCCTCAATGTTCTTCTTGAGGTCTGTCCGGAACTTGTTGGCGTCGCCGCGTTGAGACTCGGCCCTGAACCGCTTTGCCTTGGCCTCAATTGGGATGAGGTAGGGACCGTACTGTACCGCGCAGTCGAGTTCCGCTGTCGCATCTGCCCCTCTGTCCGGATCTGGATATGACAGCCCCACATACACGTCAGCCGATCCGAACGCATTCTCAAGTGACCCTGCAACTAACTGCTCCAACGCGCCTGCCTTGAACGGCTGGTACGCGGAGGTGAAGAATGCGTCATCACGTTGGGCGGCAGCGTCGAAGGCCAGAAACAGGGTGTCCAAAGCGTGGTCCAGGTGAACCAACACTACGGAGCCGTCACCAAGACTCTTCAGCGTTCGGTCTTTGATAGTGTCTAACGGCTCTGCAGAATGACTCTTCTGGACGCCTATTCCGAGCAGGTCAAGCAGCGCAGAATACTCGCGCTCCGACACCGAGAAGCCGCCGTCCAGAGCGTTGAGATCACCACGGCTCACCCTCAGGCACTCTCGACCCAACTTCGCTCGAACTAGGTCCCGGGCCGCACTGAGAGCATCCTCCTTCGGGCCGTACTCAGACAGCAAAGCAGACTGCTCGCGTGTCCGTTCCTTCGGCTTGGTCCGTTTGGCAAGCCGCCATGCTTCGTCCATCGCCTGCTCTGCTTCTTTGAGCTCACCGCTCCGCCTGTTCACGCGCCGCTCGACAATAAGCAATATGGCGTACAGACACTCGCTGGCTTTGGAAGGGCTGATACCCACATGCTCAGCGAACCACTCGTCGAACGGGGACTGGAGCGCCGCTATGAGCTGGTGGAGTTGGTCGTCATACGCCGTCCCACGGACGGTTAGCGTCCACTCCCGGACCTCGTGCATTAGAAACGCGACTGGGTCTCGTTCGGACGGAGCGTCTGTCCACACTCTCAAGTCTCTGATCAATGTCAGGAGTTCGACTACGCGGTGGGCCGCGCGATCTACTAGGTCGTCAGAGCCTCGCTCTTCTGACGGCAAGCCGCGGAGTGTCTGAACGAGGATGTCGAGCTTGATGGGGTGCGTGCCAGGAGCGCCCGCGACATCGTCGCCAGGGAACAGGAGGAACAACCCGGCGACGGCCGAAAAGAGTTCGTCTGCCGGATGCGATGCACAGATTTCGGTTAGTTCACGATAGGCAGCCTCAAGGTGGTCCTTGCTCTCGCATGCCAGCCTGCTAAACAGGCCGTCGTCCTCTCGTTCGCTCTCCGCGGTCACGTCAACGCCCCCAATCGCATCCCCCAACATCCTTAACCTCACGGCCCAAATTCACAAATGTTGCCCAAAGAGGCCCGAGAGCGGGTGAACTGATTTCGGCGCCTATCTATTAACCCGTCAACGCGCTGCGGGGTTAATAGACAGGGCGCGAATTCAGTTCACCCCTGTTGACGTCAACACATAACGCACCTAGTCCCTGCCTCTTGGGGCCGAAATGGTAACAGTCGGGCTGCAGGCCAAATCCGTTTCGGGTCGCACGGGGCAGCCTGGGAGTCTCAGTCCGGATTGCTGGGGTTCGATTCCCGCGCGTGCGCTACGG
>CAZBZU010000076.1:0-5120 GCA_964496495.1 uncultured bacterium
AGCCAGAAGGCGCCCGCCAGCAGAACCAGACGCACCCCGTCCCAGATGAGGTGCGTGCCCTGACGCTCGAGCAGGTTGAGCGTCTCGGAGACCGGGAACACCCCGAACTGCACCAGGAACATCGGCGCCAGCAACCGCACGAAGTGCCCCGACGTGCGCCACGATTCTCCGAACAGGAGCGCGAACAGGCCCGGCCCGACGAGCGCCAACGCCACGGCGGGCAGCGCCGCGAGTGCGACGAGCCGGGCGACCGTCGCCAGCAGCAGCCCGCGCAGCCGGCCGGAGTCTTCCCGCAGGATCTTCGCCGCCTGCCCGACGTAGACCTGGCTCACGGAGCGCCCCAGCAGCGTGACGGGAGCGCCCACCACGCGCTGCGCCAGCGCCACCCAGCCGGCCACGCGGGCGTCGTACAACGCCACGAACAGCAGTGCTGGGATCTGCAGCGAGGCGGTGCTGAGCAGCGCCGCCACGGCCGAGAACTGCGGGAAGCGGCGGTAGCGGCGGGCGGCGGCGGCCATGCCACCCAGGCTCACCGAGCTCAGGACGGTCCGCGGCTGCCGCAGCACCAGCTGCACCAGCGGCCCGACGGAGCCGACGCGACCGATGGCGTCGCCCCCCAGCAGGCCCGCCACGCCGCCGTGGAAGAAGCCGAACACCAACTGGGCCACCACCTGGAGGACGCCGCGCGCGGCCGTGGCCCCTCCCAGGGGGCGGAAGCGCTCCTTGCGGATCGCCCAGTAGCTGAGCGCCTGGAAGACCGCGGCTCCGGCGACGCTGATGGGCAGCAGCCACAGGTACCGCGCCAGCGGCTCGGCGTGCAGCCAGGCCAGCACGGGGCCGCGTACCCCCGCGACCAGCAGGCCTGCCACCACCGACACCCCCAGCGCGATCGACAGCGACAGCGCCAGCACGTTGATCGCCTCGTCGTCGCCCGGGGCGACCGACACAGCGACCTCGTAGCGGAGCGAGCCGATCACCACCAGGAACGACAGCAGGGCCACGAACACGCCCAGGTAGCCGAACTCGGAGGGAGTGTACAGGCGCGTGAGGACCGGCGAGGCGAGCAGCAGCACGGCCTGCCCGCCGGCGGTGCCGGCGACCAGCACCCCCACATTGCGCAGCGTGCGCCCGCTGGGAATCAACGAGCGCAGCACCGAGTCCCTCTCTCGCCTCATCCCAGGGCATCGGACAGGACGCCGACGACGTGGTCCTGCAACTCGGGCTCCATCTCGGGCCAGATCGGCAGGCTGAGCACCTGCGTGGCGGCGAGATCGCTCACCGGGAAGCGCGGGAAGCGGCCGGCATAGGCAGGCAGTCGATCCTGCGGCACCGGGTAGTACACCATGGTGGCCACGCCTTGCGCCTTCATCGCCGCGCGCACGGCGTCGCGATCGGCATGCTCCAGCCTCACGGTGTACTGGTGGAACACGTGGCCGTCGACGATGGCCGGGGTCGCGACGCCCGGCACCTCGGCGAGGCGCGCGTTGTAGCGCTCGGCCACGGTGCGGCGGAGCTCGTTGCGGCGCGCCACGTGCGGCAGCTTCACGCGCAGCACGGCGGCCTGGAGGCTGTCGAGGCGCGAGTTGTAGCCGATCGTCTCGTTGTGGTACTTGGCCTTGGCCCCGTGCGCGCGCAGCATGCTCGCGGCCTCCGCGACGGCGTCGTCATCGGTGGCGATGAGGCCGGCGTCGCCGAAGGCGCCCAGGTTCTTCGAGGGGAAGAAGGAGTAGGCGCCGGCGTCGCCGATGGTGCCCGTGCGGCGTCCGCCCGCCTCCCCGCCGAACGCCTGCGCGCAGTCCTCGAGGATCTTGAGCCCGTGCGCGCGGGCGATGCTCGTGAGCGCCTGCATGTCGCACGGGCGGCCGAACAGGTGGACGGGCAGGAGCGCCTTGGTGCGCGGCGTGATGGCGGCCTCGACCCTCGCGGCGTCGAGGTTCAGGCTCTCCAGCTCGATGTCGACGAAGACGGGCGTGGCACCCACCACGCTGATCGCCTCGGCGGTGGCGAAGAAGCTGAAGGGCGTGGTGACGACCTCGTCGCCGGGCCCCACCCCCAACGCCCGCAGGGCGATGACGAGGGCATCGGTGCCGGAGTTCACGCCCACGGCGTGACGCGTGCCTAGGAAGGCCGCGGCCTCCTGCTCGAAGGCCTTCACGTCCGGGCCCATGATGAACTTCCCGGAGCGCACGACCGCGAGGAGCGCGGCCTGCACCTCGTCCCACAAGCCGTCGATCTCCGGGGAGAGATCGAGCACGGGCACGTTCTTGAGGTCGATAGCTTGACTCACTGGATCCTCCGCACGCAGGCACCGTCCACCAGCTGGTAGACGTGGCCCTGGCTGTCCGTTGCACGCCCCTGGGCATCGAACTCGAGGCGGTCGCCGTAGGCGCTCATCCAGCCGATCCGCCGGGCGGGCACCCCTGCCACGATGGCATAGTCCGGCACGTCCCTGGTCACCACCGCGCCGGCCGCCACGAACGCCCCTTCCCCCAGCGTGACGCCGCACACCACGGTGGCGTTGGCGCCGATGCTCGCCCCGCGACCCACGCGCGTCTCCTGATAGTCCGCGGAGGTGTTGCGCGGGAACGCGCTACGGGGGGTCCGCACGTTGGTGAAGACCATGCTGGGGCCGCAGAAGACGTCGTCCTCGAGCACCACCCCTTCGTAGACGCTGACGTTGTTCTGGATCTTGACGTTGTCGCCGATGGTCACGTTGCTGGCCACGAACACGTTCTGCCCGAGCGAGCAGCGCTCGCCGACAACCGCGCCGGACATGACGTGGCAGAAGTGCCAGACTCGGGTTCCGCGGCCGATCCGCGCGCCCGCGTCCACCACCGCCGTCTCGTGCACCAACGCCGTGGCGTGCACCGCGGCCTCGCTTCCGCCGCCACCGCTCACAGCGTCGCCACCTCGCTCGGCGACGAGCGACCGTCGTCGGAGAGCACCACCGACTCGCCGTTGGTGACCAGCGACCGCTGCGCCGCCTGCAACACGTGCAGCACGTCCGCGCCGCTGGCGCCGTCGGTGAGCGGCGGCTGCCTGGACGCCATGGCGTCGAGGAAGGCCTGGCACTCCGCCCGCAGCGGCTCGGTATCGGGGAACGGGACGGGAACGCCGTCGGCGCGCACCGCCACAGGGTCGCCTCCGGCCCCGTCGAGCTCGACGTGCTGGTCGTAGAGCAGGAGCTGCTTGCTTACGTCGTCGAAGCTGGCCATGCGCCGGTCGCCGATGACCACCAGCCGCTGCTCCTTGAAGGGGTGCAGCCAGGACACGTGGATGTGCGCCCGCACCCCGTTGTTGAAGAGCAGGTGGGTGACGGTCACGTCGGCGATGTTGGGCTGCAGGTAGGAGCCGCCGGTGGCCGACACCTGGAACGGCAGCTCGCCCATCAGGCGCAGGATCACCGCGACGTCGTGGGGCGCGAAGCTCCACAGGATGTTCTCCTCGCGGCGCACCTTGCCGAGACTGAGCCGGTTGGAGTAGACGTACTGGACGCGCCCGAGCTCGCCTTCGCGGACCATGCGGGTCAGCTCGACGATGGCCGGGTGGTACTCCAGTACGTGACCCACCATCAGGATGCGGCCGCCGGCCCGGGCCAGGCGGACCAGCTCCGCGCCCTCGGCGTAGCGCAGCGCCAGCGGCTTCTCCGCGAAGACGTCCTTGCCCGCCGCCAGCGCGCGCTTCGCCAGCTGATAGTGGGTGGCCGCCGGGGTCGCCAGGACCACGCCATCGACGTCCGCGGCGAGGGCGCTGTCGAACTCCTCGACCACGCGCGCGTCCGGCGCCAGCTCGCGGGCCTTGGCTCGGCCGGCGTCGGTGGCGTCGCACACCATGCCGAGCGCGCCCAGCGAGGCGAAGTTGCGCACCAGGTTCTTGCCCCAGTAGCCGCATCCGACGACTGCCACCTTCATGCCATCACCTGCTCCGTTCCTGCCTCGGCGCGACGTCGGGCCGCGCCGGCCGGCGCAGTGGCACAACGCCCGTCATAGCGTCACGATGTCCTCGAGGGTGATCGCCGTCGGTGGCATGAGCCTCGAGCCCTCGGCTAGTTGCCTCTCGTGGATCCGGCTGCCTTCGTCGAAGATCCGGCGGTTTGGGCGAGTGTATGGACGATGTGCGCCGTCCTCCCTCCGTAGGCGCCGCCCGGCATGGGCCGAGGCTGGCACTCACGCACCCGGCGTGGCAGGTGGCTCGCCGGTGAGGTCGACCGAGCCGGCCCGGGAGCCGGCTCCATCTCCGCTGGCTCGAGCCCTGCCACGAAGCCGGAGCGTGCCTCCATTCTGCTGCGCCGCGCGACAGGTCTGTGGATTATTCGGAGCAAATTCGTCCTTCGCGCGTCGCCGGCAAGCAGCGCCTCGAAGAGGCCCCGCAGCGCCGACGATCGCCCTGTACCTGGTCCTCAGGCGCTACAACCGGACCCTGGCGCTGGTCGGGAGTCTGTTCGCCATGTTCTTCAACGTCTACGACGTGTGCGTGACCGAGCTGGGCTCGCTGACGCTGGTGAGCCTCGCCCACGGGTACGCCGGCGCCACCACCGAGACGCTCAGGAGCTCCCTGGTTCAGGCAGCCACCTACGGCTACTACGCGCTTCCCATCCAGACGACGCTCAGCTTCGCGATCGGCTCGATCGGCTACCTCTTCTGGTCCATCCCCATGCTGAAGGGGACCTTCCGCCGCTGGACCGCGATCTACGGGGCCGTCGCGAGCCTCGTGGGCATCGCCGGGTCGGCGGCCCCGCTGGTTCCATCCTCCGCCATTCTCGGGCTGTGCCAGCTGATCTGCGTTCCCGCCGTAGGTTTGTGGTTCGTCTTCGTCGGGGTCCAGCTCCATCGGCACAGCAGAGCCGCCGGCGGTGCGTCGCTGCAACGGGCGGCCGCAGCGCCGTCGTTCCGCTAGCGGGCCGCTGCGATCGCTCCGCCCTGAAGCGCCAGTCCGCCTACGCGAGCGAGCCCAACCGCCTCACCCTCAACGGAGCTCCGTCACGCTGTTCCCGGTCTGGTTGGCGATCCAGACGTTGCCGCTGGCATCCGCCGCCACCCCCCAGGGCGAGCTGAAGCCGTAGCTGCCCGTGGCGTTGGAGTAGACGACGGGGTTGGCGTAGTCCCCCGCCGGGAGCTCCG
>CAZBZU010000076.1:5220-9352 GCA_964496495.1 uncultured bacterium
GAAGCCGTAGCTGCCGCCGGAGTACACCACGGGGTTGGCGAAGTCCCCGGCCGGGAGCTCCGTCACGCTGGGGGCACCGACGTTGGTGATCCAGATGTTGCCGCTGGCATCCGCCGCCACCCCCCAGGGCTGGTCGAAGCCGTAGCTGCCGCCGGAGTACACCACGGGGTTGGCGAAGTCCCCGGCCGGGAGCTCCGTCACGCTGGGGGCACCGGCGTTGGTGATCCAGATGTTGCCGCTGGCATCCGCCGCCACCCCCCAGGGCGCGCTGAAGCCGTAACTTCCCGTGGCGTTGGAGTAGACGACGGGGTTGGCGTAGTCCCCCGCCGGGAGCTCCGTCACGCTGTCCCCCCCGAACTGGTAGTTGGCGATCCAGACGTTGCCGCTGGCATCCACCGCCACCCCGCGGGGCCCGCTGAAGCCGTAGCTGCTGCCGGAGTACACGACGGGGCTGGTGTACTCCCCCGACGGCAATTCCGTCACGCTGTTCCCGACTCCGTTGGTGATCCAGACGTTGCCGCTGTCGTCCACGGCCATCCCCAAGGGCCCGTTGAAGCCGTAGCTGCTGCCGGAGTAGACGGTAGCCGACAGCCCCTCCACCGTGACCAGCGTCATCCTCGTCGCCGCAGCGCCGCCGCTGCCGGCCGCGGTGAGCGTGAAGAGGTACTGAAGGCTGCTGCTACCCGCGTTGTTGCTTGGCAACGAGACGCGCGCGCTGGTGCTGGCGCCGAGATCCAGCGCGCCCGCGTAGGCGCTGCCGTTGACCGTCACCCCGGTGCCGGGACTGACGCTCAAGCTGTAGCCCGTGACGTTGCTGCCGCTCCAGCTCAGGGTGGTGCGTTCGCCGAAGCTAGCGAGCGTCGCGGGACTCGCCGAGAACGACGCGATGCTCGGCCCGCTCGCGGTCTGCCGGCTGCACCCCGCCATCAGCAGGGTCACGCCGAGCGCAATAGCGGCGAGGGAACGACGGTGTCTCACGGCTACCTCCAGAGTGGGGCGGGCCCGAAGGCCCGCCCCGTTGAGCGTCGAAGAATGGCTCTGACGCTAGCTCACGGCTTCACCTTGGTGATCTGGGTCGACCAGTTGGCGAGCTCCGTGCGGGTGTCGCTGCAAAGACCGTTGTCGGCCAGGTAGTCGGCGTAGCTGCAACGCTGGTTGATCATCTCCGAGGCGATCCACAGATCGCCGTGCTCGTCGACGGCCCCGGCACCGTAGTCGCCCCAGCGCGGGGTGATCTGGCCCTGGTACTGCGGGTAGTTGCCGTAGTACTCGGTGAAGCCGTCCTGCGGGCCTTTGCCGAGCTGGGCTACGCGCAAGGGGCCGGCACCGAACCGGCTCACGGGCACATACGCGGCGCTGGGATAGACGAAGCGGCCGGTGAGCGTCGCAGCGATGACCCCCTGCTCGTGGGCGTTGAGGATGATGGCGGGGAAGATCAGGTTGGAGCCGAAGGGGGCGACCACGCCGCTCTTCAGCAGATGCGCGCTGAGCGACCCACCCTGCATGCGCGGAGCGATCTCGAACCAGGCCACACCGGCCCCGCTGCTGGAGCCGGGGTGGCTCTGGGTGATGGTGGTGAGCGCCGCCCACAGGTGGCCGTTGACGTAGACGGTCTGCTTCATGCCGCTGTCGTTGGTGGCGATGCCGCCTTCGGTTTGCGGCGCGGGTGGGGCGCCGAGGCCGAGCAGGTCGTCATTGAGGGCGCTGGCCAACGGCACCGGCCCGGATCGCTGCGCCACGGTGGACGGCGGGTCGCCGTAGGGCCGCACGTGAACGCGGGTGCTGGTGAGGCTCACGCTCGGGCTGGCATCTGAGAGCGTGTCGGTGCCGGTAAGCGCCCATACGTCGATCTGGTGGGCGCTCGACTCGAACACCGTGGTAGCGCTGGTGAAGTAGGCTGTTCCGTTCTGGCCGCCGCCGTGCTCCCCATGGCTCTCGAAGCTCCGACCGAAGGCGTTGAGATGGCCGCCGCCATTCGTGCCGACGGGGATGGCGGGCGCCACCGAGTAGCCGACGAGTCCCTTGGAGTCGACCATCGGCATGGCGGCGACGTTAGCGGACCCGCCGCTCACCAGGCCCGACTTGTCGATGGCGTAGAGCCAGGCCCCGTAGTAGTCGCTGGTAACCAGGTTGAAGGCGTCGGTGGTGATGTAGACGCCATTGGCGTCCACGGCGAAGTGCGGGTAGTCGCCGAGGCAGAGGCCGACCCCGGGCGCACAGTCTGGGCTGCCGTCGTTGGTGACGTCGAGGGTGTAGAGCGACCAGGTGCCTGTCGGATCCCCCGAGTTGCTGACGGCGAGGTCGAGGTGGTTGGTGCCGGTGAGGTACCCGGCGTACTGCCCCGAGGGCACGACGTCGAGGGTCAGCACCAGCAGGAACCAGCGGTTGCTGGTCGCATCGTAGTGGCATGACGGGTCGGTGATCGACGGGCCGAAGACGTCGTTGCTCGGATCGCTAGGGTCTCGCACGATGGCGGAGGCGTAGCCGTAGAACTGGTTGAGCGAGTACACCGGGCCGGCCGGCGTGCCACTTTCATGATATACGCGCACCACGTCGTTCACCGGCTCCACCACGTAGCCGTTGCCGACGCACAGGCCCTGGTCGGGCGGCTCGACGCTGAACTGGTTGCCGCTGTCGGCGGTGCGCTGGTCGAAGTGGTTGAGGCCCTCGAAGGTGTTCGCGGGGTGCCACAGGCTCTGGGTGCCGAGGCTCTGGGTGCTGAGCCCCTGGGCGTTGGATCCCTGCGTGGAGGCGCCACCCGTGGGTCCGGGCGGGGTGATGGGAACCTGCAGCTTCTGCGGGATGCGGTTCACCAGGCGCCCGCCGGGAACGGCTGCGCTCTGCTGCAGCTGCTGTGGGCTCAGGCTCTGCTGGCCGGGCTCGACCCCCAGCGGGCCGAGTTCGTGGCTCTGCACCACGGAAACAGTGCCCTGCGGCGCGGCGGCGAACTGCGCCGAGGTCGACCGGGGCACGAGTTTCCGGACATTGGTGCTCGCACTCTGCGTGGACGCGGCCGGCGCCTTCGGCACAACCTGCGTGCAGGCGGCGAGCGCGACAAGGACTGTGACGACGAACGTGAGACGGATCGTGTTTCTCACGTGTTCCCCCTTCTGGGTTGCCTCTAGGCCGCTAGTATCGATACTCGCGATGACGAGATGCCTGCCACCCGCGCGCCACGCGGGCACGTCTCACCCCCCTCATGGCTTCGGGCTCGCCCTCGCCTGGGAATGGCGGCTGCGCGCTGGCGTGCAGCGGGTGGGACGTCGGCCGGGCGCCCTGCCGAAACGGGTCGTACGTGGTGACAAGCGTAACGGATGAAGGACATGTGAACGGGATTCCCGGAAACGCCCGACACCGTGATCCGTGTCTCGCCCAACCGATCGGCGTACGTGTGGGGAGCTGCGGTGCGCCAGGCACGTGCCCGCACCACCCTCTCTCATGAGAGGCGGGACTATGGTGGGCGCATGGCAGCCTCCGGCGAACCCGACCTCCCCTCCTCGCACCCCGCCACGGGCGCCGCCCAGCCGACGCTCTTCGTCATCTTCGGCGCCACCGGCGACCTGGCCGGCCGCAAGCTCATCCCCGCACTCTTCAGCACGGTGCGGCGCGGCGGCCTCGACGGCTTCCACGTGCTGGGCGCCGCGCTCGACGAGCTCGACGACACCACCTTCCGCCAGCACGTCTTCGAGCGGCTCGATCAGCGCGACGTCGACTCGAACGCGCTAAGGACCTGGTGCGACGAGCGCCTGGCCTACCAGCCCATGCCGGACACCTCCGAGCGCAGCTTCGAGCGCCTGGCGGAGCGCATCGAGGCGTTCGAGAAGGCGCGCGACCTGCCCGGAAACCGGGTGTTCTACCTGGCGCTGCCGCCGGGGGCGGTGCCGGGGGTGATCGACGCGCTCGGCGCGCAGGGCCTGAACCGCGCGCCGGGCTTCGCTCGCATCGTCATCGAGAAGCCCTTCGGCACCGACCTGGAGAGCGCCAAGGCGCTCAACGCCAAGGTGCACCAGCACTTCGCGGAGGAGCAGGTCTACCGTATCGACCACTACCTTGGCAAGGACACGGTGCAGAACCTGATGGCCTTCCGCTTCGCCAACCCCATCTTCGAGCACGTCTGGAACCGCGACCGGGT
>CAZBZU010000077.1:0-8818 GCA_964496495.1 uncultured bacterium
GCCTCGTCTCTCGTTACGCCTTCCGGCACAACCTGATCCAGCGCTACGTCTACGAGAGCATCGACGAGGGTGAGCGCAGCTATCTCCACGAGGCGGTGGCTGTTGCCCTCGAGGCTCTGCTCGGCGGCGACGCGGATCCGGTGGCGCTCGCGCAGCACTTCACGCTCGCCCATGCCCCTGATCGTGCTGCGGTCCATCACCGGCGGGCCGGCGATCAGGCGCGCAAGGCGGCCGCCTTCGACCGGGCCATCGAGCACTACCAGGCGGCGCTAGCGAGCTGGGACAGCAACGACCCCGCTGGCCGGGCGACGCTGCTGCGCGACCTCGGTGAGAGCCACTGGATCTCCGGACACCTTGACGATGCGCGCTTGAACCTCGGAGAAGCCCTAGCGGGGTTCCGGGCTTCCGGTGACATGCGAGAGGCGGGAGCCGCGCAATTGGTGATCGCTCGCACCCACTTCGAGAACGGCAACTGGCAACGCTCGTTCGAGACCTGTCGCGAGGCGCTCGCCCTGCTCGAGCAGGGACCGGAGACGCCGGAGCTGGCGTGGGCTCAGAGCAGTCTGGCCCAGCTGCACTGGGTGGCGATGGACGACGCCGAGGGGCTCACCTGGGGGCGGCGCGCTCTCGAAACGGCCGAGCGGGTGGGTGCAGATTACGTTCGCGCGGATGCCCTGGACACCGTGGGAGGTCTGCTGGTCGAATCTGGACGGAGCCGCTCCGAGGAGGGCCTGCGCATGCTCTCGGAGAGCTACGAGCTCGCCGATCGGCTCGACCTCCCGTACGAGGCGTGCCGCGCCGGCCATAACCACGGCGAAGCGCTCAGGCACCTCGGTCGCTTCGACGAGGCGAAAGAGCGCTGGGAAGGGGTCCTCGGCTATGCCCGCGACCACCAGGTGGCCCTGTACGAGGGCGTAGCGCTGCACGAACTGTGGCGCCTGGCCTGGAGGCAGGGCCGATGGTCGTTCTGCTTCTCCGAACGGCCGCAGCTGGAGCGACGGGCCAACGGTGAAGGTCCTTTCCGCACGCCTCTGTTTCCCGTAGTGTCCGTGCTCGCGTCCGCGGACGTGGACCTCGGCCAGGCGAGTCAGGCGCGCAGCGCGCTGCAGCGTTCCGAACCGGTACTGAGGCGCCTCGTCGAGCCAGTGTGGCGCGCGCCCTACCTGCGCGAACGGCTTCGCCTCGCGGTGATGTCGGGTCAGCCGGAGGCCGCGGACGCCTTCGTGCTGGACATTGCCGAGACCGTACGCGGCAAGCGCTACGCCGGCGCCGTAGTGCCGCCGGTGCTTACGGGCCTGCAATGGATGGTGCGCCGGCCGTCAGGAAAGCTGCGCGCGACAGCGCAGGAGTGCTTGGAGGGCCTTGAACAGAAGGAAGCCAAATTGCACACGTCGGAGGCATGCGCGGCGGCGGCCGAGGCACGCGGCACCTTCGCCGCGGTGGAGGGCGACCCGGAGGCTGCCGCGACGCACCTGATGGACGCCGCAGAGCACTGGCAGGCGTGCGGCTTCCCGCTCGACGAGGCACGCGCAAGAGGCGCCGCCGCCCGTGAACTTGCGCGCAGTGGGAAGGACAGCGAAGCAGTCGGAGAACTCGAACGTAGTCGTGTCCTCCTTGACCGGCTGGCGGCACAGCTCCCGACCGAGGTACTTCGGGTCTCCTTCGCGAGCGTCGCGGAAGCCATGCGCACGGGCAGTGCGACCTGACGGGACTGGGGCTCGAACGCCAAGGCGGTGGCGGGCGCGAGCGACCAGTTGACAGTCATCTGACAGCCAAGTCGGAGATTCGGCACGGGCGCGACCGGTACCTCGCAGCGGGCAGGTGGGACTACGTAATGCGGGGCGGGTCGGGCGTCGTGGCGCACGAGCCCTTCCGACAGTCTTCCGACGATTGCGCCGGAACGGAACGGAATGACCCGGGAAGGTGAAGCAAGAGAATCGCGCCTTGGACGACGCATTGGCACGACGCGGGATTAGGCGGGACGTGGCCAGGGCTATTCACACGCGAGGGGTCACTGGTTCAAATCCAGTACCGCCCACCACGACAATGCTTGTCTAAGCCGCAAACTTCCGGGCCTAGGGGATGCGGGCCCGGAAGTTGTCTTTGCTGACGGCACCTTTGTGGCACCTACGCTTGCGGGGGACGCCCAATGAGCCGCCCGCGCACCGCCGCTGCGGATCGCCGCAGCCTGCCCCCGTCTACTAACAGGGGGGCGGTGCTGACAGCGCCATCGCCCGAGGACGACTTGTTGTTCGGCGTTCATTGGCTGGCCGCGACAGTCCCGGTTGAGACCGAAATCGACCTGGACACCGTGCTGGCTTACATCCGTGGCGAGCTCCACGGCGCAGACTGGTCGATCCGTGACCGCGGAGTCAGTGGCTACACCGTGACTTACGAGACGCTTTTCGGGCTCAGGGTACACGCAAACGAGGATCGTCCCGAAATGGGCATTCACTTGATTGCCGATGGCGACTGCTGCGACGCCATCGGAATCGAGTGCTTGCGCCGGATCTACGTGGGACTTCAGATGCGGGCGACACGAATCGACTTGGCAGTCGACAACTGCGACTTCTCGCCGGCCGACCTGAGGGATGAGTGGCATCGAGATAACGTTCGGACGAGCTGCAAGCCCGCCAGGAACCCGATGCCGGGTAGAGAGGGCGTTCGAAGCTGCTCCTGGTACAGCTCCCCGAGCGGCGACACCTTCAACATGGGGTCTAGGAAGGCAACAGCATTCGCGCGGTGCTACAACGAGCGTGGCTTCACACGGTTTGAGCTCGAGTTGAAGGGGAACAGGGCAACGAAGGTTGCGGACCTCGTACTTGCCGAGCCTGACTCCGCCGCGGAAACGGCGTTGTCGATCGTGCGTGATTTCGTGGACTTCGTCGATGCAGCAGCGAGTTCCAACCGGTCACGTTGTCCACTGTTGCCGTTCTGGGAACGCTTCGTGGCCGGTGCGTGTCGGGCAAGAGTCCGACTTGACCCTCGACCGGAGCCGTCAATCACCCGCACGGTGGACTGGGTCGAAGGGCAGGTCGCGCGGTCACTCGCGCTCTACGAGGCCTACATGGAGAAGGTGTTCGGGAAGTCAAGGGAGCAGGTGAGGCGCAGGTTACGGAAGATGGGCCTCTCACGGATGCAGCCTCGGCACGATGCCCTCCTACGCATCGCGATCGCGTCCCTTCGACCCCTGCGAGCCTCGGCCGGTAGGCAGTCGTAGTCGCGGGTCCACACGACTCGTGCGCCGGGGGAGCGTTCGTGACGCCAGCGGCCGCGACTGCACAAATCGTGCAATCGCAGCACAGGGGGTTGCCATAGCCCCTTCAAGTGTGCGATAATTGATGCCGTCGGGCGAGTGCGCCCGCGGGTACATTGACAGCTCCTCCGAGTTGCTGGCCGTTGAGGCCTGTGCACAACTGCGCAGGTCGCCGATTCGCCCAAAGGGCGGAGAGGCTACGTCCGGTGCGGAACCCTCCGTCGGGCCCCTCGCGGGGCTTGCTCCCGTGCTCCACGGTGGCTGCGGGTGTGCGGGTGGTTTTCTGCTCCAGGGCGTCACGTGCGCGCGTTCTTCGCGTTGCGCACCTCCGGTGTCCTCCGGTGTGTTCCGGTGGGCCCAGGGTCCGTGTTTCCTTCTTGGTCCCGTCCGTTGACATTCGTGGCTGGCAGCGCTGTGGGCCCGGGGCGCATGCCTCGAATCCACGAAGAGGAGGATGGGATGATGGAGAAACTCCATCACAAGCAGGTTATCGAGGAACTCGCGAGAGTCCGCGATGACCTAACCCGCAACGGACAGCTGGACCTGGCCGAGCGCATCGATCAGGTGCGAGATCGACTTCTTCGGAGGAGTCGTGAAGGCCAGCCAATATCGGTAGGGGAGCTCTTGAACGCGATCATGCTTGTGGTCGCAATCATCAGTCTCTTTCGGTGACGGCGAGAAGGAAAGCTACGGACATGAACCCAATTGGAGAACTATGGCTACTTCTATGAAGCGGTTTGGCAGCACCGTTCGCCAGATCCGCTCCAAACGCAACTTGACGCAGGCCAAAGCGGCCGAACGTGCTGGCTTGTCTGCGTCGTACTGGGCTTTGATCGAGCGCGGTGAGCGCTCGCCGAACTTGACTGTCCTGGAGAGGATGGCTGAAGCGCTTGGCGTACCAGCAAGCGTTCTCGTGTTCTTGGCGTCAGACCTCACTGACTTCGAGCGAGTGGACAAGAGTGTTGCCGAGAGCATGGCGCTGTTGAGCTGGAAGCTACTTGGGGAAAACGGCCTGGCGAATGACGCTCAGGATTGAGCGACCGTTCACGCAGTTCGGCAGCATTCGCGCACTCGCAGGGCATCTCCAGGTAAACGCGCAGCACCTGGCCAAACTTGCGGGTAGGGCCGACGCTGAGAACTACCGGGTGGTGGAGCACAAGCGATCTATTGATCCTCGCCTGCCAGACAAGATTGTCTATGACTCTCGCCGTGACCTCAAGGAAGTCCAACAGAGAGTAAACGAGCGCGTGTTCAAGGAGCTCGTATACCCGCCATACATCATTGGTGGAATTCCAGGGCGCAACGTCAAACAGGCAATAGAGGCGCACCTTCACGCCCGTTCGTTGATGACGTTCGACGTTAGCAGGTTCTTCGAAACAACTGCCGCGGCTCAGGTCCGCCGCACCCTGCAGCTTTGTCTTCAGTGCCCCCCAGAGGTCGCTGAGTTGCTGACGGCCTTGACCACGGTGGCCGGCCATCTACCACGTGGCGCTCCCACCTCAACTTACATAGCGAACTTGATCTTCTTTGATGACGAGCCTGAGCTCGTATCCTGGCTTGAGTCGTATTCAGGGTTTGACTTCCGCTATACGCGTTGGATTGACGACATCACGATTACGTCGCGGCACCCCCTCACCAGACAGGCAGTGTTCGACGTGACAGGACGGGTGCACAGAATGTTGCGACGTCACGGGCTCCAATTCCAGCGTGAGAAGCGAGTGCCGTTGTCGGTGCGAGCGAAGCGTCGCGTTGCGTACGACAGCCCTGCTGTAAGAGTCCACAACATCGAGATTCGTGGGGACCAGGTGTCCGTTCGCAAACGACTCCGTAGGGCCGTCCGGGGGAAGGTGCACCGGCTCTCTAGGGCTGTACGCGAACAGCCGCTCAACGAGAACGACCAGCGGCTGCTTCAGTCGCTTACATCAAAGGTTGGGTACATGGTCCACTTCCATCCGGAAATGGACGAACTCATCGCGCAGCTCGCAGACATCCGACGCCTGCACCGGCGATACGCCGAGCGAGATGAGTCGCCTACGTGACCTGACGCGAGCGGCTGGCCTCTGCACGGAGCATGGCAGTGGGTTCCCATCGGAGATTGGCCAAGCAGCGCAGAGCGCCGTTTACACTTCGAGCATGCATGGGCAGGCAGGAGAATCCATACGCTTTAGCACCTTTCCGCAGACTGCGCCTCCGCCAGACTTCGTCGAGCCAGTCATCTCCGCCTTCGAAGAGCACTCGAGCGAGATCTCAACGGACAAACGGGAGAAAGGCCTCAAGAGTAACGAAGTGCTCACCATTCTGAGGCCAGACCTTCAGGCGCTTGGATTCGATGTCGAGACAGGGAAGCGAAAGACAGAGAAGATACAACGGCCGGTGTTCTTCGGTGAGAATGGCGTGCCAACACTGCGCTACGAGATTGACGCCTACCACCAAGGGTGGCGCTGCGGCATGGAGGTTGAGGCGGGGCGGGGATGGAAGGGGAACGCAATCTACCGAGACCTCGTTCAGGCTGCAGTCATGGTCAATGTCCACTACCTGATTCTTGCCGTCTCAAACAGCTACAAGTACCGAACGCGGGATGCGGGCGTCGTTGTGAGCCGAGACTACGAGAACACGCTTGGGGTGGCACAAGCCTTGTACGGGCATACCCGATTGACGATGCCCTATGGCCTGGTGCTCATTGGCTACTGAAGGTACTGAGCTCGGCCGCAATGCTTGGAATGGGCGAATGGCTGACTAAGGCGGGGCCAGTGCCGGCGTCGTATGGCATGTCTGGATGCAGAGTAGGAAGCCTTTGGGCGGCGACTCTCACGTGCGTACGCGCGTGTCTTCTCACCAAATTGCGAAGTGTAAGGTTTACTGTAAGATTGTGCCCAAAGGACCCAATAGGAAGTCTTGGCTGAGTCTCATTGAAGGGGCGTCCGATGCCGATACGTGTTCGATTCGAGCGACCGCCGCTGGTCTTTGCCCTGGGCCAGGTGGTGATGTCCGATGTGCTCAAGATGGGCTCTTGTGTCCCAGACATCCAGGATGAGCTCCGGAAGCACGGCTTCCCTCTGTACCAGCAACAGGACGTGAACCAGGTCGAGATTGGACCGGGCCGCGAACCGTCGTTCCAGAAGCAGACGAGGTGGGTCTTCCGAAGTGAGGACCAACGGGATGCAGTGACGCTGACAAGTCAGGGCTTTGTGGTCCAGACAAGCAACTACAAAGGGTTTGAGGCTTTCCTGGCGACGATCGCCAAGGTGGCCGATGCCGTTTGGAGGGCAACGAACGTAGCGCTATGTACACGACTGGGGCTCCGGTACATTGACCTCATTGGCCCAAGAGAAGAGGCGTCGACGCTTCTTGATCGCAGCCTGCTTGGGCTACGTCAGGAACTTGTTGGGGGAGGCATGCGGACTATGATGAAGCGGCTTGAGCAGGTCGATGCGACGCCGGTCGGCGGGAGTCTGGTGATGCGCGTCTCGGAGACAATTGACGGAGCCTTCTTGCCGCCGGATCTCGGCCCTGCTCCAGTGTTGTTCGAAATTGAACGACCACCTGAGGCGGGTGAGCCTAGCGTTCTCCTGGACTTGGATCACTTCCTGCAGATGCAGTTTCCCTTTGAGGCGCAAGCGGTCGCTGAGCGCTTTGAGACGCTACATGACATACTCGAAGAGCGGTTCTTTTCCGTTCTGACCGATGATGCGTACGTAGCGTGGGGGGCACCACAAGTAGCGTCCTAGATTAGGAGTGTAGTCATGCCGTTGTTGCAGGCGCAGCAGCAGCCGGAAGTGCTTGATGTATTGCTCGCCGGTGAGCCAACCATTGTCCGTTCAACATTGGACTTGGGCATTGGAGAGCCAGACTTCGTGGTCGGGACTGGTACCTCGCTCTATCTGTTGGTAGCCGAGACAGTCAGTCGGTTCTCCACAGGTAGTTTCTATGCAGGACACGTAGGCAAGGCTGCCCGGGCCGGACGCGCCAACGACTTTCAGGTCCTCGAGCCTGGCCAATCGGAGAGCGTCGCCAAAGCGCTGGCCTTGATTAGATATCGGCTGAGCGCCGGCGTCCAAGACCTTGCACAGATGCTCCGTGTGTCGCGGCCCACCATCTACGGCTGGATGGGCGGGACACAGGAGCCGCAACCTCGCAATCTTGATCGACTCACCGAGCTTGAGTCGGCCGCAGGGAAGATTGTGGCTAGGTTCGGCCGACCCGTGCCGAGGCCCTTGCTTCTTGCCTCGGTGCGCGGAGCTAGGCTCCTAGACTTGCTGTCCGACGAGGTCGTTGTTGAGGAAAGTGTCGACGCGCAGGTTGTTGAGCTCGTCCAGAGGTCTGAACCTCGAGAGTCGGAGAGCGTCTTTGATCGTATGGCGGCTGAGTTCGGAGAGACCATTGACATGCCGGAAGATGCGCAGGAGCGCGCAAAGGACCTCACGGGTACCTCGGCCAGTTAGGTAGCACATGCCCGAAGACGGCATCGGAGCGACAATCGTGCGCAATGGGTGGCGGCAAGGTGCCATCTTGCCGGATGATCTCGCCCAGGCCCTAGTTCGGGACGCCCCTCCACACATTCCCGTGAGGCCGGGGGTCCGGCTAGTTCTCGTGTCGCACGACTGTGATATTGCCCGCAGGAATACCACCGAGCCAACAGTGGAGTTGCTTGTGTCGCACGAGATTGATGAGCTGGACGGCCAGTACACCAATGCACACAACAGTCGAACCCTTCACGTGCGAGGTGAAACACAGACGGGCGAGGTGCTCCTCTCTGCCGATGCTGCACATAGGTTCGTTGTGCCGAAGGAGCGTTTGTTGGAGGCAGCCCCCTTTGGCTCGCTCGACGAAACCGGCATGAATACGCTCTCGCGCTGGTTGTCAAATCGGTATCGGAGACCTGCACTGCCTGACGCATTCAATGACCGGCTGGGGGACAATGATCAGAAGCACCTGAGGAAAGTGAAGAAGGCAGTGAAGCGAGCGGCCTTTCGAGACAACGTACGTGGCGTCTACGTGCGAATGAATCCAGCTGGCGAGGCGCGCCCAAACCAAACCTATGTTGTGGATCTTGTGGCCGTTGTCCCGAAAGAGGTTGAGGCTGACGAGCGCGTTATGGGCGAGATACTTGCGGCGTTTGGGTCGCTGGAGGCGGCAATCAATGGCGCGCCGCACATCCACGTACGGAAGGGCACAGTGGTCCCGGACGACAAGTTCACGATGCGCGATCAGATCTCGAGCAAGAGACTCGACTTCGACTACTTGAGTCTCGCGGACGGTGACGATCCGCCGCCAGACTGACCGAACCTTGTCAAGGGACACCTAGTTTCCCGCGGTTGGGGGACATCCAGTTTCCCGCAGGGGTGCGGGGTCATCGGTTGGTCACCTGGGCCTCCAGTTCTCGGAGTCTGAAGCTTCTGCCGTCTATCGAGAGAACGTGACTGTGGTGGAGTAGGCGGTCGAGGATGGCGGTGGCGAGCACTTCGTCGCCGGCGAGCATCTCCGGCCACTGGCTGATGGATTTGTTGCTTCCATGAAGAGGCTGCCAGTTGTCAACGCCGTGCCTTGTGGTCTTTGGTTGTC
>CAZBZU010000078.1:0-8439 GCA_964496495.1 uncultured bacterium
GCACCAGACACACAGCACCAGACACGCAACACCAGACACGCAACACCAGACACGCGACACCAGACACGCGACAGCGGGCGCCGGGGCTGCGCCGGCCTATACTCGTCTCCATGCCCGCGCCGGAGCCGCGCCGCCTGGAGGACGAGGAGCTCGCCGGCCTCGCGCCCGGCGAGCTCGAGCTGGCGGGAGCCATGCTCAGCGGCTGCCGCTTTCGCGACTGCGACCTGACGGAGGCATCGCTGCGCGGCACCCACCTGAGCGAGTGCGTCTTCGAGGGCTGCGAGCTCGCCATGGTCGACCTGGCCGACGCCCTGCTCCACTGGACGCGCTTCGAGGACTGCCGCCTCACGGGCGTCCGCTTCGGTGCCGTGCGCCGCGACGCCGTCGGCATCGGCATGGAGCTCGAGCGCTGCGACCTGACGCTGGCGAGCTTCCGGGAGCTCGATCTGCGGGGGTGCGCCTTCCGCGGCTGCCTGGCGCGCGAGGCCGAGTTCGTGGACTGCGACCTGCGTGGCGTGAGCTTCGAGGGCACCGACCTCGCGCGCGCCACCTTCCGCGGCAGCAACCTCGGCGGCGCCGACCTGCGCGCCGCCCGCAACTACGCCGTCTCCGCCTGCGACAACCGGGTGCGCGGCATGCGCGTGACGCTGCCCGAGGCGATCGGCCTGCTGGGGGCGTTGGGGCTGGAGGTGGAGGGCTAGGGTGCTCGGCTGCCGGGCCCCAGGGGCGCTGGGGCAAGCGGCCGCGCGAGCGCCGCTGCCGCGCCCGCGGGCTAGCGCCGCCGCTGGCAGCGCGGGCAGACCACCGTCCCGCGTTGCCCCACCACGATGCGCCGCAGCGGCGCGCCGCAGCGCGGGCAGGGCTCCTCGGAGTGACCGTAGGCGGCGAGCTGCTCCAGGAAGGCACCCATCTCGCCGTTGACGGTGCGGTAGTCGTTCAGGGTCGTGCCCTGAGCCTCGATGCTCGCCTGCAGCACCTCGCGGATGGCGACCCGCAGGCTCTCCGCCTTGGCGCGCGACACCCGGCGCGCGGGCGTCTGCGGGTGGATCCGTGCGCGCCACAGCGCCTCGTCGGCGTAGATGTTGCCCACCCCCGCGACCGGCCGCTGGCTCAGCAGGAAAGCCTTGATGGCCATGCCGCTGCCGGCCAGCGAGCGCCGAAAGCCCGCCAGCGTGAACGCCTCCGAGAGCGGCTCCGGGCCCATGGCGGCCAGCGTGGGCAGCCCGCGGTAGTCGCCGGCCGGGACCACCAGCAGCCGGCCGAACCGCCGCACGTCGCGGAAGAGCAGCACGTCCGGCGGCCCGCCGCTCAGTCGCAGCCGCACCCGCACGTGGGCCGGCTCGGCCGCGTCCGGCGGCGCCGGCGACACCACCCCCGTCATCCCCAGGTGCAGGATCATCTCGTCGCCGCCCGAGAGCGGCAGGATCAGGAACTTGCCGCGCCGCTGAACCGCCTCGATGCACTGGCCGACGCTCCGCTCCAGCTCGCGGTACTTGGGGCCGGCCGGGGCCAGGCGCTCGGCGGCCACCACCGTGCGCCCCGCCAGCCACGGCGCCAGCTCGCGGCGCACGGTCTCGACCTCGGGAAGCTCGGGCACGCCTCAGGCAGGCCGGGGGTAAGTGATGGTGCCCTCGTAGAGCGCCCGTCCCACCACCGCACCGTCGAGGCCCAGGCGCTCGTAGATCTCCAGATCGGCGTCGCTACCGACGCCGCCGCCCGCCACCAGGGCATGCGGGAAGGCGGCGCGCATGCGCGCCAGCGGCGCCTCGTCCACGCCCTTGAGGGTGCCGTCGCGCCCGATGTCGGTGTAGATGAGGTGGCGCACGCCGTGCGAGGCCACCTTCCTGGCCAGCTCGGCGGCGTCCACGTCGGTGACCTCCGCCCAGCCGCGTACCGCCACGCGCCCGTCGCGGGCGTCGATCGAGACCACCACCCGGTCCGGGCCGAAGTCGGCGACAAGCGCCTCCACCACCTCGGGCTCGTAGATCGCCACTGTCCCCAGCACCACCCGCTCGACGTGCGCCAGCCAGTCCGCGGCGACCTCCACGCTGCGCACGCCGCCGCCCAGCTCAACGTGGGCGTCGATGGCGGCCGCCAGGCCGCGGATGAGCGCGGCGTTGTCGCTGCGGCCCAGCGCCGCATCGAGGTCGACCACGTGCAGCCAGCTCGCCCCCAGGCCCGCCCAGTGGCGTGCGGCCTCGATGGGGGCGTCGAAGTACACGGTCTCGCGCTCGGGATCGCCCTCGAACAGGCGCACGGCCCGGCCCTTCTGGATATCCACCGCGGGGATGACCTCGAACATCGCTCAGGCGAGCATAACGCGGCCGGCGGCGCGGCACGCGCGGCGGCTACTCGTCCAGGTCCAGGTACGCCTCGAGTCGGTCCTGGGCGCGCTGGCGCTCGGCGTCGCCGGAGGCGTGCTCCACCGCCGCCTCGAGCAGGCGCTGGTGAAGCTCCTCGAGTCGCCCGCGCTCCCGCTCGGACCAGGGCGAGTCGAAGCCGGGCAGCAGATCGCCGCCGTAGCGCCGCAGCGCGCGTTCGATGGCGGTCTCGTCGCCGGCCTCCAGGGCACGCTCCGCGGCGTTCTCGAACTCCTCGGCATCCCAGCGGACCTTGCCGCCGAAGCGCAGCTCGAGCTGGTCGTTCACCAGCGTCACGCTCGCCACGTCGGCGAGCGTCTTGCGCAGGCGGCTCACCAGCACGTGCAGGTGGTTGTCGGCGACCTGCCCCCACCACAGCTCGGCGCGCGCCTCGTGCACCGTGCAGCGCCTCCCGGAGGCGAGCAGGAAGAGCAGCAGCTCGACGGCCTTGCGCGCCTCCCAGTGCAGCCGCATGCTGCCGTAGGCGATGCCCAGGCCGCCCAGGCTGGTGATGGCGAGCTCGTCCTCCTCGGCCAGCCGCAGCGCGCCGGCGCGCTCCAGGCGCACCCGCACCGCCTCGCGCAGCTCGGCGGGCGTGAACGGCTTGGTGAGGTAGTCGTCCGCGCCCAGCGCCATCCCGCGGCGGATGTGGTCGCGGTCGGTCATGGAGGTCAGGTAGATGAAGGGCACGCTCCGCAGCGGCGCGATGCCGCGCACCGCCTCGTGCAGCTCGAAGCCGGTCATGCCAGGCATGATCACGTCGCTGACGATCAGCTGGGGGTGGAGGCCGTCGTGCAGCGCCGCGAGCGCCCGCTGCGGGCGGTCGAAGCACTCGACGCGGTAGCTGGCGAGCACCGAGGTCACCAGCGTCAGCACCGAGGCGTCGTCGTCGACCACCACCACCGTCACCAGCTCCTGGGCGGCGCCGGCGCTCCCGCCGCCCGCATCCGCCACGGACGGCGGCTTGCGCCCGTCAGGCATGGCCGCCGCTCACGCGGTCGCTCACACGCCTGCCCACACGGTTCCTCGCACGCCTGCCCACACGCTTGCTCACTCGCCTGCCCACGCGTCCGCCCACAGGTTCTGCCCCCTCGTCCGGCCCACTCGCCTGCCCACGCATCCCGACCCGCTCGCCGCCGCCTCGCACGCTCGCGAGCCGGCACCACGCGGCGTCCACACGCCATCACGCCAGTGTAGGAAAGCGCCGCCGCCGACACGGTAAATCTTCACACGTCGCCCGGGCGCCACGGGGCGGCCCGCGGCGGTGCCGGCCAGCCTTGACACCCGCGGACCCTCACCTATACTTTGAAGGGATGGTTTCTCGCCGGGACGCACTTCTCAACCTGGCTCCCCTGCTCAACCGGGCACCCGGCTCCGCCGACGAGGTGACCGGCGAGGGCGCGCTCGAGCCCGAACCCGCCCTGCTCGAGGCCGACGGCCTCACCCTCGGGGGCCCGCTCGCCTGGCAGGTGGCGGTGCGCAACACCGGGGGCGATGACGACTTCATCGTCGAGGGCACGGTGTCGGGCACGGCGGTGCTGGAGTGCCGCCGCTGCCTGAGCGAGGTGCGGACCGAGGCGCAGGCCGAGTTCGTGCTGCCCATGGAGTACCGCGCAGGCGAGTCCGACCTGCGGCTGGACGAGATCACCGAGGACGACGAGGAGCTGCTGCTCTTCGGCCACCCGGAGGTCGACTTCGCCCCGCTGCTGGCGCAGCTCTTCGCCATCGAGCTGCCGCTCACGGTGGTCTGCCGCGAGGGGTGCAAGGGGCTGTCGCTCGACGGCGTCGACCTCAACGAGCATCCCGAGCTCGAGGACGAGGACCCGCAGCGTCACCAGGCCGCGTCCTCCCCGTTCGACGTGCTGAAGGATCTCGACATCACGTCATGACCTGTCCGGGCGCACGCCGCCCGCACCGCCAACCCCGAAGGAGTCGACCGAATCATGGCCAAACACCCCGTCCCCAAGAAGCGGGCCTCCCGCTCCCGCCGCGACCAGCGCCGCAGCCACCACGCGCTCCAGGCCCCCAACCTGGTCGAGTGCCCGCAGTGCAAGGCGATGAAGCCGCCGCATGTGGTATGCCCGGAGTGCGGCAGTTACGCCGGCCGGCAGGTGGTCGAGGAGGCCTGAGGGCTCCCGGCACGGAGGGTAAAGCGGCATGACCACGAACGGTGGCGATCGTGCGGGCGTGACCGCGCTGGGGGCGTACGCGCCCGCGCGCGTGCTCACCAACGAGGATCTCGAAAGCATGATGGACACCTCGGACGAGTGGATCACCACTCGTACCGGGATCAAGCGCCGCCACCTGGCGGCCGACGACGAGTTCACCAGCGACCTCGCCATCCGCGCGGTCGAGGATCTGGTGGCCCGGCACGGTGACGCCGCCCTCGAGGGGGTGGAGATGGTCATCGTCGCGACCAACACCCCGGACGCCCTCTTCCCCGCCACGGCGGCGCTGGTGCAGGATCGCTTCGGGCTGCAGGCGGGCGCCTTCGACCTGCTGGCCGCCTGCCCCGGCTGGCTCTACGCCCTGGGCGTGGCGCGCGGCCTGGTGGCATCGGGGCAGTGCCGCAAGGTGCTGGCCATCGGTGCCGAGGCGCTCACCAAGATCGTCGACTGGAACGACCGCGCCACCGCGGTGCTGTTCGGCGACGGCGCCGGCGCGGTGGTGGTGGGGCCGGTGCCCGAGCCGTTCGGCATCAAGTCCATGGTGCTGGGAGCGGATGGGGCCGGCGCGCAGCACCTGCACAAGCGCTCCGTCGGCCGCACCCTGCCCAACGGCGACCCGCTGGCCGAGACGCTCTACATGAACGGCCGCGAGGTGTTCAAGTTCGCGGTCCGCGTGATGAACACGGCCACCATCGAGGCGCTCGACAAGGCCGGCATCCACTCCGACGACATCAGCCTGTTCGTGCCGCACCAGGCCAACCTGCGCATCATCGAGGCCGCCCGCGAGCGGCTCGAGCTCGAGCCCGAGCGCGTCGTGGTGACGGTCGACGAGTACGGCAACAACTCCACCGCGAGCATCCCCCTGGCGCTGCGCAAGGCGCTGGACCAGGGCCGCGTCAAGGACGGCGACAACCTGCTGCTGGTGAGCTTCGGCGCCGGCCTCACCTGGGGGGCGGGGGTGCTGACCTGGGGTGGCGCGAGGTGAGCGCCGCAGCCGGGTCCGCCACCGGTCCCGCTACCGATCCCACGCTAGCCGCCGTCTTCCCCGGGCAGGGCTCGCAATCGCTGGGCATGGCCAGGGACTTCTACGATGCCAGCCCCGCCGCGCGGGCGCTGCTCGACGAGGCCGAGCGCACGCTCCCTGGCCTGCTCGAGCTGATGTGGCACGGCCCGGCCGAGGCGCTCCAGCTGACCGCCAACCAGCAGCCCGCGCTGGTCGCCGCCGGCGCCGCCGCCTTCGCCGCCTGGCGCGAGGCGGGCGGCAGGCTGCCGGCCTGCGCCGCCGGCCACAGCCTCGGCGAGTACACCGCCCACGTGGCGGCCGGCTCGCTGTCGATCGCCGACGCGCTGCGGCTGGTGCGCGCCCGCGGCAGCTACATGCAGGCGGCGGTGCCCGAGGGCGAGGGCGCCATGGCGGCGGTGATGAAGCTCGACGCCGCCGCCATCCGCAACGCCTGCGAGCACACCGAGGGGGTGGTGGAGGTGGCGAACCTGAACGCCCCGGGGCAGACGGTGATCTCCGGTGCGGCCGCCGCCGTCGCCGCGGCGAGCGAGCGCCTCAAGGCCCAGGGGGGCCGGGTGGTGCCGCTGAAGGTGTCCGCCCCCTTCCACTGCAGCCTCATGCGGCCCGCGGCCGACCGCCTCGCCGGTGACCTCTCCCGGGTCAGCTTCGGCGAGCCCGCCTTCGCCATCGTCTGCAACGTCACCGCCGACGTGCTCCAGAGCGGCGCCGACGCACCCGGGCTGCTTCGCCGCCAGGTGACCTCGCCGGTGCGCTGGGTGGAGTCGGTGCGGAGCCTGCGCGCCCTGGGCGCGCGGCGCTTCGTCGAGCTCGGTGCCGGCAAGGTGCTGACGGCCCTGATCGGCCGCATCGACCCGGAGGCGGAGGCCCGCGCCGTCAGCGACGTGGCCGGCCTGCGGGAAACGCTGGAGGCCTGGGCGTGACGCCGGCCGCTCGCTCGGACGGGGGCGCCGCCGCGCAGGCGCGGACGGTGCTGGTCACCGGCTCGAGCCGCGGGCTGGGCCGCGCCATGGCGCTGGCCTTCGGGCGCCTGGGCCACAGGGTCGCCGTCCACTACGTCGCCAGCGAGGGCCCGGCGGAGGAGATCGCCGACGAAATTCGCCTGGCGGGCGGCGAGGCGCAGGCCTTCGGCGCCGACGTCGCCGACGCCGCGGCCTGCCAGGACCTGGTGAAGCGCGTGCTGTCCGCCTTCGGCTCCCTGGACATCCTGATCAACAACGCCGGCATCGCGCGCGACACGCTGGCCCTGCGCATGAAGCCGGACGACTGGCAGGCGGTGATCGACACCAACCTCTCGAGCGCCTTCCACCTGTCGAAGGCGGCGCTGCGCGGCATGGTCCGCGGCGGCTTCGGGCGCATCGTCAACATCAGCTCCATCGTGGGCATCCGCGGCAACGTCGGCCAGGCCAACTACGTGGCCGCCAAGGCCGGCCTGATCGGCCTCACCAAGGCGCTGGCGCGAGAGTACGGAGGCCGCGGCGTGACCGTGAACGCCGTGGCACCGGGCTTCATCGAGTCCGACATGACCGACGCGCTGCCCGACGAGCTCAAGCAGGCCTACCTGCGCGAGATCCCGGCCGGCCGCTTCGGCCGCCCCGAGGACGTCGCCGCCGCCGTGCTGTTCCTGGCCGGCGAGGAAGCCGCCTACATCAACGGGCAGACGCTGCCGGTTGACGGTGGCATGGTCATGCCGTAATGTCTTTCAGGTCCACGACCGGTGCCGGGGCGTGACGTGGCCCCGCGGCAGGTGTCCCCACCGCGGCCCCTGCCGGCCGCCCGGCCGAGCCGGCGTGGCCACCCGACCCGCATGACCCCGCCGTGCCCGCCGGAAGTGCCGGCGTGGCCGCGAGCAACGCAGAAGAGGCGCGCAGGTGCCGTGCTAGAATCGCCCCTGATTCCGAGCCGGCAACCCAGGCCTGCGTGAGGAGGAGCGACAGAATGGACGATCAGGAGATTCTCGAGAAGATCAAGGAGGTCGTCGCCGACAAGCTGGACGCCGACCCCGGCGACGTGACCGAGAGCGCCTCCTTCGTCGACGACCTGGGTGCCGACTCCCTGGACGTCGTCGAGTTGATCATGGGTCTCGAGGACGAGTTCGGCATCGAGATCAGCGACGAGGAGGCGGAGAACATCCGCACCGTCGGCGACGCCGTCAAGTTCATCTCGGACAAGCAATGATCCACCGCCATCCTGCCGGGCCGTGGCCCGGCAGGATGGCGTGAGGGGCGACCGGGGCTGCGGGCACGGCAGCGCGTGGCGATGAGGGTACACGACGCCTGAGCGCCGGCCGCACCGGTATCGTGATGGAGCCTATGAGACGAGTCGTGGTTACGGGCCTGGGCCCTGTGACGCCCATCGGCGTCGGCGCGAGCGCCTTCCTGCAGGGTCAGCACGAGGCCCGCAACGGCATCCGGGAGATCACCAACTTCGACGCCTCCGGGCTCAGCGTGCGCATCGCCGGTGAGGTCGACGTGGCGATCGAGGAGTACATCGAGCGCAAGGAAGCCAAGCGCGTGGACCGCTTCGTGCAGCTCGCCCTGGTGGGCAGCGCGCTGGCGCTCCAGGACGCGGGCCTCAGCGAGGAGGAGGTCGCCGGCGAGCAGACCGGCACCTGCATCGGCTCGGGCATCGGGGGCCTCACCACCTGGGAGAACCAGTCGAAGACGCGCTTCGAGCGCAGCCCCATGCGCATGAGCCCCTTCTTCATCCCCATGCTCATCGCCAACATGGCCAGCGGCCACGTGGCCATGCGCTACGGCCTGCTGGGTCCCAGCTCCACGGTGGTGACGGCCTGCTCCACCGGCTCGGGCAACATCGGCGACGCCTACCGCATCATCCAGCGCGGCGAGGCCGACATCATGCTCACCGGCGGCACCGAGGCGCCGATCAC
>CAZBZU010000079.1:0-8294 GCA_964496495.1 uncultured bacterium
GCTCATGCTCCAACAAGACCAACCCGACGACTACGTCATCGCCACCGGCAACACCCACACCGTCCGCAGCTTCGTCAACAACGTCTTCACCCGCCTCGACCTCGACTGGCAAGACTACGTCAAGCACGACCCCCGCTACGACCGCCCCACCGACGTCAACGCCCTCCAAGGCGACGCCAGCAAAGCCCGCACCACCCTCGGCTGGCAACCCACCATCGACCTCGACCAGCTCATCGACCGCATGATCACCACCGACCTCGAGCTCGCCCGCCAAGAGAAGACCCTCCGCGACGCCGGCCACGACTTCACCCCCCGCGGCACCGCCAACGACTGAAGGCCAACGAGGACCCCATGCTTGAGCTTCCCCGCGACACCCGCATCTACCTCGCCGGCCACACCGGCCTCGTCGGCAGCGCCATCCACCGCAAACTTAGGGCCGAAGGCTTCACCAACGTCCTCACCCGCACCCACGCCCAGCTCGACCTCACCGACCAGGCCGCCACCCGCGCCTTCTTCGAGCAGGAGAAGCCCGAAGCCGTCATCCTCGCCGCCGCACGCGTCGGCGGCATCCTCGCCAACGCCACCCACCCCGCCGACTTCCTCACCGACAACCTCGCCATCGCCCTCAACACCATCACCGCCGCCCACCACACCGGCGTACGCAAGCTCCTGAACCTCGGAAGCTCCTGCATCTACCCCCGAGAAGCCCCCCAACCCATCCCCGAAACCGCCCTCCTCACCGGACCCCTCGAAACCACCAACCGCGCCTACGCCGTCGCCAAGATCGCCGCCATCGAACTCTGCGACAGCTACCGCAAACAACACGGCCACGACTACATCAGCGCCATGCCCACCAACCTCTACGGCGAAGGCGACAACTACGACCTGCACACCAGCCACGTCCTCGCCGCCCTCATCCGCAAGATCCACGAGGCCAAAGAGGCTGGCGCGCCGACCGTCACCATCTGGGGCACCGGCGACGTGCGCCGCGAGTTCCTACACTCCGACGACCTCGCCGACGCCGCCCTCTTCCTCCTCGAGAACGTCAGCCAACCCGGCCCCATCAACGTCGGCACCGGCAAGGACATCACCATCAACGACCTCGCCCGGCTCATCGCCCAGGTGATCGGGTTCACCGGGGAGTTCGTCCACGACACCAGCAAACCCGACGGCACCCCCCGCAAGCTGCTCGACGTCTCCAGGCTCCGCGACCTCGGCTGGCAGGCCAAGATCGGCCTCCGCGAGGGCATCGAGCGCGGCTACCGCAGCTACCTCGCGGAGCGCGGGTCCTAGGCGCCGCTCGGCACCGCGGCGCCCGCTCGACCCGGCCCGGGCCGCGGGCGCGCACCACCGTCTGAGACATCCTTGACGCGCCGTCGCCCGCGCGCGACGTCATACTGGTAGTCGTGACATCCGTCCGCCGCAACACCCAGCTCGCCTTCCTGCTCGGCTTTGGGATGAGCTTCCTGCCGTCGTTCGGGCCGTTCGCGGGGCTGCTGTTCGTGCTCACCAACCGCCTTCGGCTGCGCCGCGCGGATGTCACCTGGGGCCTGGCGGCGCTCCTGTCGGCGGTGGCGGTCGGCGCGCACCGCGGGCTTCTCGGGGCGGCCTTCGGAGCGCTGCAGGTGCTGGGCCCGTGGGCAGTGTTCCGGGCGTTCACCGAGATCCGCCATCCGCCTCTGGCGCAGCTACGGCGGCCCGCCCTGCTGAACGGGCTCTTCGCCGGCTTCGTGGTGCTGGTGGCGTTGGGGCTGGGGCACGTCAGCCTCGATCTGGCGTACCCCACCGTCACGCAAGCCATCGTCTGGGGCGGCAACCCTACGCTCTTCGCCCACATGGTGCTGGTGGTCGGCAGCCTCATCGCGCTGCTGGCGGCCGACGGCCTGCTGCGCACCGCCACCCTGACGATCACCAGCCTCACCCTGCTGGCCGCGGGCAGCCTCGAGGCCATCTTCGGGCTGCTGGTGGTGCTGGCGTTCCTGTCGCTCCGGGCATTGGTGCGGCGGCGTCTCGCGGCCGGCATCGCCCCGGTACTGCTGGCGGCGGTGCTGGCGATCGTGGTCGCCTACGGGCCGCAGCTCGGCCTGGGCCGCACCGGCTACCTCATCGCGCCGGCATCGACGACGCCCGGGGTGAACCTGGTGCGCGGCTCGGAGCTGCCCTGGGGCGACTGGTGGGACAGCCGTCACGTCAGCGTCGCGCCCGCCCAGGTCACGCTCGCCGGCCACGCGCTGGCCGAGTACCGCGTGAGCAAGGACGGGCCCGCCACCTGGTACCGCCTGCAACAGGTGATCCAGCTCGACGCGGGAGCCACCTACACCGTCAGCGCCTGGGTCCTCGACAACGGGCCGCAGGAGTCCGGCATCCAGGGTTGGGGCCTCACCGGCGGCGACGGCGCCCTGACGCTCACCACGCGGCTCGTCGACCATCACTTGCAGGCCGGCTTGAGCGGGCCCGGCAGGCTCGACGCAGCCGGCATCGCCGCGACGCAGGGCTCCTGGAAGCGCATCTACGCCACCTTCAGCTATGGCGGCAAGGCACCGCAGATCAACTGGTCGGTGGGGCTCGCACCCGACGCCCGTCCGGTAGCGGGCAGCACGGCCGACTTCGCGGGGTTCCAGCTCGAGCGCGGCCCGCTCACGGCCTACCGCCCCGGGCCCGCCGATCGCGGTCTCAACTTCACCACAGGCCGCGCGGAGATCTGGCGCGTGGCATGGCAGGGCGTGGTCCGGCGTCCGTGGCTGGGGTGGGGACCGGCGACCTTCCCCGCCTTCTACCGGGCCTCGAGCCCGGTCGCGCTGGCACCCGACACGGAGGTGCCGGCGCATGCCCACAACCTCTTCCTGGAGGTGCTCTTCGAGCGCGGCGCGGTCGGCTTCCTGGGGCTCCTGCTGCTGCTCGGCGCGCTGCTGTGGCCCGCCCTCAGGCGCCGCGACGTGGGCCTGCTGGCGGTCCTCGCCGCGGTGCTGCTGGCCAACGTGTTCGACTACACCTTCTTCTTCGGGGGCGTCATCTACCCGCTGGCGGCCGTGGCAGGCTGGCGCTCCCGCTCGTCCGACGAGGTGCAGCCCGCCGCGGATTCGATCTCCCGCCAGTTCCTGGTACGTCTGGGGCTGGCAGCCGTCGACCTGGGGCTGGCATGGGTCGCCTTCACGCTCGCCACCTGGCTGCTGCCCCTGGTCGGCGCGACCCCGAACCAGGCGGGCGGGGCAGCCGCGCTGAGCCGCTACGCCCTGTTCTTGTGGCCCGCGATGGCCTGGCGCGAGGGGCTCTACCCCGGCTACGGCCTCACCGAGCCCGACGAGCTCAAGCGCCAGGTGCTGGCGGCCACCTACGCCGGCGTGCTGTTCCTGGTCGGCGCGTTGTTCTTCGGGCCCGAGCTCGGCGTCGACCCGGCCGTGATCATCAGCGCGACCGCCCTGTCCGCCGTGCTCACCCCCGTGGGGCGCGCGGCAGCCAAACGGGTGCTCCGGGCCCTGGGGCTGTGGGGGCGGCCGCTGGTGGTGCTCGGCGCCGGCGCCACCGGGAGGCGCGTGATCGAGGCCCTGCGCAAGGTTCCTCTCGGGGGCTTGATCCCTGTCACGATCTTCGACGACGACCCGAAGAAGACGGGCATGCTCATCGAAGGGTTGCAGGTCGAGGGTCCGCTCGCCGCGGCGCGTGACTACGCCGCGCGACACGGGGTGACGCACGCGATCGTCGCGATGCCCAGTCTGTCTCCATCGGCGCTCGCCGCCGTGATCCAGGAGAGCACGTCCGTCTTCCGGCGGGTGCAGTTCGTCCCCGAGCTGCCGGGCATCCCCACGGAGGACGTCTTCGTCAGCGAGCTGGACAAGATGCTCGCGCTGGAGGTTCGCGGCGGCCTCTACGCTCCCGAGAACCGCGTCGCCAAGCGGGCCATCGATCTGGCCGGCGGCCTGGTGTTGACGCTCCTCGTCTCGCCGATCCTGGTCGCCCTCTATCTCTGGGTCCGGCTGGACACGCGCGGCCCCGGCTTCCACCGCAGCGAGCGGCTCGGCGAGAACGGGCGCCTCTTCCGCTGCTACAAGTTCCGTACCATGCAGGCGGACGCCGAGCGCATGCTGCAGGATCTGCTCCGGTCCGATCCCGGGCTGGCTCGTGAGTACGCGGCATTCCACAAGCTTCGCAACGACCCGCGCGTCACGCGGGTGGGTCGGTTCCTGCGCAAGACCAGCCTGGACGAGCTGCCGCAGCTCTTCAACGTGATCCTCGGACAGATGAGCCTGGTCGGGCCCCGCCCCTATCTGGCTCGCGAGCTGGAGACGATCGGCGAGTATGCGGACATCCTGTTCCGGGCCAAGCCCGGCATCACCGGGTACTGGCAGGTGTCGGCACGCAACGAGGTCACGTTCCACGAACGCGTCCTCATGGAGTCGCACTACGTCCGCAACTGGTCGATCTGGTGGGACGTGATCCTCCTGGTGCAGACGCCGGAGGCCGTCCTCAAGTCGCGAGGTGCCAGGTGACGCCGCGTCGCGCGCGGCGCGCCACGCCAGCCACCCGCATCCCCGGCAGGCAGGCCCGCGCCGGGACGATCCGCCTCGTGCGGCCGCCCACCGCTGAAGTACACTGGTTCCCGTGAGTGCCAACGCACGGGCCGTACCGGGGGCCCGCACGCGCCGGGCGCCCGGGATCGTCGATGCCCTGACGCGCCCGCTCTACTGGCTCTACGAGCGGCGGTTGCTGCGCGCCGTGAGCGCGTCGTCCCACCTCCCGCGGCACATCGGCATCATCATGGACGGCAATCGCCGCTTCGCCAGGGCCGTCGGCATGGACTCGGAGGCGGGTCACGACCTCGGCGCCAGCAAGGCGCGGGAGGTTCTGGACTGGTGCCTGGAGCTGGGCATCCGCCACGTGACGCTGTGGGGCTTCTCCGCCGAGAACCGCGGCCGTGCCAAGGCCGAGGTGGCGCACCTGTATCGCATCTTCGGCGACCAGGCGCGGGAGCTGCTGGGCGACAGCAAGATCCACGGCAACGAGGTGCGGGTGCGCGTCATCGGCGACATCGAGGACTTCCCCGAGGAAGCCAAGGCGGGCCTGCGCGCGTTGGAGGAGGCCACTGCCCCGTACAGCGGCATGCAGGTGAACATCGCCCTCGGGTACGGCGGTCGCGAGGAGATCGTGACGGCGGTGCGCGGCCTGCTGGCCGAGAAGGCCACGGCGGGCGCCGACCTGCGAGCCGTCGCAGACGGGCTGACCGCCGAGCAGATCGGCCGCCACCTCTACACCGCCGGCACGCCCGATCCCGACTTCGTGATCCGCACCAGCGGCGAGGTGCGCCTGTCGGGCTTCCTGCTGTGGCAGAGCGTCCACAGCGAGTTCTACTTCTGTGACGCCTTCTGGCCCGACTTCCGCAAGCTCGACTTCCTGCGGGCGGTGCGGAGCTTCCAGGCGCGCGAGCGGCGCTTCGGCCGCTGAGGCGACTCGGCCGCACCTCGAGCCGAGGGTGGCCCGGCCGCGTACGACTCGAGTACACTGAACCCCCACGGGTAGAGTGGATCACGCCGAAGCGGACGCGCGAGCGTCGCGCGCGGTCTCGGCGGCAGAGGGGGCAGGTGTTGAAACCGTTCGTGGCCGTCATCATGGCGGGAGGAAGGGGCCAACGCTTCTGGCCGCTCTCCACGCCCGAGCGCCCGAAGCAGTTCCTCGACCTGGGCCATGCCGGCCGCAGCCTCCTGCAGGCGACATTCGACCGCGTGCTGCCTCTGGTGGGCGATCCCGAGCGGGTGTTCGTCGCGACCGGGCGACGCTACGTGGCGCTGGTGCGTCAGCAGCTCCCCGAGGTCCCGGCCGTGAACCTGCTGGTGGAGCCCGAGGGGCGCGATTCGGCTCCTGCCGCGGCGCTGGCCGCGCTTACGGTGCACGCCCGCTACGGCGACGTGATCATGGGGCTGTTCTCCTCCGATCACCGCATCAACGGCGGCGACGACTTCGAGGCGACCATCGAGCAAGCTGTGGCGCTGGCCGAGGACAGTGACGGCCTGGTGACCATCGGCATCACCCCCAACCGTCCGGCCACCGGGTACGGCTACATCGAGATGGGTGAGCCGACGGACGGCGGCTTCAAGGTGCGCCGCTTCGTGGAGAAGCCCAACCTCCGCACCGCCGAGGCCTACCTGAGCTCGGGCGCCTACCTGTGGAACGCCGGCATTTTCGTGTGGTCGACCGGTGCCATCCTGCAGGAGCTCGACTGCCACGCACCGGAGGTGATGCGCCCGCTGCGCGACGCCTTCCACCAGGGTGAGGTCGGCCGGGTCTTCCCGGAGCTGCCCAAGATCTCCATCGACTTTGCGGTCATGGAGCGCACCGAGCTGGCCTACGTGGTACCCGGCGACTTCGAGTGGGACGACATCGGCGACTGGGTGGCGTTGGAGCGCCTGTTGCGCGAGGAGGGCGCCGGCGACAGCGAGGCCGCGAGCGCCAACACCGTGGTCGGCCGCCACGTGGGCGTGGACACCTCCGGCAACATCATCTACACCGAGGACCCCGACGATGTGGTGGTCACCCTTGGCGTCGACGACCTGGTAGTGGTCAAGCGCGGGAACACCGTGCTGCTGGTGCGCAAGGACCGCGTACAGGACATCAAGGAGTTGCTCCAGGACGAGCGGTTGGCCGAGCTGATCGAGAGCTGATCGCCTCGCAGGGGCGCGCAGGAGCATCAGGGCATCATCCCAGGTGATGCTATGATGCGCCCATGCGCACGACCGTGACACTCGACCCCGACGTCGATGCCCGCCTCCGCAAGTTGATGCGCGAGCGCGGCCTGTCCTTCAAGGAGGCCGTCAACGCCGCCATCCGTGAGGGCCTTGCGGCCGAGGGTGAGCGCGAGCCGTTCGAGACCCCGACCTTCGAGATGGGTCCGGCCCGCATTCCCGTGACGCGCGCCCTCGCAATCGTCAGCGAGCTGGAAGACGAAGAGCTCCTCCGCCAGCGCGCCCTCGGCAAGTGAAGCTCGTCGACGCCAATGTGCTGCTCAACGCCGTGGATTCCTCGGCGCCTCACCATCGGGTCGCCAAGGCCTGGCTCGACGCCGCCCTGTCCGGCAGCGAGACGGTGATCCTCCCGTGGATCAGCCTGCTCGCCTTCGTCCGGCTGAGCACGCACCCTGCCGTCTACCCGCGTCCGCTGACCATCCCGCAAGCGCTGGGCGTGGCCCGCGCCTGGACCTCCCGCGCGAACGCCGTCCCGGGGCACCCAGCCAGCGACCACCTGGCAGCGATGGAGCGCCTGCTGGGCGCCACCGGCGCCGGAGGCAACCTGGTCAACGACGCCCACCTCGCGGCGATCGCCCTGGCGCACGGCGCCACGGTGGTCACCTTCGACAGCGACTTCGGGCGCTTCCCGGGGGTCTCGTGGGAGACGCCCACCTAGCGCCAGAAGGCGACGCCGTTGGCGATCACCGCTCGGCACGCCTTGGCGGCGGGCCAGCTACCGCTGCACCAGCGTGATCCCTTCGACCGCACGCTGATCGCTCAGGCACAGCTCGAGGGCGTGCCGGTGGTCGCCAACGATGCCGCCTTCGACGCCTACGAGGTCCGCACGCTCTGGTGAGCCGGGCCGGCCGAGACCCTAGAACAGCTCCTCTACCGCCACCGCCGCCTTCGGCTCCACGTAGGCGGTCTCCATCTGCGCGAGCTGCAGCCTGCCGGAGATGTCGTCGTTGACGGCGTGCCAGCTGGTGTAGAAGTCGATCACCCAGATGCCCGACTCCCGGGTACCGTTGCCCGAGCCCTTGACGCCGCCGAAGGGCATGTGCGCCTCGGCCCCGACAGTGGTGTTGTTGATCGAGGTCATCCCCGCTTCGATGCGGTCCTTGAAGGCGTAGGCGACCTCCCGGCTCTCGGTGTAGATGGCGCTGGAGAGGCCGTAGTCGACGGCGTTGGCCACGCGGATCGCCTCGTCGGTGCCAGCGACCTTCACCAGGTTGATGGTGGGCCCGAAGATCTCCTCCTGGAACTGGCGCATGCCGGGCCGCACGTCCTCCCACACCGTCGGCCAGCCGTAGAAGGCCGCGCTCGGGTCGCCCACGAAGCCCTCGGGGCGGCTCTCTGCGGTGACGCGCCCCTCGCCCCACAGCAGGCTGGCGCCATCCTCGCGGCCCCACAGGTAGTGCTCCTGCCAGCGCTGGAAGAAGCGCTCGTTGATGAAGGGGCCGTAGAGCACCTCGGGGTGCTTGGTGGGGTCGCCGATCCTCAGCGCCCTCACGCGCTCCAGGAAGCGCTCCTTGAAGGCGTCGTAGATGGGGGCGTCGACGATGATGTTGCCCGCCGAGG
>CAZBZU010000080.1:0-7981 GCA_964496495.1 uncultured bacterium
TGCTGGGCACCGGGCAGCAGTTCGTCGGCTCGGTCGGCGACGTGGTCGTGGCGGCGGTCAAGGACGCCATCCCCCACGCTCAGATCAAAAAGGGCGATGTGGTGAAGGCCGTCATCGTGCGGACGAAGAAGGAGATCAACCGCAAGGACGGCTCCTCCATCCGTTTCGACAGCAACGCCGCCGTCATCATCAACAACCAGAACGAGCCGCGCGGCACGCGCGTGTTCGGCCCCGTAGCGCGCGAGCTCCGCGAGAAGCGGTTCATGCGCATCGTGTCACTGGCACCGGAGGTGCTGTAGAGATGTCGAGGCCGAAGATCCGCATCCGTCGCGGCGATCGCGTCCGCGTGATCGCGGGCAAGCACCGGGGCGCCGAGGGTGAGGTCATCACCGTGCTGCGCGACTCGGGTCGGGTGCTCGTGAAGAACGTCAACGTCATCAAGAAGGCGCAGCGCCCCACGCAGGACAACCCTCGCGGCGGCTTCCTGGAGCAGGAGTCCCCCATCCACATCAGCAACGTGCAGCTTCTCGACCCGCAGACCGGCGAGCTGACCCGCGTCGGCTACGAGACCGATGAGGGCGGTCACAAGCACCGCGTGGCTCGCAAGTCGGGCATCCGGTTGGACGAGTAGGACGAGCATGGAAACGGTGACACTACCCATCAAGGAGCGCTACCGGCAGGTCACGAGCCAGCTGGTCGAGCGCCACGGTTACGACAACCCCATGGCCGTGCCGCGGCTCGAGAAGATCGTCATCAACATGGGCGTCGGCGAGGCGCGCGAGGACTCGAAGGTGCTGGAGCGGGCCTCCAAGGAGCTCAGCCAGATCGCCCTCCAGCGGCCGGTCGTGACGCGGGCGAAGAAGTCGGTGTCGAACTTCAAGGTGCGCGCCGGCATGCCGATCGGCCTGAAGGTCACGTTGCGCGGCGTGCGCATGTGGGCCTTCCTCGACAAGCTCATCAACGTCGCCCTCCCGCGGGTGCGCGACTTCCGCGGCGTGAGCGCCAACAGCTTCGACGGCCGCGGCAACTACAGCCTCGGCCTGCGGGAGCAACTGGTATTCCCGGAGATCAGCTACGACCAGATCGATGCCACTCGCGGGATGGACATCACCATCGTCACCAGCGCAGGCAGCGACGAGGAAGCGCGCAGCCTGCTCGAGCTCCTCGGCATGCCGTTCAGGAGATAGGGAGGATACGTGGCAACCAAGGCTCAGATCGCCAAGTCCAAGCGGACCTCGAAGTTCCAGGCGCGCGGCGTCAACCGCTGCAGTCGCTGCGGGCGTGCACGCGCCTACCTTCGCGACTTCGGCCTGTGCCGCATCTGCATGCGTGAGATGGCACACAAGGGCTACCTGCCGGGCGTCGTCAAGGCGAGCTGGTGAGGCGAGCGTAGGACAAGCGAGACGCAACTGCTCTGGGGCGAAGGTCAGTGCACTAGGCGTTGAAACCGGCCCCGCGGAGGACACCATAAACGATGCATACCGATCCGATTGCTGACATGCTCACCCGCATCCGCAACGCTCAGGCCGTGCACATGGCGAGCGTCGATGTGCCGGCGAGCAAGTTCAAGAGAGCGCTCGCGGACCTGCTGGTCCGTGAGGGCTATCTGAAGTCCGTGGAGGATGCCGCTGCGGAAGGGAAGCCGGTCCTGCGCGTGGGGCTCAAGTACGGCCCTCGCCGGGCGCCGGTGATCCACGCCATCTCCCGGGTGTCGACCCCCGGCCGGCGCGCCTATGCCAAGGCGAAGCACGTGCCCGTGGTGCGTGGCGGCCTGGGCGTGGCGGTGGTCTCAACCTCCCAGGGACTCATGATCGACACCGAAGCTCGCCGCAAGAACATCGGCGGCGAGATCGTCTGCGAGGTGTGGTGAGATGTCCCGTGTAGGTCGCGCTCCCATCACACTGCCCAAGGGCGTGGAGGTGACGGTGGGCAGCGAGCGCGTGACGGTGAAGGGCCCCAAGGGCCAGCTCACCGTACCGGTGAACACGCGCATCACGGTGTCGGTGGACGACCGGGTCGTCACCCTGGACCGTCCCAGCGATCACCGCAACGACCGTGCCCAGCACGGCCTTGCGCGTAGCCTGCTGGCGAATGCCGTCGCGGGCGTGACGACGGGCTTCGAGCGCAAGCTGGAGATCCAGGGCGTGGGATTTCGCTGCCAGATGCAGGGCAGCTCGCTCGAGCTGACGGTCGGCTACTCGCATCCGGTGGTCGTCACGCCGCCCGCGGGGGTGACCATCCAGGCGCCCGAGCCGACCAAGATCACCGTCAGCGGCATCGACAAGCAGGCCGTTGGCCAGGTGGCCGCGAACATCCGTGCCGTGCGCCCGCCCGACCACTATCACGGCAAGGGCGTGAGGTACGAAGGCGAGCAAGTCAGGCTCAAGGCTGGCAAGGCGGCCGCCCGCTAGCCGGCGCCGTGAAGAGGGTGCTTGAACCATGAACCGATTGACCCGAACCGAGCGTCGCGCGTACCGCACCCGCCGCAGCATCCAGCGGCCGGTGGACACGGGCAGGCTGCGCCTGTCGGTGTTCCGCAGCGCGCGCCACATCTACGCGCAGGTGATCGACGACAAGCGCGGCGTCACCGTCGCCGAGGCCAACAGCAAGAGCATCGGCGCCGCGGGCAACAAGACCGAGCGGGCCAAGGCGGTGGGCAAGGCGCTGGCCGAACGCGCCCTGCAGGCCGGCGTGAAGAGCGTCGTGTTCGACCGCGGGCCCTACAAGTACCACGGACGCGTCAAGGCGCTGGCCGAAGGCGCACGCGAGGAAGGGCTGGACTTCTGATGCCTGCCCGGAGCGTTCTCACCCAGAAAGGCCGCGTGTAGGCAATGGCAGATACCGATTTCGAGGACAAGGTCATCTTCATCCGCCGCACGGCGAAGACCTACAAGGGCGGCCGCCGCTTCCGCTTCGGCGCCATGGTGGTGGTCGGCGACCGGCAGGGCCGTGTGGGTGTGGGGCTGGGCAAGGCCAAGGAGGTCCCGCTGGCGGTGCAGAAGGGCCAGTACGTGGCGCGGCGCAACCTGGTCGACGTGCCGATCGAGGAGCCCGGCACCATCCCCCACGCGGTGCTCGGCCAGCACGGCACCAGCCGCGTGATGTTGAAGCCGGCCGGCGCCGGCACCGGCGTCATCGCCGGGAGCGTGCCCCGCGCCATCGTGGAGCTTGCCGGCTACCGCAACCTGCTCACCAAGGAGCTCGGCTCGCGCAATCAGACCAACGTGGCGTACGCCGTGATGGAGGGGCTCAGGCAGCTCAAGACGTTCAGCGAATCGAAGCGGGAGCGGGAGGCGGCTGAATGAAGCTCCGCTTGAAGCGCAGCCTCATCGGCGTGCCGAAGCGTCAGCGCGCCACCGTGCGCGCGCTCGGCCTGCGCAAGACCGGGGACGTGCGCGAGGTTGCGGACAACGCCAGCGTCGAGGGCATGGTGGCCAAGGTGGCTTACCTGCTGGAGATCGAAGGACGGGAGCCCGAACAGTGAAGCTGAATGAACTCAAGCCCGCAGCCGGGTCGAAGAAGGCGCGCCGGCGGGTGGGCCGCGGCCTGGGAAGCGGGCGGGGAAAGACGGCCGGCCGCGGACAGAAGGGTCAGAAGAGCCGCAGCGGCTTCAGCCGCGGCGCCGGCTGGGAAGGCGGCCGCTCGCGCCTCATCATGCGGCTCCCCAAGCGCGGCTTCAATCGCGAGCGCGAGCCGTTCCAGGTCGTCAACCTGGCCGACCTCAATCGCTTCGATACGGGCGACACGGTGAACGGCGAGAGCCTCAAGGCGCTCCGGCTGGTGCGCAAGGCCGACGCCCCGATCAAGCTTCTCGGTGACGGCGATCTCGCGGTGCAAGGGCTCAAGGTCGAGCTTGATGCGGTGTCGCGCACGGCGGCCCAGGCCGTGGAAGCGGCGGGCGGCAGCGTGTCGACGCGTGGCGCCGGCGGCGAGGCGCCGGCGGCGACCGGCGAACGGGCGGACGACGCCGCCGAGGAGAGCTAGGCATGCTTCAGGCCTTTCGCAATGCCATGGTCATTGCGGACCTGCGGGCCAAGCTGCTCGTCACCATCGGGCTGCTCACGGTGTACCGCCTGCTGGTGTTCATCCCCACGCCCGGGATCGACATCGCGCGCCTCAAGGCCGGCGGCTTCGGCGAAGGGTCGATCTTCGGGCTGCTGAACTTCATCTCGGGCGGCAACTTCAAGGTGTTCTCCATCGCCGCGCTGGGCGTCATCCCCTACATCACCGCCAGCATCATCATCCAGTTGCTGCAGTCCACCTACCCGCCCCTGGAGAAGCTCACCAAGGAAGGCGAAGAGGGTCAGCGCAAGATCACGCAGTACACGCGCTACGGCGCCACGGCGCTGGGCGCCATCCAGGCGCTGTTCCTGGCCATCGCACTGCTGGGCCCCAGCGGCGCGCTACGCATCGGCTGGGTCAACGGGCCATTCTTCTGGTTCGTGGTGCTCGTCACCCAGGTGGCCGGCATCTCGGTGGTGATGTGGCTAGGCGAGAAGATCACCGAGTACGGCGTGGGCAACGGCATCTCACTCATCATCTATGCCGGCATCGTGGCGGCCTTCCCCAACGCCCTGGCTCAGGAGTTCACGCTGATCGGCAAGGGGCAGGCGAACGTCTTCGGGCTGATCTTCTATCTGGCGCTGCTGATCGTCGCCATCGCCGGCATGGTGCTGGTTCAACAAGCGGAGCGGCGGATCCCGGTGCAGTACGCACGAAAGGTGGTGGGCCGCAAGGTGATGGGCGGTCAGACCACCTACATCCCGCTGCGGCTCAACGCCGCGGGCGTGATCCCCATCATCTTCGCGGTGGCGATCCTGATCCTGCCGCAGACGCTCATCGGTGCCTTCCCGAACACCGGCTGGCTCCAGGCGATCGGCTCATGGTTCAACCTCCAGCACTGGCAGGGTCTCACCATCAGCACGCTGCTGATCATCGGCTTCACGTACTTCTACACCCAGATCACCTTCGACCCTCGGCGCATCAGCGACAACCTCCGTGAGTACGGCGGCTTCGTGCCCGGCGTTCGGCCGGGGCAACCCACGACCGACCACCTCACCCGCATCACCAACCGCATCACGCTCTGGGGGGCGCTCTTCCTGGGCGCGGTCAACGCACTGCCTCAGGTGTTCTCATGGCTCACCGGAACGGGCCAGCTGTCCTTCGTCTTCTCCGGCACCGGGCTGCTGATCATGGTGGGGGTAGCGCTCGACACGCTGCGGCAGCTCGAGTCGCAGCTGATGATGCGGCACTACGAGGGCTTCGTCAGCAAGGGCCGCATCCGCGGTCGTGGGAGGCGCTTCTAGGTGCCTGCCGGCGGAGGCGGGAGCGAGGTGGTGCTGCTCATGGGACCGCCGGGCGCGGGGAAGGGCACGCAGGCCGCCCTGCTGGCGGAGGCGCGCGACCTGCGCAAGCTCTCCACCGGCGACATGCTCCGTGGACATGTGGAGCGGGGCACCGAGCTCGGGGTGAGGGCGAAGAGCCTGATGGATCGCGGCCAGCTGGTGCCGGATGAGCTCATCGTCGCCATGGTCAAGAGCGAGCTGGACGGCATGGGCACGGTTCGTGCGCTGCTCGACGGCTTCCCGCGTACGCCGGGACAGGCAGAGGCGCTCGACGAGCTGCTCGGCGACGAGGGTGCCGCGCTCACCGCGGCCGTGGCCCTGGAGGTCGACGAGGACGAGCTGGTGCGACGGCTCGAGGGTCGTGCGCGCCAGGAGGGTCGCAGCGACGACAACGAGGCGATCATCCGCAACCGCATGGAGGTCTACCGCAAGCAGACGCGGCCGCTCTTCGACTACTACGAACAGCGGGGCAAGCTCGAACGGGTGAGTGGCATGGGATCGGTCGACGACGTCTTCGAACGCATCACGGGGGTACTGCCGTGATCCTCAAGCGCCCCGCTGAGATCGAGGTGATGGCCGAGGCGGCCGTCATCAACCAGGAGGCGCTGGCTGCGGTCGCCGCCGCCGTGCGCCCGGGCGTGTCAACGCTCGAGTTGAACGCCATCGCAGAGGATGCTATCGTTTCGCGTGGCGGGAGGCCCGCCTTCAAGGGCTATCGCGGCTTCCCGGCGACACTTTGTACCTCCGTCAACGAAGTGGTCGTGCACGGCATCCCGGGCGACCTGCGTTTGGCAGGGGGCGACATCGTGTCGATCGATATCGGAACCTTCTACCGAGGCTACGCCGCCGATCAGGCGGCCACGTTCGCGGTCGGCGACGTCTCGGCGGAGGCGCGGCGCCTGCTCGATGCCACGGAGCGGTCCCTGACCGCCGGCATCGCGGCGGCGTCGGCAGGCAGGCGGCTCGGCGACGTTTCCGCGGCCATACAGGGCGTGGTCGAGAGCGCAGGCTTCTGGGTGGTCCGGGAGTTCGTGGGGCACGGCATCGGCCGTGAGTTCCACGAGGGCCCGGAGGTGCCCAACTATGGTCGTGCCGGTTCGGGGCCCGTGCTCCGTCCGGGCCTCGTACTGGCGATCGAGCCGATGGTCTCGGTGAACCGGACCGCGGTGGAGATCGCGGACGATGGCTGGACGGCTTCCACCGCAGACGGGAGCCTGGCGGCACACTTCGAGCATACGGTGGCCATCACGGAGGACGGGCCACGCGTGTTGACGGCAGCGAGCAGCACCGCAGGAGGTGTGCATGGCGCGTAGGCGAGGAGGAGGCCGGCCGGGAAGACGCGGCGGCAGAGGCAAGCCGCGGACGTCCCGCGAAGACGAGACGACGCAGGACAGCATCCGCACCGAAGGGGTGGTGCTCGAGGCTCGTCCCAATACGACGTTCCTCGTCCAGCTGGACGCCGGGCCAGAGATCCTCGCGCACGTGGGGGGCAAGATGCGCCGTCACTACATCCGGATCCTCCCAGGCGATCGCGTTGTGGTCGAGATCAGTACGTACGACCCCGAGAAGGGTCGCATCGTCTACCGCAAGTAGGCGGCCCGTAGGAGTTGAGGCATGAAGGTCAGAGCGTCCGTGAAACCCATGTGCGACAAGTGCAAGATCATCCGCAGGCACGGCAAGGTCTACGTGATCTGCTCGTCCAATCCCAAGCACAAGCAAAGGCAGGGGTGAGGCATGGCTCGTATCGCTGGCATCGATCTGCCGCGTGAGAAGCGCATCGAGGCGGCGCTGCCGTACATCTACGGCATCGGTCAGAGCCGCTCCCGACACATCCTCGAGGCCGTGGGCGTCGATCCCGACACCCGCGTCAAGGACCTCACCGAGGCCGAGGTCGGCCGCCTCCGCGAGGCTGTGGACCGCGGCTACAAGGTCGAGGGCGACCTGCGCCGCGAGGTTCAGCTCAACATCAAGCGCCTCATGGACATCGGCTGCTACCGTGGCCTGCGGCACCGCCGCGGTCTGCCGGTGCGCGGGCAGTCCACCAAGACCAACGCCCGGACCCGCAAGGGGCCGCGCCGCACCGTCGCCGGCAAGAAGCGGGCGCCGAGGAAGTAGGGAGCCGTGGCCAAGCCGACGAAATCCAAGCGGCGCGTCCGTCGCAGCCTCACCGAGGGCAAGGCGTTCATCCACGCCAGCTACAACAACACCATCGTGACCATCACGGACATGGACGGCAACACCGTGACGTGGTCCTCGTCGGGCTCGATCGGGTACAAGGGCTCGAAGAAGGGCACGCCCTATGCCGCCCAGCTGGCTGCCGCGGACGCTACCCGCAAGGCCCAGAACATGGGCGTGTCGCAGCTCGACATCATCATCCGCGGCACCGGTTCGGGCCGGGAGCAGGCGATCCGCTCCATCCAGGCCACCGGCGTCAACGTGCGCACCATCATCGACGACACGCCGTCACCGCACAACGGCTGCCGCCCGCGCAAGCGGAAGCGGATGTGAGCTCGGCGAGAGGTTAGGAGACCCATGGGAAGGTACAGAGGACCGATCGTCAAGATCTGCCGCCGCGAGGGCGTGAACCTGGTGGAGTCGCCGAAGGTGCAACGCTACATGGAGCGCCACCCCTACCC
>CAZBZU010000081.1:0-7905 GCA_964496495.1 uncultured bacterium
CCGTCGCCGCCCAGAACGAAGATCCTCATGCCTACCTCCGGGAAGGAAGCGCCAGACGCCGCTCCCCTGGCGCACCGCAGGGCCGACAGGGCACGGCCGCCGCGCCGAGCGCCGAGATGTGTCGCACGCCGCGCCGGCCTGGTCGGGCCGCGCCGCGGCGTGAGCGCACTCGGACAGGGCCGCCCGAGGCACATGGAGTGTACCACCGCGCCAGCGCGGCGACCGCCGCAGGACGCCGCCATCGCCGGTGGCCGCGGCTGCGCCACGGACGGCGACGAGAGGGCCGCCGGGGTACCCTGGGCCGAGTGGGCCACGCGCGTTCCGAGAGCTTCCACGCCCGCCTGACGGGGGCGGACGACTATGCCGGGCAGGTGGCGGGCTACGCGTTCTTCCCCCCGCGTCCCGGGCGGGTGGAGGAGGGTTACGGCGGTCGCTATGCGGACGCCCTTCGGCGCCTGGGCGTGACGGCCTTCGAGCACCAGGCGCGAGCGCTCGCTCTGCTCGAGGCGGGACGCAACGTCGTGGTGGCCACCGCCACCGCCTCCGGCAAGTCGCTGGTGTACCAACTCCCCGGCTTGCAGGCGGCGCAGGCCGGGCGCGGCAGCCTCTACCTGTACCCGACCAAGGCCCTCGCTCACGACCAGCTCGGGCGCCTGCGCCGGATGGCCGCGACGCTGCGCCTGGATCTCGATGATGAGGCCGTCGCCGCGTACGACGGCGACACCCCCAGCGAGCGGCGAGCTCGCGTGCGCGACGATGCCCGCTGCGTGCTCACCAACCCCGACATGCTCCACTACGGCGTCCTGCCCTACCACGCCCGCTGGGCGAGCTTCCTGGCGCGGCTCGACATCCTGGTGCTGGACGAGCTGCACAGCTACCGCGGCGTGTTCGGCACGCACGTCGCCAACGTCATCCGGCGCCTGCTGCGACTGGCGCGACGCTACGGTGCCGACCCCACGCTGGTGGCGGCGAGCGCCACCATCGGCAACCCACGGGCCCATGCCGAGGCGCTCTCGGGCGAGCGCTTCGAGCTCGTCGATGAGGACGCGTCGCCGCGTGGCGCGAGGGAGTTCGTGCTGTGGCGGCCGGCGGAGGTTCCCGGCGGGGCACGGCGGCGCAGCGCCACCACCGAGGCGTCGGACCTGGCGGTGCGCTTCGTGCGCGAGGGCATCAAGAGCATCTTCTTCTGCAACTCGCGCAAGGCCGCCGAGCTGCTGCGGCGTTACGCCGCCGGCCGGCTGAGCGGCGAGGAGGTCCCCCTGCTGCAGAGCTACCGGGCAGGCTACAGCAGCGAGGATCGCCGCCTCATCGAGGCCGGCTTCAAGAACGGGGACATCCGCGTGCTCACCGCGACCAGCGCCTTGGAGCTGGGCATGGACATCGGAGGGGTCGATGCGGTGGTGTTGGTGGGCTACCCCGGCTCGAAGATGGCGCTCTGGCAGCGCTCGGGCCGCGCCGGGAGGGAACGCGGGCGGGCGTTGACGCTGCTGATCCCCGGCAACGATCCGCTCGACGAGTACTACCTCCACCACCCCGATCTCCTCACCGAAGGGGCCGTCGAGGACGCCGTAGCGGACCCTTACAACAGCGAGCTGCACCCGCTCCATGTGGCCTGCGCCGCAGCGGAGATGCCGATCCGCGACGACGAGGCCGGCATCGTCGACCCCGCCCTCGACCTCGCCGGGGTCGCGGGACTCCAGCGCCTGGAGGCAGGCTGGGGGCACGTCGGTCGCTATCCGCACCGGCGGCTGCGGATCCGGGGGCAGGGGGGACGCCTCATCCGGCTGAAGGACGCCACCGGGCGCTCGCTCGGCACCGCCGACCTGGCGACGGCGTTGCGGGAGCTGCACCCCGGTGCCGTCTACCTTCATCAGGGCGAGCCCTTCCAGGTGGTGCGCCTCGACATCGACCGCGGTCTGGCGGAGTTGCTGCCGCACATCGAGGACTACTACACCCAGCCGCGCGGCGAGACCGACGTCGAGATCCTGGCCGTGGACGAGGCCGACAGTCGCCTGCTGCCCGCGGGGCTCCAGGTGGGCCGCGTGCGGGTGGTCAGCAGCGTCACCAGCTACGTCAAGAAGCGCTACCTGTCGGGTGCCGTGCTGGAGGAGCGCCCGCTCGACCTGCCGGAGGTCAGCTACCCCACCCAGGCGCTGTGGTTCGATGCCGACGGGGCGGCGGGCGCGCTGGCGGTGGCGGACTTGCCGGGTGCCCTGCATGCTCTCGAGCACACCCTCATCGGACTGTTGCCCGCCTTCGTGCTGTGCGAGCGCGCCGACGTGGGGGGCGTCTCCTACCCGGTCTACCCGGCCAGCGGCGGCAGCCGCGTGTTCATCTACGACGGCTACCCCGGCGGCGTGGGCTACGCGCGCGCCGGCGCGAGCCAGTTCGCGGCCTGGCTGGGGGCGGCGCGCGACCTGCTGGCGAGCTGCCCCTGTGAGGCCGGCTGCCCGCGCTGTGTGCTCTCCCCCAAGTGCGGGAACGGCAACCAGCACCTCGACAAGGGCGCCGCCCGCCGACTCGCGCGGGCCCTGCTCGAACGCTTGGACGCCCGCTCGAGCCCCGCGGCCCGGGCCTGAGCCGGCGGGCTGCCGCCGGGCGCGCCGGGAGCTCGCCGAGGTCGACGGCGGCAGGGGCGGCTGGACCCCGGGGCAGGACGCGGCGGCGCCGTGCTAGACTTCCCAGCCGTGCGCGTCGGTTTCGTCACACAACTGCTGTGGGAGCGCTACGGCGACTTCTGGCTGCGCCTGGTGCGCGACGCCGGCGCCGACACCGTCGTGGCCACCCGAGAGCAGGCGCTCGCTGCGCTCTCCGACCCGCGCGTGAGCGGCGTCGCACCGCTGGCGTTCCGCCTGGCGGTCGCCCAGGCGGTGGCGCTCGCGGGCGCCGGCGTCGACGCGCTGGTGGTGCCGGAGCTCAACGGCTCGGCCGACGAGGGGACGGATGCGCCTCGCGGCGGCGGCGCCGATCCCTGGATCGCCGACTTCCCGGATGCGCTCCGGACGGCCGTGGCGGGCCTGCCCCGGCTGGTGCCGGTGCCCGCCACGCTGGAAGGCGGCGTCGATCGCACCGTGGTGACGGCCCTGCAGCACCTGGTCCACGACCCGCATGCGGTGCGTCGCATCTGGGCACGACGCCGGGCCGAGGCCAGGCCGCCGCGGCCGCAGGCACCGGTCTGGCAGGTGGCGGGCGCGCGCACCATGGGTCTCTTGGGCCAGCCCTGGGTGTTGAGCGACGAGGTCGCGGAGCGCGCGGCGCAACCGGGGGAGCACCTGGTGTCGCAGCACCACATCGAGCCTGCCAGCCTGGTGCGAGAGGCGGCCCGTCTGGGGCTGCCGACGGTGACGACCGATGCTGAGGTGCTCGGGGCCGCCCGCCTCTTCGGCCGGCGCGGTGGGGTGGCCGCCGTGCGCTTGCTGGTCGATCGCGCCGCCGGCGCCGACGCCTGGCTGGCCGCCCGGGTGCAGGCACTGCTGCGCAAGCCGCTCGAGGTTCGGTACCTCGACGAGGTCCTGGGGGACGGCGATGCCGTCGACATGTTGCTCAGAACGCCGGTAGACTGAGCGCGGTGCGCGCCCTGGTCGTGGTTCTCGTGCTCGGCGTCGTCTCCGTCAACGCGTTCGGGGCGTGGGCGGTGAGCCGGCGAAAGCCGGGCGTGTCGCGCCTGTTCCTGCTGGCGGCGGTGGTCCTGGTGGTCTCGGCGGTGGCGGTGGGCTACGGTCTGCGCTTCGCGGCCTGGCTGCTCGCTGCCGGGCTGCTGCTGGCGTGGCTCGCCTCCTACCTGAACGCGCGGCGCGTCATCGGCAAGGTCGTGTGGCGCTACCACCTGCTGCGAGCGGTGGCATTGGCGGCACTGCTGGCTCTGGGCCTGTTGGCGCTACGCTAGCCGGGCGTGCCGGTCGCGGCGGGACACGCGGGGCCGCGAGCTCCCTCAGAACGCATTCACGCCGGTGATGGCCCGCCCAAGGACCAGGGTGTGGACGGTGTCGGTGCCCTCGTAGGTCGCCACGGTCTCGAGATTGAGCATGTGGCGGATGCTGGCGTACTCGGTGGTGATGCCGTTGCCGCCCAGCAGGTCGCGGGCGGCGCGGGCGACCCCGAGCGCCATGCGGACGTTGTCCCGCTTGGCCAGCGAGACGCGGGCCGGGGCGTCGCCACCGCGCTGCTTCAAGATCGCCAGGCGCCACGCCAGCAGGCTGCCCTTGGTGATGCCGGCCAGCATGTCCGACAGCCGTTCCTGCACGATCTGCTTGCTCGCCAGCGGCCCACCGAAGCTGGGCCGGTCGGCGACGTACGCCGCCACCTCGTCGAAGCACGCCTGCGCCGCGCCCAGCACGCCGAAGGCGATGCCGAAGCGGGCCTGGTTGAGGCACGACAGCGGCCCCTTGAGCCCGGTCACGCCCAGCTTGTCGCCGCTCGGTACCGCCACCTCGTCGAGGAAGAGCTCCGAGGTGACGGATGCGCGCATCGAGGCCTTCGTCTTGATGTCGCGCGCCTCGAAGCCGTCGCGCGAGGTGTCCACCGCGAAGCCCAGGATCTCCCCGCTGTCCTCGTCTCGCGCCCAGATGATGGCGACGTGTGCCCGCGAGCCGTTGGTGATCCAGCGCTTGACCCCGTTGATGACGTAGTGGTCCCCCGCCTTGCGGACGCGGGTGGTCATGGCGCCGGGGTCGCTGCCGGCATCCGGCTCGGTGAGGCCGAAGCAGCCTATCGCCTCCCCGCTCGCCAGCCGCGGCAGCCAGCGGCGCTTCAGCTCCTCCGAGCCGTAGCGGTGGATGGGGTACATGACCAGGCTCGACTGGACGCTCACGAACGAGCGCATGCCCGAGTCGGCGTACTCCAGCTCGCGGTTGACGAGCCCGTAGGCGAGGTAGCTGGCGCCCGCGCCGCCGTAGCTCTCCGGCAAGGTCACGCCGAGCATGCCGAGGTCGCCGAAGCGCCGCGGCAGGTCCTCCGGGAAGCTGTCCTCCCGCCACCAGTCGGCGACGTGCGGGAGGACCTCGGAGCGAACGAAGTCGCGCACGCTCCCCTGGATCATCCGCTCCTCCGCGGTGAAGTGCGGCTCGAGATCGTAGAAGTCCTGCAGCGAAAGGGTCGCGGCGGTCCGCGCGCTCGTGGTCATGGCTCCTCCGGTGTCGCTGGGAGACGGCGGGGACGGCCGGCGAGGCGGTCGATCAGCTGTCGCCGAACAGCTTCTTGAGGGCGTCTTCCTTGGTCGTCTTGTGAGCCACCGTGTAGCGGCTGCCCTCCCGGACGAGCTTGCCCTGTTCGACCTGTCCCGCGAGCGAGGACTCGAGGGTGTCGACGGCCAGCTCCTCGAAGTGCTTCTCGTCGATGTAGCGCTGCACCTCTCGGAGTGTGGCGCCCTTGGTGCCCGAGGACTCGACCGCCTCGTATACCCAATCGTCCACCGTCATGGGTCAGTGTACGCCCGCCGGCCCACGCCTCCCGGCGGCCCACGCCCTGGCCAAGGTAAACATCGCCGGCGTGGCATCGTTCGGCCGGCGCGTCAGTGGTAGAGGCTCCCTTGCGGCCCTTTGCCGGGTTCGGCGTGGCAGGCGGGCGCCACCGCGGTCGCCTCGACCACGAAGCTCTGGAGATCATCCACGCCCGACACCCCCGGCCTCCGCGGCGCTCAGAAGCCGTACACTTCGAGGCGCTTCTCCGACAGCTTGCTGTGGTAGCCGGTGTCGTCGAGGTAGGCATCGAAGGTGTCGAAGTCGATCTGCTGCTTCTGATCGGAGAGGGCCACCGCGGGGTTGGGGTGTACCTCGAGCATGATGCCGTCGGCGCCGACGGCGAGCCCTGCCTTGGTGAGCGGCACCAGCAGGTCGCGCCGGCCGCCGGAGTGGGTGACGTCGACGAGCACCGGCAGGTGGGTCTCCAGCTTGGCGAGAGCCACCGCCGAGACGTCCAGGGTGTTGCGGGTGTAACGCTCGAAGGTGCGGATGCCGCGCTCGCAGAGCACCACGTTGCCGTTGCCTTCGTTCAGCAGGTACTCGGCGGCCATCACCCACTCCTCGACGGTGGCGGACAGGCCACGCTTGAGCAGCACCGGCTTGCGGCTGCGGCCGGCGGCCTTCAGCAGGGTGAAGTTCTGCATGTTGCGGGCGCCGATCTGCAGCATGTCGACGTACTCTTCGAAGAGCGCCAGGTGCTGGGCGTCCATGATCTCGCTGACGAACGCCAGACCGTGACGGTCGCACGCCTCTCGAGCGAGCCGCAGCCCCTCCTTGCCCAGGCCCTGGAAGCTGTAGGGATCGGTGCGGGGCTTGAAGGCGCCGCCGCGGAAGAGCGTCACGCCCTGGCCGGCGACGTGGGCGGCGACCGCCTCGACCTGGCTGGCCGACTCGATCGCGCAGGGGCCCGCCACCAGCACGGGCGAGTGCCTGCCCCCGATCGGCACCTCGCCCACCATCACCACGGTGTCCTGACGGCGAGTGTCGCGCGAGGTCAGGTACCGGCGCTTCTCCTGGCTCTCCTCCAGCTGCATGCTCGCCTGGAAGATGTGCTTGAACAGGCTCTTGACGGTGCCGTCCGTGAACGGGCCGCGGTTGGCGAACGTCAGCGCCTCGAGCATCTCCTGCTCGCGCACCGGATCGTAGTGCGACAGGCCCATCGCGCTCTGCAGCTCACCGATCTCCTCGGCGGTGGACGCACGCTTGGACAACAGCTCGAGGATCTGCAGGTTCAGCTCGTCGATTCGGGCTCGTAGGTTGTGGATCTTCCCGTCCATACTCCGTCCTCCGCTGCGAGAAGGTGACCACCCAGACCGTCACCTCGTACAGGATGATGCGTGGCACGGCCACCCGTGGCCGCTTGAAGGGGGCGTCGGCAGGCGTGACGACGGCTGCGAAGATCGGGCCGATGACGATGGCGCAGCGCAGCGCGCAGCCAGTCGAGCACACGGACGCGGAACGCGACGGCCAGCCCCGAACCCATCACCAAGGCTCCGAAAGCGATGAGGAGCCGGGACCTCAGCTCCTCGGAGTGGTCGATCTGCGTCACGGACGCGGTAGAGTCCACTTCCCTCCATCGTGCGCAGCGTAGCACTTCGGACCCGGCGCCTGGTGCGCTGACGTGACGCTCGCGCCGCAGCGCGCGCGGCCGCCCACGCACCCGCTCGGTCACCGGTTTTCCCCGTCAAGAACGGGGATTCGCGCCGTTGACAGGCAAAATTCGGGCGTGCTAAGTTAGGCACTCGGACGTCAGCCCGGTTCCCGCCCGCCGCGCGGCGGGGGGCGAGCGTCGGCGAGGCCGTGAGGAGCGGCGCGCCACCCTAGCTCAACCGGTAGAGCATCCGACTTGTAATCGGAAGGTTGTCGGTTCGACTCCGATGGGTGGCTCCACGGCGCGGTGCGGCGTTCCGCTGCGGACGTCCAGGGTGCGGGTAGGTGCCCGAGTGGTTAAAGGGGACGGACTGTAAATCCGTTGGCTTTTGCCTACGCTGGTTCGAATCCAGCCCTGCCCACCACAGGCCAGCCGGGCCGCGGAAGCGGCCGGCGAGGCCGACGGGCGCCTTGGCGGGCGCCTGCGAACGCGGGAGTAGCTCAGTTGGTAGAGCGTCAGCTTCCCAAGCTGAATGTCGCGGGTTCGAATCCCGTCTCCCGCTCCAGTCTCTTCCCGTCCGCGGCCACGCCGCACGGCGCTTGCGGCGGGCGGGGCAGGGAGGGTGACCGGGCGAGGTGCGGGCTCGTGTAGCTCAGTGGTAGAGCACTCCCTTGGTAAGGGAGAGGTCGACGGTTCAATCCCGTCCACGAGCTCCAAGACAACTCCCCGGAAGCCGGATCGAGTCGCGCTCGCGCCTTCAGGCGAGCCCGGCTCGTTTCGGCTGGGAAAGGACGTTGGCCATGGCTAAGGGTGTGTTTGAGCGTACGAAGCCGCATGTGAATGTGGGGACGATTG
>CAZBZU010000082.1:0-2956 GCA_964496495.1 uncultured bacterium
GTTGCCGGTTGCGACGGCGTAGGGCAGGAACCACAGCGGGATCATGCCGGGGAAGTTGAAGGGCGTGATGGCGGCGACGACGCCGAGCGGTTGGCGGATCATGTGCTCGTCGATGCCGCGGGCGATGTCCTCGTTGTTGTGGCCCTGCATCAGGATGGGCGCGCCACAGGCCACCTCCACGTCCTCGATGCCGCGCCGCATCTCGGCGACGGACTCGGTGAACGTCTTGCCGGCTTCGTTGGTGATGCTGGCGGCCAGCTCGTCGAGGTGATCCTCGAGCAGCCTCTTGAGGCGGAACAGGGGCTGGATGCGGTCCTCTACCGGCACCTGGCGCCATTCACGGAACGCCCGGGCCCCCTCGCGCACGGCGGCGTCGACCTCCTGCCGCGGGCTCAGCGGCACCCTGGCCATCACCGCGCCCGTGGCGGGGTTGCGCACCTCCAACTGGTCGCTGGCCGACGAGCGTCGCCACTCGCCGCCCACGTAGTTGAGGAGGTCCTGCACGGGGGTCGCGCTCTGCTTCACCGTCATCCTTCACCGCCCTTCACGATGCCCGCGGGGCTGCGCCGCGTGGCGCCCGGCTCCTGATGCCCGGTCCCCGTTCGTGGTCCTGAACTCGGCGTCGCGGCGCCCGCACTGCGCGCGATCGCTGCGCCCGCCAGCGCCTCGCGAGCGTCGACGGCCTCGAGGTCGAGCGCCCGGCCCACCGGCGCGCAGGTCAAGCGCCCCTGGTGCGTGCTCAACCCCCGCAGCAGCGCCGGGTCCTCGAGTGCGCCCAGCCCTCGATCCGCCAGCTGCAGCGCGTAGGGGAGCGTCTGATGCGACAGGGCGCGGCTGCTGGTGTTCGGCACCGCGCCAGGCATGTTGGCGACGCCGTAGTGTACGACGCCGTCGACGACGTAGGTGGGGTCGTGGTGCGTGGTCGGGTGGATGGTCTCGACGCAGCCGCCCTGGTCCACCGCCACGTCCACGATCACGCTGCCGGGTTGCATGGTCGCCAGCATGGCACGCGGGACCAGCCGGGGCGCCAGGCCGCCGGGCAGCAGCACGGCGCCGACGACGAGATCGGCGCGTGCCACGGCGTCGGCGATGCTGGCCGGGGTGCTCGCCAGGGTCTGCAAGCGTCCCTGGAAGACGTCGTCGAGGACCTGCAGCCTGGCGTGGCGGGTGTCGAGGACGGTGACGCGGGCGCCCAACCCCAGGGCGGTGCGCGCGGCGTTGGTGCCCACGACGCCGCCGCCCAGCACCGTGACCGACCCCGCCTCGACGCCGGGCACGCCGCCCAGCAGCACGCCGCGGCCGCCGTGGCTGCGCGCCAGGTGCACGGCGCCCGCCTGCGGCGCCATGCGCCCGGCCACCTCGCTCATGGGCGTCAGCAGCGGCAGCGTGCCGTCCTCGAGCTGGACCGTCTCGTAGGCGATGGCGGTGGTGCCGGCCGTCAGCAGCGCGCGCGTGAGATCGCCGTCGGCTGCCAGGTGGAGGAAGGTGAAGAGCAGCAGGTCGGGACGGAGGTAGCCGTACTCGTCGCGCACCGGCTCCTTGACCTTGAGCACCAGGTCCGCGCCCCAGGCCTCGCCGGCACTTGCGACGATGGTGGCGCCGGCCTCGCGGAAGGCGTCGTCGGCAAAGCTGCTCCCGATGCCGGCGCCGGCCTCGAGCAGCACCTCGTGCCCGCCGGCCACCAGCGACCGCACGGCCCCGGGCGTCGCAGCGACACGATGCTCCTGAGGCTTCACCTCTTTCGGGATGCCGATAAGCATGAGCGCCCCCTCAGGCGTCACCAACACCGGTGCGAGCGGCCTGGGCCTGCTCGTGCACCGCCAACCCCGATTGGATGTTGTAGCTACCCTAGGTCCTGCGATGAGCCCGCGCTAGGTGTCGAGATCACAAATCCTGCTGTGGCTGGTTGTCGGGAAGCAACAACGATGCATGGCAGGCGAGCTGCACGCGGAAGCGTGCCTCGGGCTCGGCCAGGTCGAGGCCGGTCAGCTCCTCGATGCGCGCGATGCGGTACCGGAGGGTGTTGACGTGCACCTCCAGCGTCGCGGCCGCCGCCCGCTGCTGGAAGCCCGAGGCGGCCAACGCCTCCAGGGTGCGGCACAGCTCCGGCCTGTCGGCGAGCGGCCGGAAGACCTCGCGTACCAGCAGATCGCGCGCCGCGGTGTCGCCCTGGAGGGTCGCCAGCACCAATGCCCCTTTCACGTTCTGGATGGCCCCGAAGCGCAGGCTGGGCACCACCGTCAGCACCTCACGGTAGGCCTGGCGGATGTTCGCGGGCCCCGTCACGAGGCGACCGACGACCAGCGCCAGCATGTCCTTGCGCTGCGACCACGACAGGGTCCGGTCGCCGGTGATCTGCTCCCACAACCGCTCCGGATCCACGCGTTCCGGCAGCAGCAGGCGGATGTGCGTGGTGGACGGTGACAGCAGCGGCGCCGTCCCCTGTCGGCGGAGCAGCAGGCGCAGGTCACCAATGAGGCGCTCCCTCAGCGCCAGGTCCTCCGTCGACAGCGGCTGCGGAACGGCGAGCGCCATCAGCGCGACACGGTAGCGCCCGTCGTGCCGGAACCCTTGCAGCCGGGCCCGCTCAAGCAAGGCGTCGGCGCTGCCGTTGGCGCCCGCACGCCCGTCCAGCAGCGAGTCGACGAAGGTGTAGCCGAGCTGCGCCTCGGTCCGCGCGATGCTGCGCTGGTGCGCGATGGTGAGCCCGGCGACGAGGGCGGCGTGCTCCGAGGCGCGGGCGTCGAGCTCCCCGATGGGCGCGTCTCCACCCCAGATCCACACCCAGCCCTCGACCTCGTCGTGCATGCGGATCGGGCACAGCACGCGGGCCCCGCTCCCGCTCTCGCCGCCCTCGACCAGGACGGCGCCCGCCTGGGGGCGGACGCGGAGGCGGCTCTGGTCGCGGCTCTGGTCGCCGTCCTGTGCGCCGCCCTGCGTGCGGGTCTGGTCGCGG
>CAZBZU010000082.1:3056-6562 GCA_964496495.1 uncultured bacterium
GCGGGTCTGGTCGCGGAGCATCTGGTCGGCCGCGTCCAACCGGGCCGCCGCGAGCTCCCGCTCCACGGCGTCTCGCGAGCCGGAGCGGGCGTACACGCCCAGCAGCTGACCCTGCGCGTCCTCGAAAGCCACGTCGCGCCCGAGCAGCGAGCCGAGGCTGCCGGCGAGGTCCTCGAGGCTGCCCACGTCCATCGCCGCGCGCGTGACCGTGCGGTGGATCCGCTCGCTCTGCTGGATGGCGCGCAGCTGCTGCTCTATGACCCGGTACTGCTCCCGGAAGATCGCCGAGTTCAGCTCCAGGGTGAGCTCCGAGAAGGGGATCTCCCAGGGGATCTCCAGCATCGGCAGGCCCTGGCGCTCCGCCTCCTCGTTGGCCGCGGCAGGCACGCGGTCGATGTACTGCGGCACGGCCACGCCGACGGCGGCAACCCCGCGGCCGGCCAGCCCCTTGATGAGCAGACGCTGCTCGTAGGGCGTCCTCGGCCAGGCGTACCCGGTGGTCAGCACCAGCTGGTCGGCCCGCACGAACGGCAGTGGTTGCGGGTGGTCGACGGCGGCCACCACCCTCACCGCGCGGCGCAGATGGTCCGCGCCCGCGACCACGCGAGCGTCGCGCAGGATGGCTAGCTCAAGCAGGCCCGCTACGTCCACGACGCGACCTCATCGCCGCCGCGCGCCTGGGGGTCCGAGCCGTGCCCGCGGTCCGGGCTGCGGTCTCGGCTGCGGGGAGGCGCCGCGCTCTGTCGCTCGAGCCGGGGCCAGGGCCGGGCGGCGAGTCGAATGCCGCGAGCTTAGCACCCGCCGGCCGGGCGGCCATGCGGCGGCCGCCCGGCGCGGGCGTCGAGTCGTGGCGGACCGCGCGATTCCGGTCGGGCCGGAGTAGGCTGAAGCCGTGATCGCGGGGCCGGGGTGGGGTCGTGGTCGTCGTGGGACCCCGGTCGCCGTGGCAGGGGGAGAGCCGGACGCCGGGTCGATCTGGGTCCCTGTCGGCCAGACAGGCCGAGGCTGGTGCCGGCAATCAGGGCGCCCGTGCTGGCGGCCTACTCGCCGCTCCAGCGCGTTGACCCTCCACGCCGGCGCCTAGTAGACTACGGGACGCTGACCGTGGGCGGTTAGCTCAGCGGAAGAGCACTCGCTTCACACGCGAGGGGTCACTGGTTCAAATCCAGTACCGCCCACCAGAGAGATGGCGTCATAGACGCTAACGCCGCTGGCTCCGAGCATGAGTCGGCGGCGTTCATCATGGACTTGACAGCCAACTTCGTGGGCGCGTCAATTCGGCGAGGAGTCCATCATGCCGGGAGCCAAAAGAAGCCGCAGTCCAAACCCGTTTCTCAGTTCGTCCGCCAACGTGATGTCCCGTCCGAGGCGGCACAAGGAACCTCCCGAAGCGACTCACGCTCCGGGAGTCCTGTTGGTACCGGCCGCCAGCGGCGCGTGGGCACCGTCAAGCTAGGCGTCGTCGTGCAGGTCGCGCCAGGCCGTCGCTGAGGCGGTCGGCTGCGCGGAAGCGAAGCGTGGTACCAACGCGGTCACCAGGGTCGAGAGCCAGGTCCGAAGGTTCCCGCGGGCGTCGCGCTGGGTGGCGGTGCGGGCCAGCTGTTGTCGCGCGGCGGTGCGCATCATGTCGATGCGTCGGCAGGTGGCGATCTGTATTGCACTCCATGTGCCCGTCATCTTCGGCCTTCCTCTCCTTCACGAGGGCTGCTCGCGATGGAGTCATTTCAGCGTGTGGGAGCCACCATCGGGTCACGACGGTGGTGACCGCGGGGGTGACAGCGAGGGTGACAGCCGGTGCTACAATCGCGCCCGTAGGCTCCAGCAAGGCATCCGGGGGAAGGATCGGTACGCGTGGACACGCCCAGCGAGGACGCTCTGTTCGGCCCTTGGTTGCGGCGTCGGCGGAAGGTCCTTGATCTGACGCAGAAGGAGCTCGCGCGTCGCGTGGGGTGCTCCCCCGCGACGATCCGTAAGGTCGAGGCTGACGACCGTCATCCCTCGCGTCATCTGGCGCGCGTGTTGGCGGGTGTGTTGGGGGTTCCGGAGCCGGAGCTCGAGGCGTTCGTCCGCTTCGCGCGTGGGGGCTGGGCGGATCGTCCGCCGACGAGTGCAGTGCCGGACTTCGATCGCCCTTGGCTCGTCGGGGCGGCGTCCTCCAGCGGCGGGGCGATGTCCGGCGAGGTGCCCCTTGCTGCGGTGGAACCGGCAAACGGGACGCCGGAGGATGAGGCGGAGCACGTTCCTGAGGCGCCGCGCATCGTAGCTCGCGAGCATGAGTTGGAGCGCCTCGATCGGGAGCTGGAGCATGCGCTTGCCGGAAACGGCCGCGTCGTGCTCGTCTCCGGTGAGCCGGGGCAGGGCAAGACGGCGTTGATGACGGCGTTCGCGGCGCGGGCGCAGGCCGCGTATCCGGAGTTGCTGGTGGCGGTGGGCACCTGCAACGCCTACACGGGGCGGGGCGATCCGTTCCTGCCGTTCCGTCAGATCTTGGCGCAGCTCACGGGCGAGGTGCCTTCGGGCTCGCATCTCGATGCCTTCCAGCGCGAGCGCGCCGTTCGCCTGACGCGTGCGGTTCCCAGAGCGGCCGACATCCTCGTGCGAAAGGGGCCTCACCTGCTCGACAGGCTGGTGCCGCTGGCGGCGCTGGGTGACCGGATGCAGCAAGGAGGCTACGTACTGCCGCCGTTGCCCGCCACCGGTGGTTCGCTCCCGGGCGGGGTGGGCAGGCTCCCGTCGGGGGGCGAGGATCAACGGGCGTTGCGTTCCGAGACCGCCGCCACCCTGGCGGCCCTGGCCGAGGGCGCGCCGCTGCTGTTGATGTTGGACGACCTGCACTGGTTGGACGACAGCTCTGCGGAGCTGCTTCTGTACCTCGCCTCCGTGGCGCCCGACCACCGCATGGTGGTGCTGGGCGCGTTTCGGCCCGCCGACCTGCCGTCTCCCGGCTCGGGTGGGGCCCACCTGTCGCATCCCCTGATCGAGCTGGCCCAGTCGGGTGCCACCACGATCGACGTGGGTCTTGGCGACGGTCGAGCCTTCGTGGATGCCTGGCTCGACGGCGAAGCGAACGCGCTCGATGAGGACTTTCGTGCTGCCCTGCTGGGGCAGACCGGGGGGCATCCGCTGTTCACGATCGAGTTGCTAAGGGCCATGCAGGAGCGGGGGGATCTCGTCAAGGACGAGGCGGGCCGCTGGTCGGCCGCGCCGGATTTGCACTGGGAGCAGGTGCCCGACCGGATCGCCGACGCTCTGGCGGCGCGCGTCGGGCGGCTCGATGGCGCGGCTCGGGACGTCTTGAGGGTGGCGAGCGTGGAGGGTGAAGTGTTCACGGCGGAGGTGGCCGCCAGGCTGTTGGGGCTGGAACCTCGGCAGGCGGTCGCTTCGCTGGGTTCGGTGCTCGATCGCGGTCACCGCCTGGTGGCGGCGGTGGACGTGCAACGCGTCGCGGGCGGCCTCGTCTCTCGTTACGCCTTCCGGCACAACCTGATCCAGCGCTACGTCTACGA
>CAZBZU010000083.1:0-6491 GCA_964496495.1 uncultured bacterium
GCCTGAGGCTTCGCGCCCCGGCCCCCTGGTGGGCCGGGGCGCTCTCTCGAGGCGGGCAGCGTAAGCCGGGCACGGGCACGGACCGGGGAGGGCGCTAGCGCAGTGCGTAGCGAACGGTGACGCGCACCTGCACGGCCAGCTGCCCACCCTGCACCGGGGCGGCAGGCCCGCCCATGGCCTGTGCCCTCAGCATCGGCACGGGCATCGACGGTGCCGACGTCGACTCCGCGATGCTGACCGGCCGGCCCAGCGTCGCTCCGGCGAGCGACGCCAGCTGCTCGGCGCGCGATCTGGCATCTTGCATGGCGGCCGCGCGTGCCTGGCGCTCCAGCGCCGCCGTGTCCTGGATCCCGAAGCGGATGCCCTGGATGCTGTTCGCGCCGGCCTGGACGGCGTCTGCCAGCAGACTGCCGACATTCGCCAGGCTGCGCACGGTCACCTGGTACGTTTCGACGACGTGGTAGCGCTCGCCGGTGATGTTGCCGGCGTTGTCGCGGACATCCTCGCGCCACACGTCGAACGCCGCGGTGCGGATGTCCTTGGCGTCCACGCCGCCGCTCAGGAACACGCTCCGGACCGCACCCATGGTGGTGTCGGCGTGGTTGAGCGCCGTCTGCACCTGCGTGTCCACGACCTCCACACCCAGCGTCAGTACCGCCTGGTCGGGCGTGCCGTAGGCGGCGCCCGTCCCCTGCACGAGCAAGCCGCTCTGGGTCGCCGTCGACTGGGCGGCGGCGAGCGACACGGAGGCGAGCGCCGCCACCAGGGCGGCCGCCAGCAACAGGCGGCGTCCAGACGCCGGAGCGTTCGGTGAGCGTTGCTGCGGTCTCTGCATCTTCGACCTCCCCGGCAGCCGTCGGGGGCCCGGCGGCGGCGCGCCCCCATCATCGCCCGGCGTCCGGGACGTGAGGTGATGCGGCGTTCAGCGTCCCTTGAGCCGGCGGAGAGGCCGCCACCAGGCGCCTACGGCCAGCCCGCCTCCGGGCGGCTCCGCGCCTCAGTTGACGGTCTTGGTGCGGCGCCGCTGGAAGTCCTGGAGGACGTAGCGCCCGATGGTGTGCGGGGTGGTGAAGTACGCCTTGCCCCGCGTCATCGCCGACACGCGCTGCACGAACGCGATCAGCTCCGGATCGCGGGCCAGCATGAAGGTGTTGATCTGGATGCCCTGCCTGCGGCAGTTGCCCACCTCACGCAAGGTCTCCCCCAGCACCATGGGATCCAGCCCGTAGGCGTTCTTGTAGACGCGACCGCCGGGGAGGGTGATGGCCGACGGCTTGCCGTCGGTGATCATCACGATCTGCTTCATGTCCTTGTTCTGATGACGCAGGATCTTTCGGCCCAGCCGCAGGCCCTCGGCCGTGTTGGTGTGGTAGGGACCCACCTGGGCGGACGCCAGCTTCCCCAGCGGGATCTCCTCGGCGGAGTTGTGGAACAGCACGAAGCGGATGGTGTCACCGCGATACTGGGTGCGGATGAGGTGCGCCAGCGCCAGCGCCACCTGCTTCGCCGGCGTGAAGCGGTCCTCGCCGTAGAGGATCATCGAGTGCGAGCAGTCGAGCAGCACGACCGTGGCGGCGGAGGAGGCATACTCGGCCTGCACGACATGGAGATCGTCGTAGTCGAGATCGAAGTGCCCGCCGTCGAACCCGCGGCGGGCAGCGTGCTTGAAGGTCTCGCTCACGTCGATGTTGAGGGTGTCACCGTACTGGTAGGGCTTGGTCTCGCCCGTCGTCTCCACACCCGTACTCTGGAAGCTGGTCTCGTGCGCGCCCACGCTGGAGCGGCCGGCGCCGCCGAGAACGTCCCGCAAGGTACGGTAGCCGAGGAAGTCGATGGCCTTGCCGGTGAGCTCGAAACGGGCGGAGCCGGGGTCGGCGTCCGGTCCGGCGCCCTGCCCGCTTTGCTCGCCCTGGCGGGGATCGTCGCCCTCGCCGGCGGACGGCTTGAGGTACCCCTCGCGCTCCAGGCGCTGTGCCAGCTCCTTGACCATCTCGCCCAGCTGCGAGTCCATCCAGTCGTCGGCGTTCATCGCCTGTTCCAGCGTCTGCTCGGACACCAGGTCGTTGTTGATGAGGGCCTCGGCGATGGCGTCGTAGAGGTCCTGCATGGTCTGCTGGTAGTCGGGGTCGGGATCCCACGGGTTGCGGCCGAAGCCCGACTCCAACAGGCGATCCTGGATCATCTTCATCAGGTCCGCCATGTCGAGGTCGTCGAGCGTGGGCTCGTACTTCGAGTAGCGTGTCGTCGACACCGAGCGCCTCCTAGCTCGCGTCCCACCCCGTGCCGGTGGGCGCAGGCGACAACCGCGTCAGTTCCACCGCCGCCGTGGCGCGCCCTGGGCCATCTCCGCAGCCTCCGGATGAGCGGCCGTGAACCCCTTCTCCTCGCTTCGCGCCACCAGCTTTCGGGCGTACAGGCCCTCGAGCACGAACTCGGCGGCAACGCCGACATCGCCCGGCGCAGGGCTGTCGGCTACCTCGCGCGCCGCGTCGAGCAGCCCCGGGACCGGCTCGAACACCTGCACCAGCCTGTCGCTCACGATGCCATCGGGGACACGCAGGGTGTTGTCGCTATCGAAGTACTCGACGACCTCGCCGGTCTCCACGTGAGCTGCCCGGCGAGCGAACACCTGCCCGACAGCACGGCGCACGATGTCGCGGGCTACGGCCTCGCCGCCCTTGAGCTCGCCCTCGTACTCCAGCTCCAGCTTCCCGGTGACGGCCGAGAGGCCAGCGTAGACGTCGGAGACGCGAACCAGCGCGCCCTGCTCGCCCAGCTCCAGCGCACGCCGCTCCGCGTTGCTCGCCACCGCCTCCATCAGGCTTATCGGGAGGCGCTGCGAGACGCCCGAATGCTTGTCCACGCGCGAGTCGTCACGCGCCTGGAAGGCGACCTCCTCGATGATCTCGGCGACGAACTCCGGCATGCGCACGTCGGAGCCGCGCTCCAGCCATGCCTCCTGCCGCGTGATCGCCATGCCCTCCTCGACCGTGCCGGGGTAGTGGGTGCGGATCTCCGAGCCGATGCGGTCCTTGAGCGGCGTGATGATCTTGCCGCGGGCCGTGTAGTCCTCGGGATTGGCACTGAACACCAGCAGCACGTCCAACGGAAGCCGAATGGGGTGACCCTTGATCTGCACGTCCCCTTCCTGCATGACGTTGAACAGCGCCACCTGCACCTTGCCGGACAGATCGGGCAGCTCGTTCATGGCGAACAGGCCGCGGTTGGCGCGCGGCAGCAGGCCGTAGTGGACGGAACGCTCGTCCCCCAGCCGGGTCCCCAGCCTGGCGGCCTTGATGGGGTCGATGTCACCCACGATATCGGCCACGGTCACATCCGGCGTGGCAAGCTTCTCCACGTAGCGCGCCTCGCGTGGAAGCCAGGCGATGGGAGTGGCGTCGCCGCAGCGTTCCACGATCTCCCTGCCCTCGGCGCTGACCGGCTGGAAGGGGTCGTCATGGAGCTCGCTCCCGCCGATGACCGGCAGCTCCTCGTCGAGCAGATCGGTGAGCTGGCGAAGGATGCGGGTCTTGGCTTGACCCCGCAGCCCCAGGAGGATGAAATTGTGTCGGCTCAGGATGGCGTTGACGACCTGCGGGATGACGGACTCGTCGTACCCGCGGATGCCCGGGAACAGCGGCTCGTGGGAGCGGAGCTTCACCATCAAGTTGTCGCGCAACTCGGACTTGACGCTTCGCCCGGACGTCTTCGCCCACGGCGTCTCTCGAAGCTCGCCCAGCGTGGCGGGTTTCATGCGGTCCTCCGGGCCTCGGGCCATGCTCCTTGCGGGGGTGCCGACAATCGTCCCAGCGCGTTCATGCGTCATGGTAGCACCGGCTTCCCGGACCCTCGTGTGCGCTCGGCGGCCGGAGCCGAGCCGGCCCGGGCACTGGCCTACAGCATGGCCGCAGCTGCGGCGCAGGCTCAGCCGGCGGCCGACCATCGGGAGCGCCACGCCCGAGCGCCGGAGCCACCCATGAAGGTGACCCTGCGTGGGGGGCGCAGGGTCAAAGAGAGGAGATGGTGGAGGGACGAATCCCTCGCGTGGCTCCGCTGGGGGAGCGGAACCGACTAGATTCTACACCACAAAGCTCACGCGTGTCTTACTCCGGAGACGGACGCGAGGGCCCTGGTATCGTCCGCCATGGGACCCTTGACGACCGCGCTGTCCTCCGCCGAGGTGATCGCCGTCGGCACCGAACTGCTTCTCGGCGAGACGCACGACACCAACAGCGCCGAGCTCGCCGCCAGCCTCGCGGCGCACGGCGTGGACGTGTACTGGTCGCAGCGCGTGGGTGACAACCTCGATCGGCTGTCCGAGGCGCTGACGCGCGCCCTCGGGCGCAGCGAGCTGGTCATCCTCACGGGTGGTCTGGGGCCCACCGACGACGACCTCACACGCCTAGCGGTCGCGCGGGTGATCGGGGAGCGCATGACACCCGATGCTGAGCTGGAGGCGTGGTTGCGCAAGCGCTTCGAGAGCTTCCAGCGCACGATGCCGGAGCGCAACCTCAGGCAGACGATGCGCATCCCGTCCGCCGAGGCCCTGCCCAACCCCATCGGCACCGCCCCTGGTTGGCTGGTGCGCGTCGCCCGCCGCGAGGGACCACGCTGCGTCGTCACCCTCCCCGGCCCGCCGCGCGAGATGCGCCGCATGTGGCACCAGGAGGCCGTCCCGCGGCTGCCGCTACCCGGGAGCGCGCTCTACACGCGCACGTTCAAGACCCACGGCATCGGCGAGTCGGACGTGGCCGAGAGGCTCGGCTCCCTGACCGACGGCGCCAGCCCCTCGGTCGCCACCTACGCCAAGCGCGATGGCGTGCACGTGCGGGTCGCGGCCAAGGCGCGTGACCTCGCCGCTGCCCGGCGCGTGGCCGAGGCCACCGAACGCCAGGTCGCCGAACGGCTCGGGGACGCCGTGTGGGGCTTCGACGACGACGAGCTGCCGGCGCTGGTGCTGCGGCGGCTGGAGACCCTGGGCGCCCGCCTGGCCATCGCAGAGTGCAGCAGCGGCGGTGCCCTGGCCGAGCTTCTGGGCCGCGAGCAGGAGGTCCAGAAGCGCGTGGAGGGCGCCGTGATAGCATGGACGCCGGATAGCATGGCAACGCTCGGTGTAGCCTCAGACCTGTTGGCAAGGCTCCCCGGCGCCGCGGCCGAGGTAGTGGCAGCGCTGGCAACGGGCGTGCGTGGCCTGTTCAAGGTGGACTACGGTGTCGCCGTCGGTCCGGCTCTCCGCACCTCGGAGACCGGCGCCGACGGCGCGTTCGGGCCGGATAGGAACGAAAGCGCGGCAACGCGCGTGGTGATCGCCATCGCCGGTGGTAGCGGATTGAGCGTCAAGAAGCTGAGCCTGCCCCCCTTGGGACGTGCTTGGCTGCGCGAGCGGCTCGCCTTCACCAGCCTCTTCCTGCTCCGGTCCGTCCTCGGCTGAGCGGCAGGCGCCTCGTGGGGCGCCTGCTCGCGGCTGGAGAGGTGGAGCGAGCTGTGATGGACGACCAGCGCAAGAAAGCCCTCGACATCGCCATATCGCAGATCGAGCGTCAGTTTGGTAGGGGTGCGGTGATGCGGTTGGGGGAGGAGCAGGTGGGGGCGTTGTCGGCTGGGGTGATTTCGACGGGGTCGTTGTCGGTGGATGTGGCGTTGGGGGTTGGGGGGGTGCCGCGGGGGCGGGTGGTGGAGGTGTATGGGCCGGAGTCGGGGGGGAAGACGACGTTGGCGTTGCATGTGATTGCGGAGGCGCAGGCGGCTGGGGGGGTGGCGGCGTTCGTGGATGCGGAGCATGCGTTGGATCCGTCGTATGCGCGGGCGTTGGGGGTGGATATCGAGCAGTTGTTGGTGTCGCAGCCGGATACGGGGGAGCAGGCGTTGGAGATTGTGGAGTTGTTGGTGCGGTCGGGGGCGGTGGATGTGGTGGTGATCGATAGTGTGGCGGCGTTGACGCCGCGGGCGGAGATCGAGGGGGAGATGGGGGATGCGCATGTGGGGTTGCAGGCGCGGTTGATGTCGCAGGCGCTGCGGAAGTTGACGGGGGTGTTGTCGAAGAGCAGGGCGACGGCGGTGTTCATCAATCAGGTGCGGGAGAAGATCGGGGTGTTGTACGGGAATCCGGAGGTGACGCCGGGGGGGCGGGCGCTCAAGTTCTATAGCAGTGTGCGGTTGGAGGTGCGGCGTAAGGGGGATGTGAAGGTGGGGGCGGAGAAGGTGGGGAATCGGGTGCGGGTGAAGGTGACGAAGAACAAGGTGGCGCCGCCGTTCAAGGAGGCGGAGGTGGAGATCTTGTTCGGGCGGGGGATCGATCGGATCGGGGACCTGGTGGGGGTGGCGAGTGATGTGGAGGTGGTGCAGAAGTCGGGGTCGTGGTACGCGTTCGGGGAGACGCGCTTGGGGCAGGGGAAGGAGAAGGCGGTGGAGTTCCTGGCGCAGAACCCGGAGCTGCTCGCCGCCGTGCGGGAGAAGACCCTGGCAGCGCTCGAGCTCGGCAAGAAGACGCA
>CAZBZU010000084.1:0-6260 GCA_964496495.1 uncultured bacterium
ACGGCGCCGACAAGTACCTCAGGAACGACGCCGGCAGAACCGCTCTCGGTTCGGTAACGTTGCCGTTCGACGAGCTCAGGCCCACGTACGACGACCTCGCCCGAGGTCTCGCCCCCCTCGGGCTGGCGCTCGACTACGACCACATCCGTGCCGAACGCCCCACCATCGCCGACATGCTGAGGCCAAGCGCCGACGAGCTCGCAGCGGTCGAGTACGCGCCGGTCCGGGGTGACCAGTGGCCGATCTCGACCCCGGAGGACCAAGGCCTCGATCCGGCCGCCGTTGCCGAGGTCTACCTCAACGCCACCACCCTGGACAACCTCTACAGCCTGCTGGTCATCAAGAACGGCCGCCTGATCGGCGAGCGCTACTTCAACGGCGTGTCGATGGAGCAGAAGACCCTCGTGCAATCCGTGACCAAGAGCTTCACGTCCGCCCTCCTGGGCCTCGCCCTCGAGCAGGGATGCCTGACGAGCCTCGACCAGCGCATGCTCGAGTACTTCCCCGTCCAAGCCGACCGTGTCACCGACCCCCGCAAACGCCAGATCACCCTGCGCCAGATGCTTCAGATGCGCGCCGGCTACCCCTGGGAGGAGACCGACGACACCCTCTGGGCTGGCCTCAACTCCGGTGAGTACCTCCGCCTCGTGAGCGAGTTCCCACTCAGCGCCGACCCCGGCACGACCTTCCAGTACAGCAACCTCACCTCCGCGTGGCTCGCCGACATCGTCGCGCGCGCCTGCGGTACCGACCTACTGAGCTTCGCCCAGGAACACCTCTTCGGGCCGCTCGGAATCGAGGCCGGCGAGTGGTGGCAGGACGTCGACGGCAACTACATCGGGCTCGGCACCCTGCACCTGAGCGCGCGCGACGCCGCCCGCTTCGGCCTGCTCTACCTGCAAGGCGGCGCGATCGACGGTCGCCAGATCATCCCGACGGAGTGGGTGAGGGACTCGCTGCGAACGTACTCTGAGCACGCCTGGCCGGACGTGGGCGCCTTCCGCAACATCGGCTACGGCTACCAGTGGTGGACCGCGATCGCCGGCAACCACCATGTCCAGTACGCCTGGGGCCACGGTGGGCAGCTCATCGTCCTGATCCCCGACAGGGACATGGTCGTCGTCGCCACCAGCGACCCCCACTACCCGGGGCCGCGTGGCGACGCCGAGTCCTGGCACGATGAGGCCGCCACCCTGAGCCTCGTGAGCGGGTTCATCCGCTCGCTGCCAGGCGAATAGGGTCAAGGCGTCAGGAGCTGCTCCCGCGGGCCGCTCCTTGGGAAACCACCGTGGGGTTCACGAACCCTCGGACGTTCCCCATGGGTCACGCCCGGTAGCGCCGCCTTGTGCCCGGCATCATCGCGAAGGCCGCGATCGCGGCGGGAAACGCGCCCAGCACAGTCAGCAGGATCGCCCCGGGAAGCAAAGAGCCCGCGAAGGGACCGCGCCGAAGCACGCTGAGCGGGCGCGTCGCGCACGGTTGCTGCCATCGGCGATGAGTTACCACGGACCGTGTGCCGGGCCATCGCGATGCTGGGCCGCCTGGCGAAGCCGATGCCCGTGCCCGCGCCGGTGATGGCGACGACCGTGTCGCGTCGGTGCATGCTCGGCGTTCCACGCAGGATCAGCCCCGCTTCGTCTTCGTCGCGAAAGCGCGGGAGGCGGCGGCCAGGCCGAGCACGGCGAACGCGCTGGTGACGGCGAGGCAGAGGAGCAACGGCAGGTCGCCGGACCCGCCCAGGACGGTGCGGCGGATGCCGTCGACGAGGTAGGTCGTCGGGTTGGCCAGGGCGCCGACCTTCATCCAGGTCGGAAGCGCCGTCAGCGGGTAGAGGGCGTTGCTGAGGAACAGTACCGGCAGGTTCAGCAGCATGATCATCGCGTGGTACGCCATCAGATCGTCGGTCGTCGACGCCACCGCGAGCGCCAGGCCGGAGAAGCCGGCGGCGTAGCCGACGAGAAGGAGCACCGCGACCAGCCAGCCGAGGACGTCGCCCGTTACGGCGGCTCCCATGAGGATGCCGACCACGAAGATGACGAAGGCCTGCAGCAACGACTTCGTCAGCGCGCTTCCGACGTTGCCCAGGAGGATGCTGAGGCGCGGTACCGGCGCGACGAGGTACTCGCGGACGATGCCCCGGACCCGCTCGTCCAACCAGACCATGCCGCCCCCGATCGCGCCGCCCATGGCGCTGAGCGCGACGATCCCGGGGAGCATGAAGCCGACGTAGTCGTCGCCCGCCCCGGCGCCGATGGCGACGGCGCTCCGCATGCCGACGCCGAACAGCACGACCCACAGGACGGGCTGCACGATCACCCCGAAGAGTTCCTCGGCGTTGACCAGGAACTTGCCGATGTGCTTGCGCCAGATGGATGTCGACGCGGCGACCAGGGTCGGTCCGACCGGCAACGAGCGCGCGGCTTCTCGGCTCGCCACGGTCGCGGCGGCCTTCATGCGGGCCCTCCGTCGCGCAGGGTGCGGCCGGTGTGCTGGAAGAACACGGCGCCGAGGTCCGGTTTCGCGACGGACACATCGTCGATCGAGAACCCGGCCCGGGTGGCCAAGGCGATCACGTCCGCCAGGCGACGCGAGGCGGAGTCGACGCCCAGCAGGAAGCCGCCGTCGACGCTCGAGAACGACTGGACGAAGGCGAGCTCCGCGAAGCGCTGGTCGAGGTCCTGGCTCTCGCCCCGGCCCCGGACCTGGATCGTGTCGGACCCGAGCGCGTCGATCAGCGCGTCGGGGGCGCCCTCCGTGACGAGGCGCCCTCCGTCCATGATGCCCACCTGATCGGCGAGCTGCTGGGCCTCGTCGAGGTAGTGCGTCGTGAGCATGACGGTGAGGTCGGCCCGGCGTTCGAGGGCGCGCACGTAGTCCCAGATCCGGGCCCTGCCCTGCGGGTCGAGGCCGAGCGTCGGCTCGTCCAGGAACAGCACGCGCGGAACCGTCATGAGCGCTCGGGCGAGTTCCAGCCGGCGCTTCATCCCGCCCGAGTACGTCTTTGCCCTGCGCGGTGCGGCGTCCGTCAACTCGGTGAGGTCCAGGAGCTCGTCGGCGCGGCGACGGCGTTCGGATGGAGACAGTCCGTAGAGGCGTCCGTGGAACTCCAGAACTTGCCGGCCCGTGAGCGCATCGTCTAGCACCGTCTGCTGGAACGTCACACCGATCGCACGTCGGACCGCCGCAGCGTCGTTCACGACGTCGAGACCGTCGATCCAGGCCTGACCCGAGGTGGGTTCGGTCAGGGTCGTGAGCATCGAGATCGCTGTGGTCTTGCCGGCGCCGTTCGGCCCCAACAGCGCGTAGATCGAGCCGTGGGGGACGATCAGGTCGAGCGAGGTGACGGCCTCCACACCGCCTCGGTAGGTCTTGCCCAGGCCGCGTGCCTCGATCGCAGGAACCGTCGCGCGTGCATCGGGGGTCGGGTTCATGGCGATGCCTCCTCGGCAACGCGGGCGCGCAGGCCCGTGATGATCTCGTCCAACACGTCGATCTCCAGCTCCGCGAGCCGCAGCGCATACGTCACGGCGACGTGCGCAGCGCCTACGGACGCGTCGTCGTGCGCGACGCCTGGTCCGTGCACGTCGCCGGCCGCTGGGTCCAGTTCCTCTCGGAACGCCTCCACCGCGGCACGTCGCTGCTGCACGTGCGCCAACGCTTCGGGCGGAGGAAGCGCGTCGAGGAAGGTGAGTGCGACGGCGGAAGGGAACTCGGCCGGCCTGAAGGTGCGGAGCTGCGCTGCAAGGAGGTCTCGGAACGCGCGTTCGCCGCGTTCGGTGACGGAGTAGACCTTGCGCGGGCGGTCGCCGGTCGGCTCGTCCCGATGCGCGATCCAGCCGTCCCGCTCCATCCGGTCCAAGAGGTTGTAGGCCGTCGGCTTCTTGAGCGTGATCGGGACCGACGCGTCGAGGTGCGCGTTGAGCAGGTAGCCGTGCATGTCGTTCTGCCGTAGCAGGCCGAGCAGGAGGAGCTTCCGTTCGTTGGTCAGAGCCATGAGGCCTCCCTAAGGATGGATAGTCAGACCTGACTACATAAGATAGTCAGTTTCGATCATGAGTGTCAAGCGAGGTCGCCTTCCCGGCTTTCGAGTTGTCGTGCTCCGTCGCGATGAGCGGTCGTGGGCTGTCCGCGTCGTGTGCCGGGTTGTCGTTCCTCAGGGGTCGTAGGGCATGTTCCGACCGGAGGCGTCGGAGGATCGCGGAGGCCCTTGGCGACGAGACGGCAGAGGAAGGGATGGCGGAAGGGGTGCTGTGGCGGGGGCGTGGACGGTCCGTTCCGTTCCGGATGGCTGGGTGGCGTGTCCTTGCATCCGGGGGAGGTCGTTCCCGCCCGGGTTGAGGGCCGTCGTCGGCTGGTTCGTTGCGGGGGGTGTCGTGTGAGCGGAGCGCCCGCGGGTGGCAGGCCAGCAATGCGGTTGGGATGCGGTCGGCAGTCCTTGTTGGCCGGAGCCCTTTGGCTGCTGGCGGTAGCGTTCACGGCCTTGGTGGCGCCTTCCTCGGGCACGTACTTCGAGCGCATCTATGGTCCGGCCCGGCCGTTGGTGGTGATGGTCGGCGTGGGAGTCGTGGGGGCTGCGGCGTTCTGGGTTCTGTCCCGCTTCGGCTTCGTCGTCGTCGAGGGGCGGCGGACGTTCGAAGGCCTGCGCCTGTCCGCGATCTTCGCGACCGTCCTGGCGATCGCCGTCGTTGTTGCCGATGTGCTCCTGCGCTATCCAGAGGACCTCAACGTTCCGGTGCCTCGAGCCTTGCTCTTCTATCCGGCGATCGGCCTCACCGCCGAGGTCGCGTTCCACCTGGTGCCGTTGGCGGTTCTGCTTCCGGTGCTCAACGCGGTTGTGCCGCGTGTCGGGCGGGAGCGCGTCGCCTGGTTTGCGCTCGCCGTGGTGGCGGTCTCGGAGCCTGTCTTCCAGGTGCTCGTCGGTGGTGGCGGCACGGGTTCGCTGGACGTGTACAGGTGGGTCCATGTGTTCGTTCTCGCGAGCCTGCAGCTCTACGTGTTCCGTCGCTTCGGTTTCGCGTCGATGTATGGGTTCCGGCTGATCTACTACGCCTACTGGCACATCTTGTGGGGGACGATCAGGATCCCGATCCTCTTCTAGCCGATCTGGGATCGTCGGTGCTCCGCGGACCTCCTCCTCGGTGTCGATTGCCGGGGTGGTGCTGAAGGGTGCGTCGACACCTGTGTCTGCGCTTGACGCAATCCTCGCTTGACGGTAGCTTGACAGCCGAAACCGGTGTTCGGGCTGGAGGCGTTCCGGGCTTGCTGAAGCACTCCAGTGGCCGCCATCAGGACGCACCGCAAGCGATGACCTAACCCGAGAGGGGAGCACCATGATCCCGTCGATCGAGCTCAACGACGGCTACACCATCCCGCAGCTTGGCTTCGGCGTGTTCCAGATCCGCGCGGAAGAGACGGCTCGAGCTGTCTCGGAGGCTCTGGAGATCGGCTACCGGCACATCGATACGGCGCAGATGTATCGCAACGAGCGTCAGGTTGGTGAGGCCATCCGGGGGGCCGGCGTGCCCCGTGGCGACGTCTACGTCACGAGCAAGCTGCACAACGGCTTCCATCGTCCAGACGACGCCCGCCGTGCGTTCGATCGGACGCTCGCCAACCTCGGCTTCGAGTACGTCGATCTGTTCCTCATTCACTGGCCTCTGCCGCGCCTCTACGACGGTGACTTCGTGTCCACGTGGCAAACGCTGGAGGCGTTCAAGCGGGATGGGCGTGCACGGTCCATCGGAGTCTCGAACTTCGAGGTGGCCCACCTCGAACGGCTGGCCGTTGAGGCGGACACGGTTCCCGCCGTCAACCAGATCGAAGTCCACCCGTACCTCGCCAACGACGACGTGAGAGCCTATGGGAGAGTGCACGGCATCGTGACGGAGGCATGGTCGCCCATCGCGCAGGGGGGTGTCCTGGGGGACCCCACCGTTCGTGACGTCGCTGGTCAGGTGGGACGCACACCTGCGCAGGTCGTGCTCCGGTGGCACATCCAGCGGGGCGATGTGGTGTTTCCCAAGACCGCTACGCCGTCGCGGATGCGCGAGAACTTCGCGCTGTTCGACTTCGAGCTGGACGGCCCGGCCATGGAAGCGCTGAGCCGGCTGGACCGCGGCGAGGCCGGCCGTACCGGTCCGCACCCCGACCAGTTCGATTACGTTCCTGACTGATTCTGATGCGCTGTCGGCGCCACGACCGTAGGGTGAACCCGGCCAGGGTGAGGACGGAGCTCGGGGAGGGGTCGCGTGCCTGCCTGG
>CAZBZU010000085.1:0-6062 GCA_964496495.1 uncultured bacterium
CTCGAGCTCGAGCGCGCCGTGACCGTTCATGGAGCCGGCGAAGACGTCGTCGCCCGCGTTCTTGTCGACCGGCACCGACTCGCCGGTGATGGGCGACTGGTCGACCGCGCTGCCGCCTTGCAGCACCCGGCCGTCGACCGGGATGCGCTCGCCCGGCCGGACCAGCACGCGCGCGCCGACGTGCACCCGAGCGACCTCCACCTTGTCCACGCTGCCGTCCTCCGACATCACGTTGGCGGTGTCGGGGCGGAGCCGCATGAGCGACACCACGGCCCGCTTGGTGTTGCCCATGGCGTAGTCTTCGAGGGTGCCGGCCAGGCTGAAGAGGAACAGCAGGATGGCGCCGTCGCGCACGTCGCCCACCCCGGCCGCCGCCAGGGCGGCGAGGACCATCAGCAGGTCGATGTCCAGATGCCGATCCCTCAGCGCCTTGAGCGCCTGCCAGCCGGAGGGCACGCCGCCCGCCAGGTAGGCCACGGCGAAGAGCCCGTAGGCCAGCGCCGCGGGGGCATGGGCCAGCGTGGCGCCGACCCCGGCGAGCAACCCCGCCGCGGTGAGCGCCGTGAGCACGATGTTCATGCGGAGCGCGGCGCGCTCCTCGCGCATCTCCTCAAGCAGGCGTTGGGCGGACGAGGTCATCGCGCCAGCCTAATTCGGAACCGTTCCGATTTCAAGGACGGGCGTCTCGCGCGAGGTGCGCGCCCGGCACGCCGGGAGGCCGCGAATGGCTACCGCCAAAGTCAAGTTTATCCCCTCCTGGACAGCACTATCGCCTCATTATGCATCGGCCGCCCGTCGAGTGGTAGCTTCGGCTGACGTGAGCCGCCTCGATCGCGCCTTGGGTATCCTGCTGCTGCTCAGCCAGGGCCGGACCTGGTCCGCCGAGCGACTGGCCGGGCGCTTCGAGGTGTCGGTGCGCAGCATCTACCGTGACGTGGAGACGCTGCAGTCGCTGGGCGTGCCGGTGGTGGCGACGCGCGGCGCCGGCGGCGGCTTCAGCCTGATGGAGGGCTTCGTCCTGCCGCCGGTGAACCTCACGCGGCAGGAGGCGGTGTCGGTGATCCTGGGGGTCGCCATCCTGCGCAGCCTGCGCACCATGCCGTTCCGCGACGAGCTGGAGACCGCCGAGGGCAAGCTGCTCTCGGCGCTGCCGGGTCAGGTGCGGCGGGTGCTGGCCCGGGCGCGCGAGCTGATCGGCTTCGAGCACGTGGCGGCCGACACCTTCCACCGCGAGCTCGAGCCGGTGGAGGCCACCATCGAGGCAACCGCCGTGGACGGTTTCCTGCAGGCCATCCTCGACATGACCAGCGTGCGGCTGGGGTACGCCTCGCCCTACCGGCCGGCGCCGGAGCGGCTCGAGGTGACGCCGCTGGGGCTGCTCTGGGACCGCGATCGCTGGTACCTGGTGGGGCGCGCGGCGGGGGACGCTCGGGAGCGGCTCTTCCGTGCCGACCGCGTCACCGGCCTGGAGCCGCTCCGGCGGCTGCCGGAGGCCGACGGCTTCGACGTGCGCCGGCTGCTGGGCCGCACCTGGCTCGGCGACGCCATGCGCCGCTGGGTGGCGTCGTCGTCCGAGCCGGTGCGCATCCGCGTGAGCGAGGCGCAGGCCGAGCGCCTGCGGAACGACTGGTACTACGCCCACGCCGGCTTCGAGCCCGAGGACGGCGGTGACGGCGTGATCCTGACCTTCTCCGAGGCGGACGACCGGGCGGTGCTGGAGCTGGTGCGCTGGCTCGGGCCCGATGCCGAGCTGCTGGGGCCGCGCGCCTGGCGCGAGCGGCTCGGGGACGAGCTGCGGGCGATGGCGCGGCGGTACGACTGATCCCGCGCGGAGTGGGCCCGTCAGTGCACGTCGCCGCGGCGCGACACCACCAGCACCACGCTCAGCACCACCACCGCGGTGCCCAGCAGATCGCCGGGCGTCAGGCGCTCACCCAGCAGCAGGCTGCCGAGCAGCAGCGCCACCACCGGGTTGCCGTAGGCGTAGGAGGTCATCAACGAGGGGCGCACGCGCCGGTCGAGCAGGTAGACGTAGGCGCTGAACGCCACCACCGAGCCGACCACCGCCAGATAGGCGAGCGCGGCGACGGCAGCCAGGGACGGGGCCGCGCTGAGGCGTTCGCCCTTGGCCAGGCCGAGCACCAGCAGCACGGCTCCGGCCGCCGCCATCTGCACCACGCTGCCCATGCCGCCCTCGGCGTGCGGCAGCCGGCGGCTCAAGGCCGAGCCCAGCGCCCACGACATCGGGCCCGCCAGCAGCAGCAGGAAGGCCGCGGGGTGGGCGTGGAGGGCGCCCTCGCGGCTCAGTATGGCTACGCCGGCGACGCCCAGGCCCATGCCGATCCAGTCGGCGGCGCTGGTGCGCTCGCCCATCAACGCGACGAACAGGCCGAGCCACAGCGGCATGGTCGCCACCATCACGGCCGACAGCCCCGAGGGGGCGCCCAGGCTCTCGGCGGTGGCCACGCTCCCGAGCCCGCCCACCAGCAGGAACAGCCCCACCACTGCCGAGCCCGCGGCTTGCCGGCGACTCGGCCAGGCCGCTCCGCGGGCGCGCAGGAGCCCTCCCAGCAGCAGCGAGGCGGCTGCAAAGCGCAGCGCCAGCATCAGGTAGGGCGGGAAGCTGCCCACCGCCACCTTGATGCCGAGGTAGGTGGAGCCCCACACCAGGTACAGCGTTGCCAGCGCCAGCGTGACGCCCGTGGCCGGGCTGCGCCGCGTCAGGGCGGCGGGCAGGCTCAGGCGGGGCATGCGTGTCAGTCTACGCATGCCCCGTTGCCAGTGGTGCCTTGCGGCTGACCGTGCGGGCGTGCCCGCACCTGGGCGCGAAGCTGCGCCTGTTGCTGAGACCGGCGCTGCGTGCGGGCCGGGGGCCGGGCGGGCAACTGCCCCACCTCGGCGGCCCGCGCGGCCAAGCGCTCGGCCCTCGCCGCCATCCGGTCGGCGCGCGCCGCCAGGCGCTGGGCCAGCGATGCCCGCCGCGCCTGCCGGGCGAGCAGGCCTCGCGCTACCTCGCGTTCGCGGTCCTGATAGGCCGTCCATACCAGCCTGTCGTGAAGCTGCATCATGACTCTCTCCCTCCGGACCCTTCACCACCGCCACCAGGGTAGAGAACCCCACCTGACACCGCCTTGTCAGGTATTCCGGCGCCGTCCGTGAGTGGTCTCCTGCCGTTCCAGGAGGGCGCTGGAGCGGTGCAGCCGGGCCTGACCGGTTGGCAAGCAGCTCGCGGCGACGGACGCGGCCGGTAGGGGTGAGGGGGTTGCCAGACCCCTGGTGCGAGACTAATGGGGTTCGCGTGGCGGCTACGGCGGTTAGTTGCGAGAAAGCGCGTCTGGTGCGGCGTCTTTTCCTCTGCCTAGCTAGGCACGGGTGAAGTGTTGCCAGTTCAAGGGGACGGTGCCGGTTGGCAGGCAGACGGCTGCCGTGAGGTTCTTGGCAACGTCCCCTTGAACGCGCGACACTTGGCCAGAACCTAGCTGCGCGTCATGTAGGCTCGCGTCCCTGACGGAGATTCTGAGAATTGGCTCGGCATCTGCCGAGTCGCCTTCGCGGGCGTCGCACCAGGGGTCGCGAACACCCCCCTCGGGTCCCGAGCCTCGTCGTGCCCGCGGCCGCCCCACCCTGGGCCTCCCGACCCCCGGGCCCGCGGCTCGCGACCCGCAAGCCCGCGGGCCCGCAGGCCCCGACCCCCGGTCAGGTCTAACCTGCGCCCTCCACCACCCGGTTCTTGCCGCTGTTCTTGCCGCGGTAGAGGGCCTGGTCGGCCGCCCGGATGGCGGCGTGGATGCTGTCGCCCTTCTCGAACACCGCCACCCCGAAGGTGCCGGTGATGTGCAGCTCCTGCTCGCCGGAGGTGATGGGTGCGTCCGACACGGCGTGGCGGAGGCGGTCGGCGACCTCCAGCGCTTCGCCCATGTCGGTCTCCGGGAGCAGCAGCAGGAACTCCTCGCCGCCCCAGCGCGCCACCTGGTCCTGTGCCCGCACCGCGGCCAGCAGCCGCTGGGCGATGCTGCGCAGGGCGTGATCGCCGACGCCGTGACCGTGGTCGTCGTTGATGCGCTTGAAGTCGTCGAGGTCGGCCAGCATCACGGCGAACGGACGGGCATGGCGTTCCACCCGAAGCGCCTCGGCCTGGAGCAGCTCGCTCATCGCCCGGCGGTTGAGCAGCCCGGTGAGCGGATCGGTGCGGGCAAGCTCGTCCAGGCGAGCCATCGCATGGCGCAGGTTGCGCTCGGCGCCCTGCACCGCCTCGTTGCTGACGTAGGAGAGGAAGGCGATGCTGCCCACCAGCAGCGCGCCGTTCAGGAGCGCGAGGTCGCGGATGGTGCCTGCGCCCAGGTTCGTAAGCGGGCTCATCGCGTGGCCGAAGCCCAGCAGCAGCACGAAGGTGGCGGCCTCCGCCAGGGCCCACAGCGCCTTGGTGCGGAGGCTCGCTCGCGGGTTCTGGAAGGTCAGCAGCGTGAGCAGCGGCACGAACAGGAAGAAGCCGCTAGCCACGCCCAGAAAAGCGGTGGCGAGGGCGGCGTGGAGCCCCACCTCGACGCCGCCGATGTAGAAGGCGGCGTCCAGCTGCCCGCGGCGCAGCAACCGCAGGCACTGCAGGTAGGCCGCCACGCTGACGACGTTGAAGGCCGCCAGCGGCCACACACCGATCGCCAGGAAGATCGCCAGAAAGGCGAAGTGCACCGCCAACCCGAACCACACCATGTTGCGCAGGACCCAGATGAAGCGCTCCACGCCATGGACGTCCGCCACCACCTTGCGGATGGAGGTGCGGGTGTCGGTGGGGCGCTTGAAGCGGGAGCGCATCGCGGCGAGCAGGCGCGAGGCGATGCCGGGGGAGGAGGAAGGATCGGTGAAGGGCATCTCTGGTGCCGCCGGTCGGGTCGAGGGGGTCACGGGCGGCGCCGGCGGAGGGCAGCCACGTGGAGGAGGCTTCTCCGGTGTCCCCCAGCAGGGCTACGATACGCCGTGCACACCTCGTTCACATCCACAGGATGCGCCTTCGCTGCTTACGCTTCTCTTAGTCCTTGATTGGCATGGGAGCGGACGCGCGTGCCCTCCAGCCGCGGCCGGACCCCGGCCTGGCGCCCGGGTCGGCGCCCGGGTCGGCGCCCGGGGGTTGGCGCCAGGGGTCGCGCCAGGGGTCGCGCCAAGCTCGGCGCCGGCGTCCGCGCCTCACCCGCGGCCGGCGTGCCAGGTCTCCTCCTCCAGGATCTTCCCCGCCTCCTTCGGCCCCCAGGTGCCGGCCGGGTAGGGGTGGACCTGCGGCGGGCCTTCGAGCAGCGGGGTGTAGAGCGCCCAGGAGGCCTCCACCTCGTCGTTCCTCACGAACAGCGTCTGGTCGCCCTGAACCACGTCCACCAGCAGCGTCTCGTAGGCGTCGGGGAGCGCCTGGAAGGCCTCGGCGTAGCGGAACTCCAGCGACTGCTTGGTGAGCTCGAAGGCCGGGCCCGGCTCCTTGACGTCGAAGCCCAGGTGGAAGCCCTCGTGCGGTTGCACGGTGATGCGCAGCACATCGCCGTGGGGGTCGGCCCGGCCGTGCAGCGGGTGGAAGAGCTCTGTGGGCGGGGCGCGGAACACCACCGCCACCTCGGTGACCTTCTTCGGCAGGCGCTTGCCGGTGCGTAGGTAGAAGGGCACGCCCTGCCAGCGCCAGTTGGCGATGCCGAGCTCGAGGGCGACGTAGGTGGGCGTCCGCGAGCCCTGCGGCACGCCGTCCTCCTCGGCGTAGCCGCGCACGCCGCTGCCTTCCACGTCGCCGCGGGTGTACTGCCCGAAGATCGCCTGCTTCACCCCGTGCGGGCGCATGCTCCTCAAGACCTTCACCTTCTCGTGGCGGATGCTGTCGGCGTCGAAGGCGGCGGGCGCTTCCATGGCGACGAAGCACAGCACCTGCGTCATGTGGTTCTGCACCATGTCGCGCAGCGCCCCGGCGCGGTCGTAGTAGGCGGCGCGGTTCTCCACCCCCAGCGTCTCCGCCACGGTGATCTCCACCCGCTCCACCCGGTCGCGGTTCCAGACGTGCTCGAAGATGGGGTTGGCGAAGCGGAAGGCCA
>CAZBZU010000086.1:0-6004 GCA_964496495.1 uncultured bacterium
CGGGCCAGTGCTTGTAGAGCGGGTCGCCGAGCTCGGCGTCGTAGCCCAGCGCGTCGCGGGGCTCGAGCCGGTAGCGCCGGCCGCTGCGCTCGAGGCTCCCGCTGACCTCGCCGAGGCCGAACAGCCGCTCGCCGTCCCAGCGCACCTGCCGGTGCAGCAGGTCGCCGCCCGACAGCGCGTAGGCGTGCGTCGGGTGGTCGGTCATGAAGGCCTCGCCGCCTGCCTCCCACACGAGCGCCAGCGGCGAGCCCTGCACCGTCACCCGCACACCGTCCAGCTCCGCCGTCCAGGTGCCGTCGGCGCCCTCCACCGCTCGCGGCGCCCGCTGCGGCGCACTCAGCGCCGTGTCCCAGGTCGCCCCGTCGATGGCCAGCCGTGCCAGGGCGACGCCGTGTGACACGGCCGACACCTGCAGGCGGGCGTCGCCCAGCTGCCAGACGGCCGCGCTCCCGACCGTGCCGACGTAGCGCGCTCCGCCCAGGACGCGGCTCATGACGCCCTCCGGACGCTGGGGGCGACCGCCGCGCCGCCGGGCCGCAGCGGGATGACGTGCCGCAGGCCGGCGTGCTCGAGCACCATGGCGGCGGCGCCGAGCGCGGTGTCGGTGTAGCGGTTGCGGTAGTGGGGGAAGGCGGCGGTGTCGAGCAGGTCGCCGTCCACCCGCAGGCCCTCGCGCCAGGTGAGTGCCAGCGCGCTGCCGCCGGGCTCGCGCCAGCGCAGGCGTGTCCGGCCTGCCGGAGCGGCGCGCACCGCGACTCCGGCCACCTCGGCCTCCCCCGCCGTGCCCGCGTCCGCCTCCGGTGCCGTGCCCGCCCGCGCCTCCCTGGACGTCGCCACCGCCGCGACCTGGGGCGGCTCGGCGGCCAGCAGGCGTTGGCAGAAGACCTGGAAGTCGCCGTCCTCCGCCGCGCTCCCCACGGTGCAAAGCCAGGCCGAGCCGGGGCCGGCACTCCTCAGCTCTCGCCCCGCGTACCGCCCCTGGGAGGCGAGCGCCAGCCTGCCGTCACCCCACAGAGCGAGGTAGCCGGAGCCGCGACGCGCGAAGGCCCAGGCACCCTCGAGGCGCCAGGCGTCGAAGCTCTCGCTGGGGAAGTAGGCGTGGCTGTAGCCGAGCCCCAGCGCGCCGTCGAAGCGGTAGAGGCACAGCACGGTGCGGCCGTGCATGCCGACGTGCGGCAGCCGCGCCGAGCCCGCCCAGAAGTTCGGGCGCGCCTCGCCGTGCTCGAGCGCGTTGCCGGGGTAGCTGGTGAACACCACCGCCTCGGATCCGAAGGTGGCCTGCCAGAGGTGCTCTTGGACGCCCAGCTCGCCGGGCCGCTGATCGAGCGCGGCGGCGAGCTGGTAGTCGGGCGTGCGGCGGGTGAGCGTGCGCACGTCCCAGCCGTCGCCGCGCATGTCGGCCTCGGGGACGAAGTCGCCCAGCGCGTGCGCCTGCGTGACCAGCGCCTCGGGGAGGTCGGCGCCGATGGCCTGGATGACCTCCGGTACGGTGTAGCGCTCGCTCATGGCCAGCAGGGCGGGCGCCCGGGTCTCGCCGTTGAAGCTGCCCATGCCCCAGGCGATGCGCTGCAGGCCGGCGGTGGCGTCGTTGCGCCCGGAGGTGAGCGCGCTCAGGTAGCAGCGGCCGTGCGTGCAGCCGTGCGTGCCCCGGAACGACTGGGCCGCGAGCATGAAGAACAGCTTGTCGAGCAGCGCCCTGGCGGCGGCGGTCAGCTCCCCGTCCTCGGCGAACTCCACCAGGGCCAGCAGGGCGAAGGCGTCCATCGCCAGGTAGGCGTTGGAGTCCCACTCGGAGAAGCTCGAGCGCAACCGGCGCGCCAGCCACGCGAGGATCCTGCGGCGTGCGGCGGGCAGTCTGGCCGCCCCGGTCAGCCCGCAGTTGCTGAAGGTGGTGTCGGGCCAGCGCTGGGCGGCCAGGTACTCGCAGGCGTGGAAGAGGATCTGGTGGTTCTCGGTGACATAGCACATGGCGTCGAGGCCGGGCTCGTCGAGCCAGTACTTGAAGTCGCGGAAGGCGCCGGTGATGGCTGCCTCGTCGCGCGCGTCGAGGGCGCTCCCGCCCCCGTACCAGTAGCTCACGGCGAGCAGGGCCAGGGCGTGGAAGTCGGCGGTGTCACGGCGCTCCTGGAGGAAGCGCAGCGAGGAGGCGACGGCCGAAGACGCGATGGTCTCGGCCGCGCCCGTTCGCACCGCCGCGGCGCTGCCCAGCACGTCCGCGTCCAGCCGCGCCAGATGCTCGAGCGCCTCGTGCTGCCGTGAGGCGTAGCTGCCGTAGGGCGCCAGGCTGGCGGGAGCCGTCGCGACGAGCAGCGGGATGCGGCGTTCCAGCGGCAGCTCGCCCGCCGGCTCGAGGATCAGCGTCACGCCGGCCTCGCTCAAGGTGGAGGCGACGCCGCGCCGCACCTCGTCCGGCAGCGTCAGGCTGACGCTCTCGCCGGGGTCGGCCGTGAAGCTCCCCAACGGCGAGCGCACCGGCGGGTCGGTCGCCAGCTCGGCCGCGACCCGGAAGGTCACGGCGGCGTTGGCGTCCGCCGCCACCCTCGCGCTCACGGTCGCACCCTCCACCACCTCGCCGCCGACGCGAACGGCGGCGAGGCAGCGCTCGGCCTCCCGCCACGCCGCCGGCGAGCGCTCGCCGATCGGCAGGCGCACGCGCAGGCCGGCGGGGTCGAGGAAGCGCAACCCCAGCGCCAGGCGCGCCTCGCGCAGCCCGATCATGTCCCCGCGCAGCCACAGCCCGTTCACGCCCGCGCCAAAGGGGACGCTCAGGCGGATGCGCCGCGGGTGGGCGTAGCCGAACGGCCCCCGCTGGCTGTGGACGAGCCGGCCCGCCAGCCACAGGTGAGCGGGCCCGATGGTGATCAGCTCGACCTCCCGAGCGCCCGGTCGCTCGGCCACGATCTCGGCGTAGAGGTGGCCGCTGAAGAGGGCTGGGGTGTGGCTGAAGCGGCTGAAGTCGGCGGTGCCGTCGCTCGCCCCCTCACGGCCCGGGTCGCCGGCGCCCTCGTGTGCCAGGGCCAGGTAGTCCCAGCGAAGGTCCTTCCCCACGGGCTTCGCCAGCTCCGGTGCGGGGTCGACGAGCTCGACGGCCGGGTCGAGGGCCTGGTAGATGCGGCCCTTGGTGGCCTGCACGCGCTCGTCCCAGGCCCAGTAGCTGAGCGTCCAGCGGCCGCGCTCGCCGAAGGGCGAGCCGGTCGCCGACACGGCGGCAGCCAGCGCGGCAGGCCCGGCGCCCTCCCGCCCGCCTTGCGCGAGCGGCGTAACCGCGGGCCCGCAGGCGAGCCAGCGGGCCACCGTGCCGCCGGCGTGCAGGGGGTAGCTGACGTAGTTGCTCATGGCCCTCCCGCTGGAGGCGCGCCCGCGACCCGAGCTAGACGGTCGCCAGGTAGCGCGCCTTCATCAGCCCCAGCACGGCGTCGCCGGGCTCGCTCCAGAGGTCGCGATTGAAGATCTCGCACTCGATGGGCCCATCGTAGCCGGCCCGGTCCACCGCCTGCCTGAGTGCGCGCAGGCTAATCCAGCCGTCCCCCATCATGCCCCTGCCCTCGAGCACTGCGGGCAGGGGGGTGATCCAGTCGCTCACGTGGAAGCCGACGATGCTGCGCCCGGCGCGGGCGATGTCGGCCTCCACGGCGGGGTCCCACCAGACGTGGTAGGCGTCGACGATCACCCCGACAGCCGGCTCGCCGGCAGGGAAGGGCCGGTTCAGCCGCTCGGCCGCGCTCAGCGCCTGCCCCAGGGTGGTCACCACGCTGCGGTCGGCGCAGAACATCGGGTGGAGCGGCTCGATGCCCAAGCGCACGCCCCGCTCGCGGGCGTAGGGGGCGATGGCCGCGATGCCGTCCCACACCATGGCACGTGCCCCGGCCAGGTCGCCCCCCTGGGGGATGCCGCCGCACACCAGCACCAGCGTGTCGCTGCCTAGCTCGGCGCATTCGTCGATGGCTCGGCGGTTGTCGTCGATGCGGGCGGCGCGCTCGGCCGCGCTCGAGGCCGTGAACATGCCGCCGCGGCACAGGCTCGAGCAGCGCACGCCCGTCTCGCGCAGCGCCCGGGCGCTGGCGGACACGCCCTGGGCGGCCACCTTGTCGCGCCACAGGCCGATCCAGCGGATGTCCGCGCGAGCGCAGCCCGCCACCGCCTCCGCCACGCTCCAGTGGCGGGTGGTGGCCTGGTTGAGGCCGAGCCGGCTCAGGTCGGGGGACGCCGGCGCCCCAGCGGCGCTGCCCTCGCGCGCGCCGGCCCTCACACCGCGCCCCGCTCCGCCAGCACCCGCGCCATGCGCGCCGCCGCGGCCTCCGGGTCGCGCAGCAGGCCCGCCCGGTCCGCCAGCCGGAAGGTCGCGGCCAGATGCGCCGGCGAGCGCCGGCCCTCCAGGCCGCCCAGCAGCCGGAAGTGGTCCTGGTGGCCGTTGAGGTAGGCGATCAGCACGATCCCGACCTTGTAGTCGAAGGTCGGCTCGGAGAAGATGTGCCGCGAGAGCCGCTCGGCGGGCGCCAGGATGGCGTCGTAGCGCTCGGGGCGGCCTGACTCCAGGGCCTGCATGGCGGCCGCGGCGGCAGGCGCGATGGCATCGAAGATCCCCAGCAGGCCGTCGCTGTGACCGTCCTCGTCCCCCTTGATCAGGCGCGGGAAGGCGAAGTCGTCGCCGGTGTAGAGCCGCACCCCGGCGGGCAGCCGGCGCCGCAACCGGATCTCCGCGTCGGCATCGAGCAGGCTGAGCTTCACGCCGTCGACCTTGGCCGCGTGGTCCTCGATGATGCCGAGCAGGGTGTCGGCCGCGTCGTCGGCGGCGCTCGAGCCCCAGTAACCCGCCAGCGTCGGGTCGAACATCGGCCCCAGCCAGTGCAGGATGGCCGGCTCCGCGACCTGCTCCAGGAGGCCGCCGACCACCGCGGCGTAGTCGTCCCCGCCGCGCGCCGCCGCGGCCAGCTGGCGCGAGGCCATCACGATCACGCGCCCCCCGCACGCCTCCACGTGGGCGGCTTGCTCCTCGTAGGCGCCGGCGATGTCGTCGAGCGCCCGCGGGGGGGCGTCCTCCGGGAGCTGATCGGTGCCGGCGCCGCAGGCGATGCGGCCGCCCACGCTGCGCGCCTCGGCGCACGACCGCCGGATCAGCTCGCGGCTGGTGGCGTAGTCGAGGCCCATGCCGCGCTGGGCGGTGTCCATGGCCTCCGCCACGCCGAAGCCGTAGCGCCACAGATGGTGGCGGTAGCGCAAGGTGGCATCCCAGTCCAGCGCGCCCGCAGCTGCGGGCGGGCCGCCGGTCGGGGCGTCCGCCACGACGTGGGCGGCGGCGTAGAGCACGCGGCTGGTGAAGGGGCGCTCCGGCGGGGGGTAGGCGACCGGCGGCCGCAGGCGGTAGCGCTCGACGCGCCCGTCCTCGGCGGGCAGGTCGATGGTGGCGGCCACGCCCGCCTAGCCGTCCAGCGGCGGCACGTCGACCCAGCGCCGCTCACGCCAGGAGGTGTGGGCGAGCTCCGCGAGCTGCACGCCCTTGGCCCCCTCGAGAAGGCTGTGCGCGAAGGGCTCGCCGGCCGCCAGGTGCCTGAGGAAGGCCTCCCACTGCGCCCGGAAGCCGTTCTGGAAGGGCTGGTTGTCCGGCACCTCCAGCCAACCGCCGACGAAGTCGACGGGGTTGGGCGCGTCGGGGTTCCATACCGGCTTCGGCGTGGCGCTGCGGTGCTGGGCCTTGCACGAGCGCAGGCCCGCGACCGCGCTCCCCTCGGTGCCATCGACCTGGAAGGCGACGAGCTCGTCGCGGTGGACGCGCGTGGACCAGGAGGAGTTGATCTGGGCCACGACGCCCCCCTCCAGCTCGAAGAGGGCGTAGGCGGCGTCGTCGGCCGTGGCGGCGTACGGCTCGCCCCGCTCGTCCCACCGCTCGGGGATGTGCGTGGCGCCCAGGCACAGCACCGAGCGGACCTCGCCGATGACGTGGTCGAGGATGTAGCGCCAGTGCGGCAGCATGTCGAGGATGATGCCGCCGCCCTGCTCGCGACGG
>CAZBZU010000087.1:0-5994 GCA_964496495.1 uncultured bacterium
ACGGCGTTCACGCCGCCGCAGGAGACGCAGTCCTAGGCCGAGCAGCGACCCCACGCTGACCGGACTGGAGGGCGGGGCCCGGGCCGTACGGCCCGGGCCCTGCCGTGCCAGCCCGCCACCGTCGCGACCGAGCGCCGGGCGCCCTGCCCGAGGACAAGTGTCTCTGGCGCCGCCAAGGGTCCGGGACTAGCGTCTGCATTGAGCGCCCGAGCGAAGGCGGCCCGCAGTAGGGCTCCCTTCGCCGAGGGGTGATCCACCCCCGGGGCCGGCCGGGCAACCGGACGACCTGCCGACATCGCAAAGGGACTGCTTCAGGCAGTCCCTTTTGCTTTGCGTGGACGCGGCGGTGCGTCAGGGATGGAGGTGAGCGAGCGGAGCGGCGGAGGCAAGACGGCCGGGGAGCGGGCGCGTGCACCCGCTCGCGGCCGAGCCCAGCAGGTGACGTCGCGTTTCCGCGCGACGAGGAGTAGGAGCAGAGCATGAACATCACTCGGCGCAGGTTCTTGCAGCAGAGCGGCGTCGTCTTGGGCGCGGCGGCCGCCGGCGGGCTGGTGAGCGCCCAGTCCTACGGCGGCATGGCGGGCAGCCTGCCCAACTACGACACCTTCACCAGCCTCAGCGCCGCCCACTGGGGCGCGTTCTACGCCAAGGTGGTCGGCGGCCGCTTCGTCCAGCCGATCCCCTTCAAGGACGACGTGCAGCCGTCGCCGATGGTGCAGGCGATGCCCGACATGCTGTACTCGCCGACCCGCATCCGCTACCCGATGGTGCGCAAGGGCTTCCTGCAGAGCCAGGAGAACAGCGACCGCACCAAGCGCGGCGCCGAGCCGTTCGTGCGCGTGCCCTGGGACGAGGCCGTCGACATGGTGGCCCAGCAGCTCAAGCGCGTGAAGACGCAGTTCGGCAACCGCTCGATCTACGGTGGTAGCTACGGCTGGGACAACGCCGGAGGCTTCCACAGCTCCACCTCGGCCCTGCACCGTCTGCTGTCGCTGTACGGCGGCTACGTCTACTATGTCAACGACTACAGCGCGCCGGTGCTGTACGTGATCATGGGGCACGTCCTCGGCTCGGCCACCCCGGAGAACTCCACCTGGCCGACGATCATCGACAACAGCAAGCTGCTGGTGTTCCTCGGCTACAACCCCCTCAACAACGCGCAGATCTCGCACGAGGGCAACCACTTCGACTACGTCTGGTTCGAGAAGCTGAAGAACTCGGGCATCCCCATCGTGTCGCTGAACCCCGTGGTGACGGACAGCGAGCAGTACTTCAACACCGAGCACATCGCCATCCGCCCGAACACCGACACGGCCTTCATGCTGGGCCTGGCGCACGTGCTCTACACCGAGAAGCTGCACGATCAGGCGTTCCTGGACAAGTACACGGTAGGGTTCGACAAGTTCGCCGACTACCTGACCGGCAAGAGCGACGGCCAGCCGAAGTCGCCGGAGTGGGCGGCCCCGATCACCGACGTGAGCGCCGACACCATTCGCACGCTGGCGCGCCGCATGGCGAAGACCCAGACCATGCTGATGGGCGGCTACTCGCTGCAGCGCGCCACACACGGCGAGCAGCCGGTGTGGATGATGGTGACGCTGGCGGCGATGCTGGGGCAGATCGGCAAGCCCGGCGGCGGCTTCCAGCTCAACTACCCGGGCGGCATGGGCGTGCCGGCCGGCACCGCGCCCGGCGTCCCCGGCCTGCCCGGCGTCGCCAACCCCGTCAAGGACTTCGTGCCCGTCAACATGTGGGCCGACCTCATCGGGAACCCCGGCAAGACCATCGACTACAACGGCCAGAAGATCACCTACCCGGACATCCGCATGGTGATGTGGGCGGGCGGCAACCCGTTCGTGCACTCGATGGACATCAACCGGGTCGTGAAGATGTGGCAGCGCCCCGAGGTCACGGTCGTCAACGACTTCAACTGGACGCCCACGGCGAAGTTCGCCGACATCGTGCTGCCGGCGACGACCACGCTCGAGCGCAACGACATCGCCGGAGGCTTCAGCGGCGGCAGCCACTACATCCTGGCGATGAAGAAGATCGCCGATCCGCTGTTCGAGGCCCGCGACGACTTCGACATCTTCGCCGACATCGCCGACAAGCTGGGCCTCAAGGACAAGTTCACCGAGGGCAAGGACGAGATGGCGTGGCTCCAGCAGATGTACGCCACCTCGCAGAAGCAAGGCAGCTCGATGGGCGTGGACCTGCCCGACTTCCAGACCTTCTGGGACCGCGAGTACCTGTCGTTCCCGGACAACCCGAAGACGCTCAACACCGTGGCCTACGAGAGCTTCATCGCCAACCCGGCGCTGAACGCGCTGGGCACGCCGTCGGGCAAGTTCGAGATCTACTCGCAGACGATCGCCTCGTTCAACTACGACGACTGCCCGCCGCACCCGACGTGGCTCGAGCCGTTCGAGTGGCTGGGCAGCGCCAAGGCGCAGCAGTACCCCTTGCACCTGCTCAGTCAGCACCCGAAGTACCGCCTCCACACCCGCATCGACAACACCTTCCTGCACGACCTGTACCAGGTGCAGCAGCGCGAGCCGATCTGGATCAACCCCAAGGATGCCGCCGACCGTGGGATCAGCGACGGCGACGTGGTGCGGGTGTTCAACGACCGCGGGCAGACGCTCGCCGGCGCGGTGGTCACCGATCAGGTCCGGCCCGGCGTCGTGCGCATGGAGGAGGGCGGCTGGTACGACCCGAGCGACCCCAGCACCCCCGCCTCGCTCGACAAGCACGGCTGCGTCAACAACCTGACCAGCGACGCGCCCGACTCCAAGCTCTGCGACGGCGACATGGCCAAGACCGCGCTGGCGCAGGTCGAGAAGTACACGGGAACCCTTCCCTACGTGACGGCCTTCACCCCGCCCGAAGGGGCGTGATCGCGAGGCCGGACGCCTCGCACCGAAGAGCTGGCCAGCCGGGCCCGGAGCGCGACTCCGGGCCCGGCACGTCGGGGAGGCGGCCAGGGCGCCGCAGCCGGCGCGCGAGTGGCGATCGTTACACGTTCCGCCGCGTCCCGGAACGCGCGTGCGCAGGGACAAGCGTCCCTCCCGGCACGGACGGCGCGGAGCGTACGGTGCGGTAGCACCCGAGTCACGGGAACCCTCGAGGCGACCGTGACCGAGGGGTCCAGGGGCCCCTCCGGGGCCGTCCGGGCGACCGGGCGACCTGCCGAATCGCAAAGGGACTGCTTCGGAGCGGTCCCTTTCTCTATGGGCCGCGGCTCCGAGGCGACACATCGCGAGGGAGGTACCCAGCCGAAGCCCGACACCACGTGCAACGCCGGCATCGTCATGACTTCAGCCAGCAGCGTCCCAGGGGCGGGACGGACGATCGAGCCGGAGGCTGCACCCCCCGAGAGCCCTCGAGAGGTCGCGACGGATCGCGACAGGAAGGACCCATCCAGTAATGAGCGTCAGTCGCCGCAAGTTCTTACAGCAGAGCGGCATCGTGCTCGGCGGAGCTGCCGCGGGCAGCCTGGTGAGCGCGCAGTCGTACGGCAAGATGGCGGGCAGCCTGCCGAACTACGACACCTTCACCAGCCTGAACGTCGGCCACTGGGGCGCCTACTACGCCTCCGTGGTGGGCGGCCGCTTCGTCCGCGCGCTGCCGTTCAAGGACGACGTGCAGCCTGCACCCATGCTCCAGGCGATGCCGGACATGGTGTACTCGCCGACGCGCATCCGCTACCCGATGGTGCGCAAGAGCTTCTACGAGAAGCGCGAGAAGAGCGACCCCACCAAGCGCGGCAGCGAGCCGTTCGTGCGCGTCTCCTGGGACGAAGCCATCCAGATGGTGGCGGACCAGCTCAAGCGCGTCAAGGGCGCCTACGGCAACCGCTCCATCTATGCCGGCAGCTACGGCTGGGACAACTCCGGCTCGATGCACCGCTCCTCGGGCGCGATGCACCGCCTGCTGTCGCTCTACGGCGGGTACGTCTACTACGTGAACTCGTACAGCGCCCCGACCCTGCCGGTGATCATGCCGCACGTGCTGGGCTCGAGCAGCCCCAGCACCTCGACCTGGCCCACCTTCATCGACAACAGCCAGCTGCTGGTGTTCATGGGCTACAACCCGCTCATCAACGCCGAGGTTTCGCGCGACGGCAACCACTTCGACTACATCTACTTCAAGCAGCTCAAGGACAAGGGCATCCCGATCGTCTCGATCAACCCCGTTCAGGGCGACACCGACCAGTACCTGAACACCGAGCGCATCGCCATCCGGCCGAACACCGACACGGCGTTCATGCTGGCGCTGGCGCACGTGCTCTACACCGAGAAGCTGCACGATCAGGCGTTCCTGGACAAGTACACGGTGGGCTTCAGCAAGTTCGCCGACTACCTCACCGGCAAGTCGGACGGCACCCCGAAGACGCCCGAGTGGGCGGCGCCGATCACCAACGTCAGCGCCGACGCCATCCGCAACCTGGCGCGGCGCATGGCCAAGAACCGCACCGCCATCATGGGCGGCTACGTGCTGCAGCGCGCCGATCACGGCGAGCAGCCGGTGTGGATGATCGTGACCCTGGCGGCCATGCTGGGGCAGATCGGCAAGCCCGGCGGCGGCTTCCAGCTCAACTACCCGGCCGAGATGGGCGTGCCGGCCGGCACCGCGCCCGGCGTCAGCAGGCTGCCCGGCGTCGCCAACCCCGTCAAGGACTTCGTGCCCATCAACATGTGGACCGATCTGCTGCTCAACCCCGGCAAGACGATCGACTACGACGGGCAGAAGATCACCTACCCCGACATCAAGATGGTGATGTGGGCGGGCGGCAACCCCTTCGTGCACGCCATGGACCTCAACCGCGTGGTGAAGGCCTGGCAGCGCCCTGAAGTGACGGTAGTCAGCGACTTCAACTGGACGCCCACGGCGAAGTTCGCCGACATCGTGCTGCCGGCGACCACGACGCTGGAGCGCAACGACATCCACGGCACCAGCCACTACATCCTGGCGATGAAGAAGGTCGTGGAGCCGCTGTTCGAGGCGCGCAACGACTTCGACGTCTACGCCGACATCGCGGACAAGCTGGGCGTGAAGGACAAGTTCACCGAGGGCAAGGGCGAGATGGACTGGATCAAGGAGATGTACGCGGCCGCCCAGAAGCAGGGAACGGCGCGCGGCCTGACCATGCCCGACTTCCAGACCTTCTGGAACCAGGAGTACCTCTCCTTCCCGAACAATGCCAAGACGCTCAACACGGTGGCCTACAGCGACTTCGTGTCCAACCCGGCCATGAACCCCCTCGGCACGCCGTCGGGCAGGTTCGAGATCTACTCGGAGAAGATCGCGTCGTTCAACTACGACGACTGCCCGGGCCACCCGACCTGGCTCGAGCCCTTCGAGTGGCTCGGCAGCTCCAAGACGAAGCAGTACCCCTTCCACCTGCTCAGCCCGCACCCGAAGTACCGCCTCCACACCCGCCTCGACAACACCTGGATCCACGACTGGTACCAGGTTCGCCAGCGCAACCCGATCTGGATCCACCCGCAGGACGCGTCCGCGCGCGGCATCGCCGACGGCGACGTGGTGCGGGTGTTCAACGACCGCGGCCAGACGCTGGCCGGTGCGGTGGTGACCGACCAGACGCAGCCGCACGTGCTGCGGATGGAAGAGGGCAGCTGGTACGACCCCATGGAGCCGGGCAAGATCGGCTCGCTGGACAAGCACGGCTGCCCGAACAACCTGACCAGCGACCAGCCGAGCTCGAAGCTGTCCGACGGCAACCCCACCAAGACGGTGCTGGCGCAGGTCGAGAAGTACACCGGCCCGCTCCCGTACGTCACCGCCTTCGAGCCGCCCCAGGAGGCGCAGTCCTAGGGCTGCGGCGATAGCCGGCCCGGCGAGGGCCGGAGGTGGTGGGTCCGCGCGGCGCGCAGTCCCACCACCTCGCGTTTCCTGGGCGGCGCTCGGATGGCCCGGCGCCGGCGCCTCCAGGGCCAGGACAACCGTCCCTGTCTAGGGCGAAAGCCTTGC
>CAZBZU010000088.1:0-5843 GCA_964496495.1 uncultured bacterium
GCTCATGCTCCAACAAGACCAACCCGACGACTACGTCATCGCCACCGGCAACACCTTCACCCCCGCCTCGGCGTCGGCAATCGGGGAGCACGCCCGACCACCCTAGATTGGTCGACTCCAGATTCGGGACTGCGCGCAGGTCTCGAGTGAACCCATCGGGCATCTCTAGATACCGATGGCGCGGCGTCCTGCGCGCCATCCAGCTGCAGCGGCTCGACGAATACGCTCCCCTGCGTTGGGTACAGGCGGAGAGTGCACGGCGGAACAGGAATTCGCAGGGCGCAATCAGAACACCCCAGGAGGCGTCGCTAGCACGATATCGTGGCGCGAACTGCTCACCTTCAGCTCTCCCAGAGGCCGGAGCGACCGTGAAAGCTCATGGGGCTTCGGTGTCATCACAAGTACGTCCGCTGCCGAGTATCCGGGGGCATGGGCGGGCGTGTGCGTGAACGTCGCTGTCGTCGTCGCTGGGCGCGTCGGCGTCACGACACCCAGCACGCTGGCCAAGGTGGGCCGCGACCGGCCTGAGACGCTCCCAGGCACCGACGGGCTGGCGGCGGACTGGCTCGGAGGGGTATGACGACCTCGATGGGGCGCGACCCCTGCCCACCATCGACGGCCCCGCACGCTGAGGGCCCGCGACGCTCCAGGAAGGTGCTGGGGATGCGTGTGGATGCCACGAGCTACGCCGCGGCTACGGCCCAGGTCACCGAGTGGGCCCGGTCCCATGAGCCCCGCAGCGTCTGCGCGGCGAACGTCCACATGACCATGGTCGCTGCCGACCACGCCGACTTCCGGGAGCTCGTCAACCGGGCAGACCTGGTCACACCCGACGGGATGCCGCTGGTGTGGATGCTGAAACGCCTCGGAGTGCCGTCGGCCTCACGCGTCTACGGCCCCACGCTGATGCTGCACATCTGCGAAGCGGCCGCCCGCGACGGGATCCCTGTCGGCTTCTACGGGGACACCGACGAGGTCCTTGCAGACCTGCGGGACTTCCTCAGGACGCATTCCCCGCAGCTCAAGGTCGCCTACGCGTACGCCCCGCCCTTCCGGACCCTGAGCCCGGAGGAAGACGCCCAGGTGATCGACACCATCCGCGCCTCCGGCGCCCGCATCCTCTTCGTCGGGCTCGGGTGCCCCAAGCAGGAACGCTGGATGGCGCAGCACAGGGACCGCCTCCCACTGGTGCAGCTGGGGGTGGGCGCGGCTTTCGCCTTCCATGCGGGCCACGTTCGCCAGGCGCCCGCCTGGCTGCAGAAGCGCGGCCTGGAGTGGGCGTTCCGCCTCCTGGTGGAGCCACGGCGGCTGTGGCGGCGCTACCTCTACAACAACCCGAGGTTCCTGTTCCTCGCCGCCCTACAGTTGTTGCGTCGACGCTCCTGAGGCTGGGCCGGGCCCGCGGGCACACCCGCTGTCATGCCGCCGCCACGGCCGTCTTCGAATGCCTGCCTACTTCCCGAACACCAGGTTCGGGATCCACAGGCTGATCCCCGGCCAGTAGGCGATGACGAACAGCGCGGCGATCATGGGGATGAGGTAGACGAGCACCTCGCCGACGATGGCCTCGAAACGTATTCGGGCGATCTGCGACATGATGTACAGCCCGATCCCCACCGGCGGCGTGACGAAGCCGATGATGAGGCCGTAGACGAGGATGAGGCCGAACTGCACGGGGTCGATGCCGAACTGCGTGGCGACGGGCACCAGCACCGGCATCAGGATGAGCAGGGCGGGCAGCCCCTCCATGATCGCCCCGATCACCACCAGCAGCACGATGACGAGCAGCAGGAAGACGTACTTGGAGCCGCTGATGTTGACCATCAGCTGCGCGGCCTCGGCGGGCACGCGCTCGAAGGCCATGGCCCAGCCCATGGGCTTGCCGAAGGCGATCAGCACCATGATGACGCCGCTCATGAGGGCCGTCTCCTCGAGGATCTTGAAGACCTTGGCCCAGTTCAGGCGCCGCATCACCAGCCCCACCAGCATGGCGTAGACCGACGCCAGCGCCCCCGACTCGGTGGCGGTCACGACGCCCGTGAGCAGCGCCCCGATGATGACGACCGGCGTGGCCAGAGCGGGTGCGGCCCTCCAGAACGACCGCCAGATCTGCCCGAGCCTGGCGCGCTGCTCGCGCGTGAAGCCGCGGCGCAGGGCGATGAAGTGGTTGGCCACCATCAGGAAGATGCCGATGACGATGCCGGGCAGGATGCCGGCGAGCAGCACCCTGCCGGTGGAGACCTCGGCGCCGTAGGCGTAGATGACCAGCGGGATGCTCGGGGGGATGATCGGCCCGATGGCGGCGGACGCCGCCGCCACGGCGGCGCTGAAGGCGCGCGGGTAGCCGCGCTCGGTCATGGCGTTGACCTCGATGGAGCCGAGGCCGGCGGCGTCGGCCACGGCCGCGCCGGAGATGCCTGAGAAGATCATGCTGGCGACCACGCTCACCTGCGCCAGGCCGCCGCGTAGGTGGCCCGCCAGCGAGCTGGCGAAGTCGAACAGCTCGCGCGTGAGCCCGGTCTCGTTCATGATGATCGCTGCCAGGATGAAATAGGGAACCGCCAGCAACGGCACGCTGTGGACCGCCTCGACCATCTGCTGCGGGACGATGTAGAACGAGGTGCTGAGGCCGGCCACCAGCATCGCGGCGATGGCCGACAGGCCCATGCTGACGCCCACCGGCACGCCGACGATCATCGCCAGCAACAAGACGACGATCATCACCGCGCCGCTCACGCCGTCACCTCCTCCCCGGCCAGGAAGTCGAAGGCCGAGGCGATCATGGCGAGCGCCGTGAACGACAGCGACACCATCATCGGCAGGGTCAGCCAGTAGCGCGGCAGGGGAAGGATCTGCATGACCTGCCCCTGCATGCCGAGCAGGCGCGGGGTGGCGAGGAGGATGAAGACCACTGTGGCCGCGCCGGCCAACGTCGCCAGGAACAGCACCACCCGCTCGACGGGCTTCGGCAGGGCGCGCAGCAGCGCCGTGACGACGATGTCGCGCTTGCGGTTCACCGCCACGGCCGCACCGGTGAAGCTGGTGATCTCGAGCAGCAGCAAGGTGAGCGGCTGGGCCCACACGATGCCGCCGCGGAAGACGTAGCGCACCACCACCTGAACGAACGATAGCGACGTCATCACCGCCAGCGAGCTGACGGTGATGACCAGGAAGATCCGGTCGAGAACCGTGAGGAACGAGCGGAACTGCTTCATCGAGACGTCCTTCGCCGCCCGGCGGTGGCGTCGCCCCGAGCCGTCCGGGGCGCCTGAAGGGTGGGTGGGCCGCGCCTCGCACATCGCGGGCGCGGCCCTGGGGTTGCGGTCAGCCTGGCCCGGCTAGCACCTCACAGGCTGTTGATGTAGTCGATGATGCCGGCCGGGATGGTGCCGTCCTGCTCCCACTTCTGGTAGAGCTTCATGGCGACCTGGTGGAACGCCTGGTAGTCGAAGTCCTCGGAGTAGACGGCGCCCTTGGCCTCCATCTCCTGGATCGACTGCTTGACGCTCTGGGCCATCAGCTTGGAGGCGTAGGCCGACGCCTCGGTGTGCGCTCGCGTCAGCGCCTGCTGCAGGTTGGGTGGCAACGAGTCCCAGGTCGTCTTGTTGGTCATGAAGGCGATGCCCTGCGGGTACTCGTCGGTGCGCACGATGTACTTGGCGACCTCCTGGAAGCCCATGCTCTGGACCAGCGCCATCGGCGAGGTCACGCCCTGCACCGTTCCGCGGCTGAGCGCCTGGTAGGTGTCGGTCCAGGCCAGCACCTGGGGTTCCGCACCGGCCGCCTTCCAGAAGCCGACGAGCGCGTCGATCGGCGGCATGCGTAGCTGCATGCCCTTGACGTCGGCCAGGGTGTGCACCGGCCTGGTGGACACCAGCACGCGGTAGGGGCCGCGCACGAAGTCGGCCTCGGAGCCGATCTCGACGATGTTCGCCTTCTGCGCCACCTCCTTGAGCCAGCCTTCGAACTTGGGCGAGTGCACGAACTTCACCCACTGGTCGCGCGACTTGAACAGGAACGGGAGGCTCTCGACGTTCATGGCGGGCACGTAACGGGAGAGATAGGAGCCGCCCTCCACGTAGATGTCGATGGTGCCGGCCTGCAGCTGCTCGAGCGTTGCCTCGGTGGTCCCCAGCTGCTCGGACGGGTAGACGACCACCTTCAGCTCACCGTTGCCGTACTGGTTGGCAAGATCGGCGAACTTCTGGAAGCCCATGCCCTCGGGGCTGGAGGGCGCCATCTTGCTGGCGATGCGGATGGTGTAGGTCTTGGCGAGCGCCGAGGACATGCCCACAGCCAACAGCAACGCTAGTGCGACCGCCCACCAGCGCCCCAGACGCCCCCAGGCGACCCCACCTTCGTGACGACGGTTCTTCATGCCTTGCTCCTTTCCACCATGACCTTGGCACCGGAGAATTCGGACAGCGATCCCCCCGCAAGCAGATGCTTCTTGAGCTCGGGCTCTCGCGCCTCCCGCCCCGCCGCGTCCTCGACGACCGCCGCGGCGTCGCCCGGGCGCAGCACCACCACGCCGTTGTCGTCGGCGGTGATGATGTCCCCCGGTAGCACGGTGACGCCCCCGCAGTCGACGGGCACGTTGATCTCGCCGGCCCGGCCGCCCAGCCGCGTGGTGAGCGCCGAGAGCCCATCCGCGAAGACCGGGAACGGCAGCCCGCTGATCTCGGCGAGGTCCGTGGCGGGCCCGTCGATGACCGCCCCGGCGACGCCGCGCGTGTGCGCCGCGAACGCCACCATCCCCCCGAGGCAGGCGTGCTCGCGCTCGCCGCCCCGATCGATGACCAGCACGTCGTTGGGGCCGGCGAGGTCGATGGCGTAGTGGAGGATGGCGGAGTCGTCGCCGTGCACGCGCACCGTGAAGGCGAAGCCCACCGCCCGGATGGGACGGTAGATGCCCTGGATGCGGTGCGCCATCACCGAGTTCTCGACGATGTGGCCGATGGTGGCCGGCTCGACCTCGCGCACCCGGTCGAGGATGGCGGCATCGGGTAGCTCGGAACGGTCGTGGACGAGCATCATGGTTGGCTCCTTCAGCCTGCCAGCGAGGCCACGCGGTGGCGCAGGGCGGGGATCTTGCGGCGCACGTCGTCGAGCACCTTCGGGTCGAGGTCGGCCAGCAGGACGCCCTCCACGTCCGAGGCCTTGGCGGTGACGACGCCCCAGGGGTCGACCACCAGGCTGCGCCCGTAGGTGCGCTTGTCGGGGGGGTAGCTGCCCATCACGCCGGCGGCCACCACGTACGCCTGGTTCTCGATGGCGCGGGCGCGCAACAGCGGCTCCCAGTGGTCCTTGCCGGTCTCGAGAGTGAACGCCGCGGGAACGGTGATGACGTTGGCGCCGCGCTCCGAGAGCTGGCGGTAGAGCTCGGGGAAGCGCAGGTCGTAGCAGATGCTCATGCCGAGCGTTCCGAAGCCGGGCAGCTCCGCCGTGACGGCCTCGTTGCCGGGCGTGACGTGGTCGGACTCGCGGTAGACCATGCCCTCGCCCAGGTCGACGTCGAACAGGTGGATCTTGCGGTACCGCGCGTGGATCCTGCCGTCCGGGCCCACCAGCACGCTGGTGTTGTAGACGCGCCCAGCCTCGCCCGACTCCTCGGGGATGCTGCCGCACACGATCCAGGCGTCCTTCTCGCGGGCGATCTGCTGGAAGGCCTCGATCGTGGGGCCGGGGATCGGCTCCGCGGCGGCGAGCTTGCCCTCGTCGGGACCGAGGTAGCTCAGGTTCTCGGGGAGAACCACCAGCTCGGCCGCCTCGGCGGCACGGCTGGCAAGCTCGAGCGCCTTGGCGACGTTGCGCGCCTTGTCCGCCTGGACGTTCATCTGCAC
>CAZBZU010000089.1:0-5784 GCA_964496495.1 uncultured bacterium
CCTGGTTCAAATCCGCGGGGTCAGACCAATGTTCTATCGCGTGGTCTTGCGAGTGCGCGTCTACAGCGGCTACTTGAGCTTGAGGTGGCACGCAACTCCCACGCCGACGCCAGGTGTGAGTTCACGTCTTGGACGCCACCACAACCGGGCCCCCAAGGACACCACGGCACGGAGACCGGCGTTGTCGTAGGCCTCGGCACCCGGTCGCTGCGCGCCGAGTAGCAACCTGACGTTCTCTCATTCCCTTCTGGACCTGCAGCTGAGGACTGGCCGTCAGCCCCCGTTCCGTTGCGCCTGCGACGGGAGCCCGTGGGGTTCAACGCGATGGATCTCGCCGAGCGCGTGTCGGTGGCCCCGGAAACGCGTCGAGCAGAGGGCGTAGAGTCCGGTGGAGACCCGACGACGCAAGCGCGCGCCGTGCGGTTGATCGGGGGCCGGAGCTTGGTTGAGACACAGTCCGTCAGCGCCAAGGGGAAGGAACAGACGTGGACACCATCGTCATTACGGGAGCCAGCGATGGCATTGGCGCCGCAAGTGCTCGTCAGCTGAAGGCCAAGGGGCATCAGGTCGTCATCGTTGGGCGTTCGCGAATGAAGACGGAGGCTCTAGCACGTGAGCTCGCGGCGCCCTATCATGTGGCCGACTACGCGAGCCTGGCCGACGTGCACCGGCTCGCTTCGGAGCTTGAGCGCTACGAGCGCATCGATGTGCTGGCGAACAACGCCGGCGGGATCATGGGGAAGCGCCAGGTGACCGAGGACGGCTTCGAGAGGACCTTCCAGGTCAACCACCTCGCTCCGTTCCTGCTGACCAAGCTGTTGCTGAAGCGCCTCATCGAAGGCCGGTCCAAGGTCATTCAGACAACGAGCACGGCCGCCAACGCGTACGGTGGCAAGTTCGACATCACCGACCTCAACAACGAGCGCAGCTATCACGCACAGACCGCCTACGGGAACGGCAAGCTCGCGAACATCCTGTTCACACGGGAGTTGCATCGGCGGCACCAGGCGGACGGGATCGCTGCGGTGGCCTTCCACCCGGGCGTCGTCCGCAGCAACTTCGGCAGCGACAGCACGCGCGTGATGCGGTTCGCGTACCACTCGCCCGTGAAGTACCTGATGATCAGCCCCGAGGCCAGCGGGCGCAGGCTCACCGCGCTTGCCGAGGGGAAGCCTGGCGTCGACTGGCAGCCGGGCGAGGCCTACGACAAGGGCAAGCCGATGAGCGTCAGGTTCAGGGACGACGACGGCCGCATCGCGCGCCAGCTCTGGGAGCGCAGCGAAGAACTACTGGCAGGCACGGCCTGACGAGGTACGTGGACGACGTTGAGGTGCGTAGCCGTCCAGGAAGCTGTTCCGAGTGACCGCGGCGCTCAACGACGAGCTCGTGTCCACGGAGCTACGCCGCAAGGAAGCGGCGGAGGCTCGAGGGCTGAAGCATGCGCATCCCCCATCAGCTTCACGGGATCGGTTCCGCCAGCCACACCGCGATCGGGACCCGATCGATGGGAATGAGCACGCTGCCGTCGCGAAAGCGCCTCGAGACGCCGTTGGCGAAGGCCTGGCCATCTGCGGCCGAGGCTGGCCCCACCGCCACGTACCTCGCGGAGGAGAGGTCGCCACTTCCCGGCCCGATCTCGATCCGAAGCGCCGGGCCCGACAGGGTCGAGAGCACCAGCGTCCGGCCTCCGGCTGGGGCACCAAAAGCCAGACTGCCGAGGGCGTGCGAACCAGGCACGATGAGCTGCTGAATGAGCGCTACAACGGCATCGTGCCTACCCATGAGCCGCCGGAACCGAGCCGAGCCGATGGTTGCCGCAAGGTGCGCGAAGGCCGAGTCCGTCGGGGCGAACACGGTGTATGTCCGAGAACCGTCCAAGATGACGTCTGGGCCGCTGTCTCTCAAGGCTCGGTAGAAGCACGCGAAGGTCGTAGAACGCTGCGCGGACGTCGGTCCGAAGCACAGCCCCGAACCCGACTGAAGATGCGTACCCGACGTCCTCGGCTGGGTGCGAACCACGGAGTGGCTCAGCAGGAAGCCTTGGAGCGTTCCGGGGTCGACTACGAGGGCGGCCACCTGTACGTGCGGCTGCGCGTCCCCTGCCGTGAGAAGCATCGAGGCCACGAGCGCCGCGATCGTGATGTGCCGCCGGAAGCCGATGCGAGCCACCTGTCATACTCCCACAGAGCGGGGCCAAGCGGTGCACATGCCAGCGGTGACCGGTCCTGCTGGGGCCCCTGCCGCCCGCACGTGGTGGTGCGCAGCGCCCAAGCTGCGTGCCACGAACAGGGCCTCGGCACAGAGCTTCGACATCCATCCGTCACTCGCGACGCCGCGAGACGCTCAGGAAGATCAGCCAGCCGACCACCGCGCCCGCCAGCATCGTGAGCATGGCCGTGGCATGGCCGGGTCCGGAGCCGAACAGCCGCGGTACCAGGAAGGTCGCGATGAGCGCGAAGATCAGCGACTGCACGAAGGCCAACACCGAGGCCGCGAGCCCGCGTCGCTCGGGGTAGAGGTCGAGAGCGAAGATGGTCATCGCCGGAGCCTGCAACGCGAACCCGAAGCTGTACACGGGCAGCGGCATCACCAACCAGGGAACGGCCGGCACCGACGTCGCGTTGAGCGTCAGGTTGATGGCCGCTCCTAACGCCATGACCGCCAAACCAGTGGCGACCAGGACACTCGGCCGGTACCGTTCGGCGGCGCGGCTGGCGACCGCCGAGCCGCTGATGAGGCCGGCCACGATGGGCACGAACAGCCAGCCGTACTGCGTGCCACCGAGCTGGAGGACATTGGGCACGAAGTCGGCCGCTGAGGCGACGTACACCAGAAAGCCCCCGATGCCGAGCGCCAGCGCCAGTGCCAGGGCCAGGAAGCCGGGGTCGCGTGCCACCCGGGAGTAGGCGCGGCCCAAAGGGGCGGGCCGGAAGGCTTGGCGGTCGCCGGCGGCGATCGTCTCCGGCAGGAGCAGCTGGCTGCTGCTAGCCAGCACCGTGCCGAGCACCGCCAGAAGGGTGAAGGATGCCCGCCACCCGAAGGCGGCATGCAGGTAGCCTCCGACGATCGGCGCAGCCGCGGGCGCCAACCCGGAGACCATCACCATCTGCGCCATCAGCTTCTGTGCTCGCGGCCCATCGAAGAGGTCGCGCACGACAGCGCGTCCCACGATGACGCCAGCCCCGCCCGCCAGCCCCTGCAGCGCGCGGGCCGTGAGCAGGAAGCCGAAACTAGGCGCCAGTGCGCAACCGACGGCCGTCAGCGTGTAGAAGGACATCGCAGCCACGATCACCCTGCGGCGCCCGTAGGCGTCGGAGAGTGGCCCGTGGACCAGCGTCATCACGGCAAGGGCCGTCAGGTACACGCTCAACGTTTGCTGCACCTGGGCGTCGCTCACACCGAAGTGCCGTGCCATCGCCGCGAACGACGGGAAGTAGGTGTCGATCGAGAACGGGCCCAAGGCACCGAGCCCGCCCAAGAGGATGGCGTAACGCGCGATCTTCATAGGCTCGTGCTGCAGCTGGTGCAGCATCTCCATTGTGACGCGACTGGGGCGTCCTGCGTCCCGCTCCAATGGTTCATCCGGCCGGCCAGCGGCAGCGCCGCTTCCCGAGGCCGGTATGGGCACCGACAACGAAGCTGCGTGAGGAGATGGGATCTGCGGTCAACCGTACGGGGTGAAGTGATTTCGGCCCCTATCCATGTACCCTGCGATGCGTTGACGGAACAACAGACAGAGGCAGATTCCGGTTCACCCTTAGGTGCTGCACCTGGATTGGGAACACGCCGGGCCTGGGGGGGCGACGAGTCGCCTGGGGACCGGCATCTACAGGCGCGCCACGTGCCCGGTCCGAACCGGCGCGTAGCGCACCCTGACTTGCCACCTGCCTACTCGATGTCTTCGCGCTCGACGCCTTCGCGCTCCAGCACGAAGTCGGCGCCGTAGGCCGTGGCCGGCGTCTGGAATCCGGCCGGGGCGTCGCCTTGCAGCACCCGTCGCACAGCCGCTAGCGCGGCGCGGGCCGTCCACTCGACACCGGCCTCCGGACCGTGCAGGCGAGACACGGCGCGGCGCCCCTCGCCGTCTACCACTTCACCCCAGACGCTCACCCGTGTCTGCGCACGTTCCTCTGCCGTCGACCCTGACCTCACCGCGCGCGTCATCAGCTTGCGCACCGCCTCGATCTTGAACAATGGACGCGCGTAGTCCATGATCGCGATCCCGCGTCGCTGGTCCGCCGAGAGCACGATGTAGTCCTCGATGTTCGGGACGCCGGTGCTCCGGTATGCCATGAACACATCGCCCCAGGTCCGCCGTGTTGCTGTCCGCAGTCCGTTCCCGAAGTCGATCTGCCGTGTCTTGGTCCCACGTGGGGGCGTCACCAGATCTCCATTCACGCGAACCTTCTCACCGTCAGGCACGTGCGCGAGCATCGTCTTCACCGTTCCCGGCGGCAAGGCTGCCGGGCCAACCGAGTGGAAGGCAAGCGTCAGGTGCGTCGCCGACGGCAGGCGCTGCTTCAGGTGCAGCGCCAGGCAGTCGGTCGGCACCACGTCGAACCCCACACCCGGCAGCACCATCACGCCCTGGGTCTTGGCTTCGACATCGCGCGATGCCATTGCCGCGTAGACCGGCAGCTCCCCGGAGATGTCCAAGTAGTGCGTTCCCGAGCGAAGACAGCCGTTCACCATCGCCGCGGCCGTATGGACGTACGGCCCCGCGCAATGCAGAACGACGGGCACCTGCGTCAGGGACGCGTCCACTCCGTCAGGGTCATCGAGAGCGAAGGCCCGATGCTCGACGCCCAGCTCGTCCGCAAGTGCTGCCACACGCACGGGATTGCGCCCCGCCACCACCGGCCGTAGCTCCTCTGTGATCGCCCGCCGGGCGATCGCCTCGCCCACGAAACCCGTCACGCCGTACAGCAGAAACTCGGATGGCATCGCTTCACCGTCCCAACACCGCGTGAGCGTGGAACGCCCTCGATGTATCTGACATGCTGTGTCTTCTCTCAAGCTAAACCTCGAGCGGAAGCGTGTCCACCAACTGCGCCTTGGTCTCAAGGGATCGTTGCAACGATGGCGGAGAGCGCCTTGAAGGACTCTGATAGCTTCATTCGCGCTTCGTCTTGAAGCCTGAGGTTCTCCGTACTGGCCTTTCGCTCGGCAGCAAGTGCTGCGGCCGGTCGTAATGTGGACAGAATCGCCGGGCTGGAAGTTGACGCTTCTGTCCAGTTTCGTGCTGTCGAGCTGAGGTAAGCGAGGGGCCTCCCTCGTAGCCTTGGGGTGCTCAAGTACTCCAAGGATGGGAGGCCCAATGGAGTGATAGCACGCGAGGCGAGGTTGCGCATGAAGAACGATGTCGAAGCCGGGGTTCCCATCGCGCGCGTGGCGCGCAAGTACGGGGTCAGCCGGCAATCCCTCTACAACGTCTTGAGGCGCCCGTCGAAGCCGGCTGCGCGGCCGGCGCGAGGCTCGAAGCTGGATGTGTTCAAGCCCTTCCTGCGGGCGCGTCTGGAGGCGTTCGATCTGCCCGCCACCACCCTGCTCCGCGACATTCGCGAGCAGGGCTACCGGGGCGGGATCACCATCCTGAAGGAGTTCTGCCGAGAGGTGAAGGGCGAGCAGGTCAGGCGCGTGATCGAGCGCTTCGAAACCGAGCCCGGCCGCCAGGCGCAACTCGACTGGGGCGAGTGCGGCATCGTCCTCGAGAACGGCGCTCGCCGCCGGCTGTACGTGTTCGTGTTCGTGCTGGGCTACTCCCGCATGCTGTGGGCGCACTTC
>CAZBZU010000090.1:0-5757 GCA_964496495.1 uncultured bacterium
ATCCCCTGGAACTTCCCGCTGCTGATGCTGGCCTGGAAGGTGGCGCCGGCGCTGGCTGCCGGCAACACCGTGGTCCTGAAGCCTGCGGAGTTCACGCCGCTCAGCGCGCTGGCCTTCGCCGAGCTGGCGCTGGAGGCGGGGCTGCCGCCGGGCGTGCTGAACGTGGTCACCGGCGACGGCCGCACCGGCGCGGCGCTGGTCGCCCACCCGGGGCTGGCCAAGGTGGCCTTCACCGGTTCCACCGAGGTAGGCCGGCAGATCCGCCAGGCCACCGCCGGTCGCGGGGTGAAGCTGTCGCTGGAGCTCGGCGGCAAGAGCCCGTTCATCGTCTTCGACGACGCCGACCTCGACAGCGCGGTGGAGGGCGTGGTCGACGCCATCTGGTTCAACCAGGGCGAGGTGTGCTGCGCGGGCAGCCGTCTTCTCGTGCAGGAGAGCGTGGCGGCGGCCATGGAGGACAAGCTCCGCGCTCGGATGGAAACCCTCCGAGAGGGACCTTCCCTCGACAAGGCCATGGACATCGGCGCCATCATCGCACCGGTGCAGCTCGACAAGATCACCCGGCTGGTGGAGCAGTGCCGCGCCGAGGGCGGGCGCTGCTACCAGCCCTCGTGGGCGGCCCGCCCGGGCGACGGTGAGGCGGGGCTGTACTTCCCGCCCACGCTGCTGGCGGACGTGGCGCCCGCGTCCACCGCGGCCCAGGAGGAGATCTTCGGGCCGGTCATCGTGAGCATGACCTTCCGCACGCCGGAGGAGGCGGTGGCGCTGGCCAACGACACCCGCTACGGCCTGGCCGCCAGCGTCTGGACCGAGAACGTCAACCTGGCGCTCGACGTGGCGCCCAAGCTGGAGGCGGGCGTGGTGTGGGTGAACTGCACCAACGTCTTCGACGCCGCCAGCGGCTTCGGCGGCTACCGCGAGAGCGGCTTCGGGCGCGAGGGGGGCCGCGAGGGCATGTTCGAGTACCTGGTGCCCGAGTGGGAGGTGGAGCTCGAGCCCTACGGCGAGGACGCACTGGTCGATCCGGCAGGCGGCGACGCGCTCGGCCTGGGCGGTGGCGGCGCGGAGCGCGGGGAAAGCGCCTCCGGCATCGACCGTACCGCGAAGCTGTACATCGGCGGCAAGCAGGCGAGGCCGGACGGCCACTACGCCTACCCGGTGATCGGCGCCGATGGCGCGCACCTGGGCGAGGCCCCGCTCGGCAACCGCAAGGACGTGCGAGACGCCGTCGAGGCGGCGCGCAAGGGCGGCGCCTGGAGCAAGGCCACGGCACACACCCGCGCCCAGGTGCTCTACTACCTGGCCGAGAACCTGGATGCCCGCGCCCGCGAGTTCGGCGAGCGGCTGCGCAGCCTGACCGGGGCGTCGAGCGAGGACGCCGGTCGTGAGGTGACGACCGCCGTACGGCGCCTGTTCAGCTACGCGGCGTGGGCCGACAAGTACGACGGAGCGGTGCACGCCACCCCCTACCGCAACGTGACGCTGGCGATGAACGAGCCCTGGGGGGTGCTGGCGCTGGCCTGCCCCGACGAGGCGCCGCTGCTGGCGTTGGTGTCGCTGACCGCCCCCGCGCTGGCGATGGGCAATCGCGTGGTGGCGCTGCCGTCGCCGCGCTGGCCGCTCGCCGCCACCGACCTCTACCAGGTGCTGGACACCAGCGACCTGCCGCCGGGAGCGCTGAACATCGTGACCGGCGTGCGCGACGAGCTGGCGGAGGTGCTCGCGCGCCACGCCGACGTCGCTGCCATGTGGTACGTGGGTGGCGCCGAGGGCTCGGCCATGGTGGAGCGCGAGAGCGCCGACAACCTCAAGAGCACCTGGGTCAACCACGGCAAGCGACGCGACTGGTTCGACGCGCGCCAGGGCGAGGGGCGCGACTACCTCCGCCACGCCACCCGGGTCAAGAACATCTGGGTTCCGTACGGCGAGTAGGCCGGCGCGGGCCGGGCCGCCCTCGGCGGGTGTTCCGTGGTGGCCGCCGGCCGCGCCGCGGCCTGGACGGGGAGCGGTAGCCTGGACCCGGGCCGGCATCGGCGCGTGTCGGGCGCCTCCCGGGCGTGACGGCGGCCGCCAGGCGGGCCCGCGGGAGGACCACCATGGACCGCGAACTACTGGCTCGCCTGGGGACGCAGCTCGAGGAGCTGCGGAGCCGGGGCCTCTACAAGGACGAGCGCGTGATCGCCTCGCAGCAGCAGGCCGCCATCACGGTGGCCGGCGGCAGCGCAGGGCAGCGCGAGGTGCTCAACTTCTGCGCCAACAACTACCTCGGGCTCGCCAACCACCCGCTGGTGATGGAGGCGGCGCAGCGCGGCATCACCGAGCGCGGCTTCGGCATGGCGTCGGTACGCTTCATCTGCGGCACGCAGGACATCCACAAGCGCCTGGAGGAGCGCCTCAGCGAGTTCTTGGGCAGCGAGGACACCGTGCTCTACTCCTCCTGCTTCGACGCCAACGGTGGCCTCTTCGAGGCGCTGCTGGGGCCGGAGGACGCGGTGATCTCCGACGCGCTCAACCATGCCAGCATCATCGACGGGGTGCGGCTGTGCAAGGCCCGGCGCTTCCGCTATGCCAACAACGACATGGCCGACCTGGAGGCGCAGCTCGAGGCGGCCTCCGGTGCGCGCACCAAGCTCATCGCCACCGACGGGGTGTTCTCCATGGACGGGGTGGTAGCCGACCTCGAGGGCATCTGCGACCTGGCCGAGCGTCACGGGGCGCTGGTGATGGTCGACGACAGCCACGCCGTCGGCGTCCTCGGCGAGCACGGTCGCGGCACCCACGAGCACCGCGGGGTGATGGGGCGGGTGGACATCCTCACGGGCACGCTCGGCAAGGCGCTCGGCGGCGCCTCCGGCGGCTACACGGCCGGTCGCAAGGAGCTGGCGGCGTGGCTCCGGCAGCGCAGCCGCCCCTACCTGTTCTCGAACTCGCTTGCGCCGGCGGTGGTGAGCGCGTCGCTGGCGGTGCTGGACCTGCTGGAGGGCTCGGATGACTTGCGGCGGCGGCTGCGCGAGAACAGCGCCTTCTTCCGCGCCGCCATGGAACGGGCCGGCTTCACCCTGGCCGGCGCCGACCATCCCATCATCCCGGTGATGATCGGCGATGCGGCGCTCGCCACCGCCATGGCCGAGCGCCTGCTCCAGGACCACGGCATCTACGTGATCGGCTTCTCCTACCCCGTCGTGCCCGAGGGGCAGGCACGCATCCGCACCCAGATGTCGGCGCTGCACAGCCGTGAGCAGCTGGAGCGCGCCGTCGACGCGTTCACCCGCGTCGGCCGCGACCTGGGCTTGCTGGCATGAAGGCGCTGGCCAAGTCCGAGGCTCGCCCCGGCCTGTGGATGATCGACGCGCCCGAGCCGGAGCCCGGACCCAACGACCTGCTCATCGGCATCACCCACACCTCGATCTGCGGGACCGACGTGCACATCTACAACTGGGACGCCTGGGCGCAGCGGACCATCCCCGTGCCCATGATCACCGGCCACGAGTACGTAGGCGTGGTCGAGGCGGTAGGGAGCGAGGTCCAGGGCTTCGCGCCGGGCGACAGGGTGTCCGGCGAAGGCCACATCACCTGCGGCCACTGCCGCAACTGCCGCGCCGGCCGCCGTCACCTCTGCCGCAACACCCAGGGGGTGGGCGTGAACCGCTCGGGCGCCTTCGCCGAGCGCTTCGTGCTGCCGGCGGGGAACGCCTTCAAGGTGCCCGCCGGCATTCCCGACGACTGGGCGGCGGTGCTCGACCCGCTGGGGAACGCCGTTCATACCGCCCTGGCCTTCGACCTGGTGGGCGAGGACGTGCTCGTCACCGGCGCCGGCCCCATCGGCCAGATGGCGGCAGCCGTGGCCCGCTTCGTGGGGGCCCGCTACCTGGTGATCACCGACGTCAACCGCGAGCGCCTGCGCATGGCCGAGGCGATGGGCGCGGTCGACCGAACGGTGGACGTCTCCGGCGGAGACGGAGCGACTGCGCTGCGCGAGGCCATGGCCGGCCTGGGCATGACCGAAGGATTCGACGTGGTGTTCGAGATGTCCGGTGCGCCGGCCGCCCTCTCCGCCAGCCTCGAGACCGCCAACAATGGCGCCAAGCTGGCGTTGCTGGGCATCCCCGACGAGCCCATCGCCATCGACTGGAACCAGGTGATCTTCAAGGGGCTCGAGATTCGCGGCATCTACGGACGCGAGATGTTCGAGACCTGGTACAAGATGGCCGCGATGCTGCAGTCGGGCCTCGACCTGGCGCCGGTGATCACCCACCGCTTCGTGGTGGACGACTTCGAGAGTGCCTTCGAGGTGATGCGCTCGGGCCGCTCGGGGAAGGTGATCCTCGACTGGACCTGAGCGTGCTTGTCATGGCGTCGCACCGCCGGCAGGGCGGCCATGTAAGATAGCTGGACCAACACCTTGAAGGAGGGATCATGGCACGACTGCGGCTAACATGGATGCTTCTGGCCACCCTGGCGGTTGGGCTGTTCAGCTTCGGTGCGGCCCAGCCCGCTCAGCAGCAGACGCTCGTGATCGGCGGGGACTGGACCGACCTGATCACGCTGGACCCCGGCGTGGCCTACGAGTTCTCGTCGACCCCCATCGACGACAACATCTACCAGCGCCTGGTCGAGTTCCAGGGCACCGACCTGTCGCACGTCGTGCCCGGCCTGGCGAGCAGCTGGGACATCGCCAGCACCGCTGACGGCGGCACCACCATCACCTTCCACCTCAAGGACGCCACCTTCTCGACCGGGCGGCCGGTGACGGCGCAGGACGTGGTGTGGTCGTTCGACCGCGTCATCCACATCAACGGTCCCTCCGCCTTCCTCTTTACCGACGTCGCAGGCATGAAGGTCGGGTCTACCGTGGCGCTCGACGACAAGACCGTGCAGCTCACCCTGCCCAAGGGCGTCAACCCGCAGATCATCCTCAACATGCTGACGTTCAACATCGGCGGCATCATGGACGCCACCGAGGTGAAGCAGCACGTCCAGGGCGACGACTACGGCCAGCACTGGCTCAACGATCACTCCGCCGGCTCGGGGCCCTACATGCTCGACCGCTGGGACCGCGGCTCGCAGGTGGTGCTCGTCGCCAACCCCAAGTACCCCGATCCGCCCTCCATCAAGCGCATCATCCTGCGCTACATGCAGGAGTCGAACGCCCAGCGCGCCGCCATCACCTCCGGTGAGATCGACGTGGCGTACAACTTCACGCCGGACGCGTTCAAGCAGGCGGAGAGCAATCCCGACCTGAAGACCCTCAAGACGGACACCTTCCAGATGGCGTATCTGGGGATGAACTCCGGCCCCGGGGCGCCCTTCGCGGACAACCGCGTGCGCGACGCGGTGCGTTACGCCATCGACCAGGACGGCATCATCAATGACCTGCTGGCTGGACTGGGCCGCAAGATGCAGACCATCATCCCGTACGGGTTGATGGGGGCGGACACGACCCAGTACTACACCCACGACATCGAGAAAGCCAAGCAGCTCATGGCGGCGGCCGGCAAGTCGGGCGGCATGACCGTGGAGTTCCTGATCGCCACGGGCGCCTGCTCCGGCGGCGTGCCCTGCGCGGACCTGGCCGCCAAGATCCAGTCGGACCTGGCCAAGATCGGCATCACCACCAACATCAAGCAGACCACCAGCGCGCAGCTCTACACCATCTACCGGCAGCAGGCCGCCCAGCTTGTGCTGGCCGCCTGGAGCCCCGACTATCCCGATCCCAACGGCAACGCCAGCCCGCTGGCCGACTACAACGCCAAGTCG
>CAZBZU010000091.1:0-5449 GCA_964496495.1 uncultured bacterium
CGTAGACGATGAGCTCGTCGGGCTTCTCGGCGACCTCGGGGTCGAGGTTGTTCATGAGCATCCGCAGGGCCGCCTCCTGCTGCCAGCCCTTGCAGCTGCGCTGCGTGCCCCGGGGTGCCCTCACGGTTCGCGCGTTCACCGCCATGCGCTCGCGCTCCTCTCCCATGCGATGCCCTACGGTACCGCCGGCGGGAGCCGAGCGAACGCTGGCCGCGGGCCGCCCGGAACACGGTGCAGGGCGGCACCTCGGCCTCCTGAGTCGTCAGAAGCCGAACAGGCCCAGCCTCACGATGCCGTAGCCGATCGCCACCAGCACCCCCAGGGTGACGATCGCGTAGAAGAAGCCGCCCCCGAAGCCGCGCTCCTTCGAGTACCAGCTCCACAGCAACAGCAGGGCGATCACGCCGGCGAAGCCGAGCAGGGTGTTGGTGTCCATGGCCACACTCCCTACGTGCCGAAGTCGGGCCGGGGGCGAGGCGAGCGCGAGGTGCGGCCGGGCGCCGGGCCTCCAGCATAGACGAGGCGGCCCCGCCATGGAGGCCGCCTCGTCGTGACGCCGCCGTGGGGCGTTGGCCTCAGCCGGCGAAGCCGTCCAGGATGCGGTTGAAGGTGGCGCTCGGGCGCATGGCCGCGGACGCCAGAGCGCCGTCGGGGCGGTAGTAGCCGCCGAGGTCGACGGGCGCACCCTGAGCTGCCAGCAGCTCCTCGGCGATCGCCTGCTCGTGGGCGCCGAGGTCCGCCGCAAGCGCCTCGAAGCGCGCCGCCAGGGCAGGGTCGTCCTTCTGGGAGGCCATCTCCCGGGCCCAGAAGAGCGCCAGGTAGAAGTGGCTGCCGCGGTTGTCGATCTCCCGGACCTTGCGCGAGGGCGCCTTGTTGCTCTCGAGGACGGCGGCGGTGGCGCGGTCCAGGGTGCCGGAGAGGATCCTGGCGGTGGGGTTGTGCGCCTGCTGGCTCAGGTGCTCCAGCGAGGCCGCCAGCGCCAGGAACTCGCCCAGCGAGTCCCACCGCAAGTGTCCCTCGGCGACGAACTGTTGCACGTGCTTGGGCGCGGAGCCGCCGGCGCCGGTCTCGAACAGCCCGCCGCCGGCCATGAGCGGCACGATCGACAGCATCTTGGCGCTGGTGCCGACCTCGAGGATGGGGAAGAGGTCGGTGAGGTAGTCGCGCAGCACGTTGCCCGTGACCGAGATGGTGTCCTTGCTCTGGCGCAGGCGCTGGCATGAGAGCCGGGTCGCCTCCACCGGCGACATCACGCGGATGTCCAGGCCGCTGGTGTCGTGGTCCTCGAGGGCGCGCTCCACCTTGGCGATGAGCTGGGCGTCGTGCGGCCGCTCCCGGTCGAGCCAGAACACGGCAGGGGCGCCGGTCGCGCGCGCTCGCGTCACCGCGAGCTTCACCCAGTCGCGGACGGCGGCGTCGGTGACGGTGCAGGCGCGCCACACGTCGCCCGCCTCGACGTCTCGCTCCACCAGCGTGGCGCCGCTCGCGGCCACCACACGGATGACGCCGGCGGCCGGCGCCTCGAAGGTCTTGTCGTGGGAGCCGTACTCCTCGGCCTTCTGTGCCATCAACCCCACGTTGGGCACGCTGCCCATGGTGCGTGGGTCGAAGGCGCCGTGCTGCTTGCAGTCCTCGATGACGGCCTGGTACACGCCGGCGTAGGCACTGTCGGGGATGACGAACTTGGTGTCGTGCTGCTCGCCGTCCGGGCCCCACATCTGCCCGGAGGCGCGGATGGCGGCGGGCATGGAGGCATCGACGATGATGTCGGAGGGGACGTGCAGGTTGGTGATGCCCTTGTCGGAGTTGACCATCGCCAAGGGGGGGCGCGCGGCCATGGTGGCTCGGAGGTCGGTCTCGATCTCCTGGCGCTTGGCTGCCGGCAGGCCGGCGATGGCGGCGTGGAGCGCCGCCAGGCCGTTGTTGGGGTTGATGCCCAGGGACCGGAAGGTCTCTCGGTGCTTGGCGAAGACGTCCTGGAAGAAGACCTCCACGGCATGCCCGAAGAAGATGGGGTCCGAGACCTTCATCATGGTGGCCTTGAGGTGGATGGAGAAGAGCACGCCCCGGCGCTTGGCGTCGTCGATCTGCTCCGCCAGGAAGGCGCGCAGGGCCTCGCGGCGCATCACGGCGGCGTCGATGACGGTGCCGGCGAGCAGCGGCAGGCGGCCGAGGAGGACGGTGGTCTCGCCGTCAGCGGCGACCAGCTCGATACGGGCGTCGCCGGCCTCGCCGGCGCTGACGGTGTGCGACACCTCGGTGGCGCGCAGGTCGCCGCCCTGCATGTGGGCCACGTGCGACGCCGAGTCGGGGCTCCAGGCGCCCATGCTGTGCGGGTGCTTGCGAGCGTAGGCCTTCACCGAGGCGGGCGCGCGCCTGTCGGAGTTGCCCTGCCTGAGCACCGGGTTGACGGCGCTGCCCTTGACCCGGTCGTAGCGCTCGCGGACGGCCTTCTCCTCGTCGGTCCGGGGCTCGTCCGGGTACTCCGGCAGGGCGAAGCCCTTGCCCTGCAGCTCGGCGATGGCCGCCTTGAGCTGCGGTAGCGAGGCGCTGACGTTGGGGAGCTTGATGATGTTGGCCGCCGGCGATCCGGTGAGCTCCCCCAGGTAGGCCAGGTCGTCGGCGACGCGTTGGTCGTCGCGCAGGCCGTCGGAGAAGGCCGCCAGGATGCGGCCGGCGAGGGAGATGTCGCGAGTCTCGACGCCTACCCCGGCGGCGCGGGTGAACGCCTCGACGATGGGCAGCAGGGAGTACGTCGCCAGGCCGGGGGCCTCGTCGACCTTGGTGTAGATGATCCGGGGCGCGCCGGCCCCTTCGGGGGTGCCTTGATCCATGATGCGGTCCGCTCCTCGTCAGCTGCGCGCGGCCCCATGACGGGGCCGGCACGCCGTGGTATCCGTCGATCCGCCCCTCGGGGCGCGCTCAACCCTTCAAGGGTACGCCACGCGGCGGCGCCGCGGCCACGGGCGGGCTGGCGCCCCGGACACGGAGCCCGACGCCGAGCTGCCGGCGACCGTGTCGCTCAGGCGGGGGTCGTGGGGTCCAGCGTGACGCGCCGCTGCTCGCTGCGGGAGCGCTCGGCCGCGAAGGCCAGCAGGTGGCTCTCGATGGATGCCGCCAGCGCGCTCGGTGCCTCCCCGGCCGCCTCGCCCGAACGACGCCGGCGCAGCCGGTCGAGGAAGTCCGCCACCAGCGCGGCATCGCCGCCCGCGTGGTTGCCGTCGCCGCCCACCTGGTAGCGCTCGCGCCGGCCCGACGCGAAGTCCTCGAGGGTGATCTCTCCGCGTGCCAGGTCGCCGGTGATCTCCCCATGCGTGCCCATGGCGTGGAGCGTGCGGGTGATCTCGCCGCTGAACGCCTGAACGATCAGCGACACGGCCACGCCGTTCGCGAACTCCAGCTGCACCAGCTGATGGTCGGCCACGTCGTTGTCGCAGCGATAGACGCAGCGGCCGTAAGGCCCGCTGAGCAGCGCCCGACGCACCGCCTGCGGGTCGCCGCCGGGCGCCACCACGCTGTTGGGCCAGCCCGCCGAGCCGGCGTAGCGCTCGAGATAGATGCGGGCCGCGGAGTAGGGGCAGGTGCGCTCCACCGAGCAGCCGTCCAGACAGTGTTCGGTCGAGCCCTCCGGGGCGTTCTCGCGCCGGAAGTGCGCCAGGCCACCCGTGGAGGTGAGGGCGGTGCAGCTCGAGCCGACGAGCCAGCGAACGATGTCGAGGTCGTGACACGCCTTGGCGAGGAGCATCGGGCTGCTGGTCGCCTCGCGGCGCCAGTTGCCGCGCACGTAGCTGTGGGCGAAGTGGTAGTAGCCGACGTCCTCGGTGTGCTGGAGCGCGACGAGCGCGCCGATGCGGCCGCCGTCGAGGAGCTCCTTGAGGGTGCGGAAGAAGGGTGTGTAGCGCAGCACATGCGCCACCGTGACGGTGCCGGGGGCGGCGCGGGCGGCCTCGTCCACGGCGCGCACGCCGGCGGCGTCGGGCGCGATGGGTTTCTCCAACAGGACGTCGAGGCCGCGCTCGAGGGCGTCGACCGCGGGCCGGACGTGCGCCCGGTCGGGGGTGGCCACCACCACGGCGTCGAGGTCGGGCGTCCGCGCGAGCAACTCGTGCGGGTCGGCGAAGAGCGCCTCCGAGTCGAGGTCGAACCGGCGTCCGACGGTGTCGAGCCGCGCCGGCTCGGCGTCGGCGAAGGCGGCGACGCGCGCGAGGTTCGGTCGACGCGAGATGAGCTCGGCGTAGACGTCGGCCCCGCGGTTTCCTGCGCCGAGCACGGCGACGCGGAGCGGGGAGCCGGGGTGACTGGTGGACATGCTTGGACCTCCTGCCGACGCGGGCGTGGTGGGAGTCGATGGACCCGGGCGGAGCGGCCCTCCTCAGCCCTTCAGAGCGCCCGCCGTGATGCCCCTGACGAAGACGCCCTGGATAGCGCTGAACAGCAGCGCCACCGGCACGGTAGCGAGGATCCCGCCCGCCATCAATAGGTTCCAGTAGACGACGTTCTGGCCGACGAAGCGCGACATCGCCAGGGGGATGGGGTAGAGCTGCGACTGGCTGAGGAACACCAGCGGGAAGATCAGTGCGTTCCAGGCGTAGATGAAGGTGTAGATGCCGGCCATGGCGATGCCGGGCGCCGCCAGCGGCAGGATGACGTGACGCAGGCTGGAGAGCCGCGAGCAGCCGTCGATCATGGCCGCTTCCTCGAGGTCGACCGGGATGCTCTCGAGGTAGCCGTGGAGCAGCCACAGCGCGATCGGGATGGCGAGCGCGCTCTCGGCCAGGATGACGGCGGCGTAGGTGTTGAGCAGGTGGTAGCCGCGCATGATGCGGTAGAAGGAGACGATCAGCACGACCGGCGAGAACATCTGCGTGGCGAGCGCGACGAACAGCAACGACTGCCGGGCGCGGAAGCGGAACCGCGACAGGCCGTAGGCGGCCAGGAACCCGAAGACGATGGAGAGGGCGGCCGTGGTCAGCGCGATGATGGTGCTGTTGAGGTAGGCGCGGCCGAAGTGGTAGCCGCCCACCAGCACGTCACGGTAGTTGGCGAGCGACCATGCCTTGGGCCACCACGACGGCGGCCAGCCGAAGAGCTGGTCGAAGGCGGTGACCGACGTCTTGAGCATGACGTAGACGGGGAACAGCATCACCACCAGCAAGGCGATGAGCGCCAGGTGCTTGGCTGCCAGCGCGAGGTTGCGACGTGCCGTCACCGGCTCACCCCGTTCTCTGTAGCAGCCGCCAGTAGCCGTAGGACACGGCCATCAGCAGCACGAACACGAAGGTTGCGAGGGCGCCGGCGAGCCCGAAGTCGAACGATCCGAAGGCGGTGGTGAAGGTGCGGACCACCAGCGTGGTGGTGGCGCCGGCCGGGCCTCCACGGGTGAGCGGCCAGATGACCTGGAAGGAGTTGAAGGTCCACACGCTGGAGAGCAGCGTGGCCACCAGCAGGA
>CAZBZU010000092.1:0-5448 GCA_964496495.1 uncultured bacterium
ACCTGGAAGGAGTTGAAGGTCCACACGCTGGAGAGCAGCGTGGCCACCAGCAGGATGGGACGGATCATCGGCAGGGTGATGAAGCTGAACATCTGCGTGCTCGTGGCGCCGTCGATGCGGCCTGCCTCGTAGAGCTCGTTGGGGACGGCCTGCAGGCCGGCCATCAACACCATGGCCATGAACGGGATCCCCACCCACATGTCGACCACGGCGGTCGCCACGAAGGCGGTGCCCTGCTGGCCGAGCCAGGACACGGGCTGGTGGATGATGCCGAGCGCGCTGAGCAGGCCATTGAGCTGACCGAACTGGCCGTCGAGCACCCAGCGCCAGGCGATGGCGGCGACCACGACCGGGGTGACCCAGGGGATCATCAGCAACGTCATGTAGATGCGGCGTCCCCGGAAGGGATGCTGGAGCAGCAGCGCCGCGGCGAACCCCACCAGCGTCTTGCCGGCCACCGAGGTGAGCGTCCACAGCACGGTGATGCGCAGGGCGCGGAGCACGCCGGGGTCGGTGAACAGGCGCCCGTAGTTGCGCAGGCCGGCGAAGGTCCGGCCCAGATCGGGACGGATGAGGATGTCGGCGTAGAGCGACTCCACCAGGACCTTGAGGATGGGATAGGCGAGGAACAGCAGCAGGAAGAGAACGGCGGGCAGCAGATAGAGGACCGGGGAGTGGTCGGGGTGGAGGGCACGTCGAACGACCGCCCAGCGAGACGGGCGCCTGCTGAGGCTTCGGGCGGGGGTGCGTTCGGTGGTCATGGGAGGGTAGGGCCGAGGCGGCCGACCCGGTCGGCCGCCTCGGGCTCGCCTACTGCGTCGCCGCAGCAGGCTCCAGCTTCTGCGCCTGGATGGCGGATGTCGCGGCCTTGAGGGCCTGCTCGGGGGACTGCTTGCCGAGCAACACGTTCTGCACCATGTTCGTGATGATCGTCTGGAAGGGCTCCCAGGCGAGCGGTTGGGGCTGCGGGAAGCCCTTGGGGATCATGTCGAGGAACGACTGCCAGAAGGGGCTCTGGAAGGCGGCGTTGCTCTGCTCGCCCTTGACCATCGGCACCAGCCCGCCGTCGAGGTCGTACTGGGTGTGCCCCTGGAGCGACGTCCAGTAGTCGACGAACTGGTACGCCTCGTCCGGGTGGGCGGTGGACTTGGAGATGACGACCGAGTCGCCGACCTGGATGCCGCCGCAGCGCTCGCCGCAGGGGAGCTCGGCGGTCGCGTAGGGCACCGTGGCGTTGTTCGGGTCGAGTCCCATGATCGTCTTGCCCCACGGGCCGGTGATCATCATTGCGATCTTGCCCTGCTTGAACAGCTCGGGGAGCTGCTCGCGGTTGTACTCCACGGGGTTCGGCGCGACATGGTACTTGGTGTAGAGGTCGGTGTAGAAGGTGAGCGCCTTGACGCCCGCCGGGGTGTCGAGGGTGACGTGGCCCTGGTCGTCGAAGACCTGGCCACCGGCCTGGTAGAGGAAGCTGAAGAACTGGCTGGTGGTGGACACGTGAGCGGCACCGGAGATGCCGATGCCGAAGGTGCCAGGATGGTCCTTGGTGACCTTCTGCGCGTCCGCCAGCAGCTCGTCCCAGGTGGTCGGCGGTGTCGGGATGAGGTCGGTGCGGTAGTAGAGGGTCTTGGTGGAGAACGCCACCGGCAGCCCCATCAGCTTGCCCTTGAACTCGTTGCCCTTCAGTACCCCGGACGGGAACGAGTCCCGCTTGGCCTGGTCGACGTAGCTGTCGAGCGGCAGCAGGCCGCCGAGCTGCGAGAACGGCGCGATCCAGCGGCCGCCGATGTAGATCACGTCGGGCGCGTCGCCGGCGAGCAGCGAGGTGGTGATCTTCTGGTAGGCCGAGTCCCAGCCGACGGCCTCGAACTGCACCTTGATGTTGGGATGCGCCTTCTCGAACGGCTGGACCAGGTCCTTGATCGACTTCTGGGACCCCGGCTGGTCGCCGCCGGGCAGGAGCACGTGCAGGGTGACCTGCTGGGCTGCGGCGGCGCCGGCGAGGGTCAGTGCCGCGAGGGCGAGCGCGAGGGCGCGCCGGAACGAGCGTGGCATCATCGGGTCTCCTTGTCTAACGAGCGAATGCGTCGGGACTGCGGTCGGTGAGGGCCTCCCACCTCCCTTCTTCGAAGAAGGCGTGCGCCGCGAGGCTGGCGGCTCCCCGCGCCCACATGTCGCGCTGCTCGCGCTTCACGATGAGCTCCGGGAGCCTCGGCAGGGTGGGGAAGACGTGATGGGCGAGGCTCGCCTCGATGGCGCCCTTCAGGGGGCCGCCGATGGCGGCCCCGGAGCCCGTGAGGATCAGCAGCTCGGGGTCGAAGAGATTCACCAGGTGCGAGAGGGCGAGGCCGATGGCGTCGCCGATGTCGGCCAGGAGCCGGGACGCCGCCTCGTCGCCGGCGGTCGCCAGGCGGCCGAGGTCGGCCGGCCGGTCGATCTGCAGCCCGGCGTCGGCGGCACGCGCTAGCGTGGCCCTGACCCCGGCGACGGCTTCGAGGCAGCCGCGCTTGCCGCAGGCGCAGCGAGGTCCTCCCGAGCGTACGCTGCAGTGGCCGATCTCGCCGGCGGCACCGTAGCGGCCCCGGTACAGCTCGCCGCCGAGGAACATGCCGGCGCCGATGCCGGTTCCCAGGCTGACGACCGCGAAGTCCTCGACGTCGTGGGCCGCACCGTACATCCGCTCGGCGATGGCGAGCGTGTTGGCGTCGTTCTCGACTGCCACGGGCAGCGAGGTGGCCTGCCTCAGCATGGGGCCGATGGGCACGTCGGTCCAATCGAGGACGACGGAGCGCAGGCAGACGCCGGCGCCGCTGTCGACCAGCCCCGAGATGCCGAGCCCCAGGCCGGCGACGCGGTCCGGCTCGACGCGGGCGGTGCGCGCCAGGGTGCCGACCAGCGTGCGCAGCGCGGCGACCACGCGCTGGGGCTCGGCGGTGTCGAGGCGCCGGCTCCTGCGGGCGAGGACGTGGCCCTTTAGGTCGGTCAGCACGGCGTTCAGCTCGCCGCGATCGAGCTTGGCGCCGGCGATGGCGGCGAACGAGGGGCGCATGCGCAGGAGGATGGGCGGGCGCCCCAGTCGCTCGCCGCGGCCGTCGCTCGGGGGCGCCTCGGCGTCGCCGACCTCGGCGACGATGCCCACGTCGAGCAGGCGCTTCACGGCCATGCTCACCGCCGAAGGGCTCAGCTCGGTGCGGCGGGCGATCTCGGAGCGGTTGATGGGCCCCTGCTCGCGGATCTCCCGGAACACGGCGGCGGCGCTGTCCTCGTTGCGTGCCATGAGCCCCGATTCCCGGTCGCGTCGACGCGACCGACTTATTTCTTACAGCGAATGAAGTATCTGGGGCGATTGTAAGCGAGTTGCGTGGCCGGCGCAACCCCCCGCTCGCGAGTGAGGCGCGGCCGCCGATCGCTGCGCTGCGCCCGAAGCGCGCTCGGCGGCGCTACAGTGGGAGCTGCATGCCGATCCGGTTCCGGAGCGAACGCTTCGAGGCGAGCGCACGGTCGCCCGCCGGCGACGAGCGCTGGTCACGTGCCGTGGAGGTGCGGTTCGACCCGCTGCTCGGCACGACCTCGCGCATCGCCGAAGGGGTGCGGCTGCGCACGGCCCGTGCCGGGGCGCTCGAGCGGCTGCAGCAGCCCGACGAGACCTGCCCCTTCTGCGGAGACCGGATCGAACGCCTGACGCCGCGCTTCGAGCCGGAGCTTTCGTCGGAGCCGCGCATCGCGGTGGGGGAGACGGTGCTCTTCCCGAACCTGGTGCCGTACTCGCGCTACGCCGCGGTGGCGGTGTTCACGCGCGAGCACTGGCTCGACCTCGCCGGCTTCACGCGCGCGCGGATCGCCGACAACCTGCAGGCGTTCCTCCACTACCTGCGGGCGCTGCACGCGGCCACCGACGATGCGGCGTACGCCGCCTGGAACGTCAACTACCTCTTCCCGTCGGGTGGCTCGCTGCCGCACCCGCACGCGCAGGTGTACCTCGACCCCTACCCGACCGCACGGATGCGGCTCGAGCAGGAAGCGGCGGAGCGATACCGGGCCGAGGGCGGCAGCTGCTTCTGGGAGGAGCTGGCGTCCGCCGAGCGCGACTCGGGCGAGCGCTTCCTGTGGGACCTGGGGTCCACCAGCTGGATGACGGCATTCGCCCCGCTCGGCTTCAACGAGGTGCGTGCGGTGGTGCGCGACCGGGAGACGCTGCTCGACCTGACGCGGGAGGACCTGGCGGCGCTGGCGGCGGGCATCGCCCGGGTGCTGGCGTGGTACGCGAGGCTCGGGTACGACAGCTTCAACGCCAGCCTGGTGGGCGGCCCCACGAGCGGGGGCGCGGCGCACCGTCCCCACCTGACCATGCTCACGCGCTCGGCGCTGGCGCCCTACTACCGCAGCGACGCCATGTACCTCGAGCGCCTGCACTGGGAAGCCGCCGTCGACCGCCCGCCGGAGGAGCTGGCGGCCGAGCTTCGCGCGAGGCGCGCCTGAGAAGCAGGAGCCGTTCGGGCGCTTGACCATACGCGCGCGGGTCGTGCTAGTCTTCTGGTCGAACGACAAGGCGATGGCGTTCGCCGCGAACCGCCCCTTGCTCGGCTAATGACGCCTACGACATCCAGTCGCATGCAGGAGGTGTGGTGTCGTGGCGCCGTGGCGTGACCACTCGAACCGATCCGTAGCGGCCGCCGCCGGCCGGGGCGAGGGAGATGGCCGCCGATGAAGGTCCTGTGGCAGGTCCTCCAGGTCGTGGATCTCCTTCTCCTGGCACCGCTGATCAGCGGTGTCATCGCTTGGACGGTGGCGCGCATCGAGTCGAAGCAGGGGGTCCATGCCCTGCAACCCTTCTTCGACCTGGCGAAGCTCTTCCGCAAGGAGCGCCTGCTCCCCGGTAGGGCCGGCTGGCTGTACCTGGCGGCTCCGCCTGCGGTCTTCGCGGCCATGCTGGCCGTGGCCGTCCTCATCCCCATCCTGACCACCTACCCGCTGCCGCTGGGGTGGATGGGGGACATGCTCGGCGGGGCCTTCCTGCTGTCGTTCGCCGGCGTGCTGGTGGAGCTCGTCGCCTTCGAGTCCGGCAACAGCTACGGCGGCCTGGGAGCGAGCCGCGCCAGCGTGCTCACGATGCTGACCGAGCCCACCCTCATCCTGGTGCTGGTGGCCGTCGCCCTGGAGGCGCACTCCACCTACCCGTACGTGGTCGGCGCGACCATCCGCAGCGGGGTGGGCGCCTACCTCGAGCCGGCGCACGTGCTGGCCACGGTGGCGTTCTTCCTGCTGCTCCTGGTGGACACCGGCCGGCTGCCGATCCACAACCACGGCGGACACACCGAGGTCGCGATGATCGACGAGGCACGCGTCCTGGAGTATGCCGGCGGCGACCTGGCGTTGCTGACCTGGAGCAGCCACATGAAGCAGTTCCTGCTCTACGTGATCTTCCTCGATGTGCTCCTGGTGCCGTGG
>CAZBZU010000093.1:0-5117 GCA_964496495.1 uncultured bacterium
TTGCGATTCGTGAGGGGGGTCGGACGGTGGGGGCGGGCGTCGTCACGGCCGTGACAAAGTAACCATGGCCACCCCCAAGATCCGGATCAAGCTCAAGGCGTTCGATCACCGCAGCCTGGACAGCTCCGCCACCAAGATCGTGGAGACGGTCCGTCGCACCGGCGCGAAGGTCGCCGGCCCGGTCCCGCTGCCCACCCGCATCCGCCGTTTCTGCGTGTTGCGTTCGCCGTTCGTCGACAAGGACAGCCGGGAGCACTTCGAGATCCGCACCCACAACCGGCTCATCGACATCAAGTCGCCGACGAAGAGCACCATCGATTCCCTCATGCACCTCGATCTGCCGACCGGGGTGGACATCGAGATCAAGACCGTCGGAGGACGATGAGCGTGAAAGGCATCCTCGGCACCAAGGTGGGCATGACCCAGGTGTGGTCCGGTGATCGGCTGGTGCCGGTGACCGTGGTCCTCGCCGGGCCCTGCCCCGTGGTGCAGCGCAAGACGCCGGAGCGTGACGGCTACACGGCCGTGCAGCTCGGCTGGGTCGAGCAGCGCGAGAAGGTCGCCAACAAGCCGCAGCTCGGCCACGTCCGCAAGGCCGGCGTGGCGCCGCAGCGTCACCTCGTCGAGCTCCGGGACTACGTCCCGGAGGAGGACGCGGTCACCGTGGAGATCTTCGCTCCCGGCGAGACGGTGGACGTCACCGGGACCAGCAAGGGCCGCGGCACCGCCGGGGTGGTGAAGCGCTGGGGTTTCGGCGGCATGCCCGCCACCCACGGCACCAAGAAGAAGCATCGCCACGGCGGCTCCATCGGCAACCGCAAGTCTCCCGGACGGGTGTACAAGGGCAAGCGCATGGCAGGGCGCTACGGTGCCGCCCCGGTCACCACCGTGGGCCTGAAGCTGGTCGACGTCCGCAAGGACGACAACCTCCTCCTCATCAGGGGGGCGCTGCCCGGAGCCAACGGCTCGCTGGTCGTGGTGAAGCAGTCGAACAGGAGGGCGAGTTAGATGGCGGTGACGCTGGACGTCGTCGGAAGTGGGCGCAAGCTCACGCTCGACCTGCCTGAGCCCAAGGAGTCGGTGCTCCACGAGGTCGTCGCCTGGCAGCTGTCGAAGCGCAGGCGCGGCACGGCCGCCACCAGGACGCGCGGGTCGACCACCGGCTCGACGGCCAAGATCTACTCGCAGAAGGGCACCGGTCGCGCGCGTCACGGGGACCGCAAGGCGCCTATCTTCGTCGGCGGCGGCACGGTCTTCGGGCCGCGGCCCCGCGACTACGGCTACAGCCTGCCCAAGCGGGTGCGCAAGCTCGGTCTCCAGATGGCGCTGGCGGCACGCGCCAACGCCGGCAAGCTCACGCTGGTCGAGAGCTTCGGCATCGACGGCAAGACCAAGTCGTTCGTCGGCTGGGCCAAGGACCACGGCTTCGATGGAAGTGAGCGGGTTCTGCTCGTCACCGACGACGACATGGCGCGCCGGGCGGCCCGCAACCTTCCCTGGGTCGACGTGCTGGTGGCGCGCGGCCTCAACGTCTACGACATCTTGCGAAGCGACCACGTCATCGCGGACGCCAGGATCTTCGATGCCACGGAGGCGGCGTGATGACACCCCACGACGTGATCCTCGCGCCGGTGCTGAGCGAGAAGGCGATCTCCGGCATCGAGTCCGGCAAGTACGCCTTCTACGTCCACCCCGGCGCCAACCGGAGGCAGATCAGGGACGCCGTCGAGACGGTATTCAAGGTCAACGTGCTGAAGATCAACGTGCAGAAGGTGCGCGGCAAGCTCAAGACGCAAGGGCGGTACGTCGGCCGCAGCCCGTTGCGCAAGAAAGCGATCGTCACCCTGCAGGCCGGGCAGCGCATCCAGCAGCTCGAAGGCCTGACGTGAGGAAGGGAGGGACCCCATGCCGATGAAACGCTACCGACCGTACACGCCCTCCCGCCGGACGATGACCACCTCGGACTTCGGCGAGGTCACGCGGGACGCCCCGGAGAAGTCGCTGCTGGCACCCAAGGCCAAGCGGGGCGGCCGCAACGCCCACGGGCGCATCACCTCGCGCTTCCGCGGCGGCGGCCACAAGCGCCGCTACCGCATCATCGACTTCCGGCGGCGCGACAAGGAGGGCGTGCCGGCGAAGGTCGCCAGCATCGAGTACGACCCCAACCGCAGCGCCCGCATCGCGCTGCTCCACTACGCCGACGGCGAGAAGCGCTACATCCTGGCGCCCGACCGTCTGGCGGTAGGCAGCAAGCTGCTGTGCGGCCCGGACGCCGAGCCGGTGGTAGGTAACGCCATGCCGCTGCGCTTCGTGCCGGTGGGCGCGGTGGTCCACAACGTCGAGATGGTGCCCGGCAAGGGCGCTCAGCTCGCGCGGGCCGCCGGCACCGGCGTTCAGATCCAAGGGCGTGACGGCAACTACGTGACCGTCCGGCTGCCGTCGGGCGAGCTCCGTCGCATCCACGGCGAGTGCTACGCCACCGTCGGTGTCGTGGGCAACAGCGAGCACAAGAACGTGATCATGGGCAAGGCGGGTCGGAAGCGCTGGCTCGGCAAGAAGCCGCACCAGCGCGGGCGCGCCATGAACCCCGTCGACCACCCTCACGGTGGCGGCGAGGGGCGTTCGACGGGCGGCCGGCCGCCGGTCAGCCCCTGGGGCCAGCAGGCGAAGGGCTTGAAGACGCGCAACAAGCGCAAGGTGTCGAGCCGCTTCATCGTGCGCCGGCGGAAGGGGAAGAAGTAGACCATGGCTCGTAGCCTGAAGAAGGGACCGTTCGTCGACGACCACCTGCTCAAGAAGATCGATGCCGCCAACGCCTCCGGCGAGCGCCGTGTGATCCGCACCTGGAGCCGCCGCAGCACCGTGGTGCCGGAGATGGTGGGTCACACCATCGGCGTCTACAACGGCCGTCAGCACGTACCTGTGTTCGTGCAGGAGAACATGGTCGGCCACAAGCTGGGCGAGTTCGCGCCCACCCGCACGTTCCGCGGCCACAGCGGCAACCGGAAGGAGTGACGATGCAGGCCAAGGCTTCCCTGCGCATGCTGCGCGTCACTCCCCAGAAGACCCGGCTGGTCGCCGATCTCATCCGTGGTCAGGACGTGGCGCGTGCGGAGGACATCCTGCGCTTCACCAACAAGCGCTCCGCCAGGCCCATCCTCAAGCTGCTCCGAAGCGCCCGGGCCAACGCCGTCAACAATCACGACATGTTCGAGGACAGCCTCTTCGTCAAGGACATCCAGGTCGGCGACGGGCCCACCTACAAGCGCTACATGCCGCGGGCGCGCGGGCGTGCCGACCTGATGCGGAAGCGCACCTGCCACGTCTGGATCACGTTGGAGGAACGCAGTGGGTAACAAGATCAATCCCGTCGGCTTCCGGCTGGGCGTCAACAAGGAACCGTCCGCACGCTGGTACGCCGACGCCAGGAACTATCCGCGTCTCCTCACCGAGGACGAGGAGATCCGACGCGTGATCTTCCACGACGTGGGCCACGCGGGCATCTCGCGGATCGACATCGAGCGAGCGGCGCACAACATCAACATCACCATCCATACCGCCAAGCCGGGTGTGGTGATCGGGCGCGGCGGCGAGTCGATCAAGGCATTGCGCGTGACCCTCGATCGCGCCATCCAGGGCACCGTGGCCGTGAACGTGCAGGAGGTTCCCAACCCCAACACCAACGCCGCGCTGGTAGCCAAGCGCATCTCCGAGCAGCTGGAGCGCCGTTTCGCGTTCCGGCGGGCCATGAAGCAGGCGGTGCAGCGCACTATGGAGTCCGGAGCGCAAGGCGTCAAGATCCGCTGCTCGGGGCGCCTGGGCGGCTCGGAGCAGGCCCGGCCGGAGTGGTACTCCGATGGCCGCGTGCCGCTGCAGACGCTGCGTGCCGACATCGACTACGGCACCGCGGAGGCGCGCACCACCTACGGCATCATCGGCGTGAAGGCCTGGGTCTTCCACGGCGAGATCGTGGGCGACAGGACGCGCCGCGCCGCGGTGCTGCCCCGCCCGCGACAGGAAGACGACAAGCGGCGCCGGCGCCGCCCGCAGGCGCGCCGTCGCGACGGCCGCCGAGAGGGCCGCGCTCGCGTGAAGAAGGACAGGTCCTGAGCCATGTTGCTTCCCAAGCGCGTCAAGTACCGCAAGCAGATGCGCGGCCGCATGAAGGGCGCCACCAAAGGCGGCGACTACGTGGCCTTCGGCGACTACGCTCTCGTGGCGTTGGAGCCGGCCTGGATCAAGTCCAATCAGATCGAGGCCTGCCGCGTGACCATGAGCCGCTACTTCAAGCGCGGCGGCAAGATCTACATCCGGATCTTCCCCGACAAGCCCGTCACCAAGAAGCCGCAGGAAGTCCGCATGGGGAAGGGCAAGGGTGCCGTAGAGTACTGGGTCTCGGTGGTGAAGCCGGGGCGCGTGCTCTTCGAGGTCGCCAACGTCACCGAGGAGCAGGCGCGCGAGGCGTTCCGCCTCGCCAGCCACAAGCTCCCCATCAAGGTACGCATGGTCGGGCGGGAGATCTACGATGAAGCCCAATGAGATCCGCAACCTGACGCTGGACGAGATCCACCTCGAGGTGGACAAGTTGCGGCAGGAGCTGCTCGACCTGCGCATCCAGGCGGCGGTCGGCCATGCCTCCAACCCCAGGCGCATCCGCACCGCCAGGCGGGAGATCGCGCGCCTCATGACCGTTGCAGGCGAGAAGTCCGAGGAGCAGACGCAATGAAGAGAGCCATGCACGGGCGTGTCGTCAAGGACGCCGCCGACAAGACCGTGACGGTCGACGTGGAGCGGCGCCTGAAGCACCCGCTCTACGGCAAGGTCGTCACCATGTCGAAGCGCTACATGGCGCACGACGAGAACAACGAGTACAAGGTGGGGGATCTGGTGGAGATCACCTCCAGCCGTCCGATCAGCCGGCGCAAGCGGTTCGTGGTCACGCGCCTGCTGGAGAAGGCCCGGAGCTAAGGGAAGGGCAGGTCAAGTTCCGTCATGATCCAGCAGGAGACCTTCCTCGATGTCGCCGACAACTCCGGCGCCCGGCGAATCCAGTGCATCCGCGTGCTGGGCACCGGGCAGCAGTTCGTCGGCTCGGTCGGCGACGTGGTCGTGGCGGC
>CAZBZU010000094.1:0-4792 GCA_964496495.1 uncultured bacterium
AGTCGCCGGTGGACCAGGCCAGCAAGATCATCCTCAGCGAGGAGCTGGAGGAGGCGCTCGGCAAGCTCAACGAGCGCGAGGCCATGGTCCTCAAGCTGCGCAAGGGGCTGGTGGACGGCCGCGAGCACACCCTCGAGGAGGTCGGCAGCCACTTCGGCGTGACCCGCGAACGCATCCGCCAGATCGAGAACAAGGCGCTCAGGAAGCTCAAGTACCACGAGAGCCGCACCCGCAAGCTGCGGGACTTCCTGGACTGAGGCCGATTCGCGGCCGGGAGCCGCGAATCAGCAGGCGGGTCGGGCGCATGCCGCCCGACCCGCAGCCAGGCATCGGACCGGCCCCGGCGACACGCCGGGGCCGCGCTCGTGCGCGGTCGTGGCGCTCGCCGCCCTGGCGGCGAGACCGGGCGACGCGGCGCGCCGGCGGTGTCGCCGGCGGCCGCTGGGTAGACTGGCGCCGAGCCCGGCGCTGCCGAGCCAGGAGGGGGCCCATGCGAGTCTTCCGAATCGTTCTCGCGATCGTGGTGGTCGTTGCGGCCGCCTACCTGCTGCTGGCGGGCCTGTCCCAACGGCGGCCGCCCGCGCCGTACCTGAGTCACCTGCCGCGGGGCGTGACGGTGCTCGCGCACCAGGGCGGCGACGGGCTGTGGCCGGGCGACACCCTGTTCGCCTTCCGCCACGCTGCCGCGCTCGGCGCCGACGTGCTCGAGCTCGACATCCACGAGACCGCGGACGGCCGCATCGTGGTCATCCACGACGACAGCGTGGACCGCACCACCAACGGCTCGGGCGCGATCGCCAGCATGACGTTGGCGCAGGTGCAGGCGCTCGACGCCGGCTACCGCTGGTCGGGCGACGGCGGCGCGAGCCACCCCTACCGCGGCCTCGGCATCCGCATCCCCACGCTCAAGGCGGTGTTCGACGCCTTCCCCGGCAAGCCCATCAACATCGAGATCAAGCCCGACAGCACCAAGGTGGCCGCCGACCTGTGCCGCCTCATCGATGCCAACCGGCGCCAGGACACCGTGATGGTGGTGTCCTTCCACCCCAAGGCGATCCGTGCCTTCCGGCGCGACTGCCCCGACGTGGCGACCGCCGGCGACCCCACCGAGATCAAGATCTTCTACGTGCTGGCGCGCGCGCACCTGGGGCGGCTCTACACCCCGCCGACGGACGCCCTGCAGGTGCCCGAGACGCAAGGCTCGCTGACCGTGGTGACGCCCCACTTCGTGAGGGCGGCGCACGATCGCGGGCTGCTGGTGCACGTGTGGACGGTGAACGCGACCGCCGACATGAAGCGCTTGGTCGCGATGGGGGTCGACGGGCTCATCACCGACCGGCCCGACCGCGCGCTGGCGCTCTTGAACCGCGGTCCCAAGGTGCCCGTCGTGCGGCCTCCCGGCGTGGCGCCCTAGGCGCCTCGGCGGGCGCGCGCGGCCGCGGGCCGCCCCGCTCAGCGCAGCCGGCTGGCGCCGGCGGCGGGCCGGCACAGGTACGCCCGCGCCCGCCGCCCGCCGCCGTCGTAGCAGCCTCTCACCGCCGCCAGGAAGGCGTCCGCGGCGCGCTCCTCGACCAGCGCGACGGCGCAGCCGCCGAAGCCCGCGCCGGTCATGCGCGCGCCCAGGCAGCCGGGCTGGGCCACCGCGCAGGCCTGGATGGCGTCGAGCGCGTCCGAGGAGACCTCGAAATCGTCCTTCAGGCTGGCGTGCGAGGCGTTCATCAGCTCACCCAGGGCGGCGGCGTCGCCGCGGCGCATCGCTGCGGCCCCCGCCAGGGTGCGGGCGTTTTCGCTCACCACATGGCGCGCCCGTCTCCGGGTGACGTCGTCGAGGCCCGCGGCGCCGGCCTCCAGCGTGGCGAGGTCGACGTCGCGCAGGGCGGCCACGCCGTAGTGGCGAGCGGCCGCCTGGCACTGCTGCTGCCGCTCGTTGTAGGCGGTGCCCACCAGCCCGCGGCGGGTACCGGTGTCGAGCACCGCTACCAGGTGCCCGGGCGGCAACGGCACCGCCTCCCCTTCCAGGGAGCGGCAGTCCAGCAGCAGGGCGTGCCCCTCCTCGCCGAGCGCGGCGATGAGCTGGTCCATGATGCCGGAGTTGATGCCCACCCAGCCGTTCTCGGCGCGCTGGCACAGGCGCGCGGCGCGTGCCGGCTGCCAGGCGAAGCCGGAGCTCGCCTGGAAGGCGCGCGCCACCGCCAGCTCCAGCGCCGCCGAGGAGGACAGGCCCGCGCCGACGGGAACGTTGCCGGCGACGACGCCCTCCCAGCCGCGCAGGCCGATGCCCGCCTCGGCGAACGCCCAGGCGACGCCCTTGAGGTACTCCGCCCAGCCGCTGCCGCGCGTCAGCGACGCCAGCGAGAAGCGCGTCTCGTCGTCCACGTCGAGCGCTGCCACCACCACGCTGTCGTCGTCGCGCGGGCGCAGGGCGATGCGCACCTCGCGGTCGATGGCCATCGGCAGGACGAAGCCTTCGTTGTAGTCGGTGTGCTCGCCGACCAGGTTGACACGGCCGGGCGCGCGCACCACCGCCGCGGCCGGCTCGCCGTAGCGTTCCTGGAAGGCGGCCTCCACCACCTCGGGCCCGCCGCTCATGCGGGCGTCCGGTAGTGGGTGTCGGACAGGGCGCGCAGCCGCTCGGCAGCCTGCTCCGCGGTGAGGTCGCGCTGCGGCTCGCCCAGCATCTCGAACCCGACCATGAACTTGCGCACCGCCGCCGATCGCAGCAGCGGCGGGTAGATGTGGGCGTGGAGCTGCCAGTGGCCACCGTCCGGCTCCTGATGGGGAGCGCCGTGCCAGCCGAAGGAGTACGGGAAGGAGGTCTCGAAGAGGTTGTCGAGCTTGACGAGCAGCGGCTTCAAGAGCTCGGCCAGGGCGCCCCGCTCCTCGCCCGTGAGCTCCGGCAGCCGGGCCACGCGCCGGCGCGCCGGCAGGACCAGCACCTCGAAGGGCCACACGGCCCAGTAGGGCACCACCGCCAGCCAGTGGTCGTTGGCCGCCACCAGCCGCTGGCGTTGCTCGAGCTCCAGCTCGGCGTAAGCGAGCAGCAGCGGCCGGCCTGCCTCGGCGAGGTACGCGCGCTGACGGGCGTCCTCCTTGGCGGGTTCGGACGGGATGCTGTCGAGGGCCCACACCTGCCCGTGCGGGTGCGGGTTGCTGGCGCCCATCTGCGGGCCCTTGTTCTCGAACACCTGGACCCAGCGCCAGTCGCGGCCCAGCTCCTCGGTCTGCTGCGCCCACAGCTCGATCACCCGGAGGATCGCGGAGGTGTCGAACTCCGCCAGGGTGCGGTCGTGCCGGGGCGAGAAGCAGATGACCCGGCAGGTGCCCCGGACGCCGCGCTGGCGGAGCAGGCTGGTCTCCGGCTCGGGGGCGCGGGGGGCGTCCGGCAGCAGCGCGGCGAAGTCGTTGGTGAAGACGAACGTCTCGCGGTAGTCGGGGTTGCGCGCGCCGCCGGCGCGGGCGTTGCCGGGGCAGAGGTAGCAGGTGGGGTCGTGGGGCGGCCTGGCCTGCTCGGCGGGGCGCTCCTGCTGACCCTGCCAGGGCCGCTGCAGGCGGTGAGGCGATACCAGCACCCAGTCTCCGGTGAGCGGGTTGAAGCGGCGGTGAGGATGCTCGCTGGCATCGAACGGCATGGCCCGTCCCTTCGCGGGCGGCGGGAGCTTGCCGGCCGGCTGGGCGACCACGGCCCGGCTGCCGCCTCGACGAGCTTAGCAGCCGCTCGCGCGCGCCGGGCTCAGCTGCGCTCGAGCAAGGCGTCGACCAGCTCGCCTCGCAGCAGCCCGCGGTAGACGCCGTCCACCACCACCTCGCGAGCGTCGACCTGGAGCGTGGGATAGGCGGGGTTGTGGGCGCGCAGCGCGTAGCGGCCGCCCTCCAGGCGATCGAGGTACTTGAGCGTGACGTCGCTGCCTTCGACGCGCACGGCGCAGATCTCGCCGTTGCGTTGCGGCTGGCGCTTGCCGAACAGCACCACGTCACCGTCCTGGATGAGGTCCGCCATGGAGTCGCCCTCGACGCGAAGGGCGAAGGAGCCGTCCTGCAGGCCGCTGAGGGGCAGGTAGCCTTCGGCCTCAGCCAGCGCCTCGCTCAGCGGCCCGGCGGGGATGCCGCCGAGCACCGGGATGCCCGTGGCGACGGGCGGCAGCGACAGGTGCGGCGAGCGGCCGCGGCCGCGGCTCTCGAACACCAGGTACTCCTTGCGATGCAGCGCTTCGAGGTGCTGCTTGAGCGACACGTAGTGCACGCCCAGCTCGCGCGCGAACTCGGACAGCTCGGGCATGGCGCCTGCGTGCCGGTAGTGATCGACGAGCCGCTGGTAGACCTTGCGTTGCATGGGCGAGAGTTCTTCCATCACGCTACCTTAAATGGTAAGGTGAAGGTCCGCGGGTTGTCAACCGTGGCACCGGCGGCGAGCCGCCCGGCGCGCGGGGTGGGGCGCGGCCCGGGCGCGGCGCCGAGGCCTGCGGTGCGCCCGACGAGGAGGTAGGGATGGCGTTCAGGACAGAAATCGTAGCGGGCGCGCCGGGGCCGGTGGGGTAGACAGGCGCGTGGCGCCCATGCTACAGTTTTTGTAGTTGATTCGCCACCTTCGCGTTCCGGCGAGCCCGGGCGCGTGGCCACCCTTCCGGACAACGAAGCGCTTCTTGCGAGGCAGCACAGCGAAAGGACCATGATGCTCGACACGTTCGAAACCCTGGAAACCCCCAACGATTGCCAGGCGCCCGATATCGTCCCGCGCGGGCTGGCGCTTCCGACGCGTACGTTGGAGCCGGGGCAGGTGTTGTTCGAGGCGGAT
>CAZBZU010000095.1:0-4790 GCA_964496495.1 uncultured bacterium
CGGGCAGGCTCATGAGCACGGCGCCGCTGGGGTGCTCGTGCAGCTTGGTGGCGATGTCAACGTCAAGGCGGCTTATGGCGACATCGAGGTTGAGGATGTTCGCGGCGAGCTCGCTGACCAGCCGCGCACCGACGGCTTGGGCCGGGAGCTGCGCACGTTGCGCATCAGCGGCCGTCACAGCCACATCGGCGACCCTGGCGGCGTCCCGGCGGTCGCGCGCCTGCAACCACCGCGTCAGGCGCGCCCTTCCCAGGCGGCGCAACACTTCGGGGGTGGCGTACTTCGTCAAGATCGTCAACGCCGCCTTGTGCTTGGAGTAGTCGAACGCCGCCTCCAACGCAGGGGCGTACTCCAGGAGGGTGGCGCGCAGGCGATTGATGGCCCGAACGCGGTCGTGAATGAGATCCAGGCGTCGGGAGGTCAACAGGCGCAGGTCGACGCTCACCTGGTCGCGTTCCCTGACCGGGCGCAGGTCGCTACGGATGCGCGCCTGATCGGCGATGATTCTGGCGTCCTTGGCGTCCGTCTTGCCGTCCCCGCGGTAGGTGGCGGCCGCGTGGTGAAGGATGCGGCCGGGAATGTACACCAGCTCCTGCGCGTGAGCACTCAAGAGGGCCATCAGCAACGCCGACCCACCCGAGTTCACGTCGACCGCCCACCGCACGCTGGCCTTCCCGGCGAGCGTCAGGACGTTGGCGATGAGATCGAGCAGGGCGGTCTCGTCGTTCGCCACGGCCTGGCTCAACAGGATCTTGCCTTCGGCGTCGAGAAGGACGCAATGGTGCTTTCTCTTGCCGGCGTCGACGCCTACCCAGAGTGATGCCATGGCCACCTCCAACGTGGTTACTCGGCCCCATCGATGACCGCACCGGCACGTCCTTACGCAGCGATCAGTGTCGCGATTCTCAATCAGCGGTCGAGCCATCGAGCGAGCGCCAGGCGGCGATTCCCAGTAAGCCGTCGACACAGCAAGGCGATCTCAGCCATACCCGGCACCCAAGGGCACCCAGAACCCTACGACGGCCCTAGCAACGCCCACCAACAACGTAAGGAGGGCGATTTGCTGATGGGCACGGCGAACAAGAGCGCCATCGGGACGCTGGTGGAGCGTAAGACCCGATTCGTGATGCTGTTGCATCTGCCGCGCGGGCATACCGCGGAGCGGGTGCGGGAGGCGCTGGCGGAGCGCATCTAGGAGCTGCCCGAGGCGCTCAGGCGCTCGCTGACCTGGGATCGGGGCAAGGAGATGGGTGAGCACGCCCGCTTCACGGTGGATACCGGCGTGCGGGTCTTTTTCTGCGATCCGCGTAGCCCCTGGCAGCGCGGCAGCAACGAGAGCACCAACGGCCTGCTCAGGCAGTACTTCCCCAAGGGCACCGATCTATCGGTTCACGATGAGGTCAAGCTCGAGGAAGTGGCCGACAGCCTCAATACCCGCCCTCGCCAGACCCTGGGATGGAAGACCCCAGCGGAGGCGTACGCTGAAACCGTTGCGATGACCGATTGAAGACACCCTGTCAGGCGCCATCGAAGACGTGTAGGACGTGGTTCTCCCGCCATGGCGCTCGCTGGGTTTGCATGGAGTCGGCCGGTGATGGGCTGCCAGAGTCATTAGTGTCGCGCCACTCCGTTTGAGATCGCGCTGCGCGCACATGAGCTGCCTGAGGGCTCATTCCCAATTCCCCCGGACGCCGGTTTGGGTCGGTGTTCGGCAGGCTCGCGTTCAGGCGTCAGTTGCCAGGCTCGTACCTGTCTGTATATCAGGCTAGGAGTGTGTGTTTCGCTTCTGGCGGGGCACCATGGTTCTGGCAGGGTGTGGCCCGAGAACTGTCTGCCATCGATACTGGCTGCTGGTGGAACTGCCCGCCCTGCGCAGAATCAGGCGCACGGCTTATCGCTCGATACCAGGTTGCCCGTGGGGGCTTGATCCCGTCATAGACGTGCGTGGGCCATGCGCCAACGCCACCTGTGGAAGGGGTGAAGGGCATGGTCATTATAGGAGTCGCCCCCCACCCAGCCTCCCTCACCCTGGCGGTTCTGGAAGAGACCGGCTCCGTTCTCCTAGCCAGAACCGTCGAGAACGACGAGAGTGTGGTGGAGCGCGTGCTGGCCCTCGCAGGCGCCTACCCACAGCGGCACTGGGCGATCGAGGGGGCAGGCAACAGCTTCATCACGCCCCTGATACGCGCCCTAGCCGCTCGGGACGAGGCCATCACGGACGTCCCACCGGGCCTGACCAGCCAATGCCGCTCCAAACGCGGCCGCAAGAAGACCGATAAGATCGCTGCAGGCATCATCGCACAGGCTGCGCTCGCCAATTCCGAGCTCCCGACCTGCAGGCGTGACGAGACGCGCGAGCAGCTCAAGCGCTGCAGCCGCACCCGCCAACGGCTCGCCACCCATCTCGAGGCCGAACGCATGGCGCTCAGCAGGCTGCCGCCGGGCTCGCCGCTACGCGAGCCGATCGAAGATCTGATTGCTTCGCTTCAAGGCGCCATCGAAACCATCACCGGGCGAATCGAGCGCCTGGTGAAGGAGCTTCAGCCCCTGCTCCTCGCCCAGGCAGGCGTCGGTCCTGTGGTCGCCGGCGTCGTGCTGGCCGAAGCCGGTGACGTCCGCCGGTTCCGCCGCGGGAGTCCGCGCTAGGGCAGTGATGCGCTGATTCGACCCATGATGCGGTCGAGGTCGGTGAGGTCGTGTTCGTCGAGCGCGCTACCGAACAGGTCCCGCACGAGCTCGTGGTGGCCTCGTCGGGCCTCTTCCGCCAAGGATCGGCCCAGGGGCGTGATGGTGGCGTACGCGGAGCGGCCGTCGCTCGGGTCGGGCTCGCGGTAGACCAGGCCGGACCGCTCCATACGGTCGAGGAGCTTGGACACGCCGGACTGGGACAGCAGGACGGAGGAGGCGAGGTCGCTCAGCCCGAGCCGTCCGTCCGCGTTGACGAGGGTGGCGAGCACGTCGTAGCGGGCCATCGTGAGGCCGTGATCCTTTCGCATCTGTGCCTCGACCAGGTCCCACAGGCGAGTGTGGGTTCGGACGAAGCGAAGCCAGGTGGCCATCCAGGGGACGTGATTCTCAGCGGCCATGCACCATTCTACATCAGGTACTTGACATGCCAAGTAAATATGGACTACGATTCGGCCATCGCAAGCAACAGTCCGTGCGATGGGAGAGGAACGATCATGGCTGAAGTCGTGGTTCTCGAGTTCGCTGGGCCCGGTGCCGGCAGCATCTACATGCGGGTGAACGGCATCTTGGGGTGGAACGGGGTGCCGGGTCCCGACGTCCGACCGGAGGGGTTGATCAGCTCCATATCGGGAGGGACGGAGGACAAGCTGGTCGTTGTCGAGGTATGGGAGTCGAAGGAGCACCAGGAGAGGTTCCTGCATGCTCAGCTCGGTCCCGCGCTGGCCGCGGCCAAGGCGGCAGAGCCGTCGCGCGTCGATTGGTTCGACGGGATCGTCGACTTCCATCTGGATTGATCCGTCCTCCGTCCTCCCGGCCGGAGTCGCCATACCCATACGTGGAGGTGGTCCGTGTTCGCAGTGGTGATGTTCTTCGACAACGAGTCGCCTGAAGACCTCGGTGCTGGCATCGAGCACGTCGAGGACGAGGTCCTGCCGGCCCTGGAGAGGGCCGAGGGCCTGCGCGGCTGGTGGCTCGTCGATCGCGAGGCGGGGCGGCGCTTGACGGTCCTCGTGTGGGACACGCAGGAGCAGTTCGACGCAGGTATGGCGCGCATCCAGGAGGCGCGCGCCGCCGACCCGGGCCGTCACCGGCCCGCTCCGAGCTCGGTGGCTCGCTTCGAGGTCTACGGATCCGTGAGCGGTCCTGCCTGAGTCCTCGGAACAGCCTGGGAGGCGGCTGGCCGAAGCGGAGACCGGCCGCCTCGATCGGATCCGCCTGCCGGACCAGACCTACCGGCGCGAAACGGCCTTCCTCATCACGGTGTGGCTCTTGCCCTTGGGGCGCTCGTACTGGAAGCCGGCCTCCTCGAAGAGGCTGCGGGTACCGTTGTGGAGGAACGACGAGGAGACCTTCTTGCCGTACGTGTCCTGGGGGTAAGCCTCCACCACGCCGGCCCTGCCGGGGCGATGAGCTGGAGGGCGCCCGCGACCGCTGCTGCCGCCACGCCCTTGCGGCGGCGGCGCTTGTCGACGAAGAGGCAGGTGAGCCGGTAGTCGGGGAGGGCGTCGAGGTCCGCTTCGTACTGCTTGCGATGATAGATGTTCGGCAGTTCCTCCGGCGTGCCGTACTGGCACCAGCTCACGGCGACCGCCGTCGTCGAATTTCAGGCGGCCGACGTGCCGTGGACCGGCCCGCCACCGCTCTCCGCGTCCGTCGGCGGATTCAGCGACGCAACGCAGTCGGCGTTCGACCCGCCGCCGTACGACCTTCCGCTGTCACACAGAGACTTGGCAACGCTCCCTTGGCAGCCAGCGTTACCTGGGGCCTGGCGGCCAGCGTGTCGCGCCGATCCCATACAACCTCACGACCTCACGAACACGCCCCGTGTGAGGACCGCCCATCGGAGCCCGCGCTGGCCGCCGCGAGGCGGCTCGGACGCTGTCAAGAAGTCCGACGTGGCCCATCCGAAGCGGCGAGAGGGTCCGTGCCCAAGGTGTCGATCGCTGCGGCGCCGGGCATGAGGTGTCAGCCAAGGTGTTCAAGTTCGGTGGCGGAGCCATGAGTGAGGGACGCACGCCTGTTCCGTGCGTCCCTCACTCGCTTCGCTTGGTGGGTCGTATAGGACTCGAACCTATAACCCGCTGATTAAGAGTCAGCTGCTC
>CAZBZU010000096.1:0-4212 GCA_964496495.1 uncultured bacterium
GCTCGCCCGCTCATGTTGCTCCTCGGCCTTGCTCCCAACCCGAAACGAACATACAAGTTGCTTCGTCGGGTGCTTGGAGAATTGTCGTCCGAGGTAGGTGAGCTGGTCGTGCTCGACGTTGCCTGCCAGAGATCTGGTTGCGGTCAGGCGGCCCTGCCCAATTCGCTTGAGGCCCTCTTGGAAGATAAGAGGACAATCAGCTTTGATGACAGGATTGAAACGAATCGCTGCCAGGCTCGGCATGTACAGCATGCGTCGTAGCGAGCTGGAGCCTAGGCGTGAGATGGCAGTGTGGCCGCCCACACTGGTGCCTGACTCGAACCGGGCTGGGGTGAGGCCCGCGAAGGCGACCAACTTGCGGGCGTTGGCGAAGCGATGGATGTCTCCGAGCTCGGCCAGGAGGTGGCAGGCGGTGCGCGTGCCGATGCCGGGAATGCTGGTCAACAACGCGACCTCGTGACCGCGGCTCTGCCTGGTGTAACGTTCGAGTTGCTCCTCGAGCGCCTTCTTCTCCTGCTTCAACATGGCGATGCGACGCCGCAGCGAAGCCAGGATCTCGGGGTGTACGTCGCCGGCCTCGGCTGCCTCCAACCGGTTCTTCAGGCGGGTCAGGTGGAGATGGGATGAAGAGGCCGTCCCCCTTGCCTCGCAGTCTCCGGTTGGCCGGGCTGCACTACCGTTAGGCGACGGGCTCGGGTGGCCCAGAAGGGAGGACGGCCGTGCATCAGGATACGGGCTCGGCGAGAATCGCGGGAGTCGATCTGGGGGACAAGCTGTCCGTGATCTGCACGATCGCCGGCGATACGGGGGAGATCCTCGAACGCACCTCGGTGCGAACCACCTTGACGGCGTTCGAAGAGTACTTCGCGCGTTCGGAACCCATGCGGGTAGCCCTCGAGGCCGGCACCCACTCGCCGTGGGCAAGCCGCACCATCGCCGCCTGCGGACATGAGGTGCTGACCGCCAACGCGCGGCAAGTGCGCCTGGTGTACGCTTCCCGGCGCAAGAGCGATCACGTGGACGCGGAGAAGCTCGCGCGCTTGGCTCGCCTCGACGCACGTCTGCTGGCTCCCATCGAGCATCGAACCGAAGCAACGCAGCGAGCTCTGGCCACGCTGCGCGCGCGCCGCGCCCTCATCCGAGCGCGCACCCTGCTCGTCAATCACGCGCGCGGCAGCCTCAAGTCCTTCGGGTACCGGCTACCTAAGTGCGCCACCGAGGCGTTCCCGAGGATCGCCCGCGCCCGCCTTCCCGAAGGCCTCGCGCCGGCCCTGAGTCCAATCCTTGACGGGATCACCAACCTCAACGAGCAGATCAAGCTACACGAGCTGCAACTGCAGCGCATGGCAACCGACGCCTACCCCGAAACCGCCCTCCTCACGCAGGTGCACGGGGTCGGGCTCACCACCGCCCTGACGTTCATCCTGACGCTGGAGACGCCGGCGCGCTTCCCCTCCAGCCGCGCCGTCGGCGCGTACCTCGGCCTCACCCCCGGTAGGCGCCAATCCGGCGACCGCGACACGCAGCAGCACATCACCAAGGAAGGCGATCAGACCCTCCGCAGCCTACTCGTTCAGTGCGCCCACCAGATCCTCCGGCGCGGCGCGCCCGACAGCGACCTTCGGCGGCACGGCCTGCACATCGCGCGCTCCGGAACCAAGGAAGCCAAACGCATCGCCGTCATCGCCGTCGCCCGCAAACTCGCCATCATCCTGTACGCCCTGTGGAGCACCGGCGAGGTCTACGAACCCCTTCGCAACGCCACCAAACCCGCTCCCGACGCAACCCTTGACGTCCCAGCCAGTCCACCACCGACCGACCACCAGGCACCCGCCCAGCCCAGCTAACCTCCGCACACCGCCGACCACGACGACCCCTTCTCGCGTATGACCATCCCACCCGCCGGGTTGGGCGACTGCGCCTTGTTGCTTGATCCAACGAGATCGCTCACTAGATGGCAGCGCCCACCTGGATGAACCCCACCCTGCACCGCCCCACCATCACCGGGGCACCAAGAGTGCGCATGGAAGCCTCGGGACGGGACAAGGTCACCGCGCCGACAACCAAAGACCACAAGGCACGGCGTTGACAACTGGCAGCCTCTTCATGGAAGTTGGGTTATTTCAGTGGACAGCTACAAGCTTAGCAACTGACGCCTGATCGGGTTGGCTTTGCTCCCTTCGTTCGAAGTCGACTGGCGTGAGGTACTCGAGGCTGGAGTGGCGGCGCTGCCGGTTGTAGAAGACTTCCAGGTAGTCGAAGATGGCGAGCCGCAGGCTGTCCCGCGTCGGCCAGGTCTGCCGGTCGAGGAGTTCGGTTTGCAGGTTGGCGAAGAAGCTCTCCGCCATGGCGTTGTCCAGAGCGCTGCCTACGCGACCCATCGAGCCGAGCACACCGGCCTTCTGCAGGTGCTTCCCGAAGCTCAGAGCGGTGTATTGCGCGCCCTGGTCGGAATGATGAATGACACCGTCGTCGGGGTCCCTGTTCTGCAGGGCCATCTGAAGGGATTGGATGACCAGTTCGCTGGGCGCTCGATCGTGCATCGCCCAGCCCACCACTCTCCGTGAGAAGGCATCCAGGACGACGGCCAGGTAGAGCCAGCCGTCGCCGGTCATGTGCTGGGTGATGTCGGCGACCCAGAGCTGGTTGGGGCCGGCCGGATCGAAGTTCCGCTCCACCAGGTCATCGAACAGCGGGTGCAGACGCCTCGGGCCGCCGCGACGCCGGGCACGACGACGATGGATGCCCACCAGGCCGCGCTGGCGCATCAATCTAGCGATGCGCTTGCGGCAGAACCGCAGTCCGTGAGCGAGCTCCAGCTCCGCCTGGATGCGCGGCGCCCCGTAGGTGCCGCGGCTGCGCTCGTGGATCTCCAGGATCAGCTCCGAGAGCGCCCGGTTGGCTTTCGCTCGTTGCGATTCAGGTCGGGCTCGCCACGCGTAGTAGCCGCTCCTGGAGACCTTTAGGACGCGGCACAGGCGGGCGACGGGGTGGAATGTCTTCTGCCGCTCGATGAAGTGGAAGGTTACTTCCGGTTGGTCTCCTCGGCGAAGAAGACCGCGGCTTTTCGTAGGATCTCTCGTTCTTCACGGAGGATCTTGTTCTCCCGCCGCAGCCGTTTCAGCTCTTCCCGCTCATCCTTCTTCAGGCCCGGCCGAAGACCAGCCTCGGTCTCCAAGCGCTTCGCCCACTCCCGCAGGGCGTTGGTGCTGACGCCAAGGTCCTCGGCGACCTCCTTGAGGCTCTTGCCGCTCTCCCGAAGTAGCCGGACCGCCTCGATCTTGAAGTCCATCGGGTACGGGGCGTTGGAACGCTCTCGATGCATGAGACACTTATATGTTCGGCTTGGGGACCAGCGTGACAGGCCGTAGAGACACGGGTGCTACCTGACACCGGGACAGAGCTGGGGTCGTCACGTGATGGTCCTCCGGGCAGAGCTCGAACGGTTGCTTGAGGACCTGAGCGGTACCTCGAATTTGTAAGTGCGGGCGGGCCCCGGAGGAATCCCCGATTCCAGGCAGGAGGCCAGACAGGTGAGTGACGCTGTCAACGTCGGCATCGATGTCAGCAAGGATCGGTTGGACGTCGCAATCCTCCCACATGGGGAAGTCCTGGACGTGCCCAACAACGAAACTGGGCATGCGCGGCTCGTAGCTCGACTCGCAAGCGAGCCGACGCTCGTTCGCGTCGTGCTGGAAGCCACGGGCGGTTACGAACGCCAAGCAGCCCAAGCGCTGTTTCGTGCGGGACTGCCAGTCGTCATTGTGAATCCTCGCCAGGCCCGCGATTACGCCAGAGCCATTGGCCGAATCGCCAAGACGGATCGCCTCGACGCTCTGACCCTAGCCGAATTCGCCAGGGCCGTGAAGCCAGCCCTGCGCCAACCCGACACCCCAGCCCAGCGGCTCCTGGCAAGCCTGGTGGGTCGCCGGCGACAGATCATCTCCATGATCGGCGGTGAGCGCCAACGCCTCAGTGGCGCAACAACTGACTTCGTTCGGCAGGATCTCATGGCCAGCATCACTTCCCTGAAGGCGCGGCTTGCCAACGTCGAAGCCGAGATACTGGTCACGATCGAACTCGACCCCACCTGGAAGGCACGAATGAGCATACTGACGAGCGTGCCGGGTGTCGGCAAGATTACTGCCGTTGCGCTGCTAGCAGAACTGCCGGAACTAGGGACGCTCACGGGCAAGGAGGCCGCAGCATTGA
>CAZBZU010000097.1:0-3962 GCA_964496495.1 uncultured bacterium
ATCCGGCGCATGGAGGAGATGTGCGCCGAGCTCTACCAGGCCACCAAGATCCGCGGCTTCCTCCACCTCTACATCGGCGAGGAGGCCGTGGCCGTGGGCGCCATGCGCGCCCTCACCGCCGACGACGCAGTGGTTGCGACCTATCGCGAGCACGGCCACGCCCTGATCCGCGGCGTGCCCATGGGGTCGATCCTGGCCGAGATGTACGGCAAGCTGGAGGGCTGCAGCCGCGGCCGCGGCGGCTCCATGCACCTGTTCGACGCCGACACCCGCTTCTACGGCGGCAACGCCATCGTCGGCGGCGGTCTGCCGCTGGCGGTGGGGTTGGCCCTGGCCGACAAGCTGCAGGGACGCGAGCGCGTCACCGCCTGCTTCTTCGGCGACGGGGCCACCGCCGAGGGTGAGTTCCACGAGTCGATGAACCTGGCCGCCCTGTGGCGCTTGCCCGTGCTGTTCCTGTGCGAGAACAACCTCTACGGCATGGGCACGGCCATCGAGCGCGCGCAGTCCGAGACCCACCTGGCGCTCAAGGCCGCCGCCTACCGGGTGCCGGCCTGGGACGTCGACGGCATGGACGTGCTCGCGACCGAAGCCACCACCCGCGCGGCCGCCGAGGCCGTGCGTGAAGGCGGTGGGCCGCACTTCGTCGAGTACCGCACCTACCGCTTCCGCGCGCACAGCATGTTCGACCCCGAGCTCTACCGCCCCAAGCAGGAGGTCGCCGCCTGGAAGGAGCGCGACCCCATCGAGCGGTTCCGGCAGCGGCTGCGCGACGCAGCGCTGCTGACGGACGACGAGGACGCCGCGCTCGAGCGCGCGGCGGCCGACGAGATCGAGGCGGCCGTGGCGTTCGCCGAGGCCGGCACCTGGGAGGACCCGGCGGAGCTGGAGCGCTTCGTCTACTCCGATCCCTCGCCCGCAAAGGGGGTGGCACCGTGACCGTCGCGACGCCCCAACGCACGCCCGCCGCGCCCGCGGCCGAGCCGCTCGCCACGACCTACCGCGAGGCGGTGCGGGAGGCTATCCGCGCCGCCATGCGTGCCGACCCGCGGGTGTTCCTGATGGGTGAGGACGTGGGCCGCTACGGCGGCTGCTACGCCGTGAGCATGGGCCTGCTGGAGGAGTTCGGCGAGGGCCGCATCCGCGACACCCCGCTCTCCGAGTCGACCTTCGTCGGTGCCGGCATCGGCGCGGCCCTGGGCGGCATGCGCCCCATCGTGGAAATCATGACGGTGAACTTCAGCCTGCTCGCCCTCGACCAGATCCTCAACAACGCCGCCACCCTCCTGCACATGTCCGGCGGGCTGTTCAACGTGCCTCTGGTCATCCGCATCGCCACCGGCGGCGGGCGACAGCTCGCGGCGCAACACTCCCACAGCCTGGAGGGCTGGTACGCGCACATCCCCGGGATCAAGGTGGCGGTGCCGGGCACGGTCGAGGACGCCGGCGGCATGCTGGCGCCGGCGCTGGCCGATCCCGACCCCGTGCTGATCTTCGAGAACGCCCTGCTCTACAACGCGTCCGGCCCGGCGCCCGATCCCGAGCACCCCGTGGACCTGGCCCATGCCGCCGTGCGGCGCGAGGGCGGCGACGTCAGCCTGCTCACCTACGGCGGCTCGCTCTACAAGACCCTCGACGCCGCTGAACGCCTGGCCGGGGAGGGCATCGACGCCGAGGTGATCGACCTGCGCATGCTGCGGCCGCTCGACGACGCCACCATCATGGCGTCGGTGGCCCGAACCCACCGGGCGGTGATCGTCGACGAGGGCTGGCGCAGCGGCGGCATCGCCGCCGAGGTCGCCGCCCGCATCACCGAGCAGACCTTCTACGATCTCGACGCGCCACCCGAGCGGGTGTGCTCCGCCGAGGTGCCGCTGCCCTACGCCAAGCACATGGAGGAGGCCGCCCTGCCCAGCGCCGAGCGCATCGTGGCCGCCGCAAGGAAGGTCACGGGCCGCGATGGCTGAGTTCACCATGCCCTCGCTCGGCGCCGACATGGACGCCGGCACCCTGCTGGAGTGGTACGTCGGGCCCGGCGACACCGTGAAGCGCGGCGACATCGTGGCGCTGGTCGACACCGACAAGGCCGCCATCGAGGTCGAGGTCTTCGAGGACGGGGTGGTGGGCGAGCTGCTGGTGCCGCCGGGCGAGAAGGTTCCGGTCGGCACGCCACTGGCCATGATCCTGCCAGCAGGCGCGGCGGCGGCAGCGGCGCCGGCCGCCACCCAGGGGGCCGAGCTGCCCGCGCAAGAGGCCGCGGCTGACACCGGCACGCAGCCCGGCACGCAGCCCGCCACGCAGCCCGCCACGCAGCCCGCCACGCGGGCCGCCACGGTGGCCGCTCCCGTGACAGCCGCTCCCGTGCCGGCCACGGCCGCACCGCCGAAGCCTGCGCAGCCAGACGCTGGCCGGCGGCCCGCGGCCACCCCGGCCGCCCGCAATCACGCCCGCGAGCTCGGCATCGACCTCGGCACGCTGCAGGGCAGCGGCAGGCACGGCGTCATCACCAGCCAGGACGTCGATGCGGCCGCCCGCGCCACGCCAGGGAGCGGCGCGGGCACAGCGGCAGGGCCGGGAGCGCACGTGCGGGCATCGCCGCTGGCGCGGCGCCTCGCCTCCGAGGCAGGCATCGAGCTGTCGGCCCTGCCGGGCAGCGGCCCGGGCGGCGCCGTGACGCAGGACGACGTGCGCGCGGCCGCCGGCCAGCCGGCCCGCGCCCCGTCGCCGACGCAGGTCATCACCCCCGCGCCGGCCCGGCCGGCTGAGGGCGCGGCGCTCGCCTCCGAGGACGAGGACGAGCGCAGCGCGGCCATGCGCCGCGCCATCGCGGCGGCCATGTCCCGGTCGAAACGCGAGATCCCTCACTACTACCTCAGCCTGCACGTCGACATGACCCGCGCGCTGGCATGGCTGGAGGAGACCAACCTGCAACGCGCGGTCACGGAGCGCGTGCTCCCGGCAGCACTGGTGCTCAAGGCCACGGCGCTCGCCGCCAGGGACGTGCCCGACCTCAACGGTTTCTACCTGGAGGACGGCTTCCACCCGAGCCAGGCGGTGCACCTGGGCGTGGGCATCTCGCTGCGCCAGGGCGGGCTGATCGCGCCGGCCATCCACGACGCCGACACGAAGGATCTTCCCGCGCTCATGGCCGCCTTGCGCGACCTGGTCAAGCGCACGCGCAACCTCCAGCTGCGTAGCTCGGAGCTGACCGACGCCACCATGACCTCCACCAATCTGGGCGACCAGGGTGTGGAGAGCGTGTTCGGCATCATCTACCCGCCGCAGGTGGCACTCGTCGGCTTCGGCCGCATCCTAGAGCGCCCCTGGGCGGAGAACGGCATGCTCGCGGTGCGCAAGCAGATGCACATCACGCTCTCTGCCGACCACCGCGCCAGCGACGGCCACCGTGGCGGGCTGTTCCTCAGCGCCATCGAGCGTCACCTGCAGCACCCGGAGGAGCTATGAAGGCACCCATCACCAGCGAGAGCGAGCTGCGGGCACTCGTCATCGACCTGCTGTCGCACGTGGCGCCCGAGGCGGACGCCGCCACCATCGACCCCGACGCCAGCCTCCAGGACCAGCTCGACATCGACTCCATCGATTTCCTGAACTTCATCATGGCGGTGCACGAGACGACGGGGATCGACGTTCCCGAGCGCGACTACGCCAAGGTCGCCACACTCAACGACTGCGTCCGCTACCTGGCAGCCAAGGCAGGCTGAGCCGGCGCGCGACGTAGCCAGGCGCCCAACCCCGGATAAGCGCGGCGGGCCGCCAGCCCTCCCACTGGCGGTCCGTTCGCCAATCGCAGCGGTGCCTGCGTCGCCCACGCCCGCGGTTGACGCTCCGCCCTGGCGGGAATTACACTACCCAACGCTGACGCGTGGGTCGTTAGCTCAATTTGGCAGAGCAGCTGACTCTTAATCAGCGGGTTATAGGTTCGAGTCCTATACGACCCACCA
>CAZBZU010000098.1:0-3921 GCA_964496495.1 uncultured bacterium
CCAAGGACCGCATCAACTCGATCCCGGTGGATGCCGTGTTCACCCCGGTGCGCCGGGTTGCCTACCGGGTGGAGGACACCCGCGTGGGGCAGAAGACCGACCTGGACCGCCTGGTCATCCGCGTGTGGACCGATGGCAGCGCCGATCCGCGCGACGCGCTCGACCAGGCCGTGGACATCCTTCGCAATCAGCTGAACGTCTTCTCCGACGAGGGGATCGACGGCGGCGAGGAGAAGGTTCCGGTCATGACCATCCCCACCAAGCCCGTGGAGGAGGTCGCGACGACCCCCGAGCAGGTCGTGATGAGCCTCGAGAGCCTGGAGCTCTCCAGCCGCGTGCTCCACTCCCTCCAGGAGGAGGGCATCGACTCGGTGAACGCGCTGCTGGCGCTTTCCGAGCGCGACCTCAAGAAGGTCGGCGGCGTGGGCGAGAAGTCGCTCGAGGAGATCAAGGAGCGCCTGGCGGCGCGCGGGCTGAAGCTCAAGGAGTAGTGATGCGTCATCTTCAGCGCGGTTACAAGCTGGGCCGTTCCAGCAGCCACCGGAGCGCCCTGGCTCGCAGCCAGGCGACCGCCCTGCTGCGTCACGGCCGCATCAAGACCACCCTCACCAAGGCGAAGAGCCTGCAGCCGTTCGTGGAGAAGCTGATCACCACCGCGCGCGGCGGCGATCTCCACGCCCGCAGGCTGATCTCCCGTGAGATCCACGACCGGGCCATCCAGCGCAAGCTGATGGACGAGATCGCTCCCGCGTACCAGGACCGGCAGGGCGGCTACACGCGCATCTACCGCTTGCTCAACCGGCGGGGCGACAACGCCCAGGAAGCGTACATCGAGCTGGTTCGCGATTAGGCCGCGGGTGAACGCAGCCGCCCGGGTCAGTTCCCGGCAGGCGGCGACCTCGCTGCCCTAGCCCCGCAGGGCGCTGGCGAAGCTCGCGCCGGCGCCGTCCCAGGGGACCGCCAGCAGCTCGGCCACGGTGGCGCCGACGTCGGCGAAGCTCGCCCGGGTGCCCAGCGCCCGTCCGCGCCGGCCTCGGGCGTAGGCGAGCAGCAGGCCGTGCTCGCGGGTGTGGTCGGTGCCGTGCCAGGTGGGGTCGTTGCCGTGGTCGCTGATGAGCAGCAGCACGTCCCCGGGAGCCGTGGCTGCGAGCAGCTCGGGAACGCGCGCATCGACGTCGGCCAGCGCGCGGGCGTAGCCCGCAGGGTCGCGACGATGACCGTAGAGCGAATCGAACTCCACCAGGTTCGTATAGACCAGTCCGTCCGGTCGGCCGCGCATCGCCGTGAGCGTGCGGTCGACGCCGTCCTGGTTGGAGCTGCTGCGCACCTCCCGGGTGAAGCCGCGATGGCTGTAGATGTCCGGGATCTTGCCGATGCCGACCACCTGCTTGCCCGCCGTAACGAGGGCGTCGAGGACGGTGTCCGTCGGGGGTGCCAGGGAGTAGTCGTGGCGCTCGGCTCCCAACCGCTCGAAGCGTCCGGGCGCGCCCGTGAACGGGCGGGCGATGACGCGGGCGACGGCATGCTCGCCCGTGAGGATGTCGCGCGCCGCCCGACACCAGGCGTAGAGCGTCTCCAGCGGCACCACGTCGACGTGAGCGGCGACCTGGAAGACGCTGTCGGCACTGGTGTAGACGATGGGATCGCCCGACTCGAGGTGACGGGCGCCGAGCTCCGCGATGATCTGCGTGCCGGAGGCGGGCTTGTTCCCGAGGTGGCCGTGACCGGTGGCCGCGTCGAAGGCGCGCATGACCGCCTCGGGGAAGCGCTGGAAGGTTCGGAACGGGTGCGCCAGCACCACGCCCATGAACTCCCAGTGGCCGGTGGTAGTGTCCTTGCCCTGGCTGCGCTCGGCCAGGCGGCCGTAGCTCGCCAGGGGGGCGTTGGTCCGCGGCACGCGGTCGACGCCATCGATGTCGCCGAGGCCGAGCCGGCTGAGGTTCGGCAGCGCCGTCGGCACCCGAGCCAGGGTGTGGTCGATGGTGTCGGCGCCGTCGTCGCCGAAGGCGGCCGCGTCGGGCAAGGCGCCGACGCCGACGGAGTCGAGGACGACGATGGTGACGGTCATGGGGCAGTATACGGTCGCGGGCGCCGGCCTCAGGCAGGCGATAATGCCTGACGTGGACCTTCACCAGCGCGTCGCCGCCAGGCTGGCCGTGCTCGCGCCGGAGGCGGACCGGGTGCTCCTCGGCCTCTCCGGAGGGGCCGACAGCGTGGCCGCCCTGCACCTCCTCAAGCGCGCCGGCGTGGAGCTGGCAGCGGGGCACTTCGACCACCGCTTGCGGGCATCCTCGGCCGACGATGCCGCCTTCGTGCGGCACCTGTGCCGCGAGCTGGGGGTGCCTCTGGCCGAGGGCGGCGCGGACGTGGGCGCGGTGGCACGCCAGCGGGGCTGGAACCTGGAGGACGGCGCACGACGCCTCCGCTACGCCTTCCTGGGCGAGGCTGCGCGCGAGCGCGGGGCGCAGGTGGTGGTGGTCGCGCACACCTTGGAGGACCAGGCCGAGACGGTCCTGCTTCAGCTGCTACGCGGCGCGGCGTTCGCGCGAGGCATGCCGCCGCGCCGTGGGCGGCTGGTGCGCCCGCTGCTGGAGGTGGCAAGGGCCGAGCTGCGCGGCTACCTGGAGGAGCGCGGGCTGCCGTGGCGTGAGGACGCCAGCAACCTGGACACCGGCCGGACGCGTGCCTGGTTGCGTGCGGAGGTGCTGCCGTTGCTGGAAGGGCGGTCGCCCGGTGCGGGCGCCCGCCTATCGCGGACCGCGGCCCTCCAGCGCGACGCCGCCGCCGCTCTGGACGAGCTCGCGCAGCTGCGCTTCGGCGACGGCCCACTGCAGGTCGAGGGGCTCCGCCGGGCACCCCTGGCCTTGCAGCGGGCTGCGCTGGCGCGCCTGCTGCGGCGCTCCGGCGCGCCCGTGGGCGCCGAGCGGGTGGAGGAGGCGCGTGCTGCGCTGGCTCGGCGAGCCCCCTGGCGTGCCGATATCGGTGGCGGGCGCGTGTTGCGCGTGGCGTATGGACGCGTGGAGGTCGCCAGCCGAGCGGCGGCCGGGCCCGTGGTGGCCGTGACCCGGCCCGAGCAGCTGCCGGCGGGCGTGTCCCCGGGGGTGCTGGAGTCGCACGCGGCGCTGGAGCTGCGGGGCCGCCGGCCGGGCGACCGCATCCGCTTGCCGGGCGGCCGGAGGCGCCTGTCCGACCTTCTCATCGACGCCAAGGTGCCGCGCGAGGAGCGGGATGCGGTCAGGGTGCTGGCTAGCGGCAACGAGGTGCTGTGGGTGGAAGGGCTGGCGCTTGCCGTGGACGTCGCCGACCCTGACGGCGCTGCCGGCACCAGCGGCGACCCGGACGTCACCATGATGCGCCGGGCGCTGCGGCTGGCCGAGGCCGCCGCTGCCGGCGGCGAGCTGCCGGTGGGCGCGGTCGTGGCGCAGGCCGGGCGGGTGCTCGGTGAGGGCGCCAACGCCAGCGAGGCCGAGCACGATCCGACCGCGCACGCGGAGATCCGGGCACTTCGGGAGGCCGCCGCGCGCGTCGGCGATTGGCGCCTGTCGGGGGCGACCCTGGTCGTCACGCTGGAGCCCTGCCCGATGTGTCTGGGTGCGGCCCTGCAAGCGCACGTGGGCCGCCTGGTGTACGGGGCCGAGAACCGCCGCGAGGGCGCTCTCGGCGGCGTCCTCGACCTCCGGGCAGGCGCCTGGAAGCGCACCGTCGAGGTGCGCCCCGGCGTGCTGGGGCGCGAGGCGTCGGCGCTGCTGCGGGCCTTCTTCGCCGCGCAGCGTCGCGGCTAGCAGCGACCTGGCGCTGCTTTTCCGGTGGCTCCTCGCGCCCGGTATGATGCCCTCGTGGAGATCCGCAACTTCTCGATCATCGCGCACGTCGACCACGGCAAGTCGACGCTGGCCGACCGCATCCTCGAGCTGACCCAGA
>CAZBZU010000099.1:0-3817 GCA_964496495.1 uncultured bacterium
GGATGAGGATGCCCTGCTCCGACAGCACGAACAGCTCCTCCTCGCCCAGGACGTGGTTGAGAGCGACGAGCGTGCCCGTCCGGTCGGTGAGGCGGTGGGTGATCACGCCCTGTCCGCCGCGCCCCTGGAGCGGGTACTCCGCCAGGCCGGTGCGCTTGCCGAAGCCGCGCTCCGTGACGCTGAGGAGCTCCGCGATCTCGCTGTCGGCCGCGGAGATGGCGGCCAGGCTCACGACCTCGTCGTGGTCCCTCAGGCGGATGCCGATGACGCCCTGGGTGGCGCGGCCCGTCTCCCGAACGGCGTCCTCCGAGAAGCGGATGGCCTGCCCGCCGCGCGTCCCCAGCACGATGTCGGCCTCGCCGTCGGTGATGCGCACCGCCACCAGCTCGTCGCCCTCGACCAGATTCACGGCGATCAGACCGGAGCTGTTGATGTTGCCGTACTCGTGGATGGCCGTACGCTTGATCAAGCCCTGGCGGGTGGCGAACACGAAGAAGCCGGGGATGTCGAACGCCTTCAGGGCCAGCACCGTCTGGACGGTCTCGCCCTCCTCCAGCGGCAGGATGTTGCGGATGTGACTGCCGCGAGCACCGCGCTCGGCCTCCGGCAAGTCGTAGATCTTCTCGCGGTAGACGCGGCCGCGGTCGGAGAAGAAGAGCAGGTACTCGTGCGTCGACCCCACCAGCAGCAAGGAGTTGACGTCGTCCTCCTTGGCCTTCTGCGCCGACACGCCGCGGCCGCCGCGGGCCTGGGCCCGGTAGCTGGTGATCGGCGTGCGCTTGATGTAGCCGCCGCGGGTGAGAGTGACGACCACGTTCTCCTCGGCGATCAGGTCCTCCTTGGAGATGTCGTCGGAGAGGTCGGCGATGGCGGTGCGGCGGGCGTCCGCGAAGCGCTCCCGGACCTCCAGCAGCTCCCCGCGGATGACCCTCCAGAGCTCCTCCTCTTCGGCGAGGATCAGCTCCAGGCGGGCGATGTCCTCCTGCAGGTCGCGATACTCGTCGTTGATACGCTCGCGCTCCAGGCCGGTGAGGCGCTGCAGCCGCATGTCCAGCACCGCCTGCGCCTGCGCCTCGCTGAGGTCGAACTCGCGCATGAGCCCGTCCCGCGCCTCTGGCCCGTCCTTGGAGGCGCGGATCAGCGCGATGACGGCATCCAGGTTGTCCAGGGCGATGAGGTAGCCCTCGAGGATGTGCGCTCGCTCGCGCGCCTTGCGCAGCTCGAACTCGCTGCGCCGGCGCACCACCAGCGCGCGGTGGTCGAGGAACTTGCGCAACATCTCGCGGACGGGCAGGAGCCGCGGCGAGCCCTCGACGATCGCCATGTTGTTCACCGCGAAGCTGCTCTGCAGCTGCGTGAACTTGTAGAGCTGGTTGAGGACCAGCTCGGGCACGGCACCGCGCTTGAGCTCGAAGACGATGCGCATGCCCTGGCGGTCGGACTCGTCGCGTAGCTGGGCGATGTCCTCGATGCGCTTGGCGCGCACCAGGCCGGCCACCGTCTGGATGAGGGAGGTCTTGTTGACCTGGTAGGGGATCTCCGTCACCACGATGGAGTGGCGGCCGTTGCGCTCCTCGATGCGCGCCCGGCCGCGGACGCGGATACTGCCGCGACCCGTCTCGAACGCCTCACGGATGCCGTCGCGGCCCATGATCCCGCCGGTGGGGAAGTCGGGACCCTTGATGTGCTCCATCAGCGCCTCGGAGGTGACGTGCGGGTCGTCGATCATGCTGACGAGCCCGTCCACCACCTCGCCCAGATTGTGGGGGGCGAGGTTCGTGGCCATGCCCACGGCGATCCCGGAGGCGCCGTTCACCAGCAGGTTGGGAACCGCCGCCGGGAGCACGTTGGGCTCCACCGTGGTGCCGTCGAAGTTCTCGCGGAAGTCGACGGTCTCCTTGTCGATGTCGGCCAGCATCGCCTCCGCGACCTGGGTGAGGCGCGCCTCGGTGTACCGGTAGGCGGCGGCCGGGTCGCCGTCGATGGAGCCGAAGTTGCCCTGACCATGGACCAGCGGGTAGCGCAGGTTCCAGGGCTGCGCCAGCCGCACCATCGCGTCGTAGACGGCCGCGTCACCGTGGGGGTGGTACTTCCCGATGACCTCGCCGACCACGCCCGCGCTCTTGGAGTGCTTCCGGTCCGATGCCAGGCCCATCCGCTGCATGGCGTAGAGGATGCGCCGCTGCACCGGCTTGAGCCCGTCGCGTACATCGGGGAGTGCCCGGTCGACGATGACGGACATGGCGTAGTTGATGTAGCTGGTCTTGATCTCGTCCGTGATCTGGACCGGAACGACCTGTCCCTCGTTCAAGTGGTGCCTCCTCCGAAGCTTGGCCGCAGGCCAGGACGGGACCCGGTTCGGGGCCCGGCGCGCCAGGCGCGAAGCGGGTCTGCGTGGGCATCAACCGGCCGTGGGGCCAACGCACGACTCTACCATCCCCGCCGGCCGCCGGGCAAACCCGGCCCGCCGGCGCGAGAGCCGTCCTAGGCGCGATTCCCGGGGTGACGCGGCTCGCGCTGCGCGCTCCCGCGAGTCACGCCGCCGGTCACTGCCCTGACGGCGATTGCAGCGTGATGAAGTGCCCGAGCAACCCCAGGGCGCGCAGGTCGGGTCCCGCCATGGGAACGGTGTAGACGCTCGCCACCAGGTAGTTCCGCCGTCTCGCCTGCGAGCTCAGCGCCGACTCGATGGCGTTCTGGGTGACGCCGCCCAGGAGCTGACCGAGCGGGCCCGAGAGGCCCGACTGCGCCGTGAGCTGCGTGTTGAGCCGGTCCGCGTAGCTGGCCGCGAACTGCCGCGTGTCGGGGTTCGACATGGCGAATGCCACCACCAGGAGGGCGACGAGCGCCAGCGGCAGGGCCCAGCGAGGGGTGCGCATGGGCTCAGCATAGCCGGGAGTGGTGCGCACCTCCTGCGCGGGATCGCCGCGGGTCCGGGCCGGCGCGGCTGCCGTGGTAGCGTCCGGCCATGATCGACCGCTACACCACGCCGGAGATGCGCCGTCTCTGGGGCGGCGCGTCGCGCTACCAGGCCTGGCTCCGGGTGGAGCTGGCGGCCACGCGGGCGTGGGAGGCGCTGGGCGAGGTGCCCGCCGGCACCGCCGAGCGGATCGCGGAGGCGGTCCGGGAGCGCCCGCTCGACGACGCCTTCGCGAAGCGGGTGGGGGAGATCGAGGCCACCACCCGCCACGACATCGTGGCGTTCACCCGGGCGCTCGGCGAGCGCGTCGGCGAGGCGGCCCGCTTCATCCACCTCGGCCTCACCAGCACCGACGTGGTCGACACCGCCCAGGACCTTCTGCTTCGCGACGCCTGCGACCTCATCCTGGTGGACCTGTCGGCGCTGGCCGAGGCCCTGCGGGAGAAGGCGGTGCGCTACAAGCACACCGTTTGCGTGGGGCGCACGCACGGCATCCACGCCGAGCCGATGACCTTCGGCCTGAAGTTCCTGAACCTGGGAGCCGCGCTGGCCCGCGACGAGGCGCGGCTTCGCCGCGGGCGCGACGGGATCGCCGTAGCCATGCTGTCCGGCTCGGTGGGCACCTACGCGCACGTGCCGCCCGAGGTCGAGGCGCGCGTTGCCGAGGAGCTGGGCCTGAGCGTCGATCCCGTGACCAACCAGACGGTGGCCCGCGACCGGCACGCCGAGCTGATGAGCGCGCTCGCCATCCTGGGGACCACCGTCGAGCGCGTGGCGCTGGAGATCCGCCACCTGCAGCGCAGCGAGGTGCGCGAGGCGCAAGAAGGCTTCGGTGCCGGGCAGACCGGCAGCTCCAGCATGCCGCACAAGAAGAACCCCATCGCCAGCGAGAACCTC
>CAZBZU010000100.1:0-2232 GCA_964496495.1 uncultured bacterium
CAGAAGATGACCGAGGACGGCAAGAAGCAGATGCGCATGTTCGGCTTCAACATCTGAAGCGAGCGGCGCAGCGTGGTGGCCGCTGACGCGAGCGCGCGGGGCGGGGAGGGGACGAGCTCGCATGGGCCAGGCTAGCGACACCGTTGCCGGCGGCCGCTCGTACGTCGTGACCGGCGGCGGGCGCGGCGTCGGCCGTGCCATCGTCGAGCGCCTGCTCGAGGATGGCTCGGCAGTCGCCGTGATCGAGCTCGACGCGGACGCGCTCGGGTGGTGCGACGATCATCCCGCGCGGACCCGGATCCTTCCCGTCCTGGGGGACGCGGCCGACGACCGCGTCGCACGAGCGGCAGCGGAGTGCGCCAGCGCGTCGGGCGACCTGCGCGGATGGGTCAACAACGCCGCGCGCTTCCGGGATCTCGCACTCCATGCAACGAGTGCGAGCGAGACGCTGGACGCCATCGGGCTCAACCTGGCCCCGGTCGTGGCCGGCTGCGCGGCGGCCGTGCGCGCCTTCCTTGCCGCCGGCGGGCCGGGCGCGATCGTCAACCTGTCCTCCCACCAGGCGCGCCGGCCGGTGCGGGGTGCCTTGCCCTACGCCACCGCCAAGGCCGCCATCGAGGGGCTCACCAGGGCCATGGCCGTGGACTACGGCCCGCACGGCATCCGCACGAATGCCGTGGCGCTCGGGAGCATCGCCACCGAGCGCTATGAGGCGTACCTGGCGGAACGCTCGCCGCAGGAGGCGGCGAGCGTGGTAGCCGCCATGGCGCAGCTGCACCCGACGGGTGGTGTGGGCCGCCCGTCCGACGTGGCGGCGGTGGTCGCGTTCCTGCTCTCCGACGCCGCCCGCTTCGTCAATGGGGCGACCGTCCCGGTGGACGGCGGCAGGTCGGTGGTTGGCGCCGACCCCGAGGAGCGGGACCCGGTCACGGGCGAGCGTCCATGATAGGGGTCGGCTCGGCGTGCTTCAATGGACGCCATGCTGTTCGGCTCCCGCCGTCGCACGCCCAGCCGGCGGCAGCTCTGGCGCGAGTTCGCAGGCCGGCTCGAGCTGGCTGACGCCTCACCGAAGGACGCCCGCCTGCGCGACTGGTTCGACCTCGGTGACGCACCGCTGTCGCCGCTCGTGAGCCTGGTCCGCGAGGGCCAGCCCACGCTGTACTTCTTCGACCAGGTGCGGGAGCGCAGCGGTCCGACCGGCTCCGTCAGCAGCCTGGTCACCGGCGTGCTGCTGCGCGCGCCGGGGCGACTGGCGGCGGCCTCGTTGCGGGCGTTGCCGCGCGGCAATCCGGTGCTCGAGCGCATCGTGGCGGGACGAACGGGAAGCCGCCGGCTGGCACTCCCGGAGCTGCCGGACTTCGACGCCCAGGTGAGCGTCTTCGCGCGCGACGAGGGCGCCGCCCGGCAGTGGCTCACCAAGCCTGTCCAGGGCGTGATCCAGCGGCTCCTGATCGACCGCGGCATGGCGGCGACGTTGGTCGTCGGCGGCCGGCACCTCCTGACCCTCTGCGAAGGGGCCGAGCCAGCCCCCTTCGAGGCATTGGAAGCGATCGCGACCGACCTGCTCACGCTCTTCGCGATGGTCGAGGGCACCGTCGGCGGCGCCGTCGACAGTGGGCCCTCCGCCGCGGGAGTCGCCGGCGACACCACGACGCCGCCGGGGAGCGACACGCCGGGCGCCGGCGAGTCGTGAGGGAGCCGGGTGCAGGGCAGGCGGTCGCGGCTCGCCTAGCCGCGGTGGTAGGGGTGGCCGGAACGTAGCGTCTCGGCCCGGTAGAGCTGCTCAAGCAACACCAGCCGCGCCAGCTCGTGCGGCAGCGTCAGCGGCGACAGGCTCCAGACCTCGTCGGCCTCGTCGAGGAGCCACCCCGCATGCCCTTCGGCGCCCCCGATCAGCAGGCTCATGCGGCTCTCGCCGCCGAGCTCCAACCCGCTGACGTGGGCCGCCAGGCCGCGGGTGTCGAACCCGCGACCGTGCTCGTCTATCGCGACGGTGCGACCGACGGCAGCCGCCATCAAGGCGCCGCTTTCGGCCTCGCGCGCCGCGCCGGTGCGGGCGCCGCGCCCCTCCTTCACCTCGACCACCTCGAGCGCCGCCATGGGCTCCAGCCGCCGGGCGAAGTGGCGGCAGCCGTCGGCATAGAAGCCGCGCTTGAGCCGACCGACGGCAACGAGCCGGTAGCGCATCAGCCTCAGCCCTCGGCGACGCCAGGCGCGTCTTCGCCGGTCTCT
>CAZBZU010000100.1:2332-3798 GCA_964496495.1 uncultured bacterium
CTTCTGCGTTGGCTTCTGCGCGGAGGCCCAGCTTCTCCAGGAGCTCGCGCCGCCGCGTCTTGCGCAACCCGCTGCCCTCCAGGGCGCCGGCCAGCCGGTCGGGGTCGATCGCCTGGCGCACCACCTCGAGCTCGCTGCCCGAGAGCGTGCGGGCGTTCAGCTCGTGCTCCTCGAAGGCCTGGAAGGCCAGTGGGCAGACCGCACGGACCATGGTGGCCATGACGTCGCCGTACGCGCGGATCTCGTACTGGGCGTGCCAGTCCAGCCGCAGGCTGAGGAAGTGGAAGAGGTTGTTGAGGTCGATCTGCCAGTACATCTCGGTGTAGAGGCTGAGCGGCAGGTTGATGCGTGCCAGCTCGCGCGCGATGCCGTCCTCGAGCAAGGCTTGGTAGTGCTGGTAGGTGCTGTGCTGGTCGGCTCGCAGCGCGCCGATCACCCTCTCGGCCGTTGCCGGCTCCACCGTCCGCTCGCCTCCCTGGCGGTTGCGCGTGCTCTGGGTGCGCACCTCGACGGGGCGAGGCAGGTAGAACTCGTCGCGCATCACCGAGTAGCGTCCGCTGATTTCGTTGAGCCGGGCGGTACGGTGGCGGATCCACTGACGCGCCACGAAGACCGGCATCTTCACGTGGAAGGTGAGGATCACCTGCTCGAACGGGCTGGTGTGGCGGTTGCGCAGCAGGTAGTCGATGAGGGCTCGATCCTCGCGCACGGTCTTGGTGCCCTCCCCGTACGATACCCGCGCCGCCTGGACGATGCGCGCGTCCCCTCCGAGGTAGTCGACGAGCCGCACGAAGCCGTGGTCGAGAACGGGGAAGGACTTGTCCAGCAAGGCGTCCGCATCGGGGACCGAGATCCGCGCCATGCCCGGCATCATACCCACGGTGCCGACTCATCTTCGGGGGCCGCGTGCCAGAGCGGGCTGCCCAATCCTCATGAGAGTAACATGAGTGTCCGAATTCACAATGTCGATTTCCGCTATTCTGGCCGCAAAAACGCGCTCTCATAATTGACTAATCATCCTTGACACCCCCTCATCGTTGTGGGATACTGAGCCGGATTTGTCGTTGGCCTGGGGCCGCATCGGGAGGGAGGTGCACACCTTGAACCGGTCCTTGTGCCTGGCGAGTCTCGGCGGACAACGAGCGTGATCCACGGGAACGGCGAGGAAACTAGGACACTCCCGTAGGCCTGCGTTTCGCGCTTGGACCCCGCCGCAACGGTTCCGACTCTCAGAGTTCAAGGGGTACCCAAGCATGAAAAGACTCGTTCTCACGCTCCTGGCGGCGACGCTGGTGAGCGGCGCGTTCGCGCAGAACAGCACCTCGTTCCCGGACATTCCGGCGAACCACTGGGCTGCCGCCGCCGTCTCCCGCATCGCCAACTTGGGCATCGTCATCGGCTTCCCCGACGGCACCTTCCGCGGCAACGAAGCCTTCACGCGTTACCAGGCTGCGCTCGTGATCAGC
>CAZBZU010000101.1:0-3512 GCA_964496495.1 uncultured bacterium
TCGGGCAGTGCTTCCGCCCGCAGGTCTCAACCGCTCCCTGCTTTCGCCCGCATCCCGATCCCGCCTCGCACTACACCACAGCCGTCCTCCTGGCACCGCGGCGAAAGGGCACGGTTTTCGGTCGCCTTTCCTGGCAATCCTGGTCGGGGATCTCGGGCATGCTCCTCCCACCCTTGTGTACCCCCAGTGCACCTGGCGTGCACGTCCTGTCGCGGACAGGCCAAGGGGAAACGGTTTCGTGACCGCTTGTGTACCGCCACTGTACTTGCAGTGAACCTGAGGACCGGATGACCGTCATCGGCTTGGATGTGGGCTACTCAAACCTGAAGATCGCCGTCGGCGAGGCGGTGGGAGCGCCACGCCTGATCGTGCGGCCCGCGGGCGCGGCGCCGATGGATCGACTGGGGGAGCAGATCGGCACCGCGCGCCGAGAGGACGCCATCGTCGTTGAGGTCGACGGCCAGCACTGGGCTGCCGCCGTCGAGCCCGCACGCTTCGAAAGCTGGCAACGCTCCCTGCACGAGGACTATGCGGCGACTCCAGCCTATCAGGCGCTGGTGAAGGCGGCTCTCGTGCTGGCCAACCGTCCGGTGGTGGAGCAACTCGTCACCGGACTGCCGGTCGCCCAGGCGCGGGACCCGCGACGCCGGGAGGCGCTGCGCCGCGCGCTTCTGGGACGCCATGTCACCGAGCGGGGAACGATCGAGGTCGGCGACGTGCGGATCGTACCCCAGCCGGTCGGGGCCTTCGTCGATCTGCTGTGGTCGGATCTGAACGCAGAGACCTTGGCGCGCATCGAGGAAGGCACCGTGCTGGTGCTCGACGCCGGCTACTACTCCTTCGACTGGGCGGTGATCGTCGCCGGCGAGCTGCGCCGGGGTGCCTCCGGGACCAGCCTGGAGGCGATGTCGGTGCTGCTGGAACGCGCCGCCGCTCTCGTCGCCGAGGAGCACGGCGGCCGTCCCCAGCCGCTGGCGCTGGAGGCGGCGTTGCGCCAGGGTCGGGACTTCGTCCTGGTGCTGGGGCAGCGGGTGGCGCTCAAACCCGCGCTGGAAGGTGCGGCACGCGAGGTCGGCGCCGTTGCCCTGGAGGCCCTGCGCCAGGCCCTGCGCCGGGAGGCCACCAATGTGGACCTGGTGGTGGTGACCGGTGGGGGCGGTGAGCACTACGGCCGCCAGGCCGCGGGGCTATTCCCCGGCGCCGAGGTGCGGCTTGCGCGCGACCCGGTCAGCGCCAATGCCCGGGGGTTCTTCCACTATGGACAGCGCTGAGCTCCGGTGGCGCATCGTCGTGCACATCGGCTCGGGACAGCCCGAGTTGCGGGCCGCGCTGGCGGAGCTACCGTCGCGCGCCCGGGCCGAGCGGCTGCGCCAGCTCGCGTTGCTCGGGCTCTACAACCTGCGTTGCGGGTCAACGGCCGCGACGATCCCGTCGGCGCCGCAGGTCACCGAAACGCGGACGATCCTCGACGCGCGCAGGGATCGCCTCCTGCGGTCGCTCGCAGCCGGGGAAGAATGATGTAACCGATTGAGATAACTGCATATTCCTAAAGAAATATTTTCGCCTTCGTATTGCCTGCCCACCGCAGTGTCCCTACGATGTTCCGGAGGAAAAGAGGCTGCTTCGTGCATCGGCTGCGCTTGATTCTGGTGCTCCTGCTGGGCGCCCTTGCGGCGCCGGCAACCGCCCTGGATTTGTCGGGGACGCTCTGGGAGGTGGTCGCCCGGCGCCATGCCATCGACCCGGTCCTGCTCTATGCGCTCGCCCTGCACGAGACGCAAAGGCCAAGCGGCGACGGCATGGTCTCGCCCTGGCCGTGGACGCTGGGGTCGCGGGCGGGCCGTCGGTTCTACGACAGCCGGGCGGAGGCACGCGCCGCACTCAGCGCTCGGATAGGGCGAAGCCGCGACATCCACGTGGGGCTGCTGCAGGTCAGCCTGAAGCACCACGGACATCGCGTCGGCAACCCGGCAACCCTGCTCGACCCGGGCATCAATCTCAATGTCGCCGCCGACGTGCTCGCCGATGCCATCGACGCCTCCGGGGGCGACCTGGCACTCTCTGTCGGGCACTACCGGTATCCGGATGATGCGCGCGCGGCGCGGGCCTTCGGGCAACGGGTGCTGGCTTTACGCGAGGCCCTGCGCCGGCCCTCGTCGCGTCCGAAGGCCGAGTCGGTGATCGACCTGTGGCGCGGCAGCGCGGTGCTCGACCTGGTGGCCGGCCCCGAGTCGCGGGGCAACTACAACGCCTGGTATCGCGCGGCGCACCAGAACAGGCTGCAGCTGGCGGATCTCACGGTCGACGAGGTGCGGTCGCTACAGACGCGGCTGGTGCGCGTGAACGGCGGCTCCGCCATTGGGCGCTACCAGATCATCGACGACACCCTCGACGGTCTCGTCGCGCGCATGGGGCTGAGCGGCGGGGAACGTTTCACGCCGGCGCTGCAGGACCGGATGGCGATCGAGCTCGCCGGCGACGCGGGGCTCGAGGCGTGGCTTGCCGGAACGCTCGGCGACGAGCGCTTCGCCGCGAACCTGGCGCGGGTGTGGGCGGGGCTGCCCGCCGACCACCGCGGCCGGAGCCTCTATGCCGGGATCCAGGACAACCGGGCCACGATCGGCTGGGGCACCCTGGTGTCCGCCCTGCGCGGCATCCGTGCCGACAGCCTTGGAAACGAGTGAATGCGAGGACAGACGATGCGGGACGAGCCACGAACGCCCCTCACCACCCCTGGGTCCGACGAGGTCTTTGAGCTCAACCTCGCCTACCTCATGCTCGCCCAGCGCCTGGTCGTGCAGGACGCGGTCCGGGCGGAGATCGTGCTTGGGGTCAAGGAGCCTCTCGCCTCCTGGTTGCGGGGAGCGAGCGCCGCAGCGATTGCCGCGCTCGCAAGCTCGCCGGTTGCGGTCCATGCGCTGCGGCTACCGGGCAAGGCGGCGGCGGACGTGCTCGCCGCCTGCAACGCCTCACGCTGGCTCGGCCCCGCCCACTTGGCGCTTGCCGCGGTCGAGGGATCCCGTGAGCGTTCTGGGTGATCTCGAGCGGCTGGAGCTTGCCGTTTCGCTGCTCCGGCGCAAGGCCCGGGTCTCCATCGTGCACCACCAGACCGGAGTCTCGCGCGCGAAGCTGCGCACCCTGCACCGTGAGATCCACGGGCACAGCGCCCCCAGCGGGCAAATCGCGATGCTCGGTGGTGCGACCATCCAGACCCGCGCCCAACAGGTCCATGCCGGGCTCTTCGCCGCGCTCTACGCGCGCTACGGCGGACCCGCGATGACGCACACGCTCGACATCCGCGCCCTCATCGCCGCTTACGACCTCTACCTGTTCCTGGTGCCGCAGGAGCCACAAGTCGACTTCAACGCCGCCTGGGTCATCGCCCGCGATCTGCGCGTCGGCACCGCCGAGCTTCGCGCCTGCAGCGCCTGCGAGGTGCATTACCTGGTCGCCAGTGCCAGTCGGCTGGCGCCGACCTGCCCCCTCTGTACGTTACACGCCCGCCGCGGCGG
>CAZBZU010000102.1:0-3232 GCA_964496495.1 uncultured bacterium
CCGCGTTGCGCAGGGTGGCGTGAACCTCGGGGTCCAGACGAAGCACGAACCGGCCAGACGGCCGTTGCAGTGTGATACTACTCGGCATAGCTCATGATATCACGCGGGTTAGCGCCAGGCATCCGATCGGTCACCCGGTCGCCGGGCATGCGCCCGCCTCGCCCGTCCTCCTTACGAGGAACAGCCACGGACCCGCTGCCGGCGCAACGGGGCGATGCCCTCGGCGAGCGCCATGTCACAAGGCGACCGATGCGCCTCCGCACGTGACGGATGCCCCCGTGCGTGCCGCGAGCGGGCACGCACGGGGGCAGCGCTTCCCGCCGCGGGTGTTAGGCCGGGGCGTTGTACGCCGTGACGTTGGGAACGGCGCCGGTGAACTTCTCCACCTGCACGAGCGCAGTCTCGGCAATGGTGGCCTGGGCCAGCTTGGAGGACATCGGCCCGTCGAGCGTCAGCGTGTTGGCGTCGCCCTGCTTGTCGAGCGTCCCCTTCACGCCGGGCTGCTGCGGGTCGTACCAGGAGCCCTCGTGCAGCAGCACCACGCCGGCTCGTATGTCGTCGGTGACCAGTGCGCCGGCGAGCGTCTCGCCGCGGTCGTTGAATACCCGGACGACGTCACCGGTGCTGATTCCGCGCGCGGCGGCGTCCTTGCTGTTGATGTAGATCGGCTCGCGGTCGACGATCTTGTACAGGTCGCGGAGCCAGGTGTTGTCCATCTGCGAGTGGATCCGGTACATGTTGTGCTTCGAATCCAGCGCCAGCGGGTACTTCGTCGCCGTGGCGCCGCCCACCCACTCGACGGGCTCGAGCCAAGTCGGGTGACCCGGGCAGTCGTCGTAGTGGTAGGACGCGATGGTCTCGGAGTAGATCTCGATCCTGCCCGAGGGCGTGCCCAGCGGGTTGGTCGCGGGGTCGGCACGGAAGTCCGCCATGTGCACGTAGTCTCCGGCCCCCAGCTTGAACTGCAGGATGCCGTCGCCGTTCCAGAAGGTGTCGAAGTCGGGCATGGACACGCCCCTGGCCTGGCCCTGCTTCTTGGCCACCTCGTAGAACTGGCGCAGCCAGCCCATCTCGTCGTTGCCCTCGTTGAAGGGCTGTGAGATATCGAGTCGGTCGGCCAGCTCGCTCAGCACGTCGTAGTCGGAGCGCGCCTCGAAGAGCGGGTCCACCGCCTTGTGGGACGCCACGATGAGGTTGCCCACCTGGCCGAGGTCGTTGCGCTCGAAGGAGCTGACCGCTGGCAGCACGATGTCGGCGAAGCGCGCCGACGGCGTCCACCAGGGCTCGCCCTGGATGATGGTCTCGACGTGCTGGTAGGCCTCGATGAGGCGGTTGGTGTTCTGTTGGTGAGTGAAGTAGTTGCCGCCCAGCCCGTAGGCCAGTCGGATGTCGGGGTAGGTGATCTTACCGCCCTTGAAGTCGATGGTCTTGCCCGGGTTGAGGAAGACGTCGGAGAAGAGGGCGATGGGGAAGATCACGTCGACTGGGTTCTTGCCGGCCGAGAAGCCCTGCACGGTTGGCATGTTCGGCTTGGGCATGCCGCCGTCGGAGTAGTGGTAGCCGAAGCTCAGGCCGCCGCCGGGCAGCCCGATCTGACCGAGCATGGCCGCCAGGGTGGCGAGCGCCCAAGGGCCCTGCTCGCCGTGGTGCTCGCGCTGGATCGACCAACCACAGGCGATCATGGTGCGGGTGCTCGCCATATCGCGCGCGAGCTGCTGGATCTTGGCCGCCGGTACGCCGGTGACGCCCGCCGCCCAGGCGGCGTCCTTGGCCTGGCCGTCGCTGGCTCCCAGCAAGTAGTCCTTGAACTTGTCGAAGCCCACCGTGTAGGTGTCGAGGAATTTCTGGTCGTGCAGCTTCTCGGTGTAGAGGGTGTGCATCAGTCCGAGCGCCAGCGCGACGTCGGTGTTCGAGTGGATCTGCAACCAGTCGGCGCCGAGGTGGCGGGCGGTGTTGTTGTACAGCGGATCGATGGCGACCACGTCGATGCCGGCGCCCTTGAGGTCGAGCCACTGGCTGGTGTTGTAGCCGAGCGACTGGACGCGGCCGTTGACGAGCGGGTCACAGCCCCACAGCACGATCTTCTTGGCGTTCTTGCGCAGCGTCGGCCAATCGGTTGCGGCGGTGTAGTTCGACCACGCGATCATCGGGAAGATGACGTAGAGCGCGCCGGTGCTGTAGCTGCCGACGAAGTTCGAGGCGCCGCCGTAGAGGTTGAAGAGCTTGTGCAGCATCGGCTCGTTGCGGTGCAGATGGGCGTGGTTGGTTCCCCACGAGCTCTTGGCGGTGTAGAACGAGGAGTTGCCGTAGGCGTTCTTGACGCGCTCCATCTCGGCAGCGACCAGCGCCATCGCGTCGTCCCAGCTGACCCTGACGAAGTCCTCGTGTCCGCGCAGGCTGCGGTCGCTCTTCTCGCGGTTCTTCAGGAAGTCACGCCGCACCATCGGGTAACGGATGCGGGACTTGTTGTAGACGCGGTCGGGCATGCCCTGGATGTTGGAGTTGAAACCGAAATCTTGGCTCAGGGGCGCGACGTTGGCGACCCTGCCGTACTCGACCGTCGCCCACAAGGGTCCGAATGCGGTGTTGACCACCACGCGCCTGAGCTTGCCTGAGCCGACGTCCTGGAGGCCGGGAAACGACTGGCCGAAGGCCGTGCCGAGGCCAACACCGGCAAGCCCTGCTGCCGATCCCTTGATGAACGCGCGGCGACTGAATTTCTTCATGATCTCCTCCCTGATCGACGGTTCGTGCTCCATGGAATGTGGCCGATGCGCGCGACGCCCTCGCCCGTCTATCGAGCACCGCGCCCGGCGTGAAGCGAACGCAGAGCGGCACCTCCTTCAGCCGAGCCAATAGAAAGGGGACCGCCCGGCGAACCGGACAGTCCCTTTGCATACTGGCAGGTCATCCCGTTGCCGAGGTGGCCCCGGAGAGGCGATCCTCTCGGCCCAGGCCACCGGCGTCGCGCCGGACGGCCTTGGCTCGGAACTGGCGACCACGCTAACGGCGGGTGCGAAGGCGCGCCAGGGATGATTGTCCTCGCTGGCGGAGAGCACGTCTGGGGTGGGGCGGCGGCACCAAGGCCAAGACCTCCCCGGCAAACCGATTGCCCCGCCGCAACGCCCGCGGGACAAAGAACCCTGGCAGGGTGTCGAGCGTCAATCGAGAATCTATCCAGCACCCGAGCTCCGAGAACCCGCCAGGGCTCTCCCAGCCGAGGGATCTTCCC
>CAZBZU010000103.1:0-2829 GCA_964496495.1 uncultured bacterium
GCGCCGGCGCCTCCAGGGCCAGGACAACCGTCCCTGTCTAGGGCGAAAGCCTTGCTGCTAGCCTGGGGCTGCGCCCGAGCCACGGGGGCCCATGCAGGGTCTTCCTGGCCGAGGGGCTTTCAGCGCCCCTCCGGGGCCGTTCGGGCAACCGGACGGCCAGCCACCATCGCAAAGGGACCGCACAGGTGCGGTCCCTTCGCTATTTCTCGAGGCTCGGTGTGCGCGGGAAGGAGCATCGCCGGCTGCCCACGTGAGCCGCGCGCGTCGCACCAAGGGGCGGAGCACCGCGCAGGCGCAAGAGACACGCGCTCGAGAACCCCGCGGTTCGCGAAGGGGACGCGGCCCGGGATCGGAGGAACGACAGAAGCATGGACATCACTCGCCGCAAGTTCTTGCAGCAGAGCAGCGTCGTACTGGGCGGAGCCGCCGCAGGCGGCCTGGTGAGCGCCCAGTCCTACGGCAAGATGGCGGGCAGCCTGCCGAACTTCGACACCTTCACCAACCTGAGCGTGGCGCACTGGGGTGCGTTCTACGCCAAGGTCGTGGGTGGCCGCTTCGTGCAGGCGATCCCGTTCAAGGACGACGTGCAGCCGTCGCCGATGGTGCAGGCGATGCCGGACATGTTGTACAGCCCGACGCGTATCCGTTACCCGATGGTGCGCAAGGGCTTTCTGCAGAGCCAGGAGAACAGCGATCCCACGAAGCGTGGTGCCGAGCCGTTCGTGCGGGTGCCGTGGGATGAGGCCATCGACATGGTGGCGCAGCAGCTGAAGCGTGTGAAGAGCCAGTTCGGCAACCGCTCGATCTACGCGGGGAGCTACGGCTGGGACAACGCGGGCCGCTTCCACACGTCGTACGGAGCGCTTCACCGGCTTCTCGGCCTGTTCGGGGGCTACGTGTACTACGTCAACACCTACAGCGCCCCGGTGCTGCCGGTGATCATGCCCTACGTGGTCGGTTCCGCCAGCCCCGAGACCTCGACCTGGCCGACGATCATCGACAACAGCAAGCTGCTGGTGTTCATGGGCTACAACCCCCTCATCAACGCCGAAGTGACCGGCCCCGGCGATGGCAACCACTTCGACTACACCTACTTCAAGAAGCTCAAGGATGCCGGCATTCCGATCGTGTCGCTGAACCCCGTGGAGGGCGACTCGGATCAGTACTTCAATACGGAGCGGATCGCGATCCGTCCGAACACGGATACGGCGTTCATGTTGGGTCTGGCGCATGTGCTGTACACGGAGAACCTGTACGACAAGGGGTTCGTGGACAAGTACACGGTGGGCTTCGCGAAGTTTGCCGATTACCTGACCGGGAAGTCGGATGGTCAGGCGAAGACGCCGGAGTGGGCGGCGCCGATCACGGATGTGAGTGCCGATGCGATCCGGAGTCTGGCGCGGCGCATGGCGAAGACGCGGACGATGATCATGGGTGGGTATTCGTTGCAGCGTGCCGATCACGGCGCCATGCCGGTGTGGATGATGGTGACGCTGGCGGCGATGCTGGGGCAGATCGGCAAGCCCGGCGGCGGCCTGCAGCTCAACTACCCGGCGGGCATGGGCGTGCCGGCCGGCACGGCGCCCTCCGTACCGGGCATGAGCGCAGCGACCAGCCAGTACGGGGCGCTCGCAAGCAACCCGGTGAAGGATTTCGTGCCGGTGAACATGTGGGCGGACCTGCTTGCCAACCCTGGGAAGACGATCGATTACAACGGGCAGAAGATCACCTATCCGGATATCAAGATGGTGATGTGGGCGGGTGGCAATCCGTTCGTGCACTCGATGGACATCAACCGCGTCGTGAAGGCCTGGCAGCGTCCCGAGGTGACGGTGGTCAACGACTTCAACTGGACGCCGACGGCGAAGTTCGCCGATATCGTGCTGCCGGCGACGACCACGCTGGAGCGCAACGACCTCCACGGAACCAGCCACTACATCCTGGCGATGAAGAAGATCGCCGAGCCGATGTTCGAGGCGCGCAACGACTTCGACATCTATGCCGACATCGCGGACAAGCTTGGTCTGAAGGACAAGTTCACCGCTGGCAAGGACGAGATGGCGTGGCTGCAGCAGATGTATGCCACGGCCCAGAAGCAGGGCACGGCGCAGGGCCACGACATGCCGGACTTCCAGGGCTTCTGGGACCGCGAGTACCTGTCGTTCCCCGACAACCCCAAGACCCTGAACTCGGTCGCCTACAGCGACTTCATCGCGAATCCGGCGTTGAACGCGTTGGGGACGCCGTCGGGCAAGATCGAGATCTACTCGGAGAAGATTGCGTCGTACAACTACGACGATACGCCGCCGCACCCGACGTGGTTGGAGCCGTTCGAGTGGTTGGGTAGCCCCAAGGCGAAGCAGTACCCGTTGCACCTGATGACGCCGCACCCGAAGTACCGCCTGCACACCCGCCTGGACAACACCTACCTGCACGATCTGTACGAGGTGCAGCAGCGGGTGCCGGTGTGGATCAACCCGCAGGATGCACAGGCGCGTGGGATCGCCGACGGCGATGTGGTGCGCGTGTTCAACGACCGCGGGCAGGCGCTCGCCGGCGCGGTGGTGACCGATCAGACGCGGCCCGGCGTGATTCGCATGGAGGAGGGCGGCTGGTACGACCCGATGGATCCGAACACTCCGGGTTCGCTCGACAAGCACGGTTGCCCGAACAACCTGACGAGCGATCAGCCGGACTCGAAGCTGGCCGACGGCAACCCGTCGAAGACGGCGTTGGCGCAGGTGGAGAAGTACTCCGGCACGCTTCCCTACGTTACGGCGTTCACGCCGCCGCAGGAGACGCAGTCCTAGGCCGAGCAGCGACCCCACG
>CAZBZU010000104.1:0-1195 GCA_964496495.1 uncultured bacterium
GCCTCCTCCAGCTCCTCGCTGAGGATGATCTTGCTGGCCTGGTCCACCGGCGACTCGACGTTGTCGTCGGGGATGAAGTCGCCGTAGAAGCTGTCCTCCTCATCGCCGATGGGGGTCTCCAGGCTGAACGGCTCACGCGTCAGCTTGAACGCCTCCTCCACCTTCTCGGCCGTCCACTCGGGGCCCATGGCGTCCGCGATCTCCTCGAAGGTGGGCTCGCGGCTGAGCTCCTGCTGGAGCCGGCGTGCGGCACGCGTGAGCTTGTTGATGGTCTCGACCATGTGCACCGGGATACGGATGGTGCGCGACTGGTCGGCGATGGCGCGGTTGATGGCCTGCCGGATCCACCAGGTGGCGTAGGTGGAGAACTTGTAGCGACGGCGGTACTCGAACTTCTCCACCGCCCGGATCAGGCCCTGGTTCCCCTCCTGGATGAGGTCCAGGAAGCTCATGCCGCGACCGTTGTACTTCTTGGCGATGCTCACCACCAGGCGCAAGTTGGCCTCGATCAGGTGCTTGCGGGCCAGCTCGCCGTCCTCGACCACGCGCTTGAGCCGCCGGTGGTTGCGCTCGTCGAGCGACTCGCCCTGCTCCTCGAGCTGCTTGTTGGCCTCCTCGCCCTGCTCGATGCGGCGGGCCAGGTCGATCTCCTCCTCCAGGGTGAGAAGCTTCACGCGCCCGATCTCCTGGAGGTACTGGCGCACCGGATCGTTGGTCTTGACGCGGGCGTCGGCCATCGCCTCTGCCCGGGCCTCGAGCTCCTCGCGCTCGTCGTCCTCGTCGACGTCCTCATCCTCGTCGACGTCGTCGTCGTCGATGATCTCGTCTTCGGCGAGGTCGGCGATGACGATGCCCTTGCCCTCCAGGACCTCGATCAGGTCCTCGAAGTTCTGCTCTTCGGGCTCGAGCCCCTGCGCCTCGACCGCCTTGCGGAAGGCGTCGCTGATCTCCTCGGTGTCGAGCGAGCCGGCCTCCTGGCCCCGAGCGATCAGCTTGGCGATGCCGGCCGACTGCAGCCAGGCCGCCCGCCCGTCCGCGCCTGGCTCCGTCACGGTGCCGGCCGCGGTCCCCGCGGCAGCCCCTGCCGCCGTCCCTGCGGCCGTCGCAGCGGCCGTCCCTGCCGCGGCGTCGGCGGCCGCTGCGGTGCCGGCGCTCGCCCCCGCCTTGCCGGCGCCCTTGCGGGCCGGCGCCGACG
>CAZBZU010000104.1:1295-2807 GCA_964496495.1 uncultured bacterium
GGCGCCGCCGGTCTTGGCGGCCCGCCCCTTGCTGGCGATGGTCGTTTCCTCGATCGTGTCGCCCTCACTCTCTCGGCCGGGACTGGCGTCGGCACCTGCCGAGCCCGTCCCGCCGGTCCTCGAGCTTGCGCCCTCGGCACCGCGCGCCACGGTGCCGGGCCTCTTGCCGCCGGGGGCCGCCTTGTCGGCCACGGCGGCGCTCCGACCGTTCCCGCCCTGGCTCGACCGGGCGCCCTTCCCGGCCCTGCTCCCCTTCCGCGCGCCCGCCGCCGGCGCCGCGCTCTCGGCGCGGACGCCACCGCCCTCGGCGGAGGCTACGGACGTGACGGCCGGTTCGGACTTGTTCGCCTTGGCCATCGTCCCTCCCCGTGTGGTGTCGGCCTTCGGTGGTCGGAGCTCGTTCTCGGGTTCGGTCATCGCGTGCGGCCCGCGCTCGCGGGGTCGCTCGCGCCTTCCAGCGTAGTTCGTCGCCGAGCCTCGCTCGGAGGCGCTCGAGGCCTCCTCGCGACCCTGCAAGCGACTAGTTTAGCATGGTGCCCCGCCGGCCCTCGGGAGGCCGCGCGACGGCGCCGTGCTCAGCGGCCCCGAGGCACGGCGTTCACGCCTGGTAGCTGCCCGAGGTCGCGATGCCGTGTCCGGTCCAGTCGTAGTGGCTGAACTCGCCGCGCGGGCGATCGACGCGCTCGAAGGTGTGTGCGCCGAAGAAGTCGCGTTGGGCCTGGATCAGGTTGGCGGGCAGGGAGGCGCGCCGGTAGCCGTCGAAGAAGGCCAGCGCGGCGCTGAACGCCGGCATGGCGATGCCCAGCCGCACCCCTTGCGCGACCACCCGGCGCCAGGCGTCCTGCGCGCCCACCACGGCGTCGCGGAAGTAGGGCGCGAGCAGCAGGTTCGCGAGCTCCGGCTGGTCGGCGTAGGCGTCGCGGATGTCGTTGAGGAAGCGAGAGCGGATGATGCACCCGCCTCGCCACAGCTTGGCGACGCGGCCCATGTCGAGGCTCCAGCGGTGCTCGCGGGCGGCGGCGGACAGCAGCATGAAGCCCTGCGCGTAGCTGGCGATCTTGGCGGCGTAGAGCGCCCGTCCCACGTCCTTCACGAAGGCGTCGCGGTCACCCTGGAAGCGCGCCTCCGGGCCGGCGAGCTGCTGCGAGGCGCCGGTCCGCTCGTCCTTGAGCGCCGACAGCGAGCGCGCGAACACCGCCTCGGTCACGAGCGTGACAGGGATACCCTGGTGCAGCGCGGTCACCGCGGTCCAGCGGCCCGTCCCCTTCTGCCCGGCGGCGTCGAGGATGACGTCGAGGACGAGCTGCCCGTCCTCGTCCCGGGTGCGAAGGATGTCCCGGGTGATCTCGATCAGATAGGAGTCGAGATCGCCCTCGTTCCAACCCGCGAACACGTCCGCCAGCTCGGCCGGGCTCAGCCCGGCACCGTGGCGCAGCACGTCGTACGCCTCGGCGATCAGCTGCATGTCGCCGTACTCGATGCCGTTGTGGACCATCTTGACGAAGTGCCCGG
>CAZBZU010000105.1:0-2760 GCA_964496495.1 uncultured bacterium
CCGAGGAGTGGTGCTGGTGGTCTACACCGAGGTGGAAGACGACACCGTCTGCAGCGCCGAGTACGCGGTAACGCTCGCCAACACTTTCGAGGACGACGCCATCGTCGAGGCCGATCCCCACCCCGACGGTCATGCGCATCATCCGCGGAAACTCTTCCCACCGATACGATTCACTGCTCATGTGGGGACAGAGCGCGGCGTTGATCAAACCGAGCCCTTCGATCCGTGCGGTCTTGCGCCCTGACCGCGCTCGGCCCTAGAGCACCGATCGGGTTGAACACCGTTGCGAGACGCGCCCTTACGAGCCGAGGCGGCCATCTGAGGAGCGAGCAGCGGAGGCATACCGGAGCGAAGCGGCGAGCCGGACCGGTGTGGTGCTCGGCGGTCGCAGGAGCGTCGTCTACGAGGGCCATCGCGCCTTACCGTGACGGCGATGCCGCCAGCGGCTAGCGGAGGGCGTGGAGACAGCTCGAGCAGGGGGCAGGCGCAACGACGAGCGAGGATGCGTCCACCGGCCGAGTCCAGCCACGGCCCGGTTTTGCCACCCTCAGATGATCCAGCACCTGTTGCAGCCGGGCCCTCCGATCCACAGGCCAGGCGCGCAGGATCGCCCACGTGGCCACGAGGCAGGCGGGCGGTGCCAGGCGGCGGTCAGACGGAAGCCGGTCCGGCCAGCCGGACGCTGGGCATGGAGGTGTACGGTAGGGTCGTGAAACGACACGAAGCGTTGGTTGGTGCGCAGCTTGCGGGCGTCGGCATCCATGCCCGTACCGCCACCCGTACGCCGCGCGGCGATCGACCAAGAACCGCTTGCCTACGAACGGTGGCCAGGTGCAGCGTCCAGCAAGCTGCCTGCCGGTTACAAAGGGCATGAATCCGAAAAGGGGGTGCTCTATGCTGTGGTGCAAGAGCACCTCGAGACGATGCTGCAGCAAGCCCGAGACCACAGCGCGCACGGATGTGGCTTTCCGCGGTTCGTGGAGCAAACCTTCGCAGCCTATAGAACGTGCGGCATCTTGGCGGCGGGTTTTACACGCGTACGGTGCGGCTCGTGTGGGTTCGAGCACCTGGTGGCCTTCAGCTGCAAACGCCGCGGCCTGTGCCCCAGCTGTGAGGCGCGGCGGATGGCCGACACGGCAGCGCATCTGGTCGATCGCGTGTTACCGCCGCAAGCGCGGTATCGCCAATGGGTGCTGTCGCTGCCCATCAACATCCGTTGGGTGCTGGCACGTGACAGCGAGCTGCGCTCGGCGGTGCTGCGCATTTTTGTGCGCCGCGTGTTCGCACTGCAGCGGCGCCACGCGCGCCAGCTGGGCATCAAGCCGTGCAGCCCAGGGGCCGTCACAGCCATCCAATTCTTTGGTGGCGCGATCAACTTGAACGTCCACTATCACTGCCTGATTCCCGATGGCGTGTTCTACGAGACTGCCGACGGCAGCTGTGCCCTGCTGTCGCTGCCGGCCCCGACGACGCAAGAGGTCGGGCGCGTGTTGCAGCAAGCGGCCAAGCGCATCGTGCGTCTGCTCGAGAGCAAGACCGAGGGCGTCGGAGCTGACGACGAGGGGCCCATCGATCCCTCGGCCGTCTTTGCGCCTCGCCGCGCCACGCCATGGCAACAGGCGCTGTTCGAACATCCGCCGCGCGATAGCCAACGCTGCGTCTTCGTCGACGGCTTTTCACTGCACGCCAACACGGCCGTCAACGCCTACGACACGGCCGGCCTCGAGCGGCTGTGCCGCTACCTCGTGCGCTCATCATTCGCCGTCGAGCGCCTGTCGCAGCTCGACGATGGCCGCATCTGCTACAGCCTCAAACGCCCCTGGGCCTCGGGGCAGACGGAGCTGGTGCTCGACCCGGTGACCTTCCTTCGGCGTCTAGCGCTGCTGATGCCCCCCGCCCGATCGCACCTGACGCGCTACCATGGCGCCTTCGCACCCGCGGCACGGATCCGCAACAACCTGCGACCCATGGAGGCCCCCTCGCCGGTGCAGCCCTGCGATACGCCACCGGGACCGACGCCACCTGAGGCACCATCGTGGGCGCAGCACCACAGCCTTGAACCTGCGCTGGCGCGCGACGCTTGCAACCCGCAGCCACGGCATGCCGGGTGTCCGACCCCAGCGCGCAACGACGGCCCCACCATCGGGCTCACCCCGGCCGCCTTGCTCGCCACAGCCTGTGCGCTGACCGGCGCCACCAGGCTCCGCCAGCGCTACCTCGATTGGGCGTCCTTACTCAGGCGCGTGTGGCAGATTGACGTTTTGACGTGTCCTCGCTGCTCCGATGGTCGCCTCACCGTCCTCGCTGCCCTTTCAGACCCCCCGGTCGTCGACAAGATCCTGACGCACTTGGGTCTGCCAACCACCATCCCCCACAGCGCGCCGCCCCGTGGTCCCCCCGATCCCCACCAGCTCGACGTCGCCTGGTGCTCCGACGATCCCGCCTGACCGCTACCTGACGCCTCCCACCGCAGGCGCCGTCAGCCCCCCCTGCGCCCTCATTCTGCTCAACCGTCCCGCCTTCCTTGGATGGACGGCTTCCATCGGCCCTCGTGCCTGCCCCGATGCCCTCTGCGGCACCCGCGATAGACGGCGGATTTCCCGTTTGACGGGCCTGTTCCGCCTATCCTCCCAGGGCGATCGAGTTCTAGATTTTCTTGACGCAGCGAGACCCGCGCCGTGTCTTCCGCCGATGCGACTTCGGGCCCTTGCGGAAGCGAGCCGCGATCGTCGGCAAGCTCGGATCGCGTCTCCAGGCTAG
>CAZBZU010000106.1:0-2759 GCA_964496495.1 uncultured bacterium
GCCTGGGAGTCTCAGTCCGGATTGCTGGGGTTCGATTCCCGCGCGTGCGCTACGGAACCCACAACCTGAGTGTGGTTGGTTGCGCGAGCGCTTGACAATGATGCGTCTCGCCGCGAACCATGGCCCAACACACAATAGGCGTCCGCAAGCTTGTCGTACCTCGTCGTCCCCGCGCCGACTACTCCGTCGGTGCTCCGCTGTCGTTCCGGTGCCACGTGCTGCTGATCGATGCGCTCGCCGGAAGGGGGGTAACCGGCACGTCGAAGTCGAGTTCTCGCGTCCGCAAGGTCGAGCGCGGATCCGAGAGCCACGTGTGGCTCGCATTCGAGCGTTGGGAGGCTACGGTGCCTAAGTTTCTGGTAAAGGTGAACTACGTCGGTGAGGGTGTCAAGGGGTTGTTGGCGGAGGGCGGTACGAAGCGCCGTCAAGAGACGGAAAGGATTGCTGAGTCTCTTGGTGGGCGGCTCGAGTCGTACTACTTCGCGTTTGGGGACACGGACTGCTACATCATAGGCGACTTCCCTGACGCTGCCAGCGCAGCGGCCGCGGCGCTGACGGCCAGCGCCTCGGGCAGGGTCACGACCAACTCCACGCTCCTGATGACTCCTGAGGAGGTCGATGAAGCCGCGAAGAAGCAGGCGGCCTACCGCCCCCCGGGGGGCTAGGAACCAGCTGCGCGGTCAGCGACGGCGGGGCGGCCCCGGAGGCACGACTCCTCGCGTGGAGCTTCACGGCATCGATGATGCGGCCGAAGAGTTGCTCCGCTCTCGCCGACTCGGTTGCTCTCGTTGAGCCTTGGGTACGGAATCCTGGCAGATGGCACACCTGCGTTCTCCGTACCCTTGTTCCGCGGTTCGACGCAGGTGCAGGTTGCGCCGTAGCGCTTCGGCGGGTCGAAGAGAGTACCTGACCGAGCGATAGTTGGGACGTCAGTCTTCTGCCGCTGGATGGTTGGCGTTGACGATAGGCTTACACCGCATGATACGAATACTGGGCCCGGCCGTAGGGTCGGGCCCCTCTTCTGGAAACCGTCGTGGCCCCGTTCTTCGTCAGGTCCCGATGACGTCGACGAGGATGTCGCCGGCGCCCTCGCACTGCTCCCGCGTCACCTGCAGGTGGGTCGTGGCACGAACCTTGCGCCGGCCGAAGGCCACGAGCAGCACGCCCTGCTCGCGGCACCGGGCCACGACCTGGTCCGCGTCGGGAGCGTCGGGCCGGAGGGCGAACACGACGATGTTCGTCTGCACGGTGCCGGGGTCGAGAAGGACCCGTTCGCTCTGGCCCAGACGCTCGGCGAGCACGCGGGCGTTGGCGTGGTCGTCGGCCAGACGTGCCATGTTGTGCGTCAAGGCATGGAGCCCGGCGGCCGCGTAGTGCCCGGTCTGGCGCATGGCGCCGCCGAGCATCCTGCGGTGGCGGACGGCACTGCGGATGTGCGGGGCGCTGCCGGCCAGCAATGAGCCGGCCGGTGCGCCGAGGCCCTTGGAGAGCGCGACCATGACGAGGTCGAACGGCTCCGCGAGCTCACCCGGGGTGCGGCCGGTCGCGGCGGACGCGTTCCACAGGCGGGCACCGTCGAGGTACGTCGCCACGTCGCGGCTGCGGGCGGCCTCGCAGATGCGAGCGACGTCCGCCTGCGGAAACACCACGCCGCCGCCTCGGTTGTGGGTGTTCTCGATCTCGACCAGCGTGGTGGGCGGGAAGATCATGTGCCCGCGCGGCTTGACCGCGTCGCTGAAGGCCACCTCGTCGAACAGGCCGCCTTCGCCGACCTCGCGGAACTGGACGCCCGCGTTGGCAGCGGAGCCCCCGGTCTCGTGCCAGACGGAATGCGCTTCACGCCCGACGATCACCTCGTCGCCAGGGCGGGTCAGGACCCGCAGGGCGGCCTGGTTGGCCATGGTCCCGGTCGGGAAGAAGAGCGCCGCCTCCTTCCCAAGCAGGGCCGCGACGTGCTCCTGCAAACGGTTGGTGGTCTCGTCCTCGCCGAACTGGTCGTCGCCGACGCTGGCGTCGGCCATGGCCCGTCGCATGCCCGGGTCTGGGCGTGTGACGGTGTCCGAGCGAAGGTCGATGCGTGCAACTTCGGCCATGAACGACCTCCCCCTGCACGGTGCCCCGGACGGCACGCGTCCCGGACGAACGATCCGCGCCATGAGCCAGGGCGCCGCCCCTACCGGTACGATGCCGGTCCAGCCGCCATCACCCACGCGGCGCGACGATAGATCGTGCCGCCCAGGGTCGGCACGGTGGCTGGTGCGCCTGAAGGTAGCACGCTCTGGCGCTGTCTGCGTCGGGTTCCTCTGCGTTCCTATGGACGCGTGACCCGACGCGCCCGGGGGCGTGCTCTCATGCGGATTCGTGTCCTGGACCATACATCCACACCTGTCAGGCAAGCGCTCGCGGAGTACGCCACCGCACTCTGACCGCTCGCCACAAACTCGCGCAGAAGCCGAGAAGGACGAACCCGAGTCAAGCAGGTCCAACCTGCACGTGGGCCCGAACGACGCCGCTTCCCGGGCCCGTTCCGGTAACTCGCGCCGGCCTTGGGAGATGACGCGGATGCTAGTCAGGTTGGAGACTGGAAACCGGGTGAGGGTGGTTACTGCGCCCCATACTCTTTGAAAACCTGTTGGCTCAGCTTTGCGGGGAGGTCCGTCTTCAGAAGCGTTGTGTCAACGCTCAGGTGCACTACCGTCCAGTCCGTGAGGTTGAGGGCATCCCGCCCCGCGGTGTCAAGTGATATCCAGTCTCACGAG
>CAZBZU010000107.1:0-2696 GCA_964496495.1 uncultured bacterium
CGGCCGCCTGCCCGATGACGATCGGGCCGGAGCCGAGGATCAGGATCTTGTGGATATCGTCGCGTCTGGGCATGGGTTGCAGCGGCCGCGGCCGGTCCGCGGGGGAGTGTATCACGCTGGCGCGGGGCGGCTCGGGAAGGGGCGGCGCAGGCCGTGCGGGTCTCGGCACGCCCCGCGGTCGGCGGTGCAAGAAGTTCCGCCGCGGCGCAAGGTGAGACATGGCTGGCCGGGCGGACGAGTCGAGCGAACGCCGGGGCGCGGGGCCCGGCAAGGGGCCGGGCACGGGGTCGGGCACGGGGTCGGGCACGGGGTCGGACGCTGCGCCGGGCGCGCGGCCCGGGGCGGCGCCCACGCGGCTGACCGTCGCCGAGTTCCTGGCGAGGCAGCGCGGCGGCGCGCTGCCCGGCGGGCCGCGCGCGGAGCTGATGGGCGGGACGTTGCTGGTGGCGCCGTTGCCGCGCCCGCCGGAGGTCGCGGCGGTGGTGGCGCTGGCATCGCGGCTCGAGCCGCTGATCGGCGGGCGGGCCCTGCTGGAGTTCCGGCCCGCCCTGCACCTGGGCGAGGCCGACCTGCTCCGCCCGGACCTGGCGCTGCTCGATGCCGCCCCTCGCTTCGGCCGGGCGCGGGCCCGGCCGGGGAGCGAGGCGCTGCTGGCGGTCGAGGTGGTGCGCGGTGCCCCCACCAAGCAGGTCCGCCTGCCGCGCTACGCCGCCGGAGCGGTGGGGGAGGCCTGGCTGCTCGACCTGGCGCGCGGCTGGGTCGAGGTGTACCGCTCGCCTGGCGCCGGCCGCTACCGCTCGCGCACGCTCCGGTACCCGGGCGAGCTCGTCGGCGTGGTGGCGCTCGACGGGGTGCGGGTGGAGGTGCTGGGGCCGCTGTAGCGCATGGTGGTGCCGGGCGAAGGTGCCGCGCCCGCCCGCGGGGCTCCCCGGCCCGCGCTTCTGGCCGCCGACGCCGGCGGCCGCGGGCCGGCGTCCTCGCCGGCACCCCAGCGAAGTCGGCGGTACCATGCGAGTCGGCAGCCGTCGCAGGCCGGGCGGCGCCTCGTCGGGAGGAGGTGCGCCGGTGAAGTCGTACCGGGTGAAGCCGGGGAGTCGGGTCAGCCTCGCGGACTGGGATCCAGACGACCGCAGCGGCTTCGAGGATGGCAAGAAGGATGGCAAGGACGAGCTGGCCAGCCTGCGCGAGCGGCTCGACGAGCTCCAGGCGCTGCTCTACGCCGAGCACGAGCACAAGGTCCTGGTGGTGCTGCAAGCGATGGACGCCGGGGGCAAGGACGGCACCATCCGGGCCGTTTTCGAGGGCGTGAACCCTCAAGGCGTGAAGGTCACGAGCTTCAAGGTCCCGACGCCACTCGAGCTCGACCACGACTACCTCTGGCGGGTGCACCAGCACGCCCCGGCCAAGGGCGAGATCGCCATCTTCAACCGCTCCCACTACGAGGACGTGCTCGTCACGCGCGTCCACGGCCTCGTCAATCGCCGCAGCTGCAAGCGCCGCTACGCGCACATCAACCACTTCGAGCGCATGCTCGCCGAGGAGGGCACGACGATCCTCAAGTTCTTCTTGCACGTCGGCAAGGACGAGCAGAAGGCGCGGCTCGAGGAGCGCCTGGAGCTGCCGCGCAAACGCTGGAAGTTCAGTCACGCCGACGTCGAGGAGCGCAAGCTCTGGGACGACTACATGGCTGCCTACGAGGACATGCTCGCGGCCACCAGCACGACGTGGGCGCCGTGGCACGTCATCCCCGCCAACCACAACTGGTATCGCAACCTGCACGTGGTCAGCACCATCGTTGACGCGCTGGAGGCACTCGACATGCACTACCCGGAGCCGCAGCCCGGGTGGGAGTCCGAGGAGATCGAGTAGCCGGCCGGGGCGCCGGTCACTCGGCCTCGTCCGCGCTCCGGTCTCGCCCCCCGTCCCCGGCGTCCGTGGGGGCCAGCTCCACGACGAACAGCTCGTCGCCCACGGCCACCTCGTCTCCCGCCTGCAGCCGGTGCTTGCGGCGGGTCTCCACCTCGCCGTTCACCCGCACCTGCCCCGACTGGATCAGGTGCTTCGCCTGCCCGCCCGTCGCTGCGATCCCGGCGAGCTTCAGCACGTCGTCCAGGCGGATGGCAGGGGTCTCCGAAGGCCTGCCATCGTCGGGAAGGCCGCCGGCTGCGGTGCCCTCGGGCGGCTGGCCGCGGTCGGTCATGGCGCCAGTGTAGGCGACGCCGAGCGCGGGGCCGGCGTCCAGCCGGCGTTGCGGGCCGCTGGACGGCCTCTTCGCGCCGGCGGGTACGTGCGGCCGGCCGGTGCCCAGGCCGCCGTGACGCGTGCTCGGGAGCCGCCCCGGAGCCGACCCCGCTACGAGCGAGCCGCTCCAGAACCTTGTGCAATTTCTCGCAATCCCGTCACCGACGCGTTAGATACCTTACAAACGGACGGAAGTGTCAGAGTCCCGTAAGTCGTGCGCCGCTAGGCTCGCCTCAGCTGAACGAACCCCTTGCCAAATCTTGGTGGCGAGGGTCCCTTCGGAAGCGATGAAGCCTGATCCTGTACTCGGGCGCTTGGGACAGGCGGAGCTAGTAGCGCGACCGGCCGAATGCTTCATCCGGAGGGAATCATCATGCTGAAGGCTCGCTTCATCCTCCCCGCAATCATCAGCCTCCTGCTCGTCGGTGGCGCTGCCATGGCGCAGACTGTCGACG
>CAZBZU010000108.1:0-2370 GCA_964496495.1 uncultured bacterium
GCTGAGACGCATCAATTCAAGACATGACCCCGCGGGCTCTGTTCGCAGTCCCAGGCGCGGACGGTTGAATCCGCCGCCCGTTAGGCGCAATAAATCCAGTCCTACGTTGTGCATCGCCCGACACGGCCGTGGGAAGACAGCAAATGCGGCATGATCTACGCCTGACTATTAACCACATCTCTGCTGGCCAGTTGAGGCGGCCTGGGCTGGACACAGGACGGCGAAGGTGGTGAAATCTGCCCCCATCACGACCGATGGGGCAAGGGCAGATGAGCGAGGGCAGTGTTAGCAAGCTGTGCGGGAGGCCGCTGAGTGCGGCGGACCTGGAGACGATCCGGCGGGTGATCGGCGAAGCCGACCCGCCGTTGCGCGCCGAGGTGGCGCGGCGCGTGTGCGATGCCCTGGGGTGGCGTGACACCCTGGGCCGCCCGAAGCTGATGAGTTGCCGGGTGGGGTTGCTGCGGTTGCATCGCGCGGGTCTGATCGCGCTGCCGCCGCCACGCAACGGCAACGGCAACGCACGGGCGCTGGTCAAGCAACCCGATGCCTGGCCGGGGGAGCAGCCGCTGTGTGGATCGGCCGGGCAACTGGGCGGTCTGCGTCTGGAGCCGGTCACCGACAAGGCCGCCTCGCGGCTGTGGAACGGGTTGATCGCGCGCTGGCACTACCTGGGTTACAGCCCCCTGCCGGGCGCGCAACTGCGCTATCTGGTTCAGTGGGATCACGGGGTCTTGGGTGCACTCGGCTTCGGTGCGGCGGCCTGGAAGGTGGCCGCGCGTGACCGCTGGATCGGCTGGGAGCGGACCGCGCGCGAGGCCCATTTGGGGCGCGTACTCAACAACGCCCGCTTCCTCATTCTGCCCTGGGTCCACGTGAGGAACCTCGCCTCGAAGGTGTTGGCGCTGGCCGCAGCGCGGGTCGGGGAGGACTTCGCCACGCGCTACGGCGAGCGTGTGGTGCTGTTGGAGACCTTTGTGGAGACGCCGCGGTTTCGCGCGACCTGCTACCGCGCGGCCAACTGGCACTATGTGGGCGAGACCCAGGGGCGGGGCAAGTGCGATGTGGCCCATCGGGCGCAGCTGCCGCGCAAGGCCGTCTACCTCTACCCGCTGGTGGCGCAGTTTCGCCGGGCGCTGGGGGTGGCGGCATGAGCGCGCCGAGCGAGGAGCTCGGGGACATCGCGCTGGGCGATGCGCGCCTGAACCGGCGCGCCCGGCGCCTGCTGCAGCGCCTGGGGGACAAACCCACGGTGAGCATTCCCGCCGCCTGCGGGGGTTGGAGCGAGACCCGGGCCGCCTACCGGCTGTTCGATCACCCCCAGGTCACTGCCGAGGCGGTACTCGCCCCCCATATCGCGCGAACCGTCGAGCGCATGCGCGCGCACCCGCGGGTACTGTGCATCCAGGACACCAGCGAGCTCGACTACACCGGCAAACCCTCCATGCAGGGGCTCGGTCCGCTCAACCTGGAGCTGCGTCAGGGGTTGTACCTGCACCCGACGCTGGCGCTGACCCCCGAGCGGTTGTGTCTGGGACTGCTCGATGGGTATACCTGGACACGCGCGCAAGGCAGTCTCGGCCAGGACAAGGATCCCAACCGCTGCCTGGAGGAGAAGGAAAGCGTGCGCTGGGTGGACGGTTACCAACGGGTCAACGAGCTGGCCGAGACCCTCCCCGACACCCGCCTGACCTACGTGGCCGACCGCGAGGCCGATATCTACGACCTCTTCGTCGAGGCCCCGTGCCCCGAATCGGCCGCGGACTGGCTGGTCCGGGGTCAGCACGACCGGGTCCTGGCCAATGGCAAGACCCTGCGCCAGCACCTGGCCGCAGCCCCGGTGCTCACCGAAACCACCTTCGAGCGGCCCGCCAGCCACGGCTGCAAGGCCCGCACGGTCCACCAACAGATCCGCGCGGTGCGCGTGACACTGCCCGCCCCCCGTCGCCCCGACCGCACCCTGCCCGCGGTGGCGATCACCGCCATCCTGGCCACCGAGCCCCAGCCGCCTGCCGGCGAGGCGCCCGTCGAATGGCTGTTGTTGACCAATCTGCCCGTGCAGACCCCCGAGCAGGCCCTGGAGAAGCTGCAATGGTACCTTTGCAGGTGGCAAATTGAAGTCTTCTTCCGCATCCTGAAATCCGGCTGCCGCATCGAGAAGCTGCAACTGGAAAAGATCGAGCGCCTGGAGCCGGCACTCGCTTTCTACATGATCGTCGCCTGGCGGGTGCTGTTCCTCACCATGCTCGGACGCGAATGCCCCGAGATGCCGTGCGACGTGGTGTTCGACACCGCGGAGTGGCAGGCGGTCTATATCGTCACCGAGCGTCGTGCACCGCCCGATACCCCGCCCTCGCTCGACACCATGGTGCG
>CAZBZU010000109.1:0-1886 GCA_964496495.1 uncultured bacterium
CGTAGTTGGGCCACGACACCGCCGCCACCGCGATCATCACGTTGCCCAGGCTGGGGCCCAGCGCGGCCGAGATGGCCATCGCCAGGATCAGCGCCGGGAAGGCCAGGAAGATGTCGGTGACGCGCATGAGCAGCTCGTCCCAGAAGCCGCCGAGCATGCCGGCGCTGAGCCCGACCAGCCCGCCCAGGAGCAGCGCCACCGCCACCACCACGAAGCCGATGCGCAGCGAGATGCGCGAGCCCCACACCACCCGCGACCACACGTCGCGGCCCAGCTGATCGGTGCCGAGGATGTGTTGCGCGCCCGGCGCCTGCAGCCGCTCGGCGAGGCTCTGATGCAGGGGGTCGCCGGCCAGCACCGGCGCCAGCAGCGCCACCAGCACCAGCAGCACCGCCAGGGCGGTGCCGATCACGGTACCCGGGTTGCGCAGGAAGCGCCGCGCAGGCTTGCTGCGCAGGATCGCGGCGGCCCTGTCGCGGAAGGCGAGGCGGCGCGTCATGCGTAGGTGATGCGCGGGTCGAACACCGCGTAGAGGACGTCGACGAGGAGGTTGATGAGGCTATAGGCCAGGCCGGCCACCAGCGTCACGCCCATGACCGCCGGGAAGTCCAGACCGATGGCGCTGGAGGTGGCATAGGAGCCGATGCCGGGCCAGGAGAAGATCGTCTCGGTGAGCACCGCGCCGGTGAGGAGGCTGCCGAGCAGGCTGCCCATCACCGTGAGCACCGGCAGGGCGGCGTTGCGCAGGGCGTGCTTGAACACCACCACGCGGCCCGCGAGGCCCTTGGCACGGGCGGTGCGAACGTAGTCCTGGGAGAGCACCTCGAGCATGGCGCTGCGCACCATGCGCGCCACCAGCGCCGTCGAGAACGCCCCCAGCACCGCGGCCGGTAGGACCAGGTGCCTGAGCGCGCTCACGAACACCTGCCAGTTGCCGGCGATGGCGGCGTCCACCACCATCATGCCGGTCACGCGGTGCGGCTCCAGCAGATAGGGATTGAGCTCGCCCGGCCCGGGCAGCCAGCCGAGGCGGGAGTGGAAGAGCTCCAGCGCCAGGATCGCCAGCCAGTACACCGGCGTGGCCCCACCCACCAGGGCGAGCGTCCTCACCACCAGGTCGAGCGCACGGTCCTGGTAGAGCGCCGCGATGATGCCCATCGGCAGGCCCAGGAGCACCGCGAAGGCCATGGCGCCGAGGGTGAGCTCGAACGTGGCCGGGAAGAAGTCCCTGAGATCGGACAAGATAGGCCGCTGTGTCCGCAGCGAGTTGCCGAGGTCGCCCTTGAAGAGGTCGACCATGTAGCGCACGTACTGCTCCGGCGCCGGCAGGTCGAGGCCGTACTTGTGGCGGTAGGCCTCGATCTGGGCGGGCCGGGCGTTGCTTCCGAGCGCCGCCGCGGCCGGGTCGGCCGGCACCACGTGCGAGATGAAGAAGGCGGCGAAGCCGACCCCCCAGACGACGAAGATCAGGTACCCGAGGCGCCTCAGCAGGAAGGCGAGCACGGTTCCTCCGCGACCGGGGCGACGTCATGGGAGGGGCCCGTCCGGGCCCCTCCCATGCGCATCCAGACGGCTGGGATCCAGCTCAAGGCAACTTGCTGATCGCCGCGTAGTCGACGTCGCCCTGGGCGCTCCGGGCGAAGCCCTGGACCTTGGCGGTGGTCACGATGGGCACGTACGGCTGGTAGAGGATGGCGTAGGGCCCGTTCTGCGCCACGTACTTCGTGAGCTGGGCGTAGAGGTCCTTGCGCTGCGCCGGGTCGGTGCTGACCGCCGCCTCGGTCGCCAGCTTGGTGCCCTGAGCGTCGTTCCACACATTGCGCCATGCCAACGACTTGGCGTTGTAGTCGGCCAGCGGGCTGGCGTTGCCGTTGGGATCGGGATAG
>CAZBZU010000110.1:0-1621 GCA_964496495.1 uncultured bacterium
CGCGAAGCAGTCCCTTTGCGGTTCCTGGCAGGTCGGCCGGTTGCCCGGACGGCCCCGGAGGGAAGATCCCTCGGCCGAGAGAGCCCTGGTGGGTTCTCCAAGCTCGGGTGCTGGGTCGATTCTCGATTGACGCGCCGCGCCCCACCAGGGTTTTTTGTCCCGCCGGCGTTGCGGCGGGGCAATCGACTCGCAGGGGAGGGATGCCCGTCGCGCGCCGTCGGCGCAGCGGCGTGCGCTGGCTTCGCCTCCAGCCGTCAGCGTCCGGGGGGCCGGCACGATGGCCGGCCCCCCGGGTTGGCTTAGCTGCTCTTGATGGGAGCGTAGTCGTTGGGCTTGATGGTGCCCTGGTACTTCTCGATCTGGACTAGGTTGGTGTGGGCGATGGGCCCCTGGGCGAGCTGCGAGGTTCCGGTCTGCTGGGTGATCATGTTGGCGCAGCCGCCGCGGTCGATGCTGCCGATGGTGCCGGGCTCAGCGGGCCGGTACCAGGAGCCTTCCTGCAGGATGATCACCTTGGGTCGGATGTCGGCGGTGACCTTGGCGGCGCAGACGGCTTGGCCGCGGTCGTTGAACACGCGCACGACGTCTCCGGTTGCGATTCCGCGCTCCTGCGCATCCTGCGGGTTGATCAGGACGGGTTCGAAGCCATTGATCTTGCTCTCCTTGTGCAGCGTGTCGACGTTGTCGTAGGAGGAGTGGCGGCGCCACCAGGGGTGCTTGGTGATCGCGTGCAGTGGGTACGTCTTGGTCTTGGCGCTGCCGAGCCATTCGTTGGGCTCCATCCATTGTGGGGTGGCGGGGCAGTCGTCGTAGTGGTAGCTGTCGATCTTGGCGGAGTAGAACTCGATCTTGCCGGATGGCGTGCCGAGGGGGTTGAGTGCGGGGTTGGCGCGGAAGTCGGCGAAGGAGTTCTTGGGTTGTCCGGTGATGGGGAACTCGACGTAGCCCTGCTTCTGGAACTGCTCGTAGCTGAGGTCGAGCTTGGCTCCTGCGTAGAGGAAGCGCAGCCAGGCGTCTTCGGTATCGCGACCGAGCGTGAACTTGTCCTTGAACCCGAGGCGGTCGGCGAGGTCCGAGAAGACCTGGAAGTCGGAGCGGGACTCCCCGAGTGGCTCGACGATCTGGTGCTGGTAGAGCGCGTAGCGCCACGCGGTGGTGAGATCGTTGCGTTCGAACAGCGTGTTGATGGGCAGCACGATGTCGGCCATGCGGGCGCCGGGCGTCCACCAGGAGTCCTGGATGATGATGGTCTCGATCTTCTGCAGGGCCTTCAGCTCCAGGTCAATGTGGTCGTGCTGGTTCGTGAGTCTGCTGCCGCCGACCCAGTGGATGAGCTTGAGCTCGGACTTGCCGGGCTCGGGGTAGGTGTAGCTCTTGCCGTCGTGGTTGTTGGTGACGGGCGCGTTGAGGATGGAATCTGCGAAGTGCTGCTCGACAATGGTCTGGGTGACCGGGTTCGCCACGCTCGGGAAACCCGCGAAGGGCTTGGCCTGAGTGGCAGGCAAACCATTCCCGCCCTGGACGAAGATGGCGAGCCCGCCGCCGGGGGTGCCGAGCTCGCCCTTGAGGGTGGCGAGGGCGATGACCATGCGGACCTGCTGCTCGCCGTGGTCTTGGCGTT
>CAZBZU010000111.1:0-1466 GCA_964496495.1 uncultured bacterium
ACTCCGAGTTCGTCACGCCGCAAGCGGGCGACGAGTGGCGCTCCGCGATGCGCGAGAGGGCGGTGTCGACACGGCGTGTGCTCGCACGGCATCCCTGGGCCATCAGCATCGAGGCCCGAACCTCACCGGGGCCTGCGACCCTTGGTCATCTGGATTCGGTGATCGGTTGCTTCACTGCTGCGGGTTTCTCGATGTCGTTGACGGGCCATGCCATCTCGGTCCTCGACAGTTACGTGTTGGGGTTCGCGCAGCAGGAGGTCTCGCTGCCTCTCGACCCCTCCGGCGACATCGGTACCGTCGCGGAGGACATCATGGCGCAGCAGGACGCGATGGCCGAGACATTCCCACACCTGGCGGATATGGCAACGACCCTCGTGCTGCAACCGGGTTACGCGTACGGTAACGAGTTCGACTTCGGGCTGGGGCTCATTCTCGACGGCATCGCTGCCGCGTTCGCGGCCGAGACGAGCCCGTAGGTGACGGCTCGGTCGCTTGCGGCAGGTGGAACCGGCAAGCACCGGACGAGGTCTCGTCACCGTGGCGTCTTCCGCGCCGTCGGACCGGCCCGGCTGGACGTGAGCGGGTGGGGCCATGCTCGGGCCGCCGCGCGCGATCCGACCTTGACAATCGTCGGTCGAATGCCTAGCCTTGATCCCCGACCATGCTCGGTACGAGTAATGGTAGATGGAGCGACATCACGACTGGAGTGATGGCTACCCACCTGGACCTGGGCCTCGACAACGGACCACGCGCCTTTGATCGCCTCCGGCTTCATGCCGCTTCGACGCACGTGCCCGTCCGTGATGGGATGGCGCGGTGACCTCCGGTACGTCGGCACGTGCCTGCAGCGGGTGGTCGATGCCGGCCCCGCGACTGCTGCTGTGGCTTGCGCAGGGCGTCCTCGCGCTCGGCATGAGCGCCGCTCTGGCTGCCGGTTCCCCTGGAGGATCGATCGAGGCCTTCATCGATCGCGCCATGCCTGCTTCCGGCGTTCCCGGCCTGGCGTACGCGGTCGTTGCCGACGGCGATGTCACGTCGGCCGGCGCGCGGGGGGTCGTCGAGCTCGGGGGCGACACAGGCGTCACGGTGGACACGCCGTTCGTGATCGGCTCGATCTCGAAGAGTTTCACGGCACTCGCCGTGATGCAACTGGTGGAAGCGGGCAAGATCGACCTGGATACCGGGCTCTCCCGGTACCTCCACGCGTTCTCGGGCCGACCCGCCGGCGCGATCACCATCAGGCAGTTGCTCAGCCACACGAGCGGCTTCTCCACAATGCAAGGGAACGCCGGACATCCGGAAGCCACCGGTGAGAAGGACGATCTTGCGCGCGGGGTCGACCGGCTGGCACAGGTGACGCCTGCCCACGAGCCCGGGGAGACGTGGGCGTACTCGAATGCGAACTACCAGATCCTTGGTCGCCTGATCGAAGTCGTGAGCGGACAGGAATTCCAGACCTACGTGGC
>CAZBZU010000112.1:0-1405 GCA_964496495.1 uncultured bacterium
GGCCGTGTCGTAGGCGTTGACGGCCGTGTTGGCGTGCAGTGAAAAGCCGTCGACGGCGGATAGGGTTTTTTAGCCACGCTTTGGGCGCCGGGGCCTGTAGCACGGAGGGGGCGCGTATAGGGCGTTTAAGCCACGTCCTGGGGGCCTGGGGCAGTATAGGGCGGCGGCGGCGGTTGGGGCCGAGGGGCGAGAGGTAGGGCGGTGCGCGGCGCGCAACGGGTCGGAACGGTCGGTGCCGGGCTGGGATCTGGGGTAAGGGGCGGGAGGGCAGGCAAAGCGGTAGCGTGGAGCGCGACGGTGGGCGGCACGGCACGGTCGGCTCGAGCGGACAGCTAGGTCTCGATGGTCTCGACGATGGAGGGCGGCGGGGCACGAGCCGACGGGCTAGCGCGGTGGGCCGAGGGGTCGTGGTCGTCGGGCTCTGGGTCGGAGGCGTCGGTGTGGAACGGGAGCTGGGTGGGGCCTCGAGCCGGTAGGCACGGTGGGGGCGAGGTGGGCCAACCGAGGTGGGTGCAGATGCGCGCCAGGACGGCGGGGTCGGAAAGCAGGGCGATCAGGCGCAGGGAGCCGCCGCAGGAGCAGACGAGGTCGATGGCGAAGACGCGACGCAGCAGCTCGGCGCAGCGCAGGCGGCGTCTGGGCGGAAGCGTCGGTGGTTGGGGCTGCAGGGGCGCCGACAGGGCGGCCGCTTGGGGCAGCGGTGATGCGGGCGCGGTGGCTGCGGGAGCATCGGCGCTCGGCAGGGGCGCACCGTGGTGTGGCAGCGCGGCGGCTGTGGCGCCGAGCGCCGCGGGCAGCAGCTGAGCGAGCTTGGGGCGATGGGCGGCCCTGGGCGCGAACAGACCGTGGTAACGCCAAAGGTGGCATCTCGGCGGGGGGATGAGAAGCGCGAGGCGACGAAGCAGCGCTGTGGGCTCGAGCTCGAGGCAGGTGCGGCCGTTGTGCCAGGGGCGAGCGAAGCGGGTGCGCACGCGGTGGCCGTCGTCGCACAGGCTGAGGCGGTCTGTGGCTAGCGGACCACGCAACGCATAGCGCAGCAGACGCTCGAGCGCGGCCCGGTCGTGGGCGGGGACCGCGGTCTGCGCGTGCACGGCGGTGCCGTCGAGCGCGGCACAAAGCGGACTCGGCGGTGGCGCAGCGGTGTCGAGCGCGAAGAGCGAGGCGCGACGGCGCGGCGGTTGGGCCTCTGTCAGCGCGTGCTCGCGCCAGCGATGCTCGTCGTCATCGAGCTGGGCCTCGTCGTCGGGGCTGTGGGCGGCCAGGGCGCGCTCGACGCGACGGGCGACGGCGCGCGCCAGCTGCTCGACCTGGCGCTGGGTGGGCGGGCCGAGCTCGACGAAGCGCAGCGTCTGGTTGGCGTCGAGCGTGAAGACGCCGTCGGGGATGATGACATGGAAGTGCACGT
>CAZBZU010000113.1:0-1401 GCA_964496495.1 uncultured bacterium
GGAAGCCGGCAATCGATTCGTGAGGACGAAGCGGTCCGCAAGGCGGCCTGCAGCTCGTGGCGCGCGCTCCGCTTCGCACGCGTGGCGCCGCGTCGCGGCGAGGAAGGACTCGAAGGGTATGAAGATCAGTCGACGGAAGTTCCTGCAGCAGAGCAGCGTGGTCGTGGGCGGCGCTGCCGCGGGGAGTTTGGCAGCGGCCCAGAGCTACGGCACCGTGGCCGGCAGCCTGCCGAACTTCGATACCTTCACCGGCCTGAGCATGGCGCACTGGGGTGCGTTCTACGCCAAGGTCGTGGGTGGCCGCTTCGTCCAGGCGATCCCGTTCAAGGACGACGTGGCGCCGACCCCCATGGTGCAGGCGATGCCGGACATGCTCTACTCGCCGACCCGCATCCGCTACCCGATGGTGCGCAAGGGCTTCTACCAGAAGCAGGAGAAGAGCGACCCCACCAAGCGCGGCGCCGAGCCGTTCGTCCGCGTCCCGTGGGACGAGGCCACCGACATGGTGGCGCAGCAGCTGAAGCGCGTGAAGAGCCAGTACGGGAACAGCGCGATCTACGGCGGCGCCTACGGCTGGGACAACGTCGGCACCATGCACAGCTCGACCGGCGCGTTGCACCGGCTGCTGTCGCTCCATGGCGGCTACGTCTACTACGTCAACTCCTACAGCGCGCCGGTGTTGCCGGTGATCATGCCCTACGTCCTGGGCGATGCCAGCCCGCAGGCCTCCACCTTCCCGGCCATCCTGAAGAACGCCGAGCTGCTGGTGTTCTTCGGCCACAACCCGCTGGTCACCGCGGAGCCCGCTCGCGACGCCAACCACTTCTCCATCGGGTACTACAAGCAGGTCAAGGAGTCCGGGATCCCCATCGTCTCGATCGACCCGTTGACCACGGACACCGACCAGTACCTGGGCACCGAGCACATCGCCATCCGCCCCAACACCGACACGGCCTTCATGCTGGGCCTGGCGCACGTGCTGTACACCGAGAAGCTCCACGATCAGGCGTACCTGGACAAGTACACGGTGGGGTTCGACAAGTTCGCGGAGTACCTGACGGGCAAGTCGGACGGTACCCCGAAGACGCCCGAGTGGGCGGCGGCCATCACCCAGGTCAGCGCCGACACCATCCGCAAGCTGGCGCGCCGCATGGCCGCCAACCGCACCTTCATCATGGGCGGCTACTCGATGCAGCGGGCCGATCACGGCGAGCAGCCCGTGTGGATGGAGGTCACGCTGTCGTCGATGCTGGGCTACTTCGGCAAGCCCGGCGGCGGCGTCCAGTTCCGCCGCGACCAGGCCTCACCCAAGGGAACGGCGCCGGGCGTCCCCGGCCTGCCGGGCATCGCCAACCCCGTCAAGGACTTCGTGCCCATCAACATGTGGACCGATCTGCTGCT
>CAZBZU010000114.1:0-1364 GCA_964496495.1 uncultured bacterium
TGGTTGGCGTCGAGCGTGAAGACGCCGTCGGGGATGATGACATGGAAGTGCACGTTGACGTTGAGCGAGCCGCCAAAGCGTTGGATGGCGGTCAGCGCGGCAGGCAGCGGCTGGTCGACGCCTAGCGCCTTGGCGCGTCGGCGCAGCTGCGCGAAGAGCGCACGCACGCAGCGTTGCAGCACGAGCGAAAGGACGCTCGGCTGGCGAAGCATCGCCAGGCGCAAGGGTACGGGGAAGGTGAAGACCACCTGCCGATAGGGCACCTGCGCCAGCAAGCCATCGACGAGCTGCGCGGCCAGGTCCGCCATGCGCCGCGCCGAGCACGAGGGGCAGACCCCACGCAGCTTGCACGAGAACGCGACGAGCCGCTCGCTACCACACGACGCGCAGCGGACCCTGGCCAGACCCTCGCTCGGGATGCCGCAGGCCAAGAAACGGCGGAAGGTCTGCTCGACGTAGCGCGGGTACCCGGTACCGTATGCCGAGCGCAGCCGGCCCTGTTCGAGCATCGTCTCGAGGTGGCATCGCACCAGGTTGTACAGCAGCGTCTTCTCGGGTCGGCGCCGTCGGTACGACGGTGCGCGCGACGACCCGTGCGAGCAGGGATGCAGCGTGGCGGCGGCGCCCATGGCCCAACGCGTGCTTCAACCGCAGGGCCACCGCGCTGTCGTTGTTGTCTCGGCGGCTTACGGGTAGCGCGCGCATCGTCGCGTTCGGATCTCGGACCGGCGGTGTCCGCCCCGCCGCACGGCCAGCTTGGAGCGTCAGCCCATCGCTGTGGGCGGCATGGTGGGCGTGCACGGGGAAGCGCGGAGAGACGCGTCCGCGCTGGTCCGTTCAGAAGCGGACGTAGAAGCGTGCGTCACTGATGCACCGTGCTCGCCGTGCACGTGGCGCACGGTGTGCAAACCGGCGCGTCGAAGTCGGTGCCACCTGTGCAGCCGTGGTCCACTCCCTTACTGATGTCTGCGGCGGTGGCCCGCCCGGCGTTGATGGCGACCTCGCGCACGATGCTGCCGTTGAAGGCGACCAGGTGCCAGGAACGCTGCTCCAATCGGGAGTCTGAGGCGCTCCGACCTCAAGATGCTCTCACTCTGTTCGCCGAGTGCGCCCGGCCGCTTAAGGACGAAAGAGCCTGGTCGATGATCAGTGTGCAGAACAACCGTTCGTCGTTGCGGCCCGGTAGTTCACTACGGGCGGGTAGTCCATGTCGAGCAGGCAACAACGGATCACGGCGAAGATGCCTACCTCTCAACGTGCCGCGCTCTGCGCTGCCATGCCAACGACCCCTCTTCCCCGGTCGCCGTGCCAAACGGGGCGATGGAGCGCGGACACACTCGACTGCGGAGCGAGGCGATGACTAA
>CAZBZU010000115.1:0-1308 GCA_964496495.1 uncultured bacterium
TCTACACGGCGATTGTTAGCCCTGCCCTCAGCAGTGTTATTGTTTGCGATTGGACTTTCTTCACCAATACCCTGCGCTTGAATAAGATTACTTGGGTAACCCCGTGAGATTAGGTATGATCTTACCACATCAGCACGTTTTTGAGACAACACCATGTTGTAACTTGATGATCCCTGTGAATCTGTATAACCCTCAACGGTAAGTTTTCGCTCTTTGGTTACAAGGAGTGCATCAGCAACTTTGTTTAAACGATCCTGCGCCGCCGGTAGGAGTGATGATTCGTTCGAAGCAAATAAAACACTGCCCGAAAGCGTAATCACAAGACCACGAGCTTCTTCCTTTACTGCCGCGAGCTTGGCAAGATCTGCTTGTGCATCAGCTGCTGCTTTTTCAGCATCAACCTGTGCTTTTCGCGCTATAGTAAGTTGATCATTTGATTTCTTCATAATCTCGGCCTGAGTTGCTTCGTAATCTTTTTTTGCCTTTGCCATGGAGGCATTTTCAGCAACTGTAACAGCTAACGCGTCGGCCATCTTTGCTTTGCGATCTGCTATATAGGCTAGATCTCGTGTACGATATGAATCAGGGTCGTCCTGAAAAGACTTCTCTGCATCGGCAAGTGCGACTTGTGCTTTGTGCAGTTCTGCCGGCACTAATTGTGCCGCCTGCCCGTTGCTCGCCTGCTGATAAGCCTGACGTGCATTCGTGAGTTCCTGCGGGGGCATGGTTGCGCTACAACTAACGAGTAGTCCGGCAAATACAATAGTTATAATATATATCATGGGTTTCATTGTTTAATTCCTTTCTTGAGGTATTTGATTGTCTTGTTGGAGCTTCTGTACCCGTTGTATTGCCTTTTCGGCTTCTTTCTTGTCTGTATCACTGCGGGAGAGCGCTACGGCTAATTCGCCGTCTGCTTGGGCGCGCAGCACCATTGACTCGGCTTGTTCCTTGTTGCCGTTTTCTGCAAATACATCGGCTTTCGCTAATTCCTCTTTTGCAAGCTGTAAATAGAGAGATGCGCTTGGAATGTTCGACGCACCGACCGCTTCAGCGGCACTAATTGCAGATGTGGAGGCTTCTTTATCTACCACTATAGGACCACTTCCGCAGCCTGCTATAAATATGGCGAAGAGAACACTTCCTGCTAATACGAACATTTTTATATGTTTCATTGAATTCTCCTTATAATTTGTGATGTAACTTTATTTTCCATACATTCATTCAAGAAAAGAAAAATCATTTATTAAACCTTAATCAAGGTACGGTGGATAAACTCTGTATCCTATAGTGCAAAGGGATGAAAAA
>CAZBZU010000116.1:0-1252 GCA_964496495.1 uncultured bacterium
GCCGGGCAGGCTCAGGCCGGCTCCTTGCGCTTGGCGGCGGGGCGGGGCTTGCCGGGTTGCTGGTGGGTGGTCCAGGTGCTGGTGCAGGGGATCTTGTCGGGGTCGGCGCGGCTGGCGTACTTGCGGGCGATGGTGGTGACTTCTTCGAGGAGGCCTTGTTGCAGGGTGGTGGGTTTGAGGCCGAGGTCGATGAAGAGGTCGTTCCTGACGTGGAGGTCGTTCTCGGCGTCTTCCTTGCGGGGGTTGGGGACGTTTTCGATGGTGGCGCCGGTGATGTTGGCGACGAGCTTGGCGAGGTCGCGGACGCGGTGGGTTTCGGTCATCTGGTTGAGGATCTTGACGCGTTCGCCTTTCTCGGGGGGGTTCTCGACGGCGAGTTGCAGGCATTTGACGGTGTCTTGGATGTGGATGAAGGCGCGGGTCTGGCCGCCGGTGCCGTGGACGGTGAGGGGGTAGCCGACGGCGGCTTGCATCAGGAAGCGGTTGAGGACGGTGCCGTAGTCGCCGTCGTAGTCGAAGCGGTTGATGAGGCGTTGGTCTTGTAGGTTGTCGGGGGTGTTGGTGCCCCAGACGATGCCTTGGTGGAGGTCGGTGATGCGCAGGCCGTCGTTTTTGGCGTAGTAGGCGAAGAAGAGTTGGTCTTGGGTTTTGGTCATGTGGTAGATGCTGCCGGGGTTGGGGGGGTAGAGGATCTCCTGGCGGACCTTTTCGCCGGTCTCGGTGGTGACTTCGATGGGTAGGTAGCCTTCGGGGATCTTCATGCCGGCGGTGCCGTAGCCGTATACGCCCATGGTGCCGAGGTGGACCAGGTGGACGTCCACGCCGGACTCGACGATGGCGGCGAGGGTGTTGTGGGTGGCGTTGAGGTTGTTGTTGACGGTGTAGCGTTTGTGCCAGCTGGATTTCATGCTGTAGGGTGCGGCGCGTTGCTCGGCGAAGTGGATGATGGCGTCGGGCTGCTCCTCGCTGATGAGGGTCAGCAGCCGGTGGTAGTTGGTGGCGATGTCGAGGCGTTCGTAGCGCATGTCGCGGCCGCTGGCCTGTTTCCAGGCCTTCAGGCGGGTGCCCATTGGCTGGATGGGTGTCAAGCTGCCGGCTTCCAGCTCGTTGTCGATGTTGCGGCGGCTCAGGTTGTCGATGATGGTGACGTCGTGGCCGAGCTTGCTGAGGTGCAGGCTGGTGGGCCAGCCACAGAAGCCGTCGCCGCCCAGAACGAAGATCCTCATGCCTACCTCCGGGAAGGAAGCGCCAG
>CAZBZU010000117.1:0-1215 GCA_964496495.1 uncultured bacterium
TTTGTTCGCCAAGGCGCGGAGCCCTTGCATATTTGCGGCGCCGGATCAGCGACTAGCTAATCGATGCAAGCTGTGCGGCGTGTCGAGGCCGGTGGCCACCGGCCTCGACACGGGCGGGTGGGACCGTTGAGCCCTTGGTGTCTGGCACCGCGGGAGAGCTTGGTCCGCCCGTCCTTCGGCTCTTGTCCTCAACAGATGAAGGGGAGCACGTCCCGCATGCAAGGCAAGGAAGCACCCGAACAAGACGCCAAGGCCAAGTGTAGCGTCGGCATCGATGTGAGCAAGGAGAAGCTCGACGTCTGTGTCCTTCCCTCTGGCGAGTACCTGACGGTCGCCAACAGCCGCGAAGGCATCCGCCGGCTGAAGCGGTGGCTGGCCCACTTCGACCTCGCGCTGACGGTGGTTGAAGCGACCGGCAAATGGCACCGGCAGCTGTGGCGCAGCCTCCATTCTTCGGCCATCCCGGTGGCCATGGTCGACCCTTTCAAAGTCCGTATGTTTGCCAAGGCGACCGGCATTCTGGCCAAGACCGACCGGCTCGACGCGGCGGTGCTGGCCCGCTTCGCCGCCGTGATGACCCCGGCGATCCGCCCACCACCGCCGCAAGCCCTGGAGGAGCTTGCCGAATTGGTCACAGCCCGCGATGCGGCCATTGCCGAACAAACCAGCCTCAAGAACCAGCTGTCGGTGGCGAAGGTCGCCATGCTTCAGCGTCAGCTCGGCAAGCGCATCGACCGGATCGCCAAGGACATCGCCACGCTCGAGCGCGAGATCCTGGCCCGCATCATGGCCAACCAGAGCCTCGCCCGCAGGTACCAGATCCTCACCTCGATCCCGAGCATCGGTCCGGCCGTCGCCGCTACCCTGATCGCCCGCCTCGCCGAGCTCGGCGCACTCACCGACAAGCAGGTCGCCATGCTCGCCGGGCTGGCGCCGATCGCCGACCAGTCGGGCAGCCATGACGGCCGCCGGGTCGTCTTCGGCGGCCGCGCCGGCGTCCGGCGCATGCTCTATCTTGCCGCCGTTGCCGCCATACGCTGGAACCCGCAGATGAGCGTCTTCTACCGACGTCTGCGCCAAGCCGGTAAGCCGGCCAAGACCGCTATCGTTGCCGTCGCCCGAAAGCTCGTCATCCTCGCCAACAAGCTCATCGCCGACAATCGAACCTGGTCGCCCAACGCTCCCACACCGGCTTGACAGCCAATACAGATGCTC
>CAZBZU010000118.1:0-1195 GCA_964496495.1 uncultured bacterium
CGTAGTTGGGCCACGACACCGCCGCCACCGCGATCATCACGTTGCCCAGGCTGGGCCCCAGGGCCGCGGAGATCGCCATGGCCAGGATGAGCGCCGGGAACGCCAGGAAGATGTCGGTGACCCGCATCAGCAGCTCGTCCCAGAAGCCGCCGACCATGCCGGCCGTGAGCCCGACCAGACCCCCGGTCACCAGCGCCACCCCGACCACCACGAAACCGATGCGCAGGCTGATGCGCGAGCCCCACACCACCCTCGCCCACACGTCGCGACCCAGCTGATCCGTGCCGAACCAGTGCGCGGCGCTCGGGCCCTGCAAGCGGTCGCTGAGGTGCTGGAGCAGGGGATCGCCCGCCAGCAGCGGCGCCAGCAGCGCCACCAGGATCAGGGCGATCGACAGGGCCGTGCCGATCAACGTGCCCGGGTTGCGCATGAAGCGCCGAGCCGGCTTGCTCCGGAGGAACGCGGGCGCCGTCATGCGTAGGTGATGCGCGGATCGAACACCGCGTACAGGACGTCGACGAGGAGGTTGATGAGGCTGTAGACCAGCCCGGCCACGAGCGTGACCCCCATGACGGCGGGGAAGTCGAGCCCGATGGCGCTGGAGGTGGCGTACGAGCCGATGCCGGGCCAGGAGAAGATCGTCTCCGTGAGCACGGCGCCGGTGAGGAGGCTGCCCAGGAGACTGCCCATCACGGTCAGGACGGGCAGCGCGGCGTTGCGCAGGGCGTGCTTGAACACCACCACGCGCGCGGCCAGGCCCTTGGCGCGGGCGGTGCGCACGAAGTCCTGCGACAGCACCTCGAGCATGGCGCTGCGCACCATGCGTGCCAGCAGGGCCGTCGAGAACGCGCCCAGCACGGCTGCAGGCATGATCAGGTGACGCACGGCGCTGCCGAGGACGGGCCAGTCGCCGGCCAGCAGGGCGTCGACCACCAGCATGCCGGTGACGCGGTGGGGCTCGATCAGATAGGGGCTCATCTCCCCCGGCCCGGGCAACCACCCGAGACGCGAGTGGAACAGCTCCAGCGCCAGGATGGCCAACCAGTACACGGGCGTGGCGCCGCCCACCAGGGCCAGCGTGCGCACCCCCAGGTCGACCGGGCGGTCCTGGTAGAGCGCCGCGATCACCCCCGCCGGGAAGCCGAAGAGGACGGCGAACACCATGGCGCCGAGGGTGAGCTCGAGGGTGGCCGGG
>CAZBZU010000119.1:0-1185 GCA_964496495.1 uncultured bacterium
GGTAGGGGGATCGGATGCAGGGAAGCGAGGTGGGTTCAGTTGCGGTCGTCGAAGTAGACCGAGGAGCTGACCCGCGTTCGCCTTGAAGCAGGTGGAGCTGGGCGTGAGCGTGGCGGAGTGCTGCCGCAAGATGGGCATCAGCGAGAACACCTTCTATCGTTGGAAGAAGAAGTTCGGCGGGTTGGGCGTGGCGGAGGTGCGGAGGTTGAAGCAGCTCGAGGACGAGAATCGCAAGCTCAAGCGGCTCGTTGCGGATCTGAGCTTGGACAAGGTGATGCTGCAGGACGCGTTGCAACGAAAGCCTTGAGGCCGGGTGACAAGCGTCGCCTGGCCGGAGATCTGCAGGTGGTGTACGGCGTGAGTCAACGCCGGGCGGGGTTGGTGCTGGGGATGGCGCGCTCGTCGTTGCGCTACGTGCCGACGCTGCCGGTGAAGGACGCGCCGTTGCGTCGGCGGATCGAGGAGATCGCCGCGGTGCGCGTCAGATACGGTTACAAGCGCATCACCACGTTGTTGCGGCGCGAGGACTGGGCGGTGAACCACAAGCGCGTGTACCGCATCTACCGTCAGGCCGGGTTGAACCTCAAGAGGCGCCGGCCGAGACGCGCGCGGGCAGCGGAGCATCGCGCCCAGCGAGCGGACGTCACAAGGCCGAACGAGTGCTGGGCGATGGATTTCATGAGTGACGCGTTGTTCGATGGGCGCCGCTTTCGGGTGTTCACCGCGATCGATACCTTCAACCGGGAGTGCCTGGAGCTCCATGCTGGGCAGAGCATCAAGGGGGCGGACGTTGCTGGCATCCTGGAGCGCTTGGTGACTCGCTACGGGCTGCCTGAGCGCATTCAGGTGGATCACGGCAGCGAGTTCGTGAGCAAGGCGCTGGACCGCTGGGCGTACGAGCACGACGTCAGCTTGAGCTTCAGTCGGCCGGGGAAGCCGACGGACAACGCCTTCATCGAGTCGTTCAACGCACGTCTCCGGGACGAGTGCTTGAACGTGAACTGGTTTCTGAGCCTCGAGGACGCTCGGGAGAAGATCCGATTCTGGAGGTGGGACTACAACAATCTCCGTCCGCACTCGGCCCTGGGAGATGTGCCGCCCAGGACCTACGCCCAAGGGATCTCGGAGAGCTCAAAAGCTCCGGATCGTAACCCCTAGGCTGGACCAGGAACGGGGAGAGGCTCA
>CAZBZU010000120.1:0-1181 GCA_964496495.1 uncultured bacterium
TCGCCCTGGATCTTCCCCAACCCCACCAGCGGCACGCTCAACACCAACAGCAGCCGGATGATCGACGTCTACGCCAACGCCTGCCCGTCGAACTACACCTCGGGCATGTCGCTCCATGGCGAGCTGAAGATCTCGGGAGGTGGCGACACCATCATCGTGTACGTGAACAACGCCTGCCGGTAGGGCGAAGGCGCGCGGCACGGCAGAGACGGCGGGCGACCTAGAAGACAGGGGCCGCGGTCGCAGGTGGCCGTTGACAACTGGTCTGACAAGCAGCTAACCTGCCTGCAAGTCGTCAGCGAGGAAGGTGGGAGACCCCCGGCCGAGCCTGCGGGGACGTCCGCCGGCGGGAACGCGTGCACTTGGGTTGCCGATGGGGTGGGTCTGTGAGAGCGGTTCGTAACCTCCAACTGTACGAGTCGGTGGCTCGCGAGATCGGCGAGGCCATCCTCGAGGGGCGGTTCCCGAGCGGCAGCGCGTTGCCGTCCGAGAGGGTGCTCTGCGAGCAGCTCGGCGTGGGGCGCTCGACGCTGCGGGAAGCGCTGGTGAGCCTGGCGGCCCTGGGCATCGTGTCGATGCGGCAGGGCCGCGGCATCTTCGTTCAGGAGGTGCCGTCGTCGCTCCTGCAGCTGCGCCTGGCGCGGCTCGATGAGCAACCGTCGATGCTCGAGGCGGCCGAGGCGCGGATGGCCATCGAGGTCGCCGGGGCGGAGCTGGCCGCGACGCGACGAAGCGAGCGCGACATGGAGCTCATGAAGGGTGCACTCGAGGCGATGGACGCCGAGCTGGACGCGGGCGGGACGGGCGTGGAGGAGGACGCGCTCTTCCACATCTACCTTATGGCCGCCTCCGGGAACGCGGTGATCCGGCGCCTCGGCGAGGACCTGGGGGCGCTCACGCATCGCATCCGTCACCGTGCCCTGGCGGTCAAGGGCCGGGCCGGGCCTGCCAACGCCGAGCACTGGGACGTCCTGGCCGGGATCCGCGCGAGGGACCCGGTTGCGGCAGGGGCGGCCATGCGCAAGCACCTCAGCTACGGCATCCAGCTCGCTGCCAGGGAGTTCGGCGCTGGTGCCGCGCCCGCCGGCGCGGCCGTTCAGGAGGAGACGGCATGAGAGTCGGAATCGTGCAGATGAACGTCCAGGCGGACAAGGCGCGCAACGTCGCCAAGGCGCTCGAGC
>CAZBZU010000121.1:0-1180 GCA_964496495.1 uncultured bacterium
AACTCGACGGTCATGCCGCCGGACTTGCCGGCCTCGGCCATGAGCTGCTTGGCCTTCTCGAGGTCGTACGGGAAGTAGACGTTGGTGTCCGCGCCCATCAGGCCGTAGGGGATGATGGTCTGCATCTTGCGGCCCAGACCGGCCAGCAGGTCGTTGATGATGCCGTCCTGGTCGATCGCGTAGCGGACCGCATCGCGCACGCGGTTGTCCGCGAACGGCGCGTTGGGGCCCGAGTTCATGCCCAGGTACGCCATCTGGAAGGTGTCGGTCTTGATGGCGTTCAGGCTCGGGTCGCTCTCGGCCTCCTTGAAGGCGTCGGGCGTGAAGTTGTAGGCGATGTCGATCTCACCGGACTTCAGCGCCGTGCGCTGGGCGTTCGACTCCTGCATGTAGCGCAGGATGATGCGCTTGATCGCGGGCGGCTTCGGGTAGTGCGGGTTGGTGACGAGCACCACCTGCGAGCCGCGATCCCAGCGGTCGAGCATGTAGGGGCCGGAGCCGGCCGAGTGGTCGTTCAGCCACTTCTGGCCGTAGTCGTTGGCGTCGACGTGCTTCTTCACCTCGGTGGCGTCCATGATGCCGCCGATGTTGAAGGTGAGCATGTTGAGCACGATCTGCGGGTTCACGCCCTTGGGCAGCGTGAGCTGCACGGTGTGGTCGTCGAGGGCCTTGGTCGAGCCGACCTTCATGCCGGCGACGTCGGTGAACAGGAACGCCGACGGACCGTTGATCTGGATGACGCGGTCGAACGACCACACCACGTCGGCGGCGGTCAGCGGCCGGCCGGTCGAGAAGGTGGCGTTCGCCAGGTGGAAGGTGATGGTGGTGCCGCCGTCGGCGGTGCTGGCGATGTCCCAGCTCGTCGCCGCATCGGGCACCACGTGCGACAGGTCGGTGCCGTGGAACTGCACCAGTCGCTGGTAGGTGTTGTCCAGGATCGGTACCGGCGAGAACTCGTAGGCGACGCCGGGGTCGAGCGTGATGAGGTCGGTCCAATCACCGCCGATCACCAGCGTCTGTTGTTGGGCGGACTGCGCCGCGCCGAAGCTGAACAGCGCCGCCACCGATGCGATGAGGATCGTCCAGAGGACTCGGGGCCTAGTCATGATCCCTCCTTCAAGGTGTTGTTGGTCCAGCTATCTTACATGGCCGCCCTGCCGGCGGTGCGACGCCATGACAA
>CAZBZU010000122.1:0-1154 GCA_964496495.1 uncultured bacterium
GGGTGGTTTCAATCGACCATCGCAACACCTCCCTGCTGACGTAGGGTCGGCAGGAGTTCGGGAGGTGCGATGGACAAGACCAGGAGGTCGGAGGGTCGCCGCTTCAGTGACGAGGAGCGGATGCTCATGTACCGGCGGGTGCTTGAGGGCTGCCCGTACCCGGAGATTGCGGCGGAGTTCGATAGCTCTTTGAACGCCATCTATCGCGTGTTCGGAGCGCGTCGTGACCGAGCGGTGGTTCGGCGACGCTCTGCCCTTCGGTTGTCGCTCGAGGAACGCGAAGAGATCAGCCGAGGGCTCACGCAGGGCTTGTCGGTTCGGATGATCGCGGAGCGGCTGGGTCGGGCTCCGTCCACCGTCAGTCGGGAGATCAACGGCAACGGTGGACCTACGCGCTACCGCGCCTGGCGCGGGGACGTGCGCGCCGCCCGGTTGATGGCAAGACCCAGAACGCCGAAGCTGGCCCGCAACAAGGTTCTCCGGGGTGAAGTCGAGCGGCTGCTCACCCAGTTGTGGTCGCCGCAGCAGATCAGCGCGCATCTGAGGGCGACGTACCCTGGTGACGAGGGCATGCGCGTGAGTCACGAAACCATCTACCAGGCCTTGTTCATTCAAGGGCGGGGAAGCCTCCGTAGGGAGCTCACCGCCTGTCTGCGGACCGGCAGGGCGCAGCGTCGCCCGCAGGGCCGGCAGAAGGCTCAGGGCCAGCTCAGCGGGATGGTGATGATCAGTGAGCGCCCGGCCGAGGTGGAGGATCGCGCGGTGCCCGGCCATTGGGAGGGCGATTTACTGATGGGCACGGCGAACAAGAGCGCCATCGGGACGCTGGTGGAGCGCAAGACACGTTTCGTGATGCTGTTGCATCTGCCGCACGGGCATACCGCGGAGCGGGTGCGGGAGGCGCTGGCGGAGCGCATCCAGGAACTGCCCGAGGCGCTCAGGCGCACCCTGACCTGGGATCGGGGCAAGGAGATGGGTGAGCACGCCCGCTTCACGGTCGACACCGGCGTGCGGGTCTTCTTCTGCGATCCGCGCAGCCCCTGGCAGCGTGGCAGCAACGAGAACACCAACGGCCTCTTGCGGCAGTACTTCCCCAAGGGCACCAATCTATCGATTCACGACGAAGCCAAGCTCGAGGAAGTGGCCGACAGCCT
>CAZBZU010000123.1:0-1136 GCA_964496495.1 uncultured bacterium
CGGCGCACCGGGGTGAACACGGCATCCACCGGGATCGAGTTGATGCGGTCCTTGGTGCCGTGAATCTCGGCCGGCACGTAACCGACGCCGCGCTCGACGCGCACCTCCATGACCAGGCGGCCCCCCTTGGTGAGCGTGGCCACGTGGAGCTCAGGGTTCATGAGCTCGGCGTTGGCAGGCACGTCGAACTGCGCCGCCGTGACCTCACCGGGCTCCTCGGCGCGCAGCGTGAGCGTGACGGGATCCTCATCGTAGAGCTTCACGACGAGGTCCTTGAGGTTGAGGATGATCTGCATCACATCCTCCTTGACCCCGTCGATGGTCGAGAACTCGTGGAGCACGTCCTCGATGTAGACGCTCGTTACCGCGGTACCGGGGATCGACGACAACAGGATGCGACGCAAGGGGTTGCCCAGCGTCACGCCGTAGCCGCGCGGCAGGGGCTCGACGACGAACTCGCCGTAGCGGTCCGTCGTCTTGGACTTGAACTCTGGGATGATCTGCACCGTACGCTCCTTCGGCTTCGGTTCGGCCTTCAGATCTCGCGCGAGGCCCCGCGGCGGGCCCTCAGCGCGAGTAGTACTCGATGACCTGCAGCTCGTTCACCGGCACCGTCAGGTCCTCGCGGGCGGGGCGGTGCAGGAACCTGCCCTTCAGGCTCTCGGCGTCGAACTCCAGCCAGGGGTTGAGCTTGCCGCGGCGGCGCTCCTCCACGTTGGCACGGATGTGCCCGTTCTTCTTGGAGCCGTCCGCCACCTCGATCGCGTCGCCGGGCGCCAGGCGGTAGGAGGGCACGTTGATCCGCTTGCCATTGACCGCGATGTGCCCGTGTGCCACGAACTGCCGTGCCTGGCGGCGCGTGGCGGCGATCCCCAGCCGGTAGACGACGTTGTCGAGCCGCGACTCCAGCAGCTGCAGGAAGACCTCGCCGGTGGCGCCCTGCTTCTTCGACGCCTCGGCGAACAGGTTCGCGAACTGCTTCTCGCTCATGTTGTAGTAGAAGCGGAGCTTCTGCTTCTCGCGCAGGCGCACCCCGTAGTCGCTGATCTTGCGACGCCGGCGCTGACCGTGCTGGCCGGGCGGGTAGGGGTGGCGCTCCATGTAGCGTTGCACCTTCGGCGACTCCACCAGGTTCA